>CAYYWZ010000004.1:19260-118601 GCA_964475415.1 uncultured Saprospiraceae bacterium | reverse complement strand
ACCAAGCCTTTTCCTTTTACGCTCAATACCAAAGAATCACTTCTTCAGCACCTAAAGGCGATTTGTAGACTCCGCCTGTACAGCGTCTACGGAGGGCCTTCCTCCATCTTAATTACAGCATTGGTCTCCAAGTTTATTTGACTTAATCAATCGTCTTGGTTTCCATTCAGAGCACACGCTTGCATGTAACGGATAAATATCATTACCTACTTCCCGATATTAGTAGATACTTTATCAGTAATATACCACCTATCTCCTTCTTTCAAAAGATTAAAATAATCAGTGAAAATTCGATTCTCAGTTTCCAGTTCTATTTTTGCTTCAGCTGCTGTTCGAGTTATATTAATGGAAATAATTCTTCCTTCTGCATTTTCTAATCTTGGCCTAGGTTCGAACCCGCTTAGATATTGCGTTCTGTTTCTCATATCTAACTTTCCATCTTTTACAAATTTAAGATGACAGCTACTATGCATCGCTGAACCTATTAGGGTTGTATCTCCAGTAAGCCAACCATCGAAATAATTCTGGATAACTTTTTCTACCGCTCCTCGATCGGGATGGACAGGTTCTAAGATTGCTGTTTTTTCTTGCACAGATGTATAAAAATAAAAAGTAAGCTAGTCGATATCACAAGAATCAAATACTTCATTTTGAAAAATTGAGATTAGAAATAAGGATATTTCTAGTTTAAGAAAATCAGAAATAATGGTCCTAAATAAATAAATCTGTAGAATCATTTAAATCATCTACGAATCACTTAAAAAGATCAAACGTTTTCCTGACTTGATCCTTTATTCAGCCATCTTTTCTTACTATTTTTCTATTTAAGATTTAGTAGTATAATATTAAAAAAGAAACATAGTGATTTTCTTTGCTTCTATAGCCTTACTATTATAAGGGAATACGCAAAATTTAGTTGGTTAATAGATAAAGATTACTTTATAAAATATCTTGCCAACAAACTAAGCGTATGTGGATGCTGGAACGTCCCAGAAGTAATCATAGATTTAACTTCCTCTTCTGTGTGCAACTCTGTAATCACATGTTCCCCATCATCAAAACTTAAATTACCGGTAGGACTAGCATCATATACTATACAATGATGGATATAGCTATTTATAAATACAGGATTAGAGGCTACCTTTCCTAGATATTCCCACCTCTTACCTACATATGCAGTTTCTTCTTCTAGTTCTCTTTGAGCAGCCTCTAAAGGTGTTTCACCATCTTCTATGATACCTCCAGGTAATTCTATTGTCTCTTCTGCAATACCAAATCTATATTGTCTTGCAAATACAATCTTCTTATCTGTTGTGATGGCTATAACATTGACACAGGGAGCAGCTTCCATAACCGTAATATCTAGTGCTTTCTGTGTACGCTCATTTACGATAGCGTCTTTCCTTATATTAAAGAGTGGCATAGAAAGTACAGCTTCAGATTTCTTAGTTGTCCAGTAAGATGATTCTTGCTTTTTCATAATTCGAAATTTAAGGAAATACTATTCAGACTCTATAGCATTCCATATCATATCCTTTAGCTGAGGAATGCCTTCTTGAGAAACAGATGAGAAAAATAGATGAGGAATTTTGATATTTACATCTTCGAGAATAAGTTCTTTCATTTCTTCATCTAACATATCAGATTTAGAAATACCTAAGACGCGCTTTTTATCTAGTAACTCTGGATTGTATTTTTCGATTTCGTTAAGAAGGATTTTATACTCTTCGTTTATATTTTTAGAATCTGCTGGTATGACAAAAAGCAGAGCAGAGTTTCTTTCTATATGCCTTAGAAATCGTAGACCTAGCCCCTTACCTAGGTGAGCATTTTCTATAATCCCAGGAATATCAGCCATGATAAACGAACGGTGATCTCTGTAGGCAACAATTCCAAGGTTAGGTGTTAGTGTTGTGAATGCATAATTGGCAATCTTTGGTTTAGCAGCAGATACAGCTGCTAGTAAGGTAGATTTTCCAGCATTAGGAAAACCAACTAGACCAACATCAGCCAGCACTTTAAGCTCTAATATTTTCCATGACTCCTGTCCTGGCTCTCCAGGCTGAGAATATTGGGGCGATTGGTTTGTAGAAGACTTGAAGTTTGTATTTCCTAGTCCACCTCTTCCGCCATAAAGGATTACTCTTTCTTCTCCATCATCTGTGATCTCAAACATCGTTTCTCCTGTCTCATCATCCTTAGCTACAGTACCTAGAGGAACTTCTAAAACTATATCTTCTCCGTAAGAACCTGAACTATTATTACCTGTTCCATTACCACCATTTCCCGCAATAACATGCTTTCTATATTTTATCGGCAGTAAGGTCCATAGTTGTTTGTTACCTCTCAGTATAATATGACCACCTCGTCCTCCGTCACCACCATCGGGACCACCCTTAGCCGTTCGCTTATCCCGATAAAAATGAGAAGATCCCGCACCACCAGCACCGGATCTACAACATATTTTTACGTAGTCTATAAAATTTTGATCAGCCATAGGCTTATTTCTTTTAGCTATAATTTTCTACGGCAGTGGATAGAGAAGCAAATATTTCATCTATGGTTCCTACACCTTTTATTTCTGCTGCTAAGCCTTGTTCATTATAGTAATTATATACTGGAGATGTTTCCTTATTATAAACTACTATTCTATTACGAATAATTTCTTCGTTACTATCATCTTTTCTCCCTGATGTCTTCCCTCTCTCTAGAAGTCTGCTGACAAGTTCGTCATCATCTACCTTCAGAGAAAGCAGGCCTGTTACTGAAGATCCTTTTTCTTTTAGGAAGGCATCTAATGCCTCTGACTGTGGAATAGTTCTTGGAAAACCGTCAAAAATAAATCCAGCAACTTCAGGGTTTGCATTAACCTTATTTTTAAGCATTCCTATGGTTACAGAATCTGGAACAAGCTCCCCTTTATCCATATAAGATTTTGCTTCTACTCCTAGAGGCGTCTTATTTCCTATCTCATATCTAAATAAATCTCCTGTAGAAATATGTAGGAGATTGTATTTTTCGACCAACTTTGCCGCTTGTGTTCCTTTCCCTGAACCCGGAGGACCGAAGAGTATAAGATTTATCATTTGTTGAATTTTTTCTGGATGCCCGAATATAGTATAAAAAAAGTATTTTATTCGCTTTATTAAGCTTTTCATCAGTTATATCAATATATTATTTGGGACAAAGGTTCATCTAAATGCCAATTCATTCCTTGTGGTTGACATTACATCTCTAGCAAATAGTAATTTTTTCTGCCAGTATTCTGACTCCGACAAGTTAGTTATCATTACTCCTCTTGATGAAGAAGCGTGTATCATCATCACATCATTATCTTCTATAGCGTATACCATACCAACATGGGAGACCTTATTATTATTACCGAAAAATACTAGATCACCCCTTTCTGCCATACCTAGTTTTTTGGATTTACCAGATTTAGCTTGTTCTCTAGAAGAACTTCCGATTTCTATTCCGTAATTTCTAAAAACAAAAGAGGTAAAACCCGAACAATCAAATCCATCGGGAGTCTTGCCTGCATACCGGTAAGGTGTTTTTAAAAAGTTTTTAGCATAATCTGCTATTTTGACTCTGTTAGAATAACTATTTTTTACCGTAGATTTTCGACTAGTTTTAAGTGTAGATCTACGCGTCTTAGTCATATAATCCTTAGAACTCGAACAAGAGCTAAGAAGAAAAATAACAAACAAGATAAATAGCGGAAGCAGCAATTTGGCTCTAAGACCGTTCTCTTTATAGGGAGATTGCAGTATACTGTAGTGTCTCATTTCTAGATAAGTTTAATAAGAATTAGTTAATGTCCCAGTGTAATTTAGACTGCACTGGGAATTTTATATTAAGTATTTATCTAATATGTACAATATTCATGCCTAGTTCATTGTGAACTTTTCTCTGTCCTTTAAAAAATTTAGTTTAGACCTGTATGTCAAATGATTATCGTCGATAATCGTATGGAAAATTCCTTGTTTCTCCTGTGCATGTTGTAGGATCTGTCCATCATAAGATATAAGCTGAGAATAGCCCTTATAATCCAGTCGTAGTCCATCATGACCTATTCTATTGACACCAACGACATAAGATTGATTCTCTATTGCCCGAGCTTTGAGCAATGTATTCCAGTGGTGTACCCTAGTCTCTGGCCAACTTGCTATATAGATAAGTAGGTCATAGTCCTGGGTGTTGCGACTCCATACCGGGAATCTAAGGTCATAGCAGATAAGGGGACATATCTTCCATCCTTTGTATTCTGTAATCAATATATCATTGCCAGCTGTATATTCTTTCTGTTCATAATCTTCTCCGAAGAGATGCTTCTTATTATAGTAGTGGATCTTTCCATCAGGATAACATGTTAACAATCTATTATAGTAGTTAGCTTGTTCTTTTATAATTATACTACCGATAACTAGCGCATCGATCCTGTTAGCTAAGTCTATCATCCATTGCACTGTACTTTCGCTCATCGTTTCAGCCATAGCTGCTGGGTTCATCGAAAAACCAGTAGAGAACATTTCAGGTAGAATCAGTATATCCGTATCTATATCTTCAGGTAGGATAGATTCTATAATTTGTAAATTCTCCTTAGGAGCTTCCCATACAATATCATATTGGATATAAGATATGCTTAATTTTTTTTCCATTATGTGAAATTAGAAAAAGAAAGGGAGATACTCTATTAAGAAGTATCTCCCTTAGTTTCGAGGAAAATAATAATCTTTTACTCAGCAGCTGCCGCTTCTTCAGCAGGAGCTTCTCCTTCAGCCGGTGCATCTGCAGCAGCTTCCTCTGCAGCTTCTTCAGCTTTAAGTGCTCTAGGCACTTCTACTATAGCTATAGGCGTTGCAGGATTATTGAGCACTTCTATTTTATCACTTACTTCGAGATCTCTTACTCTCACAGAATTACCTAGTGTTAGCTCAGAAATATCTACGTATAATTCATCTACCATGTTCTCAGGAGTCGTTTTGATTTTAGCTCTTCTCATAAACTGAGATAACTTACCACCTTCCTTTACTCCAGGAGAAACACCTTTAAAACGGATAGGAACTTCAGCTTTAAAAGCATGATTGTCTATCATTTGAAGAAAATCGATATGCATGATTTCATCAGTTACAGGATGTGTTTGAAGGCTTTTTACAATACATTTCACCTTTGAACCTCCTAATTCCACTTCACCCATCTTAAAATCAGGTGTATAGATTAGACCTTTGACTTCATTAATCTTCACAGAAAAGTGTTGAGGCTTTTCTGTTCCACCATATATTACAGCAGGAATAACACCTAATTTCTTAGCTGTTCTTCTACCTTTCTTTCCCATTTCGGAACGTTCTGTTCCTGTAAAGCTTACTACTTGCATAACATTATTTTTCTAAAGGATTGCAAAGATAAATAAATATTGGTGTAAAACCTACCTTTTATTCAACAAATAATGCTGCTATAGATTTATACTCATGCGTATTTCTTATGGCTTTAGCAAATAACTTCGAACACGAGAGGACTTTTATTTTATCGCTTTTCTGTGTAAGTGGTATAGTATCAGTAACAACTAGCTCTGTAAGTGCAGAATTATCTATGTTTTCATAGGCACTACCCGATAGTACAGGATGTGTACATAAGGCTTTTACACTACTAGCTCCTTTTTCCATAAGCGCTTCAGATGCCTTGGAAAGCGTTCCTGCTGTATCTGCAATATCATCTATAAGGATAACATCTTTTCCTTTTACATCACCGATTACTGTGATTTTAGCTACCTGGTTTGCAATTCTTCTTTCTTTATCACAGATTACAAGATCTCTGTTAAAATATTTAGCATAACTTCTAGCTCTCTTCACTCCTCCTACATCTGGAGAGGCAAAGGTAGTATTAGATAAATCTAGACCTTTAAGATAAGGAATATATATCGCCTCACTTTTAAGATGATCTACTGGTATATCAAAAAATCCCTGGATCTGATCTGCATGGAAATCCATCGTCATTATCCTGTGAGCTCCTGCTGCCTCTAATAAGCTAGCATGCAATTTTGCTGAAATAGGAACTCTTGGTTTATCTTTTCTATCCTGTCTTGCATAACCGAAGTATGGAATAACTGCTGTAATATATCCTGCAGAAGCTCTTTTGGCTGAATCAATCATTAGCAACAACTCCATGAAGTTATCAGCTGGAGCAAAGGTAGATTGTATGAAAAAAACATAAGACCCTCTCACAGACTCATTGATGATGGGTTGCATTTCTCCATCGGAGAATCTTTTAACTTCGCAGTTCCCTAACTCATATCCATAAAAATCTGCTATTTTCTCAGCAAGATAGTTAGATTCAGTACCGGAGAACATTTTTACTTCAGCCATTATAAATTACATTCGTTTGTGCGAAAATAGGATTTATAATTGAAAAGAATGGATAATGAACAATTGATAATTGAGAATGGATAATACAGATGGAGCTACATTCGTAATGGCAAGACCTTTGATTCAGCTTGTGGTTGCATTATATTTTTTCCTAATAGACTAGTGTTAGACTTCCCGATAAAACTTGCTCCTGTTGTCCGTCGTAGACCTTCACCATATATACGTAGACTCTAGCCTTTATGTTGTCATCGGGTATCCATCCTGTAGAGGGCTCATTAGCAAAAAGTCCTTCTGCCTCGTACATCACATTCCCCCATCTGTCATAGATGATCATATCATACAAGACTTGCTGATTGCTCATCAGATGGAAAGATCTATTGACCTCGTCATCAGCGAATGTAGATATCACATTAGGCAGATAGTAGGCATTTTCTTTGTAGGAAATATTTAGCGTTTCTCTGGATATACAACCATGTATATCTTCTATCTCGATGGTATACTGTTCTATGCCTGGTTCTATCAAGGCAGGAAAGGGACAATCATAACACGAAAGCCCTTCTGTAGGCAACCAGGTATAACGTACAAGGTCTCCTATATAACTAACATCTATTTCTTGCGTTTCTACAAATTCTAAGTTACTGATATCTACTAACTCTATCGCTGGCTCAGGATAACTGCTTATTTCTATTACCATTTCCTCTGCACATCCGTCTATATCTTCTACCCGCAATACATAAGTTCCCGCCTCACTGAATTCTATATCACCAGTGATGAGTGCATCGTCTAGATACACCGCAGCATGCTCAGAAACAAGCTCTATCATCGTAGTTGCGCCCTCGCAGAATTGCATAGCCCCTTCTAGCATGATATCGATTTCTTCTATTACCGTCAGGGATAAACCGCTGATAAGAGAATCACATCCTTGGACCGACTGAATAGTGTCTACAAGATAAGTGTCTTGCTCATAGATCTGACCGTTATAGGAGTAGCTTTCTCCTGCGCATATCTCTACTTCCATTATTTCTTCTTGTACTTCTATAGATACGTAACTAAGCGAAAAACTTTCTGTAGTTATGCAACCGAAGGCATCCATAAGATCATAACTGTAGTCGCTTGCTTCTTGCAGGGTCCTTATTTTCTCTTCGTTACCGTCAGACCAGATTATCTGGCCATCTAGTGCACTGAGATCGATCGTCATACTATCCCCCTCACATAGAACTATATCTTCTATCATTATAGTTTCTGGCAATGGATGTACAAGCACCTCTATACAAGCCGTATCTATACATTGCTCGCTCCCACTTATGTATATCAGTGATAATTCCTGTTCTATGAAAAGATCTACAATAGAATTAGATAGCGGAACTCCTTCCTTAGTATAATAAAAACCTTCTGTAACATTAGGTTCTAACAAATCAGCCAGGTCTATTACTAATTCTTCTACACAGAACTCGAGAAATATATCTTCTCCAGCATACGGTATTTCTGGAATATGTAAATAAGAAATGGCTGCCGTTCCTGCAACTCCCCTATACCATGGCTCAAATATTATTTCTATATCTCCTGATCTGTAAGGCTGATCATCGATATACCTTGCCGAGATCAACGCTTGCTCCAGTTCTAGGAGACTGGTTGTACCATTATCGATAATACTTAGGTAGCTATCCGACTGTCGTAAGATATTGTAATTACCCGATTGTATTTCTACTCGCTGTCCAGTTAGGGGCTGCGCTATATAGATCACTATACTGTCTAGCACTTGCTCGTTCTTTAGCTGTACATCTATATCTACGATCGATATATCCGTATGGACACACAGACTATCATTGTTATAATCGATGTTGATCGCTCCACTGCTATCATCTTCGTCTAGATCTATCAGACGCTGACAGTCTTCCCAGGGGGTGGCGTTGTAGTGTTGCACATCTGATAAAGCATATTCGTGCTTTACTGAAAAATTACAATAGGCATCATAGAGACTGAGATCACCATTCTCTTCATCTATTTCCCAGATTCTCAGAGAATCCGCAACATCAACAAAATACAATTGTGTACTATCACAATCATACTGATAAGAGACAATATTTTCTAAGGCTACGCTTATATCTGGAGTAACATCATAATCAAAAAGAACCACATTCTGATTCGGGTCATTTATATCCGCTTGGTTCAGACAGACACATCCTCCATTATATACAAAACCATCTTTGTGCCTAGCTGTTCTCGTTGCGACAATTTCCATTTGTCTAGGTAAAGATGCTGAAGGAAAATCGGGCACTACATAGGTTTGTGTAAAAGACTGTGTGTTCTCATTGTATAAGCCATAGGTGTATCCTGAAACCAAAAGTATACTATCATTTACCCTGTCTAATTGAAAGGTTAGTGTATGAAAATGAATATTGAACGGTGTTGTAGCAGGTGTTAAATCCATTATATACGTCAGCTCATCACTTGCAATATCATATTTATATAAATCTCCTTCTCTTTCTAAAAAATAAACTTGCTGCATATCATTGCTGAATTCAAAGCTATACATAATCCTTGTCCATCCAGTCTCATTCGAGTGCGCAAAACGATTAGCTATCAGCTCAAATAAAATATCACGCTCTCCAGTTAAAACATTAAATTCCATTATGGCATATTGATCATCATCATGGTCATTGTTTTTCTGTCTTGCAAGCACATAAGATTGTTGTGCCAGGGATGGTTCCCAAGCACAACAAAATATTAGTATTATTACTATAGTTTTTTTATAGAATTCTACCATAATACTCATTATGGGTTCATTACAACAATCTTACGAACGATCTCATCGTAAGTTGTTCTTACTTGCACTATGTAAATACCATCTGCAAAAGTATCGCTATAGTCCATAGTATTGTATTGGTCTAAAACAATATCTTGGTTATTTAATAAGATACCGTTTAGCTTATAGATGGATACAAAAGCTTTTTCTGATCGATGATCTAAGTTGATTTCATTATGATTTCCTATTCTAAGAATTTTGGATTTATTTGATAAATTACTTCTATAATCTACCCTACTTATCTGGTATATTTCGTTTTTACTATCGAGTAAAAACGACTGTTGTTTGATGACGGTAATTCCCTTATCTATTCCTGCTCCTAAAATTTTAAAAAGTTCATCACCTTTTCTTAGTCTCAAATTGGCAGCTTTATCTGGAAACCAAGAAATTTTAAGTGTATTCTCATTTATAGCATACTTAATCCCTTGTATATTACTTTCTATAGAAGAAATAATCATGTTTTCATTTAATGTAATATCAAAAATAAAAGATTCTAAATCTATATCTTGTTCAACATCAAACAACGCATATTCACTACCCTGTTCCACAGTTATTGGGAATGGTCCTGTTCCATCATTGTGCGTACAATCATCGCAAGAACCGTTAAAATCTCCCAATGCAAATCTATAAAAGTCCACACTCAGCTCAGGGGTTGTAGTTGCGAAACATTCGTCGATATCGATAGTATTTTGCACTCCATTTACAGCGTCGGTATAATCTGCTAGCGGAACAAATCTACACCATGACCTTACAAAATTTGAAACATCTTGACCATTAAGTTTCTTAATTGCTAATCCCCTGTCAAATGCGGAAAACTGACCGTCTAGATTTAGATCACCTTTAAATTTTACTTCTGCTGTTATAGCTCCGCCATTTAGAATTTGTTGCATTTGCATAACATCTGCATTCTCTAATCCACAAGGTTCATCGCAGGTTGTAGTAACACAAATATCATAGCTAGAATCTTCACATAGGTTGCATCCATATCTGCCACTAATATCACTTATAGAAGAACATGAACCATTATTATTGCTTACAACAACATCAGCCCCCTCAATACCAAGACCATTCGTATTTGGACAAGGTCCAACACTGTTAGAAAGTGTAGTTATCTGACCATCTACTAATTGTCCAGTAGGGCAAAATTCCATATTCGTTTGACAAGTCAAGTCTAAAAGACACGGCATACCGTCAAAAAATATTCCTCCTCCAGTATTTGTTCCCACAGAAACGCATAAACCTGCATTACCTTGGACTTCAATAGATATACTAGGTAATATCCCATCTAAGTCTAATGAAGAAATACCAGCTCCTTGAGATAACGTCACTGAAGTTGAATTTCCTGTTAGTAATACTAAATTACTAGAAAGTGGACCGTTGGGATTAATAAAGCCTTGAGACGTAACAGTTCCATTTCCACCAACAAAAAAGCTAACTTGAAAATCACTCATGAAATATTCAGTGCTAGATTCCACATCTATCGTAATATGATAAGTTGCATTGCAACCATCTTCAGATACAAGGTCAATGCAAATATCATAATCTGGACAACTAAAAGGATCACAATGAGCAGGAGCTACAATTGTATACGTTCCTGTACAACTTGTATCATTGGGGTCTGTAAGCGTTACAGTTTGGTCTCCGTCTGTAACGTTAAAGGGACCATAACTTACGTCTGGTAGCGCTATATCGCTCTCTGTATTGAAAGGACTAACCACAGCAGTGTAAGTATCATCGCTTATATCATTAGGCGTTCCGCCATTATCGCAAGTAAAAACAGGCATCCCAATTACTACTAGGTCACACTGGGCATGGAGCGCAGAAAAGCTGTTAAAGAATAAAGAATAAAGAATTTTGTAAAATTTTCATCTCTAATGGATTTTATGATTAGTAAAATATAAAATAATTATCATAGAATTTAGAAATCCTATGAATATAATAGTTGCTCATAATGACTTACAATAGCTGTGTTGAATGTAAACTATGTTTTGAATTGCTAAGTTTCTGTCATATAATCTATTCTCCTAAAATAGGGTAATTAAAATAGAAAACAGAAAATCCTATGTTAAGTCTAGGTAAAATTTTCGGTTAGAAATAGTTAATCCAATTCTAGATTTTAAAAAAACTGAGGCTTCGATCACAGGTAAAAACATAGATATTGCTGCTCCTACTTTGCTTTTCTGATAAAGAGGACACCTACTAGTATGCACACCATGCTTATAACATGGTAGATGCTTAGGATCTCTCCGTCTACATATCCCCATAGCAGTGCGACAATAGGAATGACAAAACTGACAGAAGAGGCGAAAACTGGATTCGTATTCTGCACGAGCTTGTAGAAAATAATAGTGGAATAAAAAGTACCCACTAAGGAAAGTACCAAAATAGATATTAAGGATAGGTATCCATCGGGATGCTGCATCACATCTGTAAAAACATCTGTTGTCAATAGATATATAAAACTTAGAGGGCCCGTCAAGATAAATGAGATACTACTGATCAGCAAGGGTTTGTAAGCGCTTAGTTTATAGTTAACAACATTCACACTGACACCATAGCAGATTGTCGCAATAACTATGAGTAAGGCAAAGTTTACCTCCGCAGATAATTGCCAGCCATTGCGCAAGATAATAAGGAGACAGGCACCTAGAAACCCAAGGACTATTCCCCACAATTGCAACCACTTAAACGCAGCTTTGAAAATAATTAGACCTATTAGTAGCGTAAATATGGGTGTCAAACTATTAAGCACTCCAGCCACACTACTGTCAACCTGAGTCTGGGCAATGGCATAAAGAAAAGCAGGAATTCCACTTCCAGCAAATCCTACTATAATGAAGTATTTTATATTATGCCAAGGAACATCTTTGAGTTGTTTAAGAAGAAAAGGAAGAAAGGCCAGTGAGGCAATACCTATCCTAAGAGCCCCAACTTCTAGAGGAGAAAAAGCCAGTAAAGATTTTTTGATCAGTATAAAAGAACTTCCCCATATAAGGCTCAGAAAAAACAGCAGTAGCCAAGAAGAAAATCCTGCTCTAATGTAGTTCTTTTTTAGATTCAATAGAAACTTAATTACGCCTTATAACTAATAAAGCAATTGATTAGAATTTAAAAATTTCCAGTGGCCCATTATTATTAGCAATCAGGAGTGCCTTTTTTCCTCCTGCAGTATCCAGGGCCAAAATATCTTTGACATCTTTAGAGGCCTTAAAACCTGTATCGACAGCCTTAAGTGGCGTGTATCCTAACTTACCATCTCCCAGCAAAATAAGTCCATCTCCTGAATCTAGCCTTGGTGTTTCTATTTCCATATTATAGATATTTCCAGCCAGAACGATATCCATTTTTCCATCACTGTTCACATCTTCTGTAACTATACCCATTACTGGAAATGCTTGCGCTTGGAAAGGTAAAGCTTGAAAAGTATACTTTCCGCCCTCATTAATATATATCCCGGAGTTAAAATTATTGACAGATAACTGTAGTCCTTCCTTTATCTTATCAGCACCTAGAATATCCTCTACACTGGCATTAGCAAACTCATTATAGGTTTTAAATTTATCGAGTATAAAAGGCATCTGCTGAGAAGAACATTCTCTACCTCTTACAGGAACAGTCTTACCTTTATAATCTTTAGCTAGAACAATATCGCAGGTACCGTTACCATCAAAATCATTTGCTAATACTTGAAAAGGATGTTCCTTGCTTGCCGAAAACTTAGAATTCAATCCTAGATTTCCTACTACAAAATCCTGATCTCCATCTCCATCAAGATCTGCCTGTTGTATCTTGAAATGCCAACCTTTAAGATCTGAATCAAAATACTCCGAAGACTCTTCTAAAGCTGAACCAGTATTCACAAATGATCTTACTGACATCCATTCTCCTGTCAATACAAGATCTTGCTTTCCATCACCATTTAAATCCGTCCATATTGCATCGTTGACTAAGCCAGGATTCATCAGCTCTTCTGACCAGTTAAAGGTCACGTCTGTAAATTTTCCATTATTATTTTCTAACAAATAACTTCTTCCAGTTCGCGGATAATTTTTGGGCATAAGTCTTCCGCAAACAAACAAGTCTAAGTCACCATCACCATCTATATCAGCACTCTTAATCCTAGATCCACTATCTAACATGCTAGGTAGTGCAGACGAATTGTAACTGAAATTTCCATTACCATTGTTGATATATAATCTATCCTGTAACAACTTATCTCCTATCGCAAAATCATTACCACCACTGACAACATATAAGTCTAGATCACCATCGCCATCTGCATCGAAAAAATGCGATCCTAGGTCTTCACTATTCTTATGAGAAGTCCATGGCTGAGAACTAGAAGCTTTAAAGTTTGCGTCAGCCTGCTGTAAAAACAAACTACCTGATTGCCCCTTGGCACCTCCTATATAAAAATCTAATTTGCCATCACCATTTACATCAGCATGACTCATAAACGGCCCTAAAGTAGACTGCTTAAAAGGTACTAATATTTCCGTTACAAAATCATCATAAGCATTCTCTTTATGCATAAATAGTTTATCTGACTCCATTACAAAATCTACTTCTGAATTCGCTTTTTCTTTTTGGTAATTTCCTTGCGCATTCTTATGCTTAAGAATTAATTTTTGGTTGATTTTTACATTAGCTAATTTTTGAAATTTCTTATCAGGCCATACCACAGTAAGCTCATCTACAACTTTACTATCAGCTAGTCCGAAATGAAGTAGATTCGTGACCGTTGACTGAAACCCTCTTACAGTTCCATATTCCAACAATTGTTTATTATCTCCATTTTTTACTACTACATAAGCTCCTTCTTTTGCTTTAGGAGAACTTAGCTGGACAGTTAAGTAATTATTAGATCCATTACTATTATTTCTATATACAAAGGCTGCATCGTCGATATTGTTTACAATAAGATCTAAGTCTCCATCATTATCTAAATCACCATATGCTGCACCGTTAGAGTAACCTGCATCGTTGATTCCCCAGTCTGCTCCAACCTCTTCAAACTTCTGTCCTTTCTTATTGTGATACACTACATTCTCTATAGGGATTTGAGGTATCTGATCGAATAATTCTTTCCTTAGATGATTAGGAACATTTCCACCGTTTGCTTCTCTAGCCTTACGTAATCTTATTCTAGAATCGTTATCTCGAGAATATCTTCTGTAACCATTAGAAACAAAATAATCCTTGTATCCATCATTATCAAAATCTGCAATCAAAGAAGCCCAACTCCATTCTGTTTTTAAGAGCTTATACATTCCCGCAAGATTATTATAATTGTCACTACCATCGTTAATCTGGAAAGCATTGAACATATGTTGTCTCTGATAACCTAGATCAAGGGTCATCTGAAAAAGCTGAGGGTTCATAGAAGCCATCAATGTTTTTCCTCTTATGTGATCACCTGTCGCCATATCTACTACTGCAATATCTTTATGTAAATCATTATTTACATCTGCAATATCTACGCCCATGCTAAACCAAGATATTTGTTTTGTCCTATCCTTTATCTCATCTTTGAAGGTTCCATCTTTCTGATTGATATACATCATATCCGGAACACTGTAATCGTTAGCTACATATACATCAGGATAGCCATCTTCATTGATATCACTTACAACTAGTCCTAGCCCGTAACCATATCTAAGCATTCCTGCTTTTTCTGTTATGTCCGTAAACTTTCCTCCATCATTACGGAACATTTTACCACTAGCCTGTCTCAACTTTGTTTTGTTCTCTATATCCTTAAGTACATCACCAAGCGGAACTCTGAAATAAAAAGATTCATTCATCACATAACAATCCAGATCTCCATCCTTATCCATATCAAAAAATGCAGCCTGTGTGCTGAGATTAGGATCATCTAGACCATATTGTTTTGCCTGCTCTACAAATTTGCTGTTACCCTGATTTATGTAAAGTAAATTTCTTCTCTTATTAGCTACCTTATCTGGACCAGCTTGGCATACATAGATATCTGGTCTTCCATCATTATTCACGTCAGCTATGGTAGAACCAGTAGACCAGCCAGCAGGTAAGATGCCTGCAGATTTTGTTATATCTTCAAATTTGAAATTACCCTTATTGAGATATAATTTATTAGGAGAAGTATTACCTGTAAAAAAAACATCTAGCAATCCATCATTATTTATATCTCCCAGAGATACGCCTGCACCATTGTAATAATATTCGTAGGATAAGACATTCCAAGCGCTGTAAATATCTTCCATAAGATCATTCCTAAAATCTATTCCTGTCTGATCAGGACTCATTCTTGAGAAAAGCTCACCTGATAGCTGCTTGGGCTTATCTTCACCACAAGAACCAAAGATCATCAGGGCCACAAATAACAAAATAGAATTTCTAGATAATACCATCTTTCTACGATTTTTTGAAACTAAGACCGCAAATATAAAAAGGAGTGTTCATAATGCAGCTATAATTGACCGAAAGTGTAAGAAATACTATGTCAATTAGAAAATCAGCAAACGAAGCGTAAAATTATAGGCTATGCCCCTTGTTCCTTATACAAGGCTGCATAGTTTACATAAGCCTCAGCAGATAGTGAGGTGTACATCTTAGATTGGTCTGGATTTAGAGGTTTTATTTTTTTCGCAGGAACGCCTGCATATAAGAATCCGGATTCTAAGATTTTGCCTTGAGTAACAACGGAACCTGCTCCTACAACTACATTTTCTTGTATCTGAGCATCATCCAGGATAATTGCTCCCATGCCGATAAGAACATTATTAGCAATCTGACAACCATGGATAATAGCTCGATGACCTATCGTCACAGAATCTCCTATAATTGTATCGCCTTTACCCGTTGTTCCATGAACGATAGCACCATCTTGGATATTTACTTTCTCTCCTATCATGATCTTATTTACATCACCTCTTATCACTACCTGAAACCAAACACTGCTATGTGCTCCTATAAATACATCCCCTGTTACTGTTGCATTACTTGCTACCCAAACGGACGAATCTATCTTTGGCGTTTTATTATTTATTTCTATAATTGTAGGCATCCTACTTCTTAACCTGGCTTACTGGTGTAAGTTTATATCCTTCCTTTTTGAGCAATTTGATGACACCATTTTTACCCGCAAGGTGACCAGCCCCTACAGCGAAAAAGGTCGGTTCCGAAGTCATTTTAGCAGCCATAAGAGGAATCCAGTTCATATTTCTTTCCTTCAGCAAGATATCTTCATATTCTCCCATAGATTGCTCTTCGTCGCCTATCATAGTTACCATAGCTGTAATCTGCTGCTGCTTATACATCTGTACCATTTCATCAAATTGATCACTACCTATGTCAGCACTTTTGATAGCTTCTACAAGCATCTTTGCCTGATCTTTGTAAGGTATTTTTTCAAAAACCTCTAGTTGATATTCTATGGTCTCTAGTCCTTCTACTTCCTTGTCCATTTTTTGTGCTAGATCATAGAACTCCATTTCGTAAGACTTTACATCACCGCCCATTCCACCACCATTGATCATATCGCTCATATCCATATCACCAGATGCAAAAACTGTTAGGAACATAGGCTTAAACTTTTCTAACATCATCATCGGTAGTCCCATGTCTTTAAAATGATTATTGACCAAACTATACTCCTCTTCCGACAATAAATCTTTAAGTGTAACACCATCCTTCATGAAAATCTTACCGAGCATCCCCATCTGTTTCGACATATCATTCATATCATCCATATCTATCTCGAATACGATATCTTCAGTTGCATCTAATGCTGCCATTGTACCTTCGGGATAGAAAAAATCATCCTTATTAATAAGGTGTATCGTACCATATAGATAAGAAGGTTGCTTGATATCTTTACCCGTTATTTTCCATAACAAAGCATCGGCAAGTTGCTCGTCTCCACTAGATATAGATGTACTAGATGTAGAGTCCTTAGTTGTCTTGCAGGAAAAGAAAATTATAGAAGCGAAAAGTAGAACTACTAACTTATTTATAAAATTATGCATGTCAATTATTATTTCTCTGTTTGAATATCTCATATAATAATACACCGGAAGCTACAGAAACGTTCAATGAATCTATGTTGCTAGTGCCAGGTATATGAACCAGCATATCACACAATTGTTCCACTTCCCTAGAAATACCACGTTCCTCGGAACCTAGAATAAGTGCCATCGGTACACTAGCATCCATCTCTCCAGGCAATTGCGAATCTAATAAAGAACTTCCTATTAACTTAATACCAGATTCTTTGAGATAACTCAGAGCATTAACGATAGAAGGTACCCTACAGACAGGAATACTTAGCAAGGCTCCCATAGATGCTTTAATCGCTGCAGAATTGATAGGTGGTGCTTGTTTTAGAGAATAGACGATACAATCTATTCCGAACCAATAGGCTGTCCTAGCTACAGCTCCTAAGTTTCTTATATCTGTTATGTTATCCATTATAAGAATGCAAGGAGATTTTCCTAGCTCGTAACTCTGATTGATAATATCTTCTAATTTGTAAAATTGTATAGGCGTTGTAAAAGCTAAAACGCCCTGATGATTTTTAAACTTAGATAATTTATCCAGCTTAATCGTAGGAACTCTAGTCAGAGGAATTTCCTTTTCTCGACAGAGTTTTCTTACTTCTTTTTCGTAATCACCGGTAAGTTTCTGATCTATCCACACCTTATCTAGGTGCTCTAATTGTTCTAGAAGTTCCCTTACTGGTTTACGTCCGATCACTATTTCGTTATTCTTTTCCAATATAAAAGTCTTGCAGGAGTCCTAATTTCTCCTTTTATGTAATTAATAGATATCAGCTTAAAATGTATATTTACAACATTCCATAATTAAACTCACGTTTTAATGAAAAAAATATTTACATTCTTACTATCTTTTTTGATGATCTCGGGTCTATGGGCTCAGAATCAAAAAAGCCTCGACCAAGCTCGATCTTTCGTGGATCAGAACCTAGAAGAACTAGGACTTACCCAAGATGACATAGCTGACTATGCGATTACTGATTTCTATACTTCTAGCAATGGAGTAACGCATATATACCTTACGCAGACCGTAGATGGAATTCCTATTCACAATGCCATTTTGAATCTTAATATCATGGCTGATGGTACAGTACCTTTCTATGGAAATAGATTTGTACCTAATGTAAAGGAGAAAATTTCTTCAAGAAATTTCAGTACCCAAGCTACTCAAGCTATTACAGCAGTAGAAAAAGTACTAGAGGTGAAGAATAATACCCTTTTACAAATGAAAGAGCAAAAATCTGCTGATCATCTCGTATTCTTTCCTACTTCTTATGCAGAAAGAGACATAGAAGTAAAAAAAGCTTTTGCGCTCAATGCAGATGGTACAGTAAGTCCTGCTTGGGATGTAACTGTAAAAATGAAAGATAATTCTGATTGGTGGAGCATCAGAGTAGATGCTAATACTTCAGAAGTAATTAACAAGCTTAATTATACTGTATACTGCAGTCATGCATCAGGGCAATACAGTAAGACTCACTCAGCTGAATGTTCAGATCATCATTCTACAACAACATCAGCAAAATCTAGCTCTATGCTTATGGATGGATCTTATAGAGTATATGGTCTTCCTGCTGAGAGTCCTATTCATGGGCCTCATGAGGTAGTAACTGGAGCTGAAATAGAAGCTGCGTCACCTTTCGGATGGCACGATGTAGATGGTGTAGAAGGAGCGGAGTTTACAATAACAAGAGGAAACAATGTTCATGCTTATACGGATAAAGATGATTCTGGAATTTCTGCAGGTGATGAGCCTGATGGAGGAGATGATCTTATTTTTGATTTTCCTTATGATCCACTTGCAGAGCCTGCAGCCAACGAATTTGCAGGTGTAACTAATTTATTTTATATGAACAATATGTTGCACGATCTCACCTACCTAGTAGGTTTTGATGAGGCATCTGGTAACTTCCAAAGAAATACGTACGGTAATGCTGGTGCTGGTAACGATGCTGTTCTTGCACAAGCTGCTGATGGATCTGGACTAAACAATGCAAATTTTGCTACTCCTCCAGATGGATCATCAGGAACAATGCAGATGTTTTTATGGGAAAGAGATACAAACAGTCTTGTAAGAATAGATGACCCAGTAGAGTTAAGTGGTTCTTATGAATTCGGTGCAACTACTGATGATGGAACATGGGGGTACGCTAATTATGATGCTTTCGATATAAGATCTAACATAGCAATTGCCTTCGATGCTAACCCTTCAGATGCAACACAATGTTGTGATGATATCGTAAATGATGCTGATGTAGATGGAAATATAGCACTAATAGATAGAGGTGGATGTGAGTTTGGAGCCAAAGCCTTAAATGCTCAGAACAATGGTGCAGTTGCATGTATCATCTGTAATATAGCTGGTGTTAACGGTGGAGATGGAGACGAACTAAACTTAAACTTAGCAGGAGGTGCAGTTGGTGCACAAGTAACTATTCCTACTTTCATGATGAGAAGATCTGATTGTGATAGAATAAGAGCATCAATAAATTCTGGTATAGATGTAACCATGTCTATCAAACCGGAAATAACAATAGGACCTTCATTATTAGATGCTGCATTTGACAATGGAATTATTGCGCATGAATATGGACATGGAATCTCTAACAGACTTACTGGAGGACCTGCAGCAGCAGGATGCCTAGGTAACGCTGAACAAATGGGAGAAGGATGGAGTGATTACTTCGGTCTTGTACTTACCATAGAGGATGGAGATACTGGAGCTGATGCTAGAGGTATCGGTACCTACTCCTTAGGAGAAACTGTAAATGGAAGAGGTATCAGAAGATTCCCTTATTCTACAGATAAAGCGATCAACCCACAATCATATGATGATATAAAAGGACAAACAGCTCCGCACCCTATTGGTGAGGTATGGGTAGACTGTCTATGGGATATGACTTGGTTGATGATAGATCAGTATGGTTTCGATCCAGATTGGTCCAACACAGAATCTGGAAATCATAAAGCAGTAAGACTTGTTATGGATGGTATGAAGTTACAGCCATGTAGTCCTGGATTTATCGATGGAAGAGATGCTATACTAGCTGCTGATGCGATAAATTATCAAGGAGAAAATACTTGCTTGATATGGGAAGCTTTCGCTGGAAGAGGGGTAGGTGTAGGCGCTATTCAGAATAGTTCTAATGATGCTAATGATGGAACAGAAAATTTTGACATTCTAGCTACATGTATAGCTCAACTGAAAATAGATAAGACTGTTACTCAACTTATCAATCCGGGAGATGATATAGAAGTAAGCTTACTTGTAAGAAATCACACAGCGGAAGATATTCCAAGTGTAGCAGTTACAGACCTACTACCAGAAGGTACTTCTCTAATCGCAGGATCTGAGAGTATGCCTATCTCTTCGGCAGCTGGAAACGAAATCGTTTTTGACTTGGGTGCTATGGCTACTCTTGATGAAAGAACGATTACTTATAGAATATCAACGCCTTCTACTAATGCTTCTATTTCATTATTCAAGGATGATTTCGAAAGTGGAATAGACAACTGGTCTGTTGAATTTGCAGAAGGATTCAATGTATGGAATCTATCTACTGCTCAGGCCAATAGTGGAGAATTTTCTTATAACATTCCAGATATAGATACGGAGTCAGATTCTAGATTAGTTTCTGTACCATTGACAGTATCAGGTACGAATCCAGTATTTAGATTTAACCACAAATGGGAGACTGAGTCAGGAGGAGACGGTGGTTTTATAGAAATTTCTGAAGATGGAAATGTATGGAGACCTGTTAATGATTTGTTTATCAGAAACGGATATACGAGTATAATAAACTATGGTACACTAGCTATTCCAGATAACCAAGCTTTCACTGGAGTCAACCTAGAAGCATGGAGAGATTCATGGATCGATGTAAGCGATTTCGCTGGTGAGAATACACAGTTCAGATTTAGATTTGCTACGGATGCTGTTGCACAAGGCCCACTTCCGGGATGGTTCATCGATGATGTAGAAATCATGGATCTATTCAAGTATACTTCTACAGCATGTGTTAATGGAGGAGAAGGAACACAAACTTGTACAGATGGGGTAGAAACATTTGTAAATACTGATGGTATAGTTTCTGTCCAGGATGACATCTTTGCTGAAAATGTAAACATGGTAATATATCCTAATCCAGCACAAGATTTTACCAGCATAAGATTAGCTGCTAAAGAAGATATAAATGCTGTATTAACAGTAACTACAATATCTGGTCAGGCTGTATTTTCTAATACACTTTCTCTGAATAAATCAGAGCAAATTGTAAATATCAATACGGCTGATTTCCCTAAAGGATTCTACATAGTGAAACTAGAATCTGGAAATGCAGTTGTATCTAAGAAATTAGTAATTAACTAAGGAAAGACTTAAAGTCAAAGCACATAATAAAAAGAGGGCTTCATCTATCGATGAAGCCCTCTTTTTATTATTAATATCTAGATACTAGTCATTTCCTTTGTTTAAGATAAAGGAAAATTAAAGGATCTTATTCCTCTTCTCCCGTAAACTTTTGTACTGCATCTTCTACTTGATCCTCTACAACTTCTGCAACCGCTTTAACCGTATCGACAACATCTTCTATTGCATCTGTTACAGTCGCTGTAATTGCTCCTAGGAGAGATGCTGCACTGCTATCTTTAGTAGACGATTCTTCCTTGCTCCCCTCTTCTTTCATTTCTTCTGTCGCAGGTTCAGTCTCAGTTTCTTCTTTGACTTCTTCTACTACAACATCCTTAGGCAATTCCACAGGAGGTGGAACAGGCTTTTTCTTCTTGGTATCAGAGATAGCTTTAGCAGCTTTTTCTAATGAAGCTGAATCAGAAGCCATAGCCTGATTTTTTTCTTCTATCTCATTAGCAATTTTCTGCTTCACTTCTTGCTTTGCCTTTTCTATTTTTTCCCTTTCTTTTCTTTTCTCATCTCTAACTTTTTCTTGCTCTATTTTAGCTTCTAGTTCCACCTTAGTCTTGAGCATATCTTGGAAACGCAATTCTTTAGAAGCAATTTTTTCTTTAATCATCGCTACCTTAGCCTGTCTGATCTGTTGTTCTAGCTGACCTTCTGTTTCTGATATCAGTCTATCTTGATATTTTTCGTCATTCTTATCTCTATCTATAGATCTTTTCATTTTATCTATAGCGGATAACAGACCATTGTATCTTCTCGTAACACGATCAAGACCTGAGTTAGAGTTATTGCTTTGCTTGCCGAAACGTTTTTCTTTGACATCCTTGAAGGCCTTGTCTAGACGATTCCATACCTTGGTTCTATCTTCTCTCGTAAATTCTGTACCTCTGAAGTCTCCTTGGATTTTTTTCAACTCCTCAAAAATAGGACCTAGACCTAAGCCTTTTTCTATTTTCTCTTGTATTTCTCCGAGCTGAGTATAGAAGGTATCCTTATGCTTTGCTGATATTGCTTTAAATTCTTGATTAAGTACTTTTTTATATTCTTTAAGTTGATCAAAGACCTTATTCGTATCCTGCTTAAGTGTCTCTGCATGTTCTCTGAAAAGATTTCTTTCTCTAGATTGTTCTTGCACTTTACCCCAGAAAGATTTTGCCTCTTCCCATAGTTGATTTTCGAACTTAGAAACTTGTTTTACTTTTTCTGTCAGATCCTCTAACTCGCCCTTGTATAATTCATATAATTTAGAAGATAGTACGACGAAATGCCATTCAGACTTTGCCCTATTTATGATATCCGTCTTATCTGCCTTTATATGATCTGGAAGTAAGCTGTCAGTTATCGAAAGTTCTCTTATCTCTTCTTTGTAACCTTCAGGTAATTCTACCTCTTGATTAGATCTCCACTTGTCCATAAGACTCTTATACAATTCTTCTGTTGCGATTTCTTCTGGAAAGCTTAAGAGTTTTGTCTTATTTTCCTTTTCGAGAAGTTCTATTGCTATAAGCAATTTTTTGTCTGATTCATCTGTTCCCCAGAGTACAATTTTCTTTTTCATCGTGCATTTTTTCTGTGCCAGAATACTAGAAAAATAATATGAATTAGTTTTTCTATCACACCAGCGATTCATGTAATTAATAATCTACCTTACACTAACTTCCAGTATAAGAAATCACTATGTAAACGTTTTATCTCTACGAATAAGTTCGCAAGTTAAGCTATAGTACGTTTGAAATCAAGTGTTCAGCAATTTGCACAGCATTGGTTGCGGCACCTTTTCTCAAGTTATCAGATACGATCCACATATTGAGTCCATTTTCTATACTGTCATCTCTACGTAATCTTCCTACGAATACCTCATCTTTTCCGTGTGCTTGTAATGGAAGCGGATAGACATTATTTTTAGGATCGTCTTGGATAATAACACCTGACGTCTTTCTCATTATGTCTTTTAACTCATTTATGTCAAAGGCATTTTCAAATTCTACATTTACAGATTCTGAATGTCCGCCGAAAACCGGAACTCTTACTGCCGTGGCTGTAATTTTAATATTATCATCTCCTAGTATTTTCCTTGTTTCGTTTACAAGTTTCAATTCCTCTTTAGTATATCCATTTTCATAAAATACATCACAATGCGGGATACAGTTTTCAAAAATAGGATGCTGGTAGGCTGCAGTTGCAGCATCGTAAGCATTACCAGCTTTTTCACTGTTATACTGATCTACTGCTTTCTTACCCGTTCCTGTAAATGACTGATAAGTAGATATGACTAACCTCTTAATCTTATAGGCTTTGTGAATTTCTGATAATGCCGCCACCATCTGTATGGTAGAACAATTAGGATTAGCTATAATCTTAGTATCCTTTCCTAGAAGATGCGCGTTGATCTCTGGTACGCACAACACCTTATTAGGATCCATTCTCCAGGCTGATGAATTGTCAATTACATATATTCCTTTTTCTGCATACTTAGGAGCCCATTCTAGAGAAGTCGAACCTCCAGCAGAAAATAGAGCTATATCTATATCTTCAGAATTAATTGCCATTTCATTATCCACCACACTAAATGTTGTACCTCCAAAATTAATTTTCTTGCCGACAGACTTACTAGAAGCAACTGGTATGAGCTTATCTATAGGGAAATTTCTTTCTTTGAGTACCTCTTGCATAACATTTCCTACTAATCCTGTTACACCTACAATCGCAATATTCATTATATTTAATTTAAAATTAAGGTATAAAAATAACATCATTAAATTATTACTTCTACTTTGTGCTAAGAATGTGTAAATATTTTTTCATAATTTCTCTCTTTCTTACTCATTTTGTGGGTAATTGTCAGCTTTCTGATGACTTCTCAGATGGAGACCTCAGCTCTAATCCAAGTTGGTCAGGTAATGTCGAGAACTTTATAGTTAATGATGATCTTGAGTTACAGCTTAATGCACCTAATGCTGGTGAGTCATTTATATTTACGGATATTGCTCCTGGAGAAACCAATGAATGGAATTTCAACTTTAGAATGGAATTTTCTCCCTCATCTGGAAACGCACTAAGAATATACTTCTCTCTTAGTGATCAAGATATCTCAGTTGCTAATGGTTATTATCTAGAGGTTGGTGAAACTGGTTCTGATGATGAGCTTAAATTCTTTACACTAGAAAGCGGTAACCCTACCCTTCTCGGTAGTGGTATGATGGGAGCCGTAAGTGCTGATCCAGCTCAGGCAAATGTAAAAATTGTTAAGTCTCCAGATATGTGGCAGGTAGATGTAAATTATAACGGTGGAGCTATATTGACACCTGAAATTACCATTCCTGATGTAAACTCAATAAGTAACACAAGTTATTTCGGTATCTGGTGTGTGTATACCTCTACAAGAACAGACAAGTTCTTTTTTGACAACATATATAGCGGACCAGAAATTATAGATAACGAAGGACCACAACTGAGCAGTAGTAGTTTACAAAACTCCAGTAGTATACTATTATGTTTTGACGAATCTGTTGCTGAACTTAGTCCTAGTGATATTCTAATCAGCCCAATAGTAGAAATTTCCTCGGTAGAATATTTCCAAGGAGAACTCAATAAGTTGCTGGTCAGTTTTTCTCAAGAAATAACGGGTGGCATCGATTACAGTTTAGATATTCCTCTACTTACAGATCTAGCAGGAAATACAAGTTCTATAGAAAGTATTATGTTTTCTAGGTTAGCAACTCCTGCAATAGGAGACCTGGTTATCAACGAAATCCTCAGTGATCCATTCCCGAATGGACCAGACTTTGTAGAGATATTCAATAGATCAGAGAATACATTATCGATAAGTGGACTTCTATTGGCCAATAGTGATAATGGTAATATAGAAGCTATAGAAGGTCCTGAATCTATAGCTCCTGGGGCCTATATGGCATTTACAGAAGATAAAGATTTTCTAGAAGCTAATTATATACTGCAAAATCCTGATGCCGTTTACGAAATAGATCTTCCTAGCTATAATAATAATGATGGAAATGTGTCTCTTTTATATGATGATGGTGTAAATACTATTACGATAGACTCTTTTGATTATTTTGATGATTTACATTATGTTCTACTAGATGATACAGAAGGTGTAAGTTTAGAACGTCTAAGCTCTGAAATAGATGCAAATACAGAAGACAACTGGAATTCTGCTTCTGAGCTTTCTGGTTTTGCTACACCTGGCTATCAAAACTCAAATAGAATAATTCCTACTGTAACAACTGACATATTCCATCTAGATAAAAAAGTATTCTCTCCAGATGGAGATGGATTCGAAGATCTCCTAATTGTAAACTATGCATTACCAAAAGCTGGTTTTCTATTAAGCATCAATATATATGATGCAGAGGGCAAATTTATTCGTAATTTAGCGGAATCTACGTTACCTTCTGTCAATGGTATCGTCCAATGGGATGGAACAGACAAAGATGGAGAGATTACATCTATGGGAATATATGTAGCCCATTTCAGCGGAATACATCCAGATGGAGATATTGTAGACGATAAATTAGTTTTTGCTGTCGCGCAGGTTTTAGATTAAAGAATGAGTGGAAAATTAAATAAAAGTATACTTGCCTCACTGTTATCATTGAGTTTCTTTGTTTTCACATTGATTCTAATCTTTTCTTCCGATCTAGGATTTGTAAATAAGTTCTCTGACTATACAGTACATATTATGCTAGCCTTTATTGCGCTAGGTATGTTTTTTCTCTTTCTATCTAAGAAAAGACTAATGTTTACAAGTTTTGCATGCTCCGCAATAATATGTCTATTTCTAAAACAAGCCTCTAACTCTAATATAGTCCTACCACAATCTAACAATCTTCCTGCGGTGACTGTCGTACATATTAATCTTGGTTCTGTCACAGATAATTATGATAATCTGCTTACTACGATAGAAGAGATAGATCCAGATATAGTATCATTGCAAGAATTTACACCTGACTGGAATCTCTTTTTACATAAAGAACTCATTGCTGAATTTGCTCACTCAGAGAATAATGTGAGAATAGATCCTTATGGAATGGCACTCTACTCTAAGTATCCACTTATAGAAACAAGTATGATATATCATAACGACATTCCAAATCTTAAGGCTGATATATCACTGGAAGGATATGTAATAAGTATTTTCAGTTCTTATGTCTTACCACCTTTTGGTCTTTCAGCCGTAGATAATACAAAGGAACATCTAAGCAAGCTAGAGTCAGAAATTAATGAGTTAGGAAATGCTGTCTTATCTCTCGGTGATTTTAATATGGTCTACTGGGCGAATGAAATAAGTCAATTCAGATCAAACACTCAATTGCTAAACTCTAGAAGAGAAGCTCCAGTAGGTTCTCTCAAAATGCCTTATGATCATATATTTTACTCTGATGATCTAGAATGTACCTCGTTCCAAGAAATAAAAGATAGTAACCAAAGTCATATTGGTATTATAGGTACTTATCAATTCAAAACAGAAATAGAAGAAGAAGAAAAAATAGAAATCCCTTCATCTTTAAGCGATTTGAATTTTTGATTTGCATTGCATAACTTTAGAAAAAGAATTATGCAATCAATTTACAAAACAATTTTTATCCCCTCACCTATAGCAAAACCTGATAAAGGTTACAAGTATTATAATTCTGAGGTAGACGGAAACCAACTTGCAAATGATATACAAGCAGCCATAAGCGAAATGGAAACTCAAGGGTATAGGCTAGAAAATATTTCTCCTATTGTATCTACGCAATATTATGCAAAGACTTATACAGAAGGAATGCTAGCTATTTTTACAAAAAAAGAATTGGCTTAGGATTATAATCCTTCTTGCAGTGCTACATGGGCAGCATCTAGCAATTGCCTGACCTCTGCGTTATCCTTACCCTGTGCATAAACTCTCAGTATAGGTTCTGTTCCACTAGGTCTTACCATTACCCAAGCATCGTCTGATAGGAAATACTTATATCCATCTGTAGTTTCTTTCCGTATGATGTCCTGACCACCGATACTTTGTATCTCATCGTTTTTACATCGTTCAAGAATACTGAGCTTTAGTTTTTCTGTTATATGGAGATCATCTCTATCACACTTGAAAGGGCCGACCTTAGCATAAACATCCTGGATAAGCTCCTTGAGAGACTTATTGGTCTTAGCCATAAATTCCATTATCATAAGACCTATCCATATACCGTCTCTTTCTGGAATATGACCTTTGACAGCGAGGCCACCAGATTCTTCTCCTCCTACTAATACATCTTCCTGGATCATAATCTCAGCAATATATTTGAATCCTATCTTAGTTATTTCTATATCTAGTCCGTAGCGTGCGGCCAGTTGTTCCATCTTATTCGTTACAGAGAAAGTGATGATGACCTTACCATCATACTTTTTGTACTCCTTCAAATAATAAAGCAGCAACAAAAGGATATGGTGAGAATCTACAAATTCTCCATCCTCATCATATAAGCCTATCCTATCTGCATCTCCATCATTAGCAAGCCCAAGATTTATGCTAGGAGTATTTTTTATCAGTTCAGAAAGTTCTGTTAGATTTCTATGTATAGGTTCTGGAGCTTGATCGTGAAATGAAGGATTATATTCACAATGGAGCAGGTGAGCTTCCGGAAATAATTTTCTTACGGCATTTTGTCCAGCGCCATACATAGCATCGTAGGCGAGTACTAGGCCACTATTTTTTATAAGATCTAGATCGAAACTAGACTCTACATGATCTAAATATATTTTTTCTAAATCGACATATTCCACGTCACCATTCTCTAGCAGGTCGTTAAACTTAGGCATACCTCCTATACTATTCTCTGGTATAATAGCCTCTATTTCTGACACTTCACTAGGTATGGTCGGACCACCGAAAGAAGACTTAAGTTTATAACCATTATAAGTAGCTGGATTATGACTAGCAGTAATCACAACACCCAGACCCGCTTCAAAATGTCTTACGCCTAGAGAAACCATAGGCGTAGAAACAAAATTCTTATCTATGTACACCTTGATATTGTAATTTCCGAATACGCTTGCAACCACCTCACTGAACATCTTCCCTCCGAATCTACAATCATAACCTATCACTACGGAAGACAACTTTTTCTTAAGCATCCATTGACAGGTCGCTTCAGTAACTCTTTTTACATTTTCTACTGTATAATCCTTGGCAATAATTGCTCTCCATCCATCTGTGCCAAATTTGATAGCTCCCATATTCGTATCTGCATTTTATTGTTAGGTATAAATATCACAAAATAATATTAAACCAACTTAAAAAATTTCATATTACAAAAATATTTAATACATTGTTCTTTAATAATGAGCATTTTCAATATTTATTTTGAATGAAATTGATGAGAAAAGATAGTCAACAACACAAAGGATTAAGAAAACAACTTGTAAAAACCCTTATCAGAAAGGGAATTAACGATGAAAATGTATTAGAGGCGATAGCTACTATTCCTAGGCACTTTTTTCTTGAAGAAGCTTTCGCAGAATGGGCTTACAGAGATCAGGCGTTTCAGATCGGGGAAGGTCAGACAATTTCACAACCATATACGGTAGCGCGACAGACGGAATTACTTGAATTAGAGCCAGGAATGAAGGTACTAGAAATAGGTACTGGATCTGGTTACCAAGCTTGTGTACTTTCTTTCTTAGATGTAAAAGTATATTCCATAGAACGACAAGAAAATCTCTATGTAAAAACGGCTCAATTTCTCCACAAGATAGGTTTTGGAAAAATAAGAACACTGTTTGGTGACGGATATGCTGGCTCCTCTAGGTTCGCACCTTTTGACAGAATCATTGTAACGGCAGGTGCAACTAAATTTCCAACTACCTTATTCGAACAGCTAAAGATAGGAGGCATTATGGTTATCCCTATAGGGGATGACCAGACTCAGAAAATGATCCGTATAACGAAAACCTCTGAGAGTAGTTACGAACAGAAAGCCTTTGGCAATTACAGTTTCGTTCCTTTTCTCAAAGGTACCAAAGCCGAGTACTAAGACCTTACTTTTCTACCCTTAGCCTTAGAAGACTGGTAACTTACTTTTCTGTACTTATCTATATCTACCATAAGCGAAGAGTAGGCACTACTAGAACCTGTTTCGTAGGTTTTGCCATTGTAGCTTACCTTGCCTCTACTTTTTCTCCATTCTTTAGCTAACAATACATACCTGCCTCCGGCCCTTTCGTTAGGACCAAACATAAGATATTTATCATTACCACCAACTTCAAAACTAATAGCTAACCGTTCTCTCTTAGGTGTAAATAATAAGATCCCAGGAGTACCTTTTTCAAATACAATCTCTTCTACCTCTCGCCCATTTACTACCTTTATTTTGCCATCTGTTATTCTAGATTCCTCTCCTCCCAAATTTCTAGTAAGAACTATATCTTCCGAAAGATAGAACTGAATTTTTTGCAAGTCATCTTCAGAGAAGTCTAACTCATTATGTATTCTTTCTGTAAATGGGGTTAAGCTAGGACTACAAGCCACAAAACTAAACAAGCTGAGGATACATAATATTTTCAAAGTAGTAGTAATCATAGGACTATAATTTTAGCGTTACTAATATTCTAATAAACGACTTTTAGAATAAAGAAGCTATCTCTTTAAGACTAATTAACAATAGGCTTAACGCTATTTTAAGATTTTGTAGGCCTTTTGTTTTTGAAGAAGTTAGATATAATTGCGGAACATTCTTGATTCATCACACCGTATTCTAATCTAGTTTTAGGATGTAGTAGCTCTTTGCCGTATTTCATAAATCCATTTTTCTCATCACTCGCTCCATACACAATTCTGCTTATCTGGCTCCACTTGAGCGCTCCTGCGCACATTATACAAGGCTCTAAGGTTACATACAAGGTGCATCCTTTCAGATATTTACTTCCTAGATAAGAAGATGCAGAAGTTATGGCTAATATCTCAGCATGTGCGGAAACATCTGATAGTAATTCTACTTGATTATATGACTTAGCTATGATAACATTTTGGGATACAACTAGTGCACCTACGGGTACTTCTCCGATCTCTTCTGCTTTGATGGCTTCGTTCAATGCGAGTTTCATAAAATACTCGTCAGAGAAAACACTTAATTTTGGACTCTGCATGTTGTTAAATATATTCAAAAATAATTTTTTTTTAAATAGCATTGAATCTATTTGTTTTTATAATTTTGCGCATGGATAGTAAAAACCCGTCACAACCAAGCCGAATAGAGCCAGCACTAACCTTCGATGATGTGTTGCTTGTTCCTTCTTATTCAGAAGTTCTGCCCAGAGAGGTAGACATAAGTACACAACTGACAACAGATATCAAACTTAATGCTCCTATAGTTTCTGCAGCTATGGATACGGTTACAGAATCTAACCTAGCCATTGCTATTGCCAGAGAAGGTGGTATAGGTATGATCCATAAAAACATGGGGATAGATCAGCAGGCGGAACAAGTACGTCGTGTTAAGAGATCTGAAAGCGGTATGATACTAGATCCTATTACACTTACCGCGGAAGCAACAGTTGGCGATGCTTTCCACATTATGAGCAAAAATAAAATTGGTGGTATTCCTATTATTGACAAACAAGGACAACTTACTGGCATTCTCACCAACAGAGATCTAAGATTCGAAACGAAATTGTCCAGTCCCATCAAGGACATCATGACAACAGAAAATCTGATCACTGCTCCTGTGGGAACGACGCTGACCCAAGGAAAAGAAATTTTACAAAAACATAAGATAGAGAAATTGCCTGTAGTAGATGATAACAACATCTTAGTAGGTCTGCTTACTTACAAGGATATCCTCAAACTACAAAATCACCCTCTAGCTAGTAAGGATCTACATGGTAGACTGGTAGTAGGAGCGGCGGTAGGCGTAACTAGAGATATGCATGAGCGGATAGAGGCACTTGTTCATGTCAATGTAGACGTCATCTGTATAGATACTGCCCATGGACATTCTAAAGGAGTGCTCGATTCTATAAAAATGGCGAGACAAAAATTTCCCAACCTGCAAATTATAGGAGGTAATGTAGCCACTGCTAAAGGAGCTATGGCTCTGGTAGATGCAGGTGTCAATGGCGTAAAGGTAGGTGTTGGCCCGGGGAGTATATGCACGACAAGAATTGTAGCTGGTGTCGGAGTTCCTCAGCTTACTGCAATTATGAAAGCTTATGAGGGTATAAAGCACACTGGAGTACCTATCATAGGTGATGGAGGTATAAGATATACTGGTGATATTTCTAAGGCCTTAGCTGGAGGTGCTAGTACGATCATGGCTGGTTCTCTTTTCGCAGGTACAGAAGAAGCACCTGGCGAAACAATTATCTATCAAGGAAGAAAATTTAAAGTCTATAGAGGCATGGGATCTCTTGGCGCTATGGAGCTAGGAAGTAAGGATCGATATTTTCAAGATGTAGAAGATGATGTCAAAAAACTAGTTCCCGAAGGTATCGAAGGAAGAGTACCTTTTAAGGGAAGTTTGTCTGAGGTTATGGTACAATATCTCGGTGGTCTTAGGGCTAGTATGGGTTATTGTGGTGCGCAATCTATAGATCAACTTAAGCAGGCAAAAATGGTTCAAATCACCTCTGCTGGAGTACTAGAAAGTCATCCTCATAATATTACTATCACAAAAGAAAGTCCTAACTATTCTATGAGAGGATAGATCAGAACTACTTGATGTACTAAAATGATAAGCACTTTAGTTTGGTTATTAATACGTTAAATACGATATTTTATAAACTAGAAAAAGAAATTTTCCCTTGTATTACCAGTACTCATCCTAAAGCAATTATGTCTTTGAGAAAAATCTATTTATTCTTTATACTAAGCCTATTTTTCCTTTCGCCTAGCCTCCAATCTCAGGTCATAACAGGCGATTTCTATCTTCGAGATTTTATATATTTTGATCATATAAAAAGTGTCCAGTTCGGACATAGAAATTTACAACAGAGTTTTCCTATCATAGATCTGAATTCTGGAGGTAGTCTGACACTAAGTTTTGATGACATGGAAGGAGGAGATAAGATCTATACCTATGCTATTGTGCATTGTACTAGAAACTGGGAGAGATCTGAACTAGAGGATATAGAATACATGGATGGTTACAATGGCGAGGAGATCGAAGATTTTGAATATTCGATTTCTACTATAAAAGATTATACTAATTATCGAATAAGTATTCCTAATGATGATCTACAATGGAACATATCTGGCAACTATCTACTGATTATATATGAAGGAGATGATGATGATAAAATACCAGTTATTACGAGAAGGTTTATGGTAATAGAGAACTTAGTTACAATAGGTGCAAGTATGGAAAACCCCATGGATGTGAGCACCTTGAGAACACACCATAAACTCAATATATTCGTAACAAATGATAATTTTAGAATCTCTAATCCTATGATAGAATTGTACGCTGTTGTGTTACAAAACAATAGGTGGGATAATGCCTTAGAAAATATTCAACCTAGATTCCAAAACGCCTCCCAGATCCGATGGGATCAGACAGATGTTATTACCTTTCCCGCCTTGAAAGAATTTAGAAACTTTGACACCAGAACCCTAAGAAGTACATCCGAGTTTGTCCACTCTATCGATATTACCTATGATGAAGCTACGGTACTTTTACATCTAGAAGAAGCTCGGACCAATAGAAACTTTCTTTCAGAAATAGATATCAATGGTAAGTTTGTCTTAGCCAATGATGACTTTAATAATGATAGAGTAAGAAGTGAATATGCGGAAATCATATTCACCTTAGACCCTCCTTATAGATATGATAATGACGTTTACATAGTTGGAAAATTTACAGACTGGGAAGCTCGTGAGTCTTATAAGATGCGCTATGACGAAGAGAGGAAACTCTACATAGGATCTTGCCTGCTCAAGCAAGGGTATTATAATTACCTATATGGCATACTAAATGATGAGAATAAGATTAATACCGAAATAATAGAAGGGAACTGGTATGAGACCGAAAATGAATATACTATATTGATGTATTATTCAGAATATGGTGCGAGATTCGATCGACTTATAGGTATGAGGACTATAACTTCTAGTAGGTAGATAAATTACATCCATCCTCCAAAATAAGCCCTCTAAAACTAGAATTAAGTATCTTGGAACTATGCTATCGAAGATACTCTGTTGAATTCATCCGAAAATTCATAGCTTTTATATATAATTATATACTCTAAATGGTATTAAAGCTAAACTTGTATTATAATTTCGCACTACATTCAATCTAAGCAATGAAAAAAACCATACTTTATCTTATCTGCTTAAGCGTTAGTATTTCAGTTTCGGCCCAAGAAATATGGACCTTAGAAAGTTGCGTCTACAAGGCTGTGGAGCAAAATATAAATGTAAAGCAATCTGAATTAGGCTTGCAAAATGCTGAAATCAATGAAAAATTGCAAAGACACGCAAGAAATCCTAGTCTCAATGCTAATACAGGAGCTAACTGGAGTTTCGGTCGATCTATAAATCCGGTAACAAACCAATTCGAAACACAGACTTTCTTTTCCAACAACTTATCTCTTAATACAGGTGTTACACTTTTTAATTTTGGGAAGATTAAAAATAATATCAAACAGTCTGAGGTAAATAGAGCAGCAGCGAAAGAAGATCATCAGCAACTGATCAATGATATTTCATTGCAAGTTGCATCTACATATCTAAATGGGTTGTTTGCTCAAGAAAATAAACGTATTTCAGAAAATCAATTAGTACTCTCTGGTAACCAACTTGCTCAAGTCAATAAATTGATTAACGCAGGAGTTCTTCCAGCAAATGAGGCGCTCCAAGTGGAAGCCCAAATGGCTCTGGATAAACAAAATATAATAGGTGCGCAGAATAATTATGATATCGCTATCATTCAACTCAAACAATTACTTAGAGAAGAGAATGCGGAACAAATAATTCTCGAAGCACCTGAAGAAATCGAGATAGCTACAGATCCAATGCTGGTAACTTTTGATGAATTATATAAGTCAGCACTTACTAGACAACGATCCATACAAGCTGGCCTACTTAGAGAAAAGTCCGCAGAAATGGGGATTAAGATAGCCAAAGCTGACAAATACCCCAACTTAGGCGCAGGAGGAAGTGTAGGAACTAACTATGCTAATAACGTATTCCAACAAGATGGTTATACGACACAAATAAAAGATAATCTTTCTTACGGCTTTGGCTTCAACCTAGGCATCCCTATTTATAACAATAATGCAGTCAATGCTAATGTACAAAGGTCTGAGCTTGCAGTTACCAATGCTCAACTGGAAACGGCAAATCTTAGAGAAAACCTAAAAACACAACTACAGCAAAATCTATCAGATGCTAGAGCCGCTAAGTTACAATATGAAGCAAGTGAAGCCTCTTTTGAATCACAAAATGCCTCTTTCCTTAATTCAGAAAAACAATATAATTTAGGTGTAATTAATACTTTTGAATATCTTACAGCTAAGAATTTGTTAGACTCTGCTGAGATTAACAAGCTCATATCAAAATATGATTATATTTTCAAGGTCAAGATTTTAGAATTCTATCTTGGGAAACCTTTAAAACTAAAATAGTTCTATATACTCAATAAATCCAACTTTTGACAATGGCTAAAAAGTCTAAAAGAATACTGATAACTGTTATATTACTTCTTCTTGCTGCAGTTTTAGCAGGCTTAGCATATATGAAAGCTAAGGAAAAGCCTAAGGGTCAAGCTATAGAATTTGTCGAATCCGAAATAAGAACAATCAAGGAAACGGTATCTGGTTCGGGAAGAATATTTCCTGAAAAAGAGGTCAAAATATCTTCTGATGTATCAGGAGAAATTGTAGCGCTCTATGTTGCGGAAGGAGATTCTGTAGTTGCAGGACAGCTATTGGCTAAGATAGATCCTGATGCGTACCTATCTTCTGTAGAACGAGGAGAAGCTGCACTCAATAATGCTAAGGCTTCAGAATCTATGTCTAAAGCGCAAATAGAAAGTGCCAGAGCACAAAAAGAACAAATACTTGCCAACTTATCCAATGCCAAAACTATACATGAAAGAAATACATCCCTTAAGGAAGAAGGCGTCATATCTCAAGTAGAATTTGACCAATCACTTGCGACATTAAAAGGCCTAGAAGCTAACTTAAGAGCAGCGGAGGCTTCTCTTAGATCTGCTGAAGAAAGCGCAAAGGGATCAGGATTCAATGTTAGCAGTAGTGTTGCTTCCCTGAAAGAACTGAAAACTAATCTCAGCAGGACAACAATAAAAGCGCCCGTATCAGGAATAGTTTCTAGTCTCTCTGTAGAACAAGGAGAACGTGTGGTAGGAACCATACAGATGCAAGGTACAGAGATGATGCGTATTGCCAATCTAAGTACGATGGAGACGCAGGTAGAAATTAGTGAAAATGATATACTTAAAGTAAGTGTAGGTGATACTGCAGACATAGAAGTAGATGCCTATCTCGATAAAACTTTCTATGGCGTTGTTACAGAAATAGCCAATTCAGCAGCCAATATAAGTTCAACCGCAGGAGCTTCTCTGAGTTCAGATCAGGTAACCAACTTTATTGTAAAAATAAGATTAGATTCTGACTCTTACAATAAGGTAACGGGAACAGCTTATCCTTTCAGACCAGGTATGTCTGCTTCCGTAGATATCTATACGAACTCTTTAGAAGACGTTGTTAGTATTCCTATACAGTCTGTTACTACAAGAAAGAAAAATGAGGATGACGACGAACTTAAGGAAGTAGTATTTATCTACAATGCAGATACTGTAGCTATGGTGGATGTATTTACAGGAATTCAAAATGATGAGTTTATACATGTAGTAAGCGGTGTAGAAGAAGGTCAGAAAGTTGTGTCTGCACCTTACTCCGCTATATCCAAAAAATTAGAAGATGGTTCTCTGGTAAGAGAAAAAGAAAAGAAAGACGATAAAAAAGAAGATGAGTGAAAATAAAGCGTTACTGATATTTGTAAAAAATGCAGTAGAAGGAAAAGTAAAAACTAGACTAGCTAAAAATATTGGTAATAAAAAAGCGCTAGAAGCCTACCTTTTATTATCTTATTATACAAAGGATGTAAGTAAAAAAATAAAAGCTAAGAAGTACGTTTATTATTCAGATGGAATAGAGGACATAGATTTATGGCCTAGCAAGGGATTCCACAAGATGGCTCAATTCGGTAAAGATCTAGGCGAAAGAATGTTAAGTGCTTTTCAGTTTTCTCTAAATTCCCATGAAAAAGTCGTTCTTATAGGAAGTGATTGCCCTCTAATAAAAAAAGTACATCTAAAGCTCGCTTACGAAGCGCTTAATAAACATGAAGTAGTTATAGGTCCAGCAAAAGATGGCGGATATTATTTGATAGGCATGAGTAAGATGCATGCATCTCTGTTTGAAGATATAGACTGGAGTACAGACAATGTTCTCCCACAGACCATTGCGAAACTAGAAAAAAGCGAAGTCAAATATAAACTTCTAGAAGAACTAGAAGATGTAGATACAATTACTGAGTGGGATAAGTATAAGGTAAAACTAGAGCATAGTTACTTACATTTATTAGATACTGAAAAGAAAGACCCTGTGGTAGATAAGTTATCTGATGACCAGATGACTCATAATGATAACATCATTTTTGAAGATAAATTTGCTCAGCTTATTTTATCAAAGGATCCTATTACTAAAGGACACGCCCTTATAATTCCTAGAGAAGAATTCTTAGATATAGATGAGATTCCGAGTAAGGTATTACATAAAATAATGATCCTCGCAAAAAAATATGTTACTATTCTTAAAACTCACTTTGATGCTCCAGGGTATTCTATCATGCAAAATGGTGGAGCATTCAATGATATTGGTAAATTCCAACTCCATGTTTTTCCGCGATATAATGATAAAGATTTTTCTTGGACGTATAACAAGGATATAGATGCAGAAGCTGCGGACTTCAAAAAGTTAGCTACACTTTTACGAGAAGATTATCTCGATCTTATTCACGCGAATAGAAAATCAAAAACCAACTAAAAGAAATAAATAATTTTTTGCTTCACTAAAATCAATTAATGTATCGATTATTTATGAGGCACTGTCAAGATATGCACGCAAGTCTTCTAGTTGTTGCAAGCTCATTTTTTCTTCTGGATACTTAGGCATATAGGAACGCTTTCCAGACTTAGAGTCTTGACCATATCTCACAACCTGATATATGGAGTGCCTGCTATACTTTGGCGCTTTCTTACTCAGGTACTTTAGCGTAATTTTTTCATCATCCAGATGAAAGAAAGAATACCGTCTATTCTCGTGGCAATGCAGGCAACTATTGTCATATATGAGTCTACCATTTTCTGGATTACCTACTATATCTGGCGTACCAGTTTTCCTATCTTCTGGGGGTGGAATAAAATGAGCAGGTGAATTTTGAACATACTTTGACTTTATCAGTTCGACTAGCTCAGTATTTTGTTCATTGTTTTGGATAGCTTTTTCTATCTCATTATAGTTCTCTTGTGACAAATTGAGATCGCTTAATTTTAGATCTATAGTCCACAAATATGCTAGAATAGATTCTATCTCCCAATCTTTGAGTGCTCTACCCTGAGCACATTCTGTCGCACATAATTGTATAGATTTTCTGATGTCAGTTCTGGCTTCTAGCACAACATCTCCATATTTCTTATAATAGTCATCGTTGTAGAATTGCTCTCTATTTACAACTCCGAATAGAGGGGAACCCTGTAGGAAAGGAATACCTTTCTCTGCAGTGTATAATAATCTAGCTTCAGGATCTACTACTGCCAAGTCTGGATCTTCTCTTTCTGTATTATGGCAGGAGGTACAAACAAAATGTTTACTCTGTTTTTTTGTTTTCCCACCACCTGGTTTTTCTGCAAATCCATTATGTATAATCTGTCTGCCTACTTCAGCAGATACTTTTTCGATATCTTTGTCTAGAGTATGATTAGACGGTTCTCCTAATCGCTCGAGGATAGTTGCAACAGATTCCTCTGGAGATACTACCAATTCTTTATTGACATTAATAAAACCTAATGCAACTATTGCGGATAGTATTATAATTCCAAAAGCCGATTTTTTTATTGATCTATTCATATCGATTTTACATATTGAATTGTCTAGCGATTGTGAATCCTAGTCTATATTCTCCATCTCCCCAGTTACTTCTTGTATTGGGTAGATAATCTGTTTCCATAAGGCCAGTAGCATTTGTGAAATTAAGTTGGAAAATATGTCCACCTCCAGTTTCCCATTCTAGGCCAAAACCAATCGGAGCATAATAATCATTATCAGTTGTTCTTATACTCGATAATGGAAAGTTAGCATCTATAATTATTCCGAAAGATCTACTCATTTGATATTTTAATGCACCGGAGATACTTGCAAGATCATTCTGATCTGTAGATGCTACTAGATTTCTATAAGTCCAAGCCCCTCCAACTTGCATAGATATCCTTGTCCCAAATTTCTTGGCCAAGAAAACCTGTACATGATAAGATATTCTATGAGCAGTCTTAGCAAAATTAGTAATAACTCCTTCAGAGGCGCTACCGGGCATGGTAGATATAGTTCCCATTCCTAAAACAGCTAGACTAAAAGGTTTGTTACCACCTTTCTCTTGTCGCATAAGTCTAATTTTCATAAGACCACTTACATTCTGCCTGAGATCAGAAGATCCCTTAGTCCTATGGATACCTATCATGGTATTATCAGTAAGACCATAATCAAACCCAATACCTACATCACTAGCATTCTCTAGCCCATAAAAGGTCTGCCATCCCCCTGCTGAACCAGCAAGATCTCCAAATCTGTGACCAACTCTAAAGTCTAACTTCCTTTTACGTAATGTCTCGGTAGAATGTGTATTGATAATTCTCGTATCCTTGAATATCTGATGTATCACTTCTTGTCCAGAAGCAATTTCAAAAATCATCAAAAAACAAATTATATATATCGTTCTTAACATCTTATAATTTTAATTTTCTGGGTAGCCAGATTGTAACCAACAAGTAATAATTTCTAACTCTTCATCGGTAAGATCATCTTTTATAGAAGAAGCATAGACATCCATATTAGGTGGCATTCCTAAAAATGGATCATCTTTCTGATTTATTACTCTTCTCTCAAACGATCCATTATCTAGATCTGTTAACAATCTGCCATTATAGGTTGTATAATCACCAGGACCTATACCTCCTGATCCATCGTGACATCCTGAATAAGAACAACTAGAATCGATTATAGACTTAACCATGTTATTATAGGTTATTTCTTCTGTACAATCTATTTCTAATGGTTCGAAACTATCTCTAGTACAAGAGAATACACAAAACCCAATAAAAATGATTAAAAGTTGAATCTTTTTCATGAATGCAACTGTTTATTAATAATGAGTGTAAATTTGCACAAAAAAATTCAACATGTATTAATATTTTTATACAAAATAAAGAAAGATATGTATCCAAAAGAACTTACTATACCGATGTCTAAAGATTTGACTGATTTTGGTTTTCAAAGCCTAGAAACGGAAGAGGCTGTAATAGATGTACTAGAAAAATCAACTGGCACTTCCTTAGTTGTAGTCAATTCCGTATGTGGTTGTGCAGCTGCAAACGCTAGACCAGCGGCTAAAATGGCTATTCAACATTCAGTTAGACCTGATAATGCTTACACTGTTTTTGCTGGAGTAGATAAGCAAGCAACAGATAAAGCACGCCAATATATGCTTCCATATCCACCTTCTTCTCCTTGTATCGCGCTATTCAAAGATGGAAATCTTGTCCATATGATAGAGCGTCATCATATAGAAGGTAAATCAGCGCAGATGATTGCACAAAACTTAGTGGAAGCTTTTGATCACTTCTGTGCGCCAGTTTCAGCATAGAGGCAAGCGTAAAAACAATAAAATAAAGGCAGTCTAGATTATCAATATCTAGGTTGCTTTTTTTATTCCTATGGATATTTGCAATAAAAAAGGGGTGATATAAAACCACCCCAAGATAATGAGAATGAAACCTGGATTAATCTTGAACACTAAAGTTCATATGTAATTTAAGAAGTTATAGCCTCATTTCAAAAAAAATTAACATATAAAAACGATGATTTAGCTTTTACAAAAGTGTAATTCTGTAATAGTTTAATCTGCTAATAAATAGATAGTTAGACCCTAGCCTACGACTTATTTCTTTAGTAAGTTGAGACTTAGTCAATTATAGATTATTACAAATAAAATACATATGACGCCTAGCTGTCATTTTGTAAGGAGTAAAGAAAAAGTGCAGCATAAACAATAAGTCTGTCCTACACTCCTAATTTATTACATAATAGAACAATAAGGTCTAAAAAATTATCTTGTATTAAACTTTAGTGCATTCTATTATCTCACTAAGCAGGTTGCAATTCGCTACTAACCTTGTCTATAATTTGCTTCTGTATCTCTGGACTTACAGAGGTATACTCCGCAAAACTCCTCGTGAACTTAGCCCTACCCTGAGAGATCGATCGTAAGGTAGATGAGTACTTATACAGCTCACCTAACGGAACCTTAGCTTTTATTTTCTTGTAGTGACCATCAGCATCCATTCCTAGAATAATAGCTCTTCTTGTTTGTAGATCACCCATCACATCGCCCATCACATTATCAGAACACAGTATTTCTAAATCATATATCGGCTCTAGTAATTTTGGCTTCGCTTTTTCGAATGCATTTTTGAACGCTTGTGCTGAAGCGATCATAAAAGCCATATCATTAGAATCTACAGAATGCATCTTGCCGTCATACACGCATACTCTGATATTCTGACAACAAGATCCAGTAAGCGGACCAACTTCCATTTTTTGTTTTATACCTTTCTTGATAGCATTTATATATTTAGCATCTATAGATCCACCAACTATACACCAGTAAAAATGTAATACTCCACCCCAAGGTAGTTCCTCAGAATCCTTAGACCTTACATTCAGATCTGATGGATCAGGCATGCCTTCGAAATAAGGTTCTATTCTCATATGCACTTCTGCAAACTGACCAGATCCGCCGGATTGTTTTTTATGTCTGTAATATTCATCTGCTCTTACTGTTATGGTTTCTCTATAAGGAATTTTAGGTTTGTCAAATTCCATAGTAATACCGTTCACCTTTTCTATCCTGTATTTGATTAGATCTAGGTGTAGTTGCCCTTGTCCATGTAATAGGGTTTGCTTTAGCTGAGGAGACTGCTCTAATATCAATGTAGGGTCTTCTTCTTGTATATTATGTAATGCCTTCATAAGTTTCTCCATCTCTCCTTTTGAAGGAGGTGATATAGCAGTTCTTATTCTAGACATTGGAAAGTCTATTTTTTTAATTTTTCTTTCAGTCCCTTTACTACAGAGAGTCTGATTACTATGCGTACTTTTAAGCTTTACAGTAACACCGATATCTCCTGCAATCAGTGTATCTACAGTCGTACGATCTTTGCCATTTCCTTCATATAATTGAGTTATCCGTTCATTAGATCTGTTATCTTGATTGACAAGTTCATCCCCTCCAGATATTTTTCCGCCATAGATCTTGAAGTAAGAAACCATTCCCACTCTAGGTTCTGATATGGTCTTATATATAAATATTGTTGCAGCTTCATTTTCACTACATGTCAATGTAGATCCGTCTCCTAGTTCAGCTGCTGGCCTATCAGCAGGTGAAGGTGCGATATCATTTATAAAACCCATTATTCTGCCGCTGCCCATATTTCTTGTGGAGGAACAACAGAATACAGGATATATCTCTTGATTGGCAAGCGCGATAGTCAGTCCTTTTGCTAATTCTTCTTCAGACAAATTACCTTGGTCAAAAAACTTTTCCATCAATCCTTCGTCGTTCTCAGCTGCCGCCTCAACTAGTGCATTATGCATCTCTTGCGCCCTAGACATTTCAGAATCAGGGATAGATTCTTTGGTAGGTTTTCCACCCTCATCTGTAAATACATACATTGTCATCCTCAGTGCATCGATGATAGAATTAAACCCTACACCGGAATTATAAGGATACTGGATAGGCAATACATTTTTACCAAACCTCTCTCTAAGTTGATCCATAGCAGCCTCGTAATCGGCTTTGTCATGATCCATCTGATTGATCACAAAAAGTGCTGGTGTATTATAATCTTGAATATAATCCCATAATATTTCCGTTCCTACTTCTACACCATTTGCGGCATTGATCACAACTATCCCAGTATCTGCTACCTTCATACTACTTACTACCTCACCTATAAAATCATCAGAACCTGGTGTATCTATAATGTTAATTTTAGAATCCTTCCATCTTGCATGCATCAGGGTACTAAAGATCGAATTCCCCTTTTCTTGCTCGATGTTAGTATAATCAGATACTGTAGAATTTGCTTCGATTGTTCCTCTTCTAGATATTGATTTGGCTTCGAATAACATGGTCTCAGACAGGGTTGTTTTACCACTGCCAGAATGACCAAGTAAAACAACATTTCTGATGTTCTTGGTGCTTACACTCATAGCTTTTAAATTTTAATGGTTTAACGAAATAAGATTTCATACATAAAGTAGTCAATTTGCTTTATATTTCACAATATTAAATATCTGAAAAATATTATTCTGCGAATAAAGTAAAAGATATATATTTCTGTAATATTTAAAAGATTGATAGTCTATCAGTCTCAAAAAACAGACTGAGAAAATGACTCATAAGAGAATGGACTAAGCTTTCTTTTTTTCTTGTAAATATTGCTGGACAACTCCTTGTACTGTTTCGTCTATTCCTGTATAGGTGTAAGAGAGATCTTTGAGCAATTTTTGATTGTCGTAAGTTTTTATAAGCTCAGTATTTCGTAAATTTTCTAGACTCAGGTGCCTGTCTCTATTCAAACTAAAACTCTTCCAAAAATCTATAACTAAAGCAAGATATTTACTAATACCTTGAATAGGTCTTGCAGGTATTTTCTTGTCAAAGGCAGTAGCAATTTTCCGAAACAGATCTTTGTAAGATAGATTTTCCGCATTGACAATATACAGATTAGAATCTATGTCATTTGCCATGTATTTGCAAGCAAGATCCGCAACATCTTTGACACTCACCAATCCATTAATTCCAGAGGGATAATAATTCAGACCCTTATATATCGTATTGAAAATAGAAGCAGTTCCTCTTTTCCAATCACCCGCGCCGAGCATCATAGAAGGACTGAGTATAATCGTCGATAAGCCTTCAGCTTGTGCTCGCCATACTTGCATTTCTGCAAGGTGCTTGCTGAGACCATATTGCGTAAAATGATTTTTGTTATTCCAGATGTAGGATTCATCTATTATTTCTTGTTTCCCGCTATTGCCGAATGCTGCTGTACTACTGACATGTACAAACTTCTTGACCTTAGCTAGCAGACTAAGATTGAGCAGATTTTCTGTGCCTTTTTCATTAACATCAAACATTTTTTTATAATCTTTCTTCTGATAAGAAATGATCCCTGCTGTATGGATGATATAGTCTGCCTGATTTACATATTCTTCAAGTTCAGGCAAATCTAGAATATTGCATATATGATAATTAACACTAGGAACAGCTTCGTCAGGTAATGCTCGAGAAATAGAATGTATATTCTTATACCCAAGGGATATAAGATGTTTTATAACATGACTTCCTAGGAATCCAGTACCTCCGGTTACTAATATGTGATGATTCTTATTGTTCATCTATCGATATATCGTCCCACCTATTACAGATTTTTTTGCACCTGTTGCGGCGGCTATAAAGTTACTTCTATTTAGAAATTTACAACTGGCTGCAAAAGCAATTAGTGCTGCCTCTTTGTAATCCACCAACTTAGATTCAGGTATAACAACTCTTACGCCTACTTTCTCACAAGCCTTTGCTAAAAGTTCGATAAAAAAAGTATTATAAGCACCACCTCCAGAAATAAAAATATTTTTAGAATGATCAGCTAATTTGTACATCAAGTGTTCAACACAGAAATGGTAATAGCTGTTCATTTTATCCTTCAGAGAATGCCCGGATTCTTCCACCCTAGAAATAAAGTCATTATGTATCCAATTATTATCTAGAGATTTAGGACTTTCCATGTCAAAATATGAGAAACTGTGGAACAGCTCATCTAATGATTTTTGACGATTTCCTGATCTACCGATAGTTCCATCTTTATCATAATCCATACCTTCTAAATTTGCATAGTAATTAAAATATTGATTAAACGGAAAGAGATCATACGCAATACAAGACTCATTCTCCCAATAAGTAATGTTTGCTATTCCACCTAGATTGACATAAACATCATAACCAGAAAACAAATACTTATCTGCAAGAGGCGCCATAGGTGTCCCCTGTCCTCCTTCTAGAATATCTTCTTTTCTGAAATCTGCAACGACTGGCAACCCAAGTTGATATTGTAAATATTTTCCATCCCCCATCTGAAAACTTAAGCCCTTATCTGGATAATGAAACAAGGTCTGGCCATGTATACCAATAAAATCTATAGTGACTGGATGGTCTACTAAAAATTCTTCTACAGCTTGCTTACATACAGCTGTAAAACTCCGTTCTAAAAGCATAAATTCTTTAGGATTAAGTCTGGTATACTGCTGGATTCCCTCTTTTACATTTTCTGGAATCTTATAGCAGGCTGTTGCCCCTAACTCCCATTCAACTAGTACAGAATCGCTATAGACAAACTCACAATAAGCAATATCTATTCCATCGAGAGAACTGCCTGACATCATACCCAATACCCTATGTCGATTAGTAGCCAATATTCATTACATTTTAATCGCAAAATACATAAAATAACTATGAGATATATCTTTCTAAGAATCCATTGAACCATAATTTCCTACCATTCATGTATAAAACTATACGATTCATATAGAAACTATGGAAACTTTGAGAACAATTATAGTTTCCTGTAGTTATTATAAATATATTTGCTATCAATATGGATCAAAAAGAAAAAATATTAACTGTAGCTAAAGCCTTATTTCTACAATATGGTATCAAGAGCGTAAGCATGGATGATATTGCAAGAGAATTGGGAATTTCTAAAAAAACGCTCTACACCGTTGTTGGCTCCAAGGATATACTAGTAAAAGAGGTGGTCAAAGATCATGTCAAAGAAGAATCTCAGATAATCCATAAAATAGAAATAGAATCCAAGAATGCATTAGAAATCATATTCAAAATAACAGATCATGTGAACACTTTCATGAGGGGAATGAAACCTTCTATTACTTATGATCTAAAAAAATACCACAGAGAAAGCTGGAGGATAATCGAAGAGGAGCATCATACTTTCATAGAAAAAACAATAAAGCTTAATATAGAGAGAGGAATTAAAGAAGGTTTATATAGAGAAAACATAGATCCCTTTGTTATCTCTAAACTATATATTGCAAATATGGAGTTGTTAACCAACGAAGAAATATTCTCCCTAAAGGAACACTCTATGATAGCGCTATATGCACAGATGATTCTCTATCATCTACATGGCATTGTCAATAACAAAGGCCTCAAACAATTAACTAGTCTCGAAAACAAATATGTAATAAATGGAAAATAGACTTATCATATTACTGCTCGTCTGTTTATCTAACTTTGCTGCGGCTCAAGAGTCATTTACCCTAGAACAAGCAATAGCGTATGCAATAGAACACAGTGACCAGCTAGCAATAGATGCACTAGATGTAGAAAATGCAGCAGCCAGTGTCAAAGAATTTAAATCCATAGGACTCCCTAAGATTAATGGATCTATAAATTATCAGTATAATTTTCTAAAAGTAATATCACCTGTCCCTGACTTTATAAGTCCCTCGGTCTATGGTGTTCTTTTTCAGGAACAACTTCTTGCAGAAAGAGACTTAGGCGAGCCAGAAATTTTTGAACTTACTTTTCAGACTAACCACAGCTTGATAGGCGGACTAGATGCCAGCTGGCTATTATTCGATGGGTCTTATCTAGTAGGCTTAAGAGGAGCTAGACTATTTAAAGATCTCACATCTAAAGCTTCAGCTATAACCATACAAGAAATAAAAGCCAATGTAACTAAGGCTTACATGAATACGCTCATCTTAGATGAAAATGCTAGTATCATTAATGATAATCTTGAAAATATTGTAAACCTTAGAAACGAGACTCAAGCATTCTACGAAAATGGATTTGTGGAACAAATAGATGTTTCTAGAATAGACCTAACTGTCGAAAATCTATTGACAGAAAAAGAAAAAATAAAACAACTGCAAGAGATAAACTACAATCTGCTAAAGTTTCAGATGAACTATCCTATGGAGGAGGAAATCAATACCAGTGAGGATTTAGAAACATTGGTCAATTTATTTAGAATTCAAGAAGTAAATATAGATAAGGCAATAGACTATAACCTCAGAGCGGAGTATGAGCAAATCGAGCTGGGACAAAAACTTAATGAACTCGACAAAGAAAGAATCCAAAAAGCATATCTACCTAGCCTAACTAGTAGATTAGGGGTTGCAGGTTCACTTCAGAGAAATAACTTGTTCGACGGAGCTGAGGCTGGTTTAATCCCTAATGCTTTTGCAGCAATATCTCTGAATATACCTATCTATGATGGAAATGAAAAGAAAGCACAAATACAGCAAAGAGAGATAACAATAGAGAAAGCTGACATAGAAAAAACACAGTTTGAAAAAGGTGTAGAATTGCAAATCAGAAATTCCAAATTATTATATCTCAACGCAAAAAGATCATTAGATAACGCAATCAGAGGTTTAGAAATAACGAACGACATCTACAATAAAACACTTATTAAATACAAAGAAGGTGTAGGTTCCAGCTTAGAAATTACTCAGGCTGAATCCTCATTATTCGAGGCACAAGGAAAATATATCAATGCCCTCTACGACCTACTAATTGCAAAAACAGACATAGAAATAGCTCAAGGAACCTTATAAATTACCTCTTGAAAAAAATTACAATGTACACAACTAGATCAAAATCAATCATACTCTTTTTTGTAGCCATCCTAATTATTTCTGCTTGTAAGCAAGAGCAAACGCTTGAAGATAACTTAAATAAAAAAGAAATCTTAACTAAGAAGAAACTGGAGCTAAAAGAATTGAAAACTAGTATAGAAAAGCTAGAAGCTGAAATAGAAAAAGAAGAACCTCCTAAAGTCAAAAAGAAGACTTTAGTGACTTTAGACACTATAACGCTAGAAGCTTTTGACAAGTACGTAGATATACAAGCAAATGTAGTTTCTGAGGATTATGTCAATGCAAGTAGCGAAGTAGGAGGACGACTTATTAATATATATGTAAAAGAGGGGGATTATGTAAAAAGAGGAAAACTCCTTGCTAGCGTAGATCTAGAATCTCTAGAAAAACAATTAGCTGAAATAGAAACTACCTATAGCTTAGCCAAAACAGTCTATGAAAGGCAGGATAGATTGTGGAAACAAAACATAGGATCTGAAATACAACTCCTAGAGGCAAAGAATAACAAAGAACGATTAGAAAAAAGTATGGAGACTATTAAGTTCCAATTGAATAAGAAAAACATCTATGCACCTATAAGTGGATATATAGATATGGAATTTGCTAAGGCTGGGGAGATGACTTCACCAGGCATGCCAATAGTTTCCATCCTCAATACTAGGAAAGTCAAAATCGTTGCGGACCTGCCAGAAAATTATTTAGGTTCTGTAAAAAAAGGTGATCAGGTTTCTGTATACTTTCCTGCTCTAGATAAAGAACTTAATGCTAGGATAACTATGCTAGGAAGATCTATAGATCCTACAAACAGAACATTCAAAATAGAAGTAAATACAGATAATAAAAATGGAGTGCTAAAGCCAAACTTACTTGCCGAAGTAAAAATCAATAATTACTCCAAGGCTGAGGCAATAGTCTTAGCTTCTGATTTAGTACAAGAGGATGTTAATGGAAAACAATATGTATTTCTAGCCAGACAACAAGATAGCCACATGGTTGCAGAAAAAGTAAATGTTGTGCTTGGAGAAAGCTATGAAAACAAAATAGTTATAGAAGAAGGATTACAAGTAAATGACTTAGTAATCATAGATGGCGCAAGATCACTATCTAATGGAAACCTTATTGCTTTAGTAAAATAAGTACCCCGAAACATGGAAAAAATAAAAAGTATCCTTAGAGAATTTCGATTAACAAGTTTTGCGGTTGATAACAGAACTAGTATTTTCCTATTGACCTTTATGATTCTACTTTTCGGTGTACAGTCTTATATAAACATGCCGAAGGAACAATATCCAGATGCCTCTCTACCTACAATATTTATCAATACACCTTACTTTGGTAACTCAGCGGTAGAGATAGAAAATCTGATAACAAGACCTCTAGAAAAAGAAATAGAATCTATAAACGAAATAAAAACTGTAAGCTCTTCTTCAGTACAAGATTTCTCCGTTATCATAGCCGAGTTTATTTCTGAAATAGAAATGGAAGACGCCGTAAGAAAAATAAAAGATGCAGTAGACAAAGCTAAAAATGAATTACCAAAAGACTTAGATCAAGATCCAGAAGTACTAGAAATAAAGTTTACAGATCTTCCGATCATGACTGTCAATGTATCTGGACCATTCAACAAAGAAGAACTAAAAAACCATGCTGAATATATACAAGACAAAATAGAATCCCTAAAAGAAGTATCTAAAGTAAATCTAAAAGGTGCCAGCGAAAGAGAGGTAAATATAAATGTGGACGTTACCAGAATGCAAAGTACCAAAGTATCTTTTCAAGACATAGAGAATGCTGTTGCCTCAGAAAATATGACTATGTCTGCTGGAGAATTACTCAACAATGGATATAAGAGAGCCGTAAGAATTGTAGGCCAATTCGAAAAAGTAAGTGAACTAAATAATATCATTGTAAAAAGTGAAAATCAAAGACCTATCTATCTTAAAGATATCGCAGAAATAGATTATTCGTGGCAAGAACAATCAAGTATAGCAAGAGTCGATGGTGCTCCAGTAATTTCCCTAGATGTCATAAAAAAGAAAGGAGAAAATCTACTATCTGCATCTGATAAGATTAACCTACTTCTAGAGGAGTCCGAAAAGAATCTTCCCGACGAAATCAATATCACTTTGTTCAACGATCTATCCATAGATACCAGAAACCAAGTAAACAACCTAGAAAATAGTATCATATCTGGAGTTATACTTGTAGTTCTGATTCTATTATTTTTCCTAGGTCTTAGAAATGCAGCATTTGTAGGAATAGCGATCCCGCTTTCAATGTTGACAGGTATTCTTATACTTTCCATCATGGGAACTACTATGAATATTGTCGTACTATTTTCCTTAATCATTGCATTAGGACTTCTAGTAGATAATGCCATTGTAGTCGTGGAAAATATATATAGATATATGGATAATGGTTATGATGGCATAACAGCAGCTAAGGCAGGCGCTGGAGAAGTCGCCATGCCTATCATCGCATCTACTGCCACTACCCTAGCAGCATTTGTACCTCTAGCATTCTGGCCAGGCATCATGGGGCAGTTTATGAAATACCTTCCTATTACCTTAATTATCGTGCTGAGTTCTTCACTATTTGTAGCCTTAGTTATAAATCCAGTTTTCACATCTAAGTTTATGAAAGTAGAGGCTAAAACTAGAGCTACAGCAGGAAGTAAAAGATCACTTATTAACTTATTAATAGCCAGTATAATTTTACTCATCCTCTCTGTAGGCGCTCACATAGCGGGAGTAGAATGGTTAAGAAATATTATAGCATTTGTACTAATTCTCTCATTGGTAAACCACTTTATTTTCAAGCCAGGTTCTTATATTTTCCAACAAAAATTTCTACCTAAATTAGAAAGAGCTTATAACCGATTTATAAGAAGGTCCCTTTCAGGATTTTTTCCCATCCTCATTTTTATCGGAACCTTTGTGCTTTTAGTTTTTGCTCTAAATCTGCTGAAAAACAATGCACCTAAGGTAGAACTATTCCCTAGTCCAGATCCCGTATTTGTAAATGTATTCGTAGATCTGCCCCTAGGAAAAGATATAAAAGAAACGGATGAAGTAACTAAAATTGTAGAAGCTAAAATAGAAGAGGTTATCCAAGACAAAAGACACATCGTCAAGTCTGTACTTACTCAAATAGGAGAAAACACTTCAGATCCTAACTCCCCTCCAGAGCCTGGAGTTACACCTAACAAAGCAAGAATAACTGTAACCTTTGTAAAGGAAGATGAGCGACATGAAGTAGGCAATAAGGCGAATAAAATATCTACTAAGGATGTTATGGCGGATATAAGAGAAGCGACAAAGGGAATGCCAGGCGTAAGTTTATTTGTAGACCAAAACGCCAGTGGCCCCCCTGCAGGAAAGCCTATAAATTTAGAATTGAAATCATCGGATCTAGACTCTCTTATCGTTATGTCCCAGACGGTGCTCAATTATTTTAAGAGTTTAGAAATACCAGGAGTAGATGAGTTCCAGACAGATGTCAAATTAGGAAAACCAGAATTAGGTATAAATATAGATAGAGCCTCTGCACGTAGATATGAGCTATCCACACTAAGTATTGCATCTACGGTACGTACAGCATTATTCGGAAAAGAAGTATCTAAGTTTAAGGATGGAGAAGACGAATATCCAATAATGGTGAGAATGAAAGAAGAGAACCGAAATTCTATAACTGATCTTATGAATCAGAAAATTACATTTAGAAATCCAGCTAACGGAAGGATTGTACAAGTACCTATTTCTGCTGTAGCTGATTACGATTATTCCTCTACTTACAGTTCTATTAAAAGAAAAGATTCTGATAGGGTGATTACTATTTTTTCTAATGTTACAGAAGGTTATAACTCTAATGAAATTGTAGATCTTCTAAAAGAAAAGATAGAAGAGATCGATATGCCAGATAATGTGAGCTATGACTTCACTGGACAACAAGAACAACAGGCAGAAGATATGGGCTTTTTAACTAGTGCCTTTATGGTAGCGATTTTTGTGATTTTCATTATCCTCGTTGCACAGTTCAATTCTATTATAAGTCCTTTCATAATAATATTATCTATCCTATTCAGTACAATAGGCGTATTTTTAGGCTATGTTATGGACGGGTCTGATCTCTATATTGTTATGAGTGGTATAGGCATTATATCACTTGCTGGAATCGTAGTAAATAACGCCATCGTACTAATAGATTATATCAATATGCTGATTGCAGATAAGAGAAAATCTAGTGGCTATGATTCTATGATGGAGATGACAAAAGAAGAGGTCAAAGAAGGCATAATAGAAGGTGGATCGGTAAGATTGAGACCTGTCTTGCTTACAGCAATTACTACCGTGCTAAGTTTAATACCTCTTGCCACAGGATTCAATATTAATTTCTTTACCCTTGTATCAGACCTAGATCCTCAATATTTTATCGGAGGAGATAATGCAGCCACATGGGGCCCTATGGCTTGGACTGTTGTATATGGATTAAGCTTTGCAACTTTTCTTACTTTAGTTGTTGTACCAGTCATGTACTGGCTAGCATTTAATATGAAGAGATTTACAAGCAAATTATTTACAAGTACCCCTAAAAACTAAATAATGGATATTACAAATCTGAGGGAGCAATATAAGAAAGGTAGCCTGTCAAAAACAGATACCCTCAGCAATCCGATTACTCAGCTAGAAAAATGGGTAAAGGAAGCAATAGAGGCAAAGGTACCAGAACCTAATGCCATGTGTATAGCTACTATCTCAGATCAGGGAAGACCATCTGCACGAATCGTACTCCTCAAAGAGATAGATGAGAAAGGTATCATTTTTTATACCAATTACGAAAGTAGAAAAGCTCAAGAGATAGCAACTAACCCTAATGTAGCTGTAGTTTTTAATTGGCTAGAACTAGAAAGACAGATTCGTATAGAAGGTAAGGCAACTCGTATCACTGAAGAGAAATCTACAGCCTATTTCCAATCGAGACCTCATGGTAGCCAGCTAGGTGCTCATGTTTCTGATCAAAGTAAAATCATCGAAGATAGAAGCGTACTTGAAAAAAAGCTAAAACAACTTACTGAAAAATATAAAGAACACCAAACTATAGAAAAACCTAAGCACTGGGGTGGATATCACATACAAATAGAATACATAGAATTTTGGCAAGGACGTCCAAATAGGTTGCATGACAGAATACTGTATTCTAAGTCAGAAAATTCTTGGACTATGGATAGACTTTCACCTTAATTTTACATAGATAATAATACTAATTTCTACTTTTACACACACTTGATAAAAATAATACCTAACATGCAGGAGGTTCTAGATAGATTTCTCAAATACGTACAAATAGATACAGAATCTGATCCCAACAATCCAGATTTTCCTAGTAGTTCTAATCAATGGGACTTAGCAAAAGTACTAGAACAAGAACTTACGGAGATAGGCATGCAAGATGTCTTACTTAATGATATGTGTTATATAACAGCATGCCTTCCTTCTAATCTAGATTATGAAGTGCCTACTATAGGGTTCGTTGCACATATAGACACAAGTCCTGATTTTACTGGAGCTAATGTAAAGCCACAAGTACATCCTAATTATCAAGGACAGGATATCATACTTAACAAAGAAGAAAATATAATTCTATCACCTAAAGAATTTCCAGAACTCAACTTGTATAAAGGCAATACACTTATTACAACAGATGGTACAACCTTACTAGGAGCTGATGACAAAGCAGGAGTAACGGAAATCGTAAGCGCCATGAAGTACCTTATTACACATCCCGAAATCAAACATGGCGAGATAAAGATTTGTTTTACACCAGACGAAGAAGTCGGTAAGGGTGCCAAGATGTTTGATGTAGAAAAATTTGGTGCGGAGTGGGCCTACACAATGGATGGCAGTCAGATAGGTGAGATAGAGTACGAAAATTTCAATGCTGCAGGAGCAACGATTACCTTTAATGGAAAGATAGTCCATCCTGGATCTGCTAAAGATAAAATGCTTAATTCTATACTTCTAGCTAATCAGTTTATATCGCTACTTCCTTCAGAAGAAATTCCTGAAAAAACTGAAGGCTACGAAGGATTTTATCATTTGTACAATATGGAAGCCTCTGTAGAAAAAACGGTTTTGCAATATATTATCAGAGATCACGATAAGAACAAATTTGCCCAAAGAAAGGAAAACATCCAAGCCTGTGTTGATAAGATAAACAAGCTACATAATAAGCAGATTGTAGATCTAGAGATGACAGATCAGTACTATAATATGAAAGAAAAGATTGCTCCTGTTATGTATATCGTGGATATAGCTAGAGAAGCTATTACCCTAGCCGGCATAGAGCCTATTACCACTCCTATCAGAGGAGGCACTGATGGATCTCTACTTTCTTACATGGGTCTACCCTGTCCCAATATTTTTGCTGGAGGACATAATTTCCATGGTCGATATGAGTTTGTACCCTTAGAGTCCATGATGAAAGCAATAGAAGTAATTGTAAATATTGCTAAGATCACCGCAGAAAGGTATCGTTAGACGATAAAAACTGTTATATATTATTTAAAATTATTAATTAAAAGTAGGTAAGCTTACAGTTTACTTTATATTAGTTATATATTTATATATTACAATATAATTTAATATGATTTTAAGTATGAAAAATATTCTATCTTTTACAAGTTCCTTTGCCCTTGCCCTTTGCATTATGTTTTCAGTAACTTCTTGTAAGCAAGCTGAACCAGAAAATTTCACAGAAATAAATTGGGTATCTCTAAACGATGTTGAGACTCTAGTTAAGAAAAAATCTAAGCCTGTATTAGTAGATGTATATACACCCTGGTGTGGTCCTTGTAAGATGATGGATAAAAAAACATTTGTTGATCCTGATGTAATCAACAAAATAAGTAAGAATTTCCATGCTGTAAAGTTCAATGCTGAAGGAAATGATGAGATAAGTTTTATGGGTAAGCAATATGCCAATCCAAGATATGATCCTGCCAAAGCTAAGCGTAGAAATTCTCAGCACCAGTTATCTAGTTACTTTGCAGTAAGAGGTTATCCTTGTCTTGTTATTCTAGATGAAAACATGAAAGTATTAGATAAGATCGTAGGTTATAAAACTCCTGAGCAACTAGATAAAGCGCTTGCTAAGTATCTAAAAGCATAATAGGTTCTTTCTTAGAAGTTGAGATTTTCTGAGACTTCCCATAGGTCTAACTTGTTAAGATTAAAACTAAAACTGATACGACTAAGAAAAGTCTGTGTGGAATAGATGTTAGAAATATCTGAAGAATTGATGACTGGGATATATATACCCATAAATCCATCTCCTAATTCTATCGCGAATCCACCACTATATAGGAACTTTCCTATAAATGGATCTAGTACACTCGCTTTAGAGGAGTAGTATCCTAAGTCTAAGTAAGGCCTTACTGGAAATGGCAAAATCTTAAATGGCATATCCATCTTGAGATTCATCGCAATTGCAAAGTCGTTAGACTGTCCTATATTAAAAGCACTTGTCAAAGCATTTTTAAAGCCTCCTTGGTTATTGGCTATCTGTCTAGAACTAAATCCACTCTGATTATTCCTTCCAACAAAAAAGTCATCATATCTATAATCATTGAATCCTTGACTCATCAGAGCTATGCTACCACGAGAAAATCTACTAGAAAAATTACCTGACTCTCTCATAGAATTATATAAAAAGTAAGCTCCATACATCCTGAAGAAAAATCTTTTATCCTTTTTGTATAAGTAAGAATAATCAAACGAAGAACTTAATTTGACATAAGACGAATTCTGATCATCAAATGACTTATAGCTCTGCTGCTCCAAAGCGATATCCCATCTATAAGGAGAAAAACCATCTTGTGACCAACGAACATAACTAAGCTCTTGGATAGCACTATGCTCGCTACTGAAACTTATTTCAGTATCAGAAAAAGACGCTACATCCTCAAACAAATTGATAGATCTAAACTGAAAATAGTTTGTCAACCTCTTTTTGTTTTCACTATTGAGGTACAAGCGAAAAGCGGGTACTACTCTGGTATACTGCAAGTCAAAATCATTCTCTTCGTTACTATTATAAGAATATCTCTTAAGGCTAAGTGAAAGGACTCCCTTCCTAAATTTGCCGCTTTGCTGTAATATATCGTAGGATACTTTCGCCAGTCCTACCACTTGCTGCGAAGCTGTTGCATATGCTGGAGCAAGAAAATATTTAAATTTACTCGCTGGCAAAATCGAATTGTAAAAACCTAACCCTAGAGAAAAGCCATCATGGGAATTAGCTGAAAAATAAGGTGAATAAAAAATTTCAGATTGCTCAGCATTTCTAATACCTCCAAATAAAGAAAGCTTTTTCTTTTTACTGTATTTAAAAATACCACTCGTCTTATAGGAGTCGTTTCTTCTATTGACATCTAGCGTATAATGTCCTCTATTTATTTTCAGATTGTCAAAATTTTCTAACTCGTATTTATAAGCGTACTCATCAGAAAATCCTGCTATCCATTCCTCTCTTACAAGCTTATCATTATCAAAAAAAGAAATCTTTACTGGCGCTTGGATCGTTCCGTTATTTTCTATAGTGATGGTCGATGTTTCCTTATCTATCTTAGTTATACCATAATCCATTGCTCCAGCCTTAGAGATGAATCCATGAAAAAACCAATCTAAATTTTTGTTACTTATCTCTTCGAATATATCCTGCATATTTTGAGGCGAAGGATGGCCAAACTTATATGTTTGGTAATAGGTTTTTACACATTCTTTAAACAAGGCCTCTCCCAGGTAGTCCTCTAAATAGTTAAAAGCTTGCGCTGGTTTTTCATATGCACTTAGTCCATAATTTAATGCAGAGTAATCATCTGAATGAAGATCAGACGGTTCCGATTTTCCAGCTTTCATCTGATTCAGTAAGACAGAGCCTACTAGAGAATAACTGGATGTATAATCCTTATCATCATCTCGCAGTCTTTGGGGAACAGAATTATCATAAGGAAATTTGTTATAATACCTCTTGTGATACTTGTGATCATAGAAGGAGTTTATACCCTCATCCATCCAAGGATATCTTCTCTCATTAGAAGATATTGCACCGTAAAACCAGTTATGACCTACCTCGTGAGCAATAAGGTGATCTACAATTTCTTTCTCTTTAGTATTGCCAATTATCGTTATGGTTGGATATTCCATACCACTATCTCCTGCGGCATCTGAAAGAACAACCTTTGCTTCTTTATAAGGATAGCTTCCCACTTCTTCTGTATAAAATTCAACCGAACGTTTGAGAAAGTCCATCGCTTCATCCCAGGATTCACTTTTCTGATGTTTAGCAACTTGTAGGAAAACAGATTGTCCGTTTATAGTAATATTTTCTTCTTCTATTGTGAGATCTGATGAGGCAAACCATGCAAAATCTGTAACATTCTGCGCAGTAAAATATCCAGATTGTTCTATCGCCTCTGTCCCTGTTGCTACAGCTTGGAAGCCAGCTGGCAAATTAATTTTAACCTCGTAATCTGCGAAATCACTAAAATATTCTCCTAGATGCAAATATGGCATTGTATGCCATCTCTGGTTATCATATTTTGCCACCTTAGGATACCATTGACAAATCTGATAGTATTCTTTGCTATACCCCATCCTGGATATCAATTCAGGAATCTTGATTGTAAAATCACATTGTATACTTATCCTTTCTCCTGCTTTTAATAATTTAGGCAGATCTAGTTTTAGAATTTCATTACTATCGTCTTGATAAGCTATGTTCAAATTATTCTTTTCAAGATCCGAGAAATTAATATTAAGATACCTTCCTCTCTCTTCCTTTTTCTGAAAGTATATATCTGTAAAGCCCATCTGGAGCATCTGTGTAACTAAGGGGGTGCTATTGTTAGAATAAGCATTTGCCCATAAATGCATGTAAATAGATCTTAAATCCGAATCCGTATTATTGTAATAACTTATAACTGACTTTCCTGTAATAGTATGTAGAGCGGTGTCTAGACTTACTTCTATAGCATAATGATGCCTATTTTCACCTTGCTGCCCAGAGGCAATAGTTGATGACAGAAAAATAAAAAGTAATCCAAACAATAGTCTCATCCAGTTTGTATTGATCTTACGTATAATAAGAATTTTCTGAGAGAAAGTAACAAAATAAAAAAACCTTGTCGAAAAGATTGTTCGACAAGGCAACGAAATTACAGACACCCAATGACTGTTATACGAATTTACAATAATTTCACCAACAAAATTGAATATTTACTGATGAAATTTTATGGTTCAGAAACTATTTGACGTTTATCCCCATATATAAGACGATGTAAATCAACATTTTAACTTATATGATAATAATATTTAACATTTGAAGAGATTTATTACTTTTACAAACTAGATAATACGATACGAATATGGATAACATAAAAAAAGAGATAGAATCACTTAAATCTATTGCGATAAAAGCTGGAGAAGCAATCATGTCAATTTATTTAGATCCCGCTGTAGATTTTGAACTTGCAGCTAAAGATGATAACTCGCCCCTTACTAAAGCTGACCTCGCCGCTAATACAATCATATGTGATCATCTAGCAAAACTGAATCCTTCCTATCCCATAATATCTGAAGAAAACAAACAGGTATCTTATGAGGAGCGAAAAGATTATGAATACTTCTGGCTAGTTGATCCATTAGATGGAACTAAAGAATTTATTAAGAAAAACGGTGAGTTTACAGTAAATATAGCCTTGATACATAAGCAGAGACCTGTATTAGGAATAGTTTATGTTCCAGCGAAAGATACATTATTCTATGGAATGGAAGGAATGGGTGCTTATAAAGTAAGTAATAACGAAACAACTAAAGTAGATAGTGGATTTTTCAGATTAGATGAATCCTTCCTTACTGTAGTTTGTTCTAGATCTCACCTCAATGAGGAGACGAGCGAATTTATTTCAAAATTTGATCAACATCAAAAAGTATCAAAAGGTAGTTCCCTTAAATTTCTTATTCTAGCTGAAGGGCAAGCACAAATATATCCTCGATTGGCACCGACTATGGAATGGGATACAGCAGCGGCTGATGCAATACTTAGAAATGCAGGTGGAAGCGTTATAGACTATAATACTGAGAAACCCTTACTTTATAATAAGGAATCTATGCTGAATCCACACTTTATCGCTTATGCAAGAAAAATCTGAAAAACAGATTTCGGTAGTTGTTATTACTAAAAATGAGGAGAAAGAAATAGAATCTTTTATTCAATCTGCTAGACAAGTAAGTAATGATATAGTTGTCGTAGATGCAGAGAGCACAGATGATACAGTAAAAATTGCTAAGTCCCTAGGAGTAAAAACATATATCCACCCTTGGCAAGGCTATGGTAATAATAAGAATTATGGCAGTTCTAAGGCTATGCATTCATGGATTCTCTCTCTAGATGCCGATGAGAGAATATCCTATGAGATGGCAGAAACCATAAACAATCTGAATTTAGATAAATCATCAGTATATAGTTTTAAACTTACGGATCATATCGGATCTAGAGCCTTGAGGTTCTCTGAACTTAGAGCTAAGTGGAAAAAAAGACTCTTCCATAGAGAAAGTATCCGGTGGAATGATAGCTCAGTACATGAGCTATTGATTATTCCTAGTGGAACTAAAATTGTAAAAAACAAAGGAAAAATACTACACTACTCTTACGACACTATAAATGACCTCAAGGAAAAATATAAGCTGTATGCGCTACTCGGAGCGGAAGGTCTGGGAAAAAAAAATGAAAGCATATCTGTCCTAAAGAAATATATCGGCCCAAAATGGCGTTTTTTTAGATCTTATGTTATCTACTTAGGCTTCTTAGAAGGAAAAATGGGCTGGCAAATCAGCAAAGCATTACATGATATGCTCCAAATGAAGTATGAAGCATTAGAAAAAGTTAAGAGAAATTAGAATATTAAATAATTTCAATTAATTTTATAAAATATTGAATTACAAATAATTATAAATGAAGAATTATTTTAATATATTATTTATTTTTCTAGCTATTTTTCTCTTTGGTTCATGTAAACAACAACAAGTAATTACTAAGAAACAGGATACGCTTGTAAATTTTCAAACTGAACAGCAATTTTCGGATATCTTGGACTACGCAGAAGCTAGTGATCAACTCATTTTTCTAGATATCTATACTGACTGGTGCCTTCCTTGCAAGATTATGGACGAAGAGGTTTTCTCTGACAAGTCTACAGCAAAATTCTTAAACGATAATTTTTTAAATGTAAAAATTGATGCTGAGAAAGGCGAAGGACCAGACATCTCGACCATTTTTAATGTCAATCAATATCCTACACTTTTGTTTCTAGACGCAAAAGGACGTCAACTTGTAAGAAAAGATGGCAGCAGTTTCCATACTGAATTAAGAGAGATGGGTTTAAAAGCTCTAGGTTTAGGTCTTAACGAAGGAGTTGGAATGACTGACTAAAATAGCATCTATTTAATATATTGAAAAAAATAAGCTAATTGAATATAACTTGTATGGACTTAACCAGCTATTAGCTAGATCTATTTAGTTAAGTGCTACCATATTTCTTATAAGAATCTTTCCAGGCTTTCGATCACTAAAGTGAATTATATTAGCTCTTTTGAAATCTCCCAGCACCCTTGCAACGGTCTGCCTAGAGGTATCTGTTACATAAGAAATATCTTTGTGAGACATACCGTGATTAACAAGGACTTCATCTATACCTATCTTAATGCCTTTAAGGTTAGCTGTCTTTTTGATAAATTCTGCAATTCTTGATTTAGCCTTTAGAAATACAAAATTATGGATTCTTGTTTCTATATTTTTTAACCTTTCTATTATTACCTGTGTAACCTGTAAGGCAAATTTATGATTAGAGCTAAACATGCTTTGGAATAATTTAGAAGGAATAGCGATTATTCTGCTGTCTTCCATGACTTGAGCATATTCAGACCTTAGTTGCTTCTGAATAAATATATTTTCTCCGAAAAGCGAATGAGAATACAGGACATCTTTTATTAATGTTTTGTCATCCACAGTAGACTGTGCTAATTTCACTGTACCATTATCTACAATATAGACAAAATTGATTACCGATTTTTCGCTGTAGATGTGCTCATCTTTCTTATAATTCTTTACAATCACCTCATTTGCTAGCAATTGCATCTCAGAATCCTTAAGCATAGAAAGAAGAGGAATATTCCTTAACATTAAAAATTTAGCTGTATTCTGCATCTTGATATTTTCTTTTAAGATGTCCGCCAAAACAAATACCCTTAAAAGAATTGAAGAAAACAACGAAAAAAAGTAAATTCATAGCTCATGTAGTTTATCTGTAGATTATCTGTAGGTCTACTGTAGTAATCTAGCCAGCATAGTTAATTACTTTTACTTATAATAAAATAAGCCAGCATATCCCCTGCATCTATCTTCTTAGTAATTGGATTAATTTTAATAATATTTTTCGAAAGAAAAAAGTTAATAGAACATACCTGTCTATTTTTTATTTTTAACTAAAGGATTAGAAAATTACTACTGTTATAAAGAATGGAACTTAATAATTACATACCAGAAAACAACTTGTATAGTTCTTGGGACCCGAGAAAAGAAGTAGATAATAATATATCCAGTTTTCTAGAATCTCTTGCAAAAGATTTTTCCATATCAATAAAAGAAGGAATAATCAAATTTGATGATAGTGTATTCTACGATATCTCGAGTTTCAAAAAAGCTAGATCGCAGAAAAAGTTAAAAGAAATTTTTAAGCTTTGCAAGAAGACAAAAGTGGATAAGTATGTTACCGAAAAAAGTAAACTTCGGGATAAGATTAATACAGCATTAAATCGAAAGTGTACAGATTATTACATCTACCACATAACTGAAAATTTTGTTTTTATCTTAGGTAAAAAAGAGAAAAACGAAAACAAGGCTAATTATAAGAAACTTAGTATCCCTATTGTACAATTCTGTAATTATGTAAAAGTAGAAAAAGTAAATCCTAGAATAAATCTACAGAAACTAAATGAAAGCCTAAAAGCAAATTCTGAATTTAAATGGAAAAGTGTTGTAGATAATAATACTTTCGGAATTGTAGAAGTAAAATATGGCAAGCTACTTTATGCTAATGAAGCTTTTTCTGCACTCACAGGCTATTCTAATTCTGAAATAAGTAAGATGACTATTGCCGACCTTATTCATCCTGACTATGGACAGGAAACGGTCGAAATGAGTAAAAAAATTCTTGGTAGAGAAGTCGATAAAATATCCTTCCAAGGCAAGCTCATAAAAAAAGATAAAAACATAGTGCATTTTAATAGTTCACTTCAAGGGGTTTTCAGCCCCGAAGGAGAATATGTAAATAGTGTATTCACCTTATATGACATTACAGAAGAAATAGAATCAAAGCGAAAACTAAGCCATACAAAAATAAAATATAAGTCCCTTATAGAAACTTCACCTTCAGGAATAGTGCAGTTAGATCTGAAAGGGGAAATAATTTTTTCTTCAGTTGTATCTGTAGAAATATTTGGATATGAAAAGGGAGAATTTGATAAGAAAAAAGCATCAGATTACATTCACAAAGAAGATATAACGCTTTTCGAAAAAGACTTAAAACAATTATTAAAGAGTGGTAAAGAAATACAAGCGCAATATAGAGCTATCCACAAAACAGGTGAAATTTTCATTCTAGAAGGTAAAATGAAAATACTAAAAGATCAGGAGAATAATCCTAAAGGAATCCTTCTTGTATTTAATGATGTCACTGAACGAGTAAAGGCTAAGCATGAGCTAATAAAAAAGCAATCAACCCTTCAAGCAATCCTCAATAGCACTAAAAGAAAGATCATCTCCTATGATACTAATCTTAATATTATAAATATAAATAAATCAGCAATAAAAAATCATAAGCTGTTACTTAATAAAAATATAAAAGTAGGACAAAATATACGTAATATATACCCACCTGAAAAACTAGAATACAATATAAAGAACTACTACTCAAAAGCACTTAAGGGGGAAACAGTAACACATGAAATAGATACAACTATAAGAGGACATAAATACACGCTCATTATATCCTTCGAACCGATTATTGATTCTCAAAATAATATAATAGGATTTATAGAAAGCGCTTCTGACATCACTGCGGAAAGAAAAGCTGAAAGAGAACTTATCAATAGAGAGGCTACACTTAAGGCCGTACTAGATAGTACTCCTAATGGTATCTATGCCATTAATAAGAATATGGATATTATTGCAATCAATAAACAAGCGATTAAAGATTTCAAAGCTTATGGTATAAAATTAAAGATAGGAGATAGCTTACACGATCTAATAGATCGAGATACATTAAATCAATGGAGGAAATTATACTTCAATAAAGTATTCGAAGGAGATACTGTCCATTATTCAGGAGTAATGAAGGAGAGGCATGATGCTTATGTTGAAAATACCTATTCTCCAGTGATGAACGAAATGGGTGAGATTATAGGTTGTCTAGAGGTATCTATAGATATAACTGAAAAAAAATTCAAAGAACAGGCACTTACTGAAAGTGAAAAAAGATATAAGATGCTTGTAGAAACATCTCCTTCTGCCATTTTGCAGATAGATAAAGAAGGTAATATTCTATTCAGTAATAAGCGAGTAGAAGAGATTCATAAGAAAAAAGATAACGAGATATATCACTCCAATCTATCTAATATCACAAGTAAAGGCTTTACTTCATCTTTACTTAAAACTCTTCAAAAAAATAAAAAATCTACTGAGGACTATTTTCTAAAAACTCAAATCTCTAATCCAGAAGGTGAACTACTTTTTATAGAAGGATTCTGGAATGAAATAATTGATGAATATGGAAAACTAGATGGAGCCCTTCTAGCCTACAATGATGTTACAGAAAAAATAATTGCAGAAAAAGAGTTACAAAAAACACAAACCTATTATGAGAAAATGTATGAAAATATGTTTGATCCTATTTTTATATATAATTATAAAGAAAATAAGTTGATAGATTGTAATCAGGCAGCCTTAGAAAAACTAAAATATACAAGTAAACAAGAACTACTAGGTTCAAACGCCCATGATTTAGTCCCTGATCAATCTACATTCGTAACTGATCAAAATATATACGTTTTCCACGAAAAGAATAAAAGTAGCATACTAAAAGGAAAAAAAATAAAGACCACAGGCGTATTTCAAACTAAAAATGGTGAACACATCTATTGTAAAGTCAACATTCTACCCACTTTCCAAAATGAGAGTGAGGCCTTCCTCATAATGCACGATATTACTGAAGAAGAGTTAAATAGAAAGGCCGTCATTATTGCAAATGAAAAGGTAACAGAAAAAACAGCGATATATGAAGCGATTATACAAAATTCATCGGATGGAATAGATGTTATTCAGTTTGATAATATAGAATCTAATAAGTTGCAAAACCCTAAACTTATTGTTAGAAATTCTATTATGGAAGGTATGTCAGGTGATGAGGAAAAGAGTCTTATAACTAAAAAAGAAATATATCCTGTATTAAACCCATCCACAAATATATTTCATGGAAATAATCAAGAATCTATTGATAAAAACCTCGAACACTTTTTTCGAAATGGCGATTTAAATATTGAGATTTCATTGAAGCAAAAAGGAGCGCCTAATATTTCTATAGAATCATCACATAAAATATTCAAAATAGAAGATAAAAACTTTATCGTACGGAATTACCGAGATATAACAAAGCGACTAGAACAAGAAAAAATCATAAATGATCAACTTACGGTTCTTAACAAAAAGAATGAAGAGTTGGAAAAATATATTGACTCTAATCTACAATTAGAAAACTTTGCATATATAGCGTCTCATGATCTAAAAGCACCTCTTAGGTCCGTATCAAGCTTTGCACACTTACTGAAGGATAAGGTCTATTCTAAACTAGAAGATAAAGAAAAATCCTTTCTAGATATCATTCTGTCCTCTTCTCATAATATGCAACTTCTGATAGATGACCTCCTCGATTTCTCTAGGGTAAATACTTGGAAACTCAAGATGAAACCCTTAAATATAGAACAGCTTATAAATAGATTGAAAAGAGAACTGATTTCTGATATAAATGATTCAGGTGCTCAAATTGTTATAAAAGAAATGCCTTCAGAAATTATGGGTGATACAACTTTGCTTATGCAATTGTTTCAAAATCTTATTAAGAATGCTATCAAATTTCAGAAACCAAACGGTATTCCTAAGATAACAATAGAAGGAAAAGAAATAAACAACTATCTTAGTATAACCGTTTCTGACAATGGTATAGGTATTAGAAAAGAACACCAAGAAAAGATATTTGGTATTTTCGAAAAACTATACAGTCCAGAACAGTATGAAGGAACTGGCCTAGGTTTAACAATTTGTAAAAAAATAGTAGAAAGACTTGGGGGAACCATAAATGTAGAATCGGAATTGGGGAAAGGTAGTTCATTTATTATTTCTCTTCCCTTGCAAGTGTAGACAAATCATAGCTACTTGTAGGATATTTGTTGATACAAAAAAAGGTGACAATACATCATAATATTAGTCTTAAAAATGTAAATTTGGGAATAATAAAATTAACAAACTTTAATAAACTCAAAAAAAGTAGTTTATAGTTATTATGAAGAAAAGAATACTACTGATAGAGGATAATGACGGAGATATAAAGCTGTTTGAAGAAGCTTTAAAAGAAAATGATATAGATATTCATTTAGATATATTTACTGACGGTGAACAAGCTATCGAATACATCGAAAAAGTAGACACCTTAGCCGAAGATTCACTTCCTGATCTAATTATACTTGACTTAAACCTGCCGAGGGTGGATGGTAAAAAGGTTTTACAATATTTCAAATCAAATGAAAAAACAAAAGTAATACCTGTTATTATTCTATCAACTTCTAAATTACAACAAGATATTCACGATTGTTATGCGGCTGGTGCAAATTCATTCTTGACAAAGCCATTGAGTATTATGGACTTTTTTGATCTAATAAAGTCTATTGACGATTTCTGGTTGCAGAAGAGTTATCTTCCTACTTTATAATTATAATCCGAATATAAATTCTCTCAAGGTTTGTGATTCAGAAAGTTTTAATTTCTTTTTCAGTCTATACCTTGTCATCTGTATACTCTTCATCTCTATATTGAGAATTTGAGTCAATTCGTAGTTATCTACATTCATTTTGATATAAGCACAGTGCTTTAGATCTAGTGGGGTCAACTTTGGATTAATTTTAGATAGTTTTTTATAGAAATCAGGATCTATATTTTCAAATAATTCCTTGAAATCATCTTTTGAGTTAATGAATGATAATACATCTTCTACATTCCTTTCTATAGATTTCAACCTACGACTAAGCTTTCCTTCAGCATCTACTTCTTTGGCATCTTCTGTACACTTAGCTATATCATTCTTAATACTGTTCAGGTTATTCATAACTTTTGTTACATCTACTTCCTGAGATACCATTTTTCTATTCTTATTTTCTATTTCTTTACTAAGATTAGCTTCTTTAGCTTCAGCTAATTGGTTTTTAATAAGTAAGGATTCTTTCAGTTCGTCTTTTTGTATTTTGATAATATCATTTAGCTCTTGCAACTCATTCTTCTGCTGTCTTAGTAAACGCTGGGCATTATACAACTTTCGAACATTCTGTACTCTTGAGGCGAGTTCTATTTGATTAACAGGTTTATGTATAAAGTCTATACATCCTTCATCAAAAGCTTCTTTCAGTACCTCCTCATCTTTCTGTCCTGTAATTATAATTACAGGAATATTCTCGTTATAATTCTTTTGTTTTATATACTTTAACGTCTCTAACCCTCCTTTTCTAGGCATTTGCCAGTCAAGTAAGATTAGGTCTGGATTAGGATTTTCCGCTAAGTAGGCCATGACCTTATCTCCATCATCTAACTCATCAAAATCATACGATTCTTCCCCTAATAACTCTTTATAAAGTATCCGATCGAAAGATCTATCATCAATAATTAATATTTTAGGATTGTCCATTTTTTCCTTTTAAATTCGATAAGATCAAGTACTTGATTCCTTTCTCTATGAATTTACAAAAAATATCTAATTTATTAATTGTGATAGGTAGAATTATGAGCTAGTGTAGAACCACAAGATGCACATGCAGTAGCTGAACCTCCTCCGCCTGCACAACCATTACTACATGTATAGTGCCATACACCTGCAGCATTCTGAGCTGGCTCAGGAGTACTTGGTGGAGGTGTAGCAATTGTAGGATTCAGTCCACCATTATCACCTAGTACAGAAGAATTTACGGAAGGGTTAGAAGTACTTATTTGAGGTGATGTCGTAGACGGTGTATTACCTGCTGGTGCATTATGGTACGCAGCATTATGAGCATAAGCAGTACCACATGTAGGACAGGTCCCTGCTGCATCTCCCCCACTCCCTGCGCAATTATTAGGACAGGTATAATGTTTTACATTAGGGTTTACCCCTGCTGCTGGTGCAGCCGGTGCTGTAGACTGTGTAACAGCTCTTTCGCCTAACACAGATTCAGGTCTGTCTGGCTTAGAACTACATGATACAAGTAGTACAGATACAACCAAAAACATAGCAAATGTTAGTATATTATTTTTCATAGCTTCTATAATTTGTTTATTAGAGTGCATTTATTTTACATAAAAGTACAAAAAGCTGCCAAGTCTATCGCTTGTTGGTATTTTTATTTCAAATAAACTATCCCGTATAGTAAGCGCGAAACTACAGTTGCTATAACAGCCATAATGGACATTATAGCTACACCATCACCGGCATAATGATGCGCAGCGGTTGCTAATATTGCATCAAAGAAAAATCCTGCATAAGCCCATTCTAGAAGAACTCTTGATTTTTTTACTAGAACAGCTATAATTCCTAGCACTTTAGCAACGGCAAGTGGATATATGATCCAAGTAGGAAATCCTAGATGTTCAAAAAAGCCAGTTACCATCTCATATTTAGTAAAATACATCATGGCAGAAAAAGCAAATACGCCACACATTATCGCTGTGGATATCCAGTACAATATTTTCTCTAAATTCATATTAGTTATTGGATAGAAGAGCTCAGCACCAAACTAGTTTCCTTCCGCTCACCTAACCTTTCGAAATATACTTTTATTTCTTGACCAGGTTCGTATTGTTCAAGACATAATATTAGATCATTATTAGATTTGACTTCCTTATTGTTGATAGCCTTAATTATGTCACCATAGGCAAAATTCCCATCCCTCGTCCGCCTAACCCCTCTTAGTCCTACCTCTTCTGCTGGACTACCAGGCGATACTGCTTTGATCATTGCCCCAGCTTCCTTATGCTGCTGATCTGGAATAAGCTCTACTCCTAGTAAGGGTCTTCTCACTTCACCATAGCTTATAAGATCTGGAACTATCCAGTTGACCACATCACTAGGAATAGAAAACCCTATTCCTGCATAGGCTCCCGATGGGCTGTAGATTGCCGTATTTACACCTATCAAATTTCCTGAAGAGTTTAGTAACGGGCCTCCAGAATTACCAGGATTAATGGCAGCATCCGTTTGTATAACATCTCTTATAGGTCTTCCACTTCTACTCTCTATTTCTCTTCCCAGAGCACTTATTACGCCAGTAGTCAAGGTCTGGTCTAGCCCAAAAGGATTTCCAATAGCATAGACTGACTGTCCCACCCTTAAATCAGAAGAATTACTAACACCGATGGGTATGAGTTTTTCTATAGGTGCTCCTATCTTTAGCACAGCTAGATCTTTGTTAGGTTCGCCACCTATATATTCTGCTTCATGGGTGGTCTGATCTGATAACATCACCGTTATTTTAGAACTGCCTTCTATAACATGATAATTTGTAACAATATGTCCTTCCTTATCCCAGATAAATCCTGTTCCACTACCTCTAGGCGTCTCTGTTACTTTCATAGAATAATAATTCTGCCGCAGATCTGAGGTCGTGATAAATACGGTAGATGGCGCTGCATTCTCGAACAATTGTATCGTTCTTAGTTCCGCATCCGTCATCTTCGATATATCTGTATTGCTCGCAGTAGTTCGCTGCGAACTTATAGAGGTTCTGTCGTTTTCGGCTTCCTTATTATCATCAGCAGCTGTTTCTATTATAGATTTGTCTTCTTCAGAAATTAAAGATTCATAATTATCTATTTTGAATCCTAAGAATACGCCTACTGAAAGCAAGGCTACTCCTATCATAAGGTTTGAATACTTCATATTGTAAACAGATTTATTTAAGTACTGAAAAATAAACAATATCATAAATTGATTCTAATAAATTAGTACAAAATTGTAGCTTCATAACGTACAATCTTACTAGAATTAGTATCTCTTCCCTAATTAATTTTAAGCTAATATTTCAACTATTCTGAGATCTAAAAGTTCACCTAGATACTTCCTTCCTCCTATTATTTCATTACTTACTAGTCTGCCCTTCCAGTTTAATTATAAATCTTTCTATCTGCCTTCTATGTTTTATACATTAACTATTGCATGAGAGAATATTTGTTCGACATCAAATAGTTGCCCCCAGCGAGTTTCTATTTTATTACTTGGATCAAGTTCGAAAAGTTGGATATCGGGATTTTATACAAAAATAGATTCATTAAAACTAAACATATCATCAATTGCAAGCTTTTACTCTTCAGAACTCGATAAGTTTAGCTTTTTTCTATTGTCAATGGACTCTCCTTTCCACTTTCTTATTTCTATAACCTAGATATAAACAGATTAAACTAGGTGTGTCAAAATAGTTTGTATCGACCTACAATCTAAGTCTGCAATATCGGGATCTACTATAGTTATTAGCTCATCATCTGATATAGTACTGGTCAGATCTTTTAATTCATGTAGTGCCTTTTCGTATTCGTCTAGTAGAGCACCTATTGTTCCATTAATTCTATATTCCTTTAGCTCTTCCATTCTGTTTTTATACTTAGATTATATTCCTTATCTGATATTAAAACTATACTGAGATCTAAATGCTCGCCTAGGTGGGACGGTCTGCCAATTCCCTGCATTCAGCAATAACCTAATTGCTTCTGCATCACAGATCTCACCTGCACTCTTCTGGACGACTATATCGCGGATAGTTCCATCAACAGTTATCTGGAAATCTAGCACTGTAGCGCCTTCTGTTTCACAGCCTTCTGGGACAACCATGTTTTCATCTATATATTCTCTGAACGAATCAAAACCCATGGATGGCATCGTCTGCACTTTAGGCTCCGCACCTACAACTACGACCTCATCTAGTAGTGCGCCTTCTCTTAGGCTAACTTCTATTTCCGTACGTCCAGCTAGATTAATTTCTTCTGTATCAAATCCAGTGTAAGACACGACTAAGAGTTCATCGTCAGTGCCGATCGTCAGGTTAAATACCCCATCGATATCCGTGATAGTCCCATTTTCTGTACCACTAAGAATTACATTTGCTCCTATAAGTGGTTCACCATTTACATCGCTGATTACACCTGTAATTTGTTTTGTTATAGCTTCATTAGTAACACCATTTTCCGCTAGATCCAGAGGAAGAGGAGCAGTTTCTTCCTGTATGCTTTCTATTGGTGATCTTGCATCTGCCTCCTTGCTACTAGCAGCCAGCTCTTCTTTTTCCACAGTCGATGATGTCACCTCTTCTCCCTTAGACTTCTTTCGCTTTTCTTGGGATTGATCTTCTGCTATTTCGGAACTAGCTTTTGCAAGATCTGAAATTGATTTAGTAGGTAAGGTAGAAGATATTTTTTCCTCTTCAGTTGCTAGATCTTTCGCAGGACTCCCTGCACTGACCCTTACTCCATCGACATAATAATCTGTAGCCTGAGATCTACTACCCTTGACTTCTACTTCATTACTTGTAGCATCCTTTTCTACTCTATCATAAGTTGGTTCTAATGGTTCTATTTTATCTTCTTGAGGACTAGTAGCGGAAGAACTTTTCTCTATTTTAACAAAATCTGCATCTGCGTCATCTTTGGTTTCTAGCTGTACAGAAGATTCCTCTTCTGGAAATACTTCTCTGACCTTATCTTGATCTTTCTTAGACGCTAGTTTCTTTTCGGGTTCTTCTATTCTATTGGCAAAGGTCTCATCAGTAGATGTTTCCTGACTAGCATAATCATTTTCTGATATGTTATTTCTGATCACTATTGCAAATCCCAAAATAATAATTAAACTAGCGGCAACAGAGATCCACTGATACAATTTCCTACTTTGCTTTTTTTCTGCACCGTTTATTTTAGCCGCTAATTCATTAATGTTTTTTATTAGACTGCTATCGGAACCGGTCTCTGTATAACTTAGTCCCTCTAGCATGTCAAATAACATAGCATCATCCAATGCTAGTTTTTCCAGCACATGATGTTCCTCGCTGGTAATACTTCCATCGATGTATTTCCTTACAAGTTCTTTTTTGTATGTATCTATAGTTTTCACTGAGCTTCTATACAGTTTTTTAAATTTCTTCTACCATTTTGTATTAAAGAACGAACTCTACTCCATCCTAGCTCTAATTCTTCTGTTATTTCTTGATATGTTTTCTTCTGTAAATAAAATAAGTCTATGCATTTCCTTTGATCTTCTTTGAGTTTAGCTACACAAGCTTCTAGCTTGACCAACATCTCTTCTTTCTCATCTTCTTCATAAGGATGAAAAATCGACTCGGATTGCATAACAACCACCTTATCTAATTTTTCTCTTTCTCTATTTTCCTTTCTCAACTTCTCTAAACAGTAATTCTTACTCATTACATATAGCCACGATTTGAAATTTGTTACCTCATGTTGCTTCACTTTTTTCAGGTATCGCTCATAGATACCCATCACGGCATCTTTACTCTTCTCTGTATCCTTGTAGTATTTCATACATACACCGTATACCTGCTCTAGATACCTGGTAAACAGGGCCGATGCATACTCATTATCCTCCTCAGCTTTAGCTTTAGCAAGCAACTCTTCTTCTGTAATATTGATATGTCTAGACTTAAACCACTTCAATGTATAAGTAAGATATTTTTATTTTATGACTATGGAATGCTAAATTTGTCAAAATTATTTTTTGCCTCTAATTTGACATGAAAACGGTACCTATAATTTCTCATAGTAATAAATGACATATCTTTACAATATCAAAAAACCAAAATAGAAGTGAAGTATACTATTGCCACCATATTGTATCTGATTTTTACCTATTCTTGTAAAACATCAAAATTGCCGAAATTGGAAGAGCAAGCAAGTTATATTGCTGAATCTTATGTAAATGATTTTTTCGAGCACCATAGCAATAGACCTGACCTAGGAAGTAAGCCAATGCTAGTAGAAAGTACTCCATCAGAATTACTAGGCAGTGATGGAGACAAGGCTAAACTTCATCTAATTTCTTATCACAACTTATCTTCTGAAGCTAAAGAAAATCTAAATCAAAAAGCTAATGAACTCAGCTGTTTAGATAACGGAAAGGAATTATACAATAACTACATCTTACCCTGGCAAGTAACCCATACCTTATCTCATAGGCTTTTCTATGGTCAGAAGATGGATGATCTAAGCTACTGGGAACAAGAATCTACGATAAATCAAGCGGCCATTAAACTGATAGCAGCCAATGGTTATTACGCGATGCAGAAGAGTTGTATCCTGCCAGTTTCTAGACTATATGTCAAAACCACTGAAATAGAAAGTGATCCTTTCTTCTGGGAAAAAGAAGATATTACAGACTACAAAAAGTTAGCTTTCTTCCAGAGCAAAAATATGATGGAAGCGTGGGAAATTGTAAAAACGTATAAAAACGCAGCTAAACCTAAGCAGATAGACAATTCCTACTAGTATTGTCCTAAGCATTTCATTTCCACCACTTCCTATAAAACTTCAGTCGTATTTTACCATCGATTTGCTACTTTGGATTAGCTATGTTTTGACCGATAAATGAATCTGTTCGTATATTTTCTCTTGTCGATGGAATAGAAAACAGGATAAGTCTTAGAAATATTTGTACAAAATAACGTATGTTACCTATGCATAATATGATAATAAATTTCGTTAAGAAATTAGAGCCAAAGTAATATAGCTCAACTATAAAAAATACATTTTACTAACATTTATTTATTCATAAAACATTTGACCGTATGAAAAAACTATTTACAAACGTAGGAATAGTAGTTATACTACTTATCCTAGGTCAATCTTTTGCCTTTTCACAACAAACTATTTCGGGAGTTATTGTCGATGACAGCAACATCCCTGTAATAGGTGCTGCTGTCTATGTAAAAGGTACAACGATCGGAACCGTAACAGATCTAGATGGGAAATATTCTGTCACCGTTCCTGCCAGTGCAACTGAACTAGAAATATCTTATCTAGGATATTCTACTCAGACTATTATGATTGCTGATAACAATTACGGCAATATTATTCTTTCTGAAGATTTGAACAAACTAGATGAGGTAGTTATCACTGGACTTGCCTCCTCTGTCAAAAGGAGTAATCTTGCCAATGCCGTCGCTTCAATAGGTGCTAGAGAATTGACTGGTGTCACCTCTCAGCCTACTATGGAAGGAGCTCTATATGGAAAGCTCAAGGGGGCGGATATAAGATCTAACTCAGGAGCACCAGGAGGAGGAATGTCTATTAAACTAAGAGGGGTAACTTCTATATTCGGGAGTCAGCAACCGCTCTATATAGTAGATGGAATCTTCATGGATAACTCTACAATCTCTCTTGGTACTAACGTAGTTTCACAAGCCGCAGGTGGAGGAAACACTGCAACGAATCAAGATGATGCTTCTAATAGAATTGCAGATCTTATAACAGAAGATATAGAATCGATAGAAGTGCTTAAAGGGGCATCAGCTTCTGGAATCTATGGTTCTAGAGCCGCTGCAGGTGTTGTTATCATAACAACAAAGAGAGGAAAAGCTGGAGAAAACAAAGTTGTTTTTGACCAAAATGTAGGATTTTTATCCGCTACTAGATTATTAGGTCAAAGGACTTATTCTCCAGAGGTTGTAGAATCACTAGGAGGCACAGAAGCACTAGCTGCTAACGGACTTACAGATTACGAACAAGAATTGTATGGAGGTACTGGACTTCTTTCTACAAGCCAGCTGAGTTTCTCAGGTGGAACTGATAAGACAACTTATTACGTAAGTGGTGTCTATAAGGATGAAGAAGGTATAGTGCAAAACACAGGCTATAGAAAAGGATCTTTCAGAGCTAATGTAGGACATGAACTGACAAGTTGGTTAGATGTCAATATAAGTTCTAACTATATCAACGCGCGCTCGCAAAGAGGATTTTTCAACAATGGTAATACGAACACTACAGTAGGTTATGCTCAGGCATTTACTTATCCATGGGAAGACTTGTTTGCTGATGAAGCAGGTGTATTTCCAGCTGGAGGAGCTGGTTCTAATATTTTAGAAACTACAGCACTGACTACTAATGAGGAAAATGTCAATAGATTTCTAAATAGTATACAGGCTACAGCTCAGCTATTTACAACTGACAACCAAAGTTTAAAATTTCTTGCTACTGTTGCTAGAGATCAGTACAACTTAGAAACGAATGCTGTATTCCCTAGATCACTTTCTTTCTTTAGAGGAGATGGAACATTAGGTGGAGCATCTATACAAGGTAACACAAGAAATTCGATCAACAGATTAGCGGGTTTCTTAGTACATGACTTCTATACATCTTCAGGGCTTAACTTTACTACGCAGTTAGGTATGACAGGAGAAGATTTTGATCAGAATACAGTAATTGTTACTGCAACAGATCTTAATGGTGTAGAAACAAGTATTTCCCAGGCAGGTAACCAAGGTGCCTTCCAGAATAGAGTAATACAGAAAGATCGAGGATTCTTCGTACAAGAAGAAATCAACTTCAATGATAGAATTATAGCTACCATAGGACTTAGAGGAGATAAGTCTTCTAATAATGGAGATGCTAACAAATTGTTCTATTATCCTAAGGCTAACTTAGCGGTAAATCTACATGAGTTTGACTTCTGGTCACAAGATGGTTTCTTCGACCAACTTAAGGTTAGAGCAGCATATGGAGAGGCAGGAACTTTTGCACCATTTAATGCAAGGTTCAACTTACTTAACGGTACAGTTATAGGTGGATCATCAGGTCTAACGGCAAGTAGCCAAAGAGGTAATAGCGATGTGGGACCAGAAAGACAGAAAGAATTAGAGTTAGGAACAGATTTCGCTTTCCTTGATAATAAGGTGAGTGTAGAGTTTACCTTCTACAACAAGAATGTAGATGATGTATTACTTTTTGCTCAGATTCCTACCTCTACAGGATTTACAACACAGGTTGTCAATGCTGCAGAACTTAATAACAAAGGATTCGAAGTTTCTCTAGGAATCAGACCTGTAGAGACAGAAAACTTGACATGGGTATCACAGTTTAACTGGTGGAAGAATACCTCTGAAGTTACAAGACTAGATATCGATGCATTTAACCTAGGAGGATTTGCTGCAAGTTTAGGCCAGTACAGAATTCAAGAAGGACAATCTGCTACTCAGATTGTAGGAACCTATAATCCTGAAGACTGTGACAACTGTGATCCAGAAGATGATGGATTTGCGGTATATGGAAATGCAGAAGCAGATTTTAACCTTAGTTGGATCAATAGTTTAGAATTTGGAAATTTTGATTTCTCTATGGTATGGCACTGGAAAAAAGGTGGTGACGGAGTAAACTTAAGTACCTTACTTTATGACCTTGCCGGTACAACTTGGGATTATGATGATACTACCTTAGACCCATCTGGTGAACTTGGGAATGGTGACTTCAGAACAACAGAATGGTTTGGAGGGAATGCTGGCCCTTGGATAGAAGATGCTTCTTACCTTAGATTAAGAGAAATAGGATTATACTATAAGATTCCTAAGTCAGCTTTTATGGATCTTGCTGATCTAAGAGTTGGTGTTTCTGCAAGAAACTTAGTGAACATTTTTAACTACAACAGTTATGATCCTGAGGTATCTAACTTTGGTGGAAATGTATTAGCTAACAGTATAGAGGTTACGCCTTATCCTGCATCTAAGAGAATTAATTTTCACGTAACAGCAACTTTCTAAAACCAAAAAGAATTAAGAAATGAAAAAATTTAAAATATATACATTCATATTTTTAGTAGCCTTTGGGATCAGTTCTTGCTCTATAGACGAGGTATTGAATCCTAACGGACCTACTCAAGAAAGTTATGCACAAGATGCCTCACTTTCTCAGTTACAATTGCTCACGACAGGTGTAGAAGCGGTCATGAGAAACGACATGGAGTTTTATTACCAGACGGTAAGTATCGTCGGAAGAGAGTATTATGATCTTAATGGAACGGATCCTAGATATACAGGAGAGCTTCTAGGAGCTGGTGCTGGAGAAGGTGTATTAGATAACAATGGATTTTTAACGACAAGATCTTTTGGAGCCAGATACAATGCGGCAAGAAATGCACAAAACCTTATCAACGCTGTAGAGAATTCTGCCGCTGGACTAGATGATGCGGGCAAGAATGGTTTCTATGCTTTCGCTAATACGGTAAAAGCTTATCAACTGCTTCTTACGCTTAATAGACAGTTCGAAAACGGTGTAAGATTAGATATAGAAGATCCTGATAACTTAGGAGATTTCGTAGGTTACTCAGAAGGATTAGCAGGTATTATTTCTATGCTTAACGCAGCGAGAACGCAAGCTAATGGTGCAGGATCTGAATTTGCTTTCACTCTATCCGCAGGATTTGCGGGATTTGATACGCCAGCTGGATTAGCTCAATTTATTAGTGCACTTATTGCCAGAGTAGAAATGTATGCTGGAAATAATTCGGGTGTACTGAGCGCCTTAGGAAATTCATTTATGGATATGGGTGGAGATCTTAACGCTGGACCTGCTCATGTATTTAGCGGTGCTGGTAATGACAGATTGAATCCTTTGTTCTACCCTACTACGACTAAGTATATGGCGCTAGATGGTTTTGTAGAAGATGCTGAAGCGGGAGATACTAGACTCAATAAAGTGATGCAAGTAGAAAGAGTGATGCAAGATGAACTATCAGGAGAATACCTAGTTGCAGTTTATGGATCTAATACAGCTCCTGTTTCTATTATCAGAAATGAAGAGCTTATTCTTTTAGCTGCAGAAGCTAACATAGGATCTAACAATAGTGCTGCTATAGAAGCTATCAATATCATAAGAGCTGCTGCTGGATTATCTGCCTATGGCGGAGAAACTACTGATGCTGCATTGACAACAGAAGTATTAAACCAAAGAAGATATTCTCTATTCGGAGAAGGGCATAGATGGTTAGATATGAGAAGGTATAACAGATTAGGTGAGCTACCTCTAGACAGAGCAGGTGACGAAGTATTTACACAGTTTCCAAGACCTATCTTAGAGCCGTAGTAGATAATTCTAGAAAAAATATTTTGAGAAGAGCTTGTCCTATATTGACAGGCTCTTTTTTATTTCTGTATGTAAATGTTTTTTTTTGCTCCAAATGTTGTAAGTAGTTCCACGACTATTGACTCATATTAATTTACCTTTTCCTTTATCATCTGTATAAACGGTGTAGGTATATTTTACAGTTTTAAATAGTTGAATATCTTTTTTTAGAGGTAGTGCCCTATAAATTGTGTCCCGAAGCTGTCAGTTATCCCCCGACTACTGACTCATATTATTTCTAACAAACATTTCTATCACAGCAAGATAACTAATATGGAATGGGGTTTTAATAACAAATATTAATTTGTAGTCAGGGGACTACAAACAGCTGCTACAAACAGCAGATTCATTACATCGTATACCTCATTCCTATGTATATATTCCTGCCGAATAGTGGTGCCCATACAATCGATGCATCGAAATATTCTCCGAAAGGATCGTCTGCACTGATAATGGGATTTTCTTGTCTGAAATTAAATATATTCTCTCCACCTAGATATACTTCGAATCCATTTTTCCAAGTCTTAGAGACCTGACCATTTGCTAAGAAGTAAGCCGGAGATCGATCTGCTAATCTAAATTCCTCAGGATTGCTAGCGGTACTAGGTAATCGTCTTCCTCCTTGTCGGTTCAAGGTAAAGTCAAAAGCCCATTCATTTTCTGTTTTATAACCTAGATTGATAAAGGCACGGTGCCTAGAAACCATAGGCCGCTCGAGCAATCCTTCCTCGTAATCTGTTTTTACATCGAAAAGTCTGTATGCTACACGTACGTCGAATCTCGGCAATACTTCATATTCTAACTTTATCTGAGCACTGTTAGAATAAGACCTTCCCTCTAGATTATAGAAATGAACTTCTTGTGGATCCTGATCCCAGTCGACTACGATTTGATTCTCAAAAGTAGTCCTATAAAGATCTGCAATAATGGTCAAATCCTTCTCTCCTATTCTGAGATTATGCGTAAAGTTTAAACCCAAATTCCATGCTATCTCCGGATCTAATCCATAAGGCTGCCCATCAATATTACTGTCGATAAGTATATTTCTCGCACTGGAAAAAATACCTATATTTTCTGCAAATATACTTGCTGTCCTGAGTCCTCTTCCCGCAGAAAAACGTATCAAAGATTCTTCAGCAAAATTATATTTTACATGTAATCTTGGTGTTACGAATAATCCATAATTACTATGGTGATCCACTCTTATACCAGGCATTACTGCCCACTTTTTGGTATCGTTGTAAGCGTACTCAAAATAGGCTCCTGGAACAGATTCATTTCTTAGATGAAATCCATTGAATATAGTTTCTTCTACATCATCATACTGATAAGTTATACCTGTCTTAAAAGTATGGTCATCATTGAACAGTATACTCTGATAGATAAGATTAGCATAAAGAGAATTATGCTCAGCATCGTATGCTTTAAATCCAAATTCAGAATCCTGTTTATGTATAGAACCTGCTAGCTGAAACCCTACACTAGCATAAGGCATCGATGGAAAAACTCTTCCTACTTTTAGCCATCCATCATATCTTTCTGTCTCTAAAGTATATCTCCAATGATTAGCATGATCTTCGCTAGTCCCATCAAAATGCTTAAGGACACCTCCTTCGTGACTTAACATAGTAACCTTAGCACCTAGCTGTCCTTCCCAGCCATTTTTGCCATAGAACTTCCATCTATTAGATATAATAATATCTTTCTCTAGAGGCATATCCGTAAATCCATCATTGTTTCTATCGTTACCATGCTGCATTTGCTTAGCGTGTAATAGAAAAGTAGTAGATACATTTTTAGATAGCTGTCTGGTATAATTTGTATTTAACTCTAATCTAGCTCCCTCATTAGCGTAGGCATTAAAATGGAATTGCTCTTCACTCTCTGGTTTTTTCAATTCTACATTTATCTGTCCCGTTATACTTTCGAATCCATTAGAAACCGATCCAGCTCCTTTGTTCAATTGGATACTTTCTATCCATGCGCCTGGCGTAAAAGATAAACCATAGCTAGATGCTAGCACTCTGATCTCAGGTATCAATTCTCTGGTGATCTGAACATAAGGTCCTGCAAGACCTAACATCTGAATTTGACGAGTACCCGTTACCGCATCAGCAAAAGAAACATCTATAGATGGATTCGTATCGAAACTTTCTGACAGATTACAACAGGCAGCCTTCCTCAATTCATTTCTAGAAATATTTTCTGAATTGATAGTTTTTACAAATGATATAGCACTTGTTTTTTCTCTATAAGTAATCTTCACTTCATCTAAAAACACACCGTCTGATAAAAATATATCTAGGTCTTTATCATTTTCTACAAGTATGGTGTCAGGCTTATATCCTATATAACTGATAACTAAATTTTTGTCTTGATTAAACTGCTCTATCATAAAAGCACCTTCTAAATCAGTGATCGTACCTTTTCCTGATTCTAACCAAGTTACATTAGCTCCTATTAGAGGAATATCTCCATCTGGACCTATACTCATTATCCTTCCAGCTACAAACTCGTCAGATCGATTTTGATCTTGCTCAACATCTTCATAGACTATATCTCTATATTGACAACAGACTGGTAATTTCACATAAACTTCATCGGGTGTTACAAACCCACCATTATCATGTCCGAGTTGTGCAATACTATACTTTATTTTCTCTAGAGTTACTTTTTCTGGATCAAAATCCAAAGTAAGCATTCTGGTTTCAGCATCCCAACTAGCGAGCTCAGCTCCAGCAGCTATTGCTGTAGACTGTATTCGGTTAGCACAACTTCCACAATTACCCTCTACTCTGAAACTTATCATGCTAGCTACCTTATCTGGTCGATATTGACAACAACCTGGAAGTGCATCATATACCTCAGTAGGAGTTAGGAAATTACCATTATCATGTCCAGCTTGTGCAATAGCGTACCGTATGGCAGATACCGTCACCTTACCATCTTCGTAATCTATAGCTAGTATTTTAGTATCTGCATTCCAGTCTGCGACGATGGCTCCAGCTTCTAGTGCAGTGGCTTCTATACGTTCCTCGCACATACCGCATTCTCCTTCTACTCGGAACTCAGCGCCATAGATTAATGGCTTATCTTGTGCGATTATTATGTTTGTCGAAACAAAACAAATAATCAATAATATAATGTTTTTCATTATTTTACGTATTGTGTAATTATCTAATATATTAATTTTTTAATTAGAATATTAGACAATACGCGGAGGTTGGAAGATCTTTTGTGTAGTTTCTAGTTTTAACCATCTGGTGGCGTAATCAGGATTTTGCGCGTAGATCATATCGATAGTTCTAGATGTCAATATATATCCATCTAGAATAAATACGCTTGCATTTATAGTACAACAGTTATTGCTACAGTTCTTTTCCGTATTATTACTGTTATCTTCTGGTAAATCTGAGGTTGATTCTGTAAGATCATCAGCTACTGCACAACAAGAAATTTCCATCTCTTCATCACAGCACGGCATACCTATAGCACAAAAACCTACAGTAGATTTCAGAAATATAAATAATAATATGAGTGCATTTACTCTTTTCACAATCCAAATATAAGGAATAAAAACATTCCAAGCCTTTAAAATTCTGTCGTTTACGAGTTATTAACTATTCGTTATCCTTTGTTATGTACCTTACTCAGGACTTATTCTACTACCTTAAGAACGCTTCCCTCACTATGGCTGGCATACTCAGGCGCATACATAGATTGTATTGTGCAAATTCCGTTAGAGAAAACACCCTCATGCTGTACCCTTAGCGGATACTCAAACACATAGCTTCCCTTCGGCAAATAATCAAAGAAAAAATCCGTGGCTGTATCTCCCGTAGATTCGTAATAGCCTAGACCGTGATTCCATTTGTATCGGCTGAGCACATTAATCGGTTCTAAGCCACTGGCTCTCATATCCTTCATATGAACAAACTCCATCGTTCTGTCTACAGTAAGTTCTATCTTCACCTTAATCTTATCTCCTACCTTGATCTCCGTCTCCTCGATAGCAACTAATTTTTCTCCTGTGTCGCTGAGTATAACTTTATATAATTTTTTAGATAGTTTTAGTGGCGTGTTCTCAGCTTGCTTCACCTTATTCATCTCTTCGAAATATTGCCAATACATACTTCCCCAAGCAACATGATCATTATTATTTTTGATCTCTACTGCTCCTACCTTCGAATCTATTTCATTCGCAGCGTACGATACTTTGACATAACCAGTAGCTAATTCCGCCTTGTTAGCAAAATCTATTTGCTTACCCTTCATACGGATATCAGGATCTACAGATTCTAATATCCAAGAAGACATTCCACCCTCCTCACCGGTGATCAGAAGACCATAAATTGCAGCTGCTGTAGCTTTGGTTGTTTTCCAGTTATTAGTCTGCTTATTTCTTAACAACCATAGTTTCAGATCATTCAGTAGATCTGATGATTCGCCCATCTCAGCCATAAGTTCTATAAGAAGCGCGTGTCGCTCTATCGGTAATTCGTACCAATTAAATCCTGTTCCCTCGTTCCAATATCTTCCTAATTCTTCATGCTCAAACGATCGCTCGAGCAATGAATTTTTTATACTTAACGCCGCCTCTTCTTTTCCACTTCTATTCATCGCTATAGCCAACATACCCGAATGATAAATACCTCTTGTAATAGCATATTTTTCTGCCTGACCTAAGTAATAATCATAAGCTTTTTTTGCTGCATTTAGGATAGGAATCTCAGTGAAAAAACTTCTAGCATACAGATAATGTGCTGCAGAATAACTTAGATGATCCTTGGATATATTAGCATTATGCTTCAGTAGGTACTCATATTCTTCTTGCAACTGTCTATCCATATACGACAAGGCTTGATTTAAGATGATTTGTAAATCTTCCTCATTCGTAATGACATTCATTTTTCTAAGATGACCGATTCCTTCTACTAGATACTGCGTTATATATCTATTAGCTCTACCTCCATCAAACCAGGCAAATCCTCCATTGCTTAACTGACGTTCTCTCAGTATTTTCAAAGATTTAGTTTTCTCCTGCCTCATCTTATTGAGATCAAATAATAAGGCAATATTCTTTTTCTGTTCCGTTTCAGAAAGTGCATCTTGCAGCCATGGTGTTTCTGCAATTAACGCACTTTTCAATTCTTCATTTTTATCCAACTGAGAAACCAGCGCATCACTTCCTTGTATTTTCCACTGGTCAAATACCTGCTGAATTTTAGGACTCTTGTTACTTATGAAACTTGCAAGACTGTTAGCATAGAATCTATTGAATACCTGCTCAGTACAATCATAAGGGTATTCCATAATATATGGCAGTGCTTGTACTGCATACCAAGCCGGATTAGAGGTATATTCCAGTGCAAAACTATGGTGCTTCAGCGTAGAAGATTTCTTCTCCTCCATAGCGCTGAAGACAAATCGTTTTTCTTTTTTTCCTTTGACTGTCAATGGCATCGTCTCTGTAACTAATAGCATATCGGTAAGTACTGGCACTGTACCCTCTTCACCATCACTTATATCACTTCCATGCGCAACAATTCTGTATGTAATCGCATCCAGTTCTCTCGTAGGTATATTCAGTTTCCAAGAGACAACTTCAGACTGCCCGGCTGGAATAAGGACCTTTTGCTCTTTATCTCTTAGCGCTAGTACAGATTCTATTCGCTCACCAGAAATGGCATCCATGAGTATAATTTCTACTTTGGTGTCAATAGCCTTATCACTTAAATTAGAAACCTTACTAGAAAAAACAATCTCATCCTTATCTCTAAAAAACCTTGGCGGATTAGGAAACACCATTAGGTCCTTTTGTGTCACAACCTCTCTAACATCAAATCCATATTTAAGTTCCTTGTCATGTGCAAAACTAAGTAGCTTCCACTTCGTAAGGGCTTCGTTCATTGTAAACTTAAGGACTAGATTTCCCTTCTCATCTGTTTCTAGATCAGGATAGAAAAACACGGTCTCCTTAAGGTTAGTTCTCACTGGAATATCAGTCTTTTCTTTGGCGTCTTCAACTATGTTTTGATACTCATCTACAACATCAGCAGCATCTTTGTCAGCTGATACGCCAGCAGAATTAGCTGCTATAGCATTAACAGACTTAGTAGGCAAAGCATTTATCTCATCAGCTTCCATCGACTCTGCCATCATTGGCGCTGCTGCATCCATGGTATACATACCACTTTCTCGTTTCATCATTCTTTGGCGCATATGATGGAACAAGGGCAGTCCAAAAATATTCAAGGCAGGCAGCTTTCTATTTAGCTGGATATAACTATACTTATCTGTATGCTGAAACTGCGTATATAATCTTCCATAAACAGTATTAAAGCCAGGGAATTCTATTCTCGAGTAATTATTATACTGAGGATAAAAACTTTTCTGCCATGAATTTGGTACAAAGGCATCTAAAGAAGCATCATACATTGTAGCAAGAAATTCTGCAGAAACTTTTTCCTTGTTGTTTCCCGAAATTATTATTCTAAACTCCTCCTTTCCACCGGGTACCAGCTCTGATCTAAAAGTCTCATATCGGATATCTAACTCCTTATTAGACCAACTTACATTTACAGGAATTTCCATCTGGTAGTATCGATTATTCTTAAAATACAACAGAACCACCTTGAATCCCCCGCGATCATTTTCTGTAACAGGAATTTTTAGGTTAGTCTTATCCTTTATGTTTTTCCATCCTTGATCTATAATTTTTTTAGCTTTCTCTACTTTGTAATATACATGAAGTGTTGATTCTGGAACACCTAGCAAAAGTTCAACTTCTTCACCAGGCTGATAATCTTTTTTTAGCTCTTTCGTATAGAGATGTTGTAGTTTAGGGAATGAGCCAGCTTGATGATCCTTGATGAGAAAATACTGAGCCTGCTCTATAGACGTGCCATCATTTTCTTTGCTCGTTAGGATAAGCTTATACGCTCCTGCTGACAATTGACTTTTTATATTCAGCTTATTCTTATCAGGTGTACTGAAGTCCTGTCTGAGCAGTTCCTCTCCTCGCTCCCAGTCCATATAATGCTGATTTATTTCGTAACTGTAATACGGATGATTTTCTTCGAACTGCGCTCTAGCCTCTAAGATTGTATCAGGAAAAGACCAATATCGTTTATTATATATTGTTTCTGGCGCAATCAATTTATAGATTACAATTTCACCCTCTGTAGCTATAGTTGTACCGTTTAGGTTTTTAGATTGTATTTGTACGGTATCTAAGTCTTGTAAGTCTATCTCTGCAGGTAAGTTAGTATTAAGTAAAATAGATTGATAACCTATCCGTACATTCGTTACAATAGACTGTGTCTCGCCATTAAGATCCGTAACATCTACACTGATTCTGTAGGTAAATATAGGTTTATACTTCTTATCTATCTGATCATCGGGCTTTGCTAAGAAGTTCAACTCATAGTTCCCCTCTTTGTCTAGAACTGCTAGGTCATTCGTTATTTCCATCTCTTCCATACTATAGTAGGGCATACTTCTTCCGTAACCATAGCCGTAGTAGGGAAAAGAACTTGTACGCGTAACTCTATAGCTTACATCTGCACCGTCTAACTTATTTCCAGCATAGGCTGTAGCACTAATTTTTGCTGTAATTTTTTCATTGAGCTGATAAGCTTCTGTAAGTTCGTCTATCTCCACATAGAACTTAGGCCGCTTATATTCTTCTACCCTTATGCTTTTATTTGACCTGCCATTATCAGAAGAAATTTGCAGCCTCATATTTCCTTTGAGTCCGTCATCAGGTGCAGTGAAACTTCCTGAGAAAGATCCATATTCATTAGTTCTAAGTGTTAGCTTATGAACTTCCTGATTATTAGCATCGCGTAAGATCACCGTAGCATCTATCCCAGTCCTTATAGAAGGTACTCCCTTATCATCATTACTAGTTGCTAGCGCCTTAAAGAATATGGTTTGACCTGGTCTATATATTCCTCTATCTGTAAATATGTGGAAAACGGTTCTACGATCAGGAGATTGCTCATAATTATTGAGGGAATGATTTTGTTGCAATTTCAGTATATCTTCTCCTTTCTGTAACCTTATTTTTATCCTAGAGTTTTGTTGTGCAGGATAAGCTACCTTAGCTATTCCATCCATGTCTGTTCTGACTGTTGCAAACTTATCAGTTAACTGCTTTCTCTTTTTTCTGTCGTAATATTGGTTAAAAACTTGTATATCTACCCCTGCTGATGGGGCTCCAGTTGTACGATCTGTTACTATAACATGTAGATACCCTGTTCTGTATTCTATAGCATAGGCTAGGTCAGAAATATAGATTATTTCCGCTGCTATTCCATTATTCTTTTTAGAAAAATCAGTACCATCAGAAAGTACCATAGCATAGATACCTCCAGATTGACCAGGTACACTTATCTCCGCATTATAGGCATAGTGCATACTATTATTCGGTAGATTTACCTTATCTGTATGTATAACAGGTCTAGTTAGTAGATAGGATAACTTCTTGTCTTGCTCTCTGATCTCGTAGTACTTATCCGCTTCTTGTTCAGAAAGCCTTACTAACTTGTAAAATAAATTATCTATATTTCTATTTCTTATAGAGATAAGAAATGATTGGTCTGTAGGAAATACTAGTTCCCCTGAAAAAGAAATCTCTTTATTATAAATATTGTTAACAATTCCTCTGCAATTATTCGCCCCTTCTGTTTTCGGATAGGCTTTGATAGCCTTCTCGCAATAAGCAATTGCTTTGACATAATAATCATTAAAATCTGAGAATCCTTTAAACTGATTTCTTTTGATATTAGCCTGCTGTGTATAATAGTTTGCAAGTCTATACATCACATCAGCATACTGAGGTAGCTCTATATACTTCTTTTCTAATCTAAGTAAGGCTGCTAGAAAAAGCTGGTCCTTATTTGACAGACTAGCATTCTGATACACAAAATCCAATCTAGATATATTGGTCTCAGCAAGGGCCAGTTCCTTCTTATTCTGTTTATTCCATTGTAATTTATCTTGGTATATGTCAATGGCTTTTCGCAGCAGAGAACTTGTATCTCTATTGTCTTCTACAGTATGTGAAATAAATGCATCTAGTTCATCAAAATATATAGCGTCATCTATAACAAATTTATAGACAGGTTCTGTGATATAACTGTTGGGATTCTTAAAATAATCCAAGGCTCTATTGACAAGCACATCATAAAGACCAGGAATATAATCCTTAAAATCTGTATGGTAGTCGGTCAGAATTTCCTTGTACTCTTCTACAGGATAATCTGTATCATTAGGGTTTTCTATAGACTGCTGGAACAAGTCTGATATGCGCTCTTGGAATTGTCTTACAGTCCATGTTTTAGAATCAGAGTTATTCGCCTGTTGGAGATCCGTTCTCTGATTTATAGCATACATATTTCCTTGTAGATAGCCGCCATAGATACTCGCGAGAATAGATTGTAAGACCTGTTTTCTAGGAGCTTTAGCATTTGATATTTCTTGCTCAAATAAATTTACAACCTGATCATACCCGTCCTCGTTTAGTTCTAAAGTATACTTAGACTGGTAGATAAAGGACTTAGTAAGCTGTACCTGATTATTTTCTTTCTTTGCCTTAGCATATATTTCCTTAACTAGTTCTAAGGCAGAGGCTGGCAATCGCTTTTTCTCGAGTGCTGCTACTTCCTTCCAGTATGTATCATATTCCTTCATATTCTTATCCGTAAATCCTGGTAAACTGAACATAATTACAGCTAGTACTAGGACTGTGGGTATTTGACAATATTTCATCCATCTATATTTAAATATCATAATAAGCACGATTTGTAGCAATAAGATGCTGACATCTCCCTTATTACATAACGATATTATAACTTTTTTCTAGAACGTATAGTTTCAATCTGCAAAAATAGAATTACAATAAGATCTGAAGCGCTATTATCCTATCAACTAATGCACTAAAAATAGAAAATCTACAATAAAGTAAGACAAATCTAAAAAAGTGTTCTTCTTCCAAATCAACACCACCCTTCTCTACCTAAGCGCTATCCTCTTAAATCGTTTCATAATTATTAGATGTTCCCCGACTACTAATACTATTATTACCAACAAACTTTTTCTAGTTCTTGAAAATAAATTATAGTAAATAGCTTCACTAAAACAATCTAAGCCAAAATGAGTTATTTATAGGAATGTCAAATAAAAAACAGAAAGATGAACAAACTTGAAAACAAAGTAGGATTAATAACTGGAGGAACTAAGGGAATAGGCTTAGGTGTAGCTCACGCTATGTTACAAGTAGGAATGGATGTAGCTATAACAGGAAGAAGTCTAGCTTCTACCCAAGAAGTTGCCGCAACGCTGAGTAAACAATACAACAAAGAAGTCTTAGGCTTAGAAGCTGATGTAAGAGACTACGAGGCTATGGAAAAAGCCAATCATGCCATAGTAGATAAGTGGGGTAAAATAGACGCTGTTATCGCCAATGCAGGCGTCGGTCATTTTGCACCAATAGATGAGTTGAGTCTAGATCAGTGGAAAGATACCATAGATATAAATCTTACCGGTGTGTTCAATACTGTCAAGTCAACATTAGGAGCTATACAAAAATCTGAAGGTTATATAATCAGTATTGCTAGTCTAGCAGGAACTAATTTTTTTGCTGGAGGAGCTGCGTATAATGCAAGTAAGTTCGGTCTTGTAGGATTTACCCAGGCCATTATGCTAGATCTCAGAAAACAAGGTATAAAGGTAAGCACTGTTATGCCAGGGAGTGTAGCTACTTATTTCAATAATCGAATACCTACAGAAGCCGACGCGTGGAAAATACAACCTGAAGACATCGGAGAGATTGTTGTAGACTTGCTGAAAATGCCAGCTAGAACCTTACCTAGTAAAGTAGAAGTTAGACCTAGTTTTCCAAAGTCAAAATAATTAGTTGCAATGTCAACCTTTTATTTCTTGCCTATAACGGTTGTTGGTATGCAGCGTCATGGCTTATAAGCTACTGACTCCGTAACCGAGATAAAGATAATCACTTTTAACATCTCTTTGAGGACAAAATGCCATTATGCTGTCATTACCTAATGTTATCTTGCGTTTCTTTGGATTTAAACTAGAATAATTGATCAAAAAACTATTTAGTATTGTACAGCTCAATTTTATTTGATTCAATAATTCTATCAGTTTCCCAAGTGACTTTTTGACCTTCACAATCATATGCAAATTTTTCACGATTGAATTCAACAACCATACTCATTCTATATTGGCCTTTTCTTTTTGGGATAGTGATAAGCAATTTCCTTTTGGAATTTTTTGGGATTTCGATTAGTTTATTTTTTAATTCTAGATCATTCAAGAATCGATGAGGATTATTTTTGTAATCACTCTTGTTAAATGCTAAAGAACTTTCCATTTTCATTGGAGGAAATCCATGTAAAATTCCAGATTGATTTCGAGATAGATTAATTTGAGTACGCTTTTTCCTATGTTTCATTCTTAACGTATCTACAACACGATATTCTTTTGTTACAATTGTATTCAACATATTATCGTATCCAGAATAGAATATGTCTATAGGGGATTTGTTTACAGCAGTAACTTCTACCACTACAAATGAAGTATCCTTATCATAACTTTGTAAAGTTTGATCAGGGTCAATATAGAGCCAAATAGCATGAATAATTGTATCATGGTAGCAGCTTCCTTGGAAGTGTTCGATATCCCATTGTTCTTCAGAAATTAATTTTTGGGGTTGACCAATTACTTTTTGACTAATTAATAATGTTAGGAATATTAAGTGAATTATTGTTGCTAAAGAGTAGTTTTTCATAAATTATGAACGAAGTATTTCTGGTCATATTCTACCAATGATGACTTAATGCAAGATAACTTGGTTACATCAGCTATTAGATACGCAATTAATATGGCAATAAGGAAGTACCTTTCTAAATATACATATTGATCAATTGTTCAAATAATTCTTGCTTTCCACTTAATGCTTCGGGCTCCCCATTCTGTATAGCAGATTTATGTAGATCTTCTAGTGTCAGTTCTCCCTTTTCGAATTTTTGCCCCTCTCCATTATCGAAACTAGCATACCTACCGTTTTTCAACTTACTATAAGCAGAGTTCGATAATATTTCATCTGCCACTAACAAGGCTCTAGCAAAGGCATCCATTCCAGAAATATGTGCGATGAAAAGATCTTCTAGATCTGTAGAATTCCTTCTCACCTTAGCATCAAAATTAATTCCACCAGAGCTAAAACCACCCTGCTCTAAGAAGACTAACATCATCTGAGTAAGTTCATAGATATCTACAGGAAACTGATCAGTATCCCATCCGTTCTGATAGTCTCCCCTATTGGCATCCATACTTCCTAATAACCCAGCATTAGCTGCCACGGTCATTTCGTGTTCCATGGTATGCCCTGCAAGGGTAGCATGATTAACTTCTAAGTTGAGCGCAAAATCTTCTATTAGATTATATTCTCGTAGAAAAGCAATAACAGTTGCAGCATCAAAATCATATTGATGCTTAGAGGGTTCCATAGGCTTTGGTTCGATGAGAAATTTTCCTGTGAAACCATTTTTTCTTCCATAATCTCTTGCCATACTTAGGAACTGAGCTAGATGATCTAGCTCTCTTTTCATATCTGTATTGATAAGAGAAATATAACCTTCTCGACCTCCCCAGAAAACATAATTTTCTCCTCCTAACTTGATCGTTGCATCTATAGCATTTTTGATTTGCACTCCAGCTCTCGCTACAACCTTAAAATCTGGATTTGTACTAGCACCATTCATATACCTAGGATGAGAAAAAAGATTAGCTGTTCCCCAGAGTAATTTCATGCCTGTAGCCTCTTGTTTTTGATAGGCGTAATCGGTAATAATCTGCATACGGCGCTCATATTCCTGAATTGTATCCCCCTCGTCTATCAAGTCTACATCATGAAAACAATAATACGGCACCCCTAACTTTGTAAAAAACTCAAATGCAGCATCCATCTTGTCTTTTGCTTGCTGAACAGCGTCTGAGGACTGCGTAAGCCAAGGCATATACCTAGTAGCATGACCGAAAGGATCTCCTCCTCCTCCGCATAAGCTGTGCCAGTATGCAGCGGCAAATCGAAAATGGTCTTTCATACTTTTTCCAGCTACTACTTTATCCTCTTCATACCATCTAAATGCAAATGGATTTCTAGATGCTTGACCTTCAAATTGTATTTTGGATATACCTTTAAAATATTCCATATGTAAAATCTTTATGTTTGTTTTTTTATTAATGCTTCTAAGTCCGCAGCCCAATATTCATAGGCTTCTTTGTAATCATCCCTATTGGCGTCAGGGTAGAAAGTTCTTTCAATTTTAAGCTGCTCTGTTGCTTGTTCTACATTATCATATATATTTACAGCTACGCCACTTGCCTTAGCAGCGCCTATTGCTCCGTTCGTATCTGCAATCTCTATTTCTACATCTAGTAAGGTCGCAATAGTTTTAGAAAATACAGAGGATTGGAATAAATTATCATTCCCAGCTTTAATAATTTGAGGATCTAAACCTAAGTGTTGAAGCAAATAAGAACCGTATACAAACGAGAAGGCAATACCTTCTAAGCCCGCTCTATAAAAATGAGATCTAGTATGCTTATTAAACTGAAGGTTATTAATCTGGCTTCCAGTAATTCTATTGTTAAGCATACGTTCCGCGCCATTACCAAATGGAATAATCCTAAGACCATCTGAGCCTACTGGTATCTTAGTTATTATTGCTTCCATATCATTATAAGACACCCCACCACAGGCAACTTGTTTTCGTGTCCAAGCATGCTGAATTCCAGCACCATTAATACACAATAAAGCGCCAATTCTCGGGTTTGCTTTCCTATGATTTACATGAGCGAAACTATTTATTCTGCTTTCTTTATCATAGATCATCTTATCTAAGACGGCATACACTACGCCGGAAGTTCCTCCTGTTGCTGCTAGTTGTCCAGGACTAAGAACTCCTAAAGACATTGCATTATTTGCTTGATCTCCTGCTCTGTAAGTTATAGGTGTATTTACGGCTATTCCTAAGTCTTGAGCTACTGATGCTGTAACCGTTCCTTGCAGTCCGATAGAAGGTACAATATCCGCTAATAAAGCCTCGTCTATCTCATAATAGGCTAACAGATCAGATGCTATTCTATGTTCTTTGAAATTCCAGAAAACCCCCTCTGATAGACCTGTAATTGTTGTATTACATATACCAGATAGTTTCATGGATATATAATCTCCAGGCAATAATACCTTATGTATTTTCTTGTAAACTTCAGGCTCATTTTCTCTTACCCACCTTAGTTTAGACGCGGTAAAATTTCCTGGCGAATTCAGATAACTCGAGAGACAATGATCTCTTCCTAAGGAATCAAAAGCCTTAGTTCCGATCTCTACAGCTCTACTATCGCACCAGATTATAGAAGGGCGTAGCACTTTGTTTTGCTTATCTACTAACACTAAGCCATGCATCTGATAAGAGATTCCTATACTAGCTATATCTCTTCCATCTATATCTGCATTTTCTATAGCTTTCTTGATTCCTAGAATCGTATTTTCCCACCAAACTTCAGGGTGCTGTTCTGCCCAGCCAAATGACTTAGAAATAATTTCCATCTCCACTGCAGGCTGATGAACCAATGAGAGCACCTTATGCGTACTAGCATCCACTAGGGCTACTTTGACAGAAGAGCTCCCTACGTCTATTCCTAATACGTACATACTTTATTTTGTGCGAATATTATTAGATTATTTAGAAGTAATCTCATAGGATTTTTATACTGTTGAACCTAAGGCTAGTTTACTTTGGATTTTTTATGATATGTAAAATAATAAAATATATTGAACCTTCTAGAGGCTTGATAAAAATCATATTTGAAATTTATAGATTATTCTATTTAATAATCATAATAGTGAGTTAGTGAATAGAAAAAGTCGCATTCTCTCTTTTATCTTATGATTATAATAACAATTATAACTTGGTTGTAAATCTAAAATCTAATTGACAAATTGTCACCAATGATTTATATTTAATCGAAATTAGAGCCTATGTAATGGAAAATCTAGCTGTTAAACAATATAAATCTGCTCAAAACCGTAAACAAAATAGATGTTTTTACAATTTATATGTTTAAATAAAAGAATTATATGAAAATAAGACCAGAATACTACTTACTTATCTTTTTGTTAGGATTTAGCTTGCTAGCCTGCAATGATGATTCTGGTTTATCTGTAAGCCCCGAATTACAGCCCTACTTAGATTCTTTCGAAGAGGAAGCTCGAGCGCGAGGTATAGATTTAGATTTTGATGTAAATCCTGTGACAGCAAATTTTAACAGAATCCCAAACTCAGGAATTGCAGGACAGTGTTTCAGAAACCCAGATATACCTAATAGTATATCTATAGATCTAGTATTCTGGAATACACAAGACGAAATAGGTAAGGAATTTCTTATGTATCATGAACTTGGACACTGTGCTATAGGAAGAGAACATAGGGATGAAACTGATTCTTTCAATACCTGCTTATCCATCATGCATTCTGTCGTTGGTATCTGTAATAACACCTATGGACCTGCTACCAAAGATGATCTACTAGATGAGCTGTTTGGTTTCTAAAAATCCACTTTCCTTGTCAGCTAGCGGATACTATAAAAATTCAAAAACCCTAATTGAGGACTCAGATTCTTTGAGCCATCGTATCATTATTTTTATTATCGATCAATTTGTTGTTACGAATACATTTATTATTTATTAAAGCAGATATATTTACACCCACTTAAAATAAATATAATGAGCGCAAGTTACTTAGAGACTACTAAAGACGTATACAAGAAAGCAGCAGAGACGCCAGATGTAGGATTATGTTGTACCACTACACCTGTATGGGAACTACCTGATCTGCACATGCCGGATATCATGTTACGAATGAATTACGGATGTGGCTCTACCGTTAATCCTAGGGATCTTTCTAGGAATCCGAAAATCTTATATGTTGGCGTAGGAGGAGGAATGGAGTTATTACAATTTTCTTACTTCAACAGAACGAAAGGAGGTGTGATAGGCCTAGATGTAGTAGACGAGATGATAGAAGCTTGCGACAAAAACCTATACGAGGCAGAAGCTACCAATGATTGGTTCAAGAGAGATTTCATAGATCTTAGAAAAGGAGATGCACTTGCACTACCAATAGAAGATAACAGTATAGATGTAGCTGCTCAGAATTGTCTGTTCAACATATTCGAAAAAGATGACCTACTACAAGCACTCAAGGAAATGTACAGAGTGCTGAAACCACATGGACGATTGATTCTTTCTGATCCTGTGTGTGAGCAGATCATGCCAGAAAATCTCAAAAATGATGAGACGCTAAGAGCCCTATGTCTTAGTGGATCTATACCGCTTTATGATTATCTAAAGATGATTACAGACATAGGTTTTGGAACTGTAGAAATAAGAGCTAAGAGACCTTACAGAATATTAGATCCTAAACATTATGATACTAATGAGACGATATATATAGAGTCTGTTGAGGTAGCTGCTATAAAGGATCCTATGCCTGAAGATGGCCCATGTATATTCACTGGTAAGTCTGCAATATATTATGGAGGAGAAAAAGAATTTGACGATAAGAAAGGTCATGTGTTATTGCAAAATCAACCTATAGCAGTATGTGACAAAACTGCTGGAGATCTGAGTCAGGTAGATGAAGATATATTCGTTTCCGAATCTACATTTTTTTATGATGGAGGAGGTTGCTGCTAGTAGCCTTTTTCTAAATCTATAATATTAGCAATAGGTTTCCCCTCTTGCATATTTCTATAATTAACGATTACTTGTAGACTTGCTGACGATTTATCGGTTATACTAGCTATGTGTGGTGTTATAAAGATCCGACTATCTGCCCAAAAAGGATGTCCTTCTTCTAGTGGCTCTACGCCGAAAACATCCAAGCAAGCTCCGGATAAAACATTATCATCTAAGGCAGTTATAAGATCTTGCTCTACCAGGTGTGGGCCTCTACCTACATTGATCAAGTAACAGTTTTTCTTAAGTTGAGAAAATAAGCTCTCATTCAATATGCCTTTTGTGTCCTCAGTCAAAGGAAGTAAGTTTACTAATATATCCGAAGTGGACAACATCTCCTTAAGGCCACTCTTATTTACAAATGATTTTACCTCCGAAATGTGCTTATCGCTTGCTGACCATCCCTGCAGTTTAAAGCCGCGATGAGCTAATCGTTGAGCAACTCCAGCACCTAAATAGCCAAGACCTAAAATAGAAACTATTGTATCTTCTATCCTTCTATAGCTAACTGGTTTCCAAGAACTTTGCATCTTGTCACTATTGTAAATGTGAAAGTTCTTAATATGGGCAAGTATAGTTGTTAAGACATATTCATACATGTCCTCCAGTAGTTTTTCGTCCTTTATCCGAGCTATAGGTATATGTTTGTCAATTTTGTTTTCTGCAAATAGGTGATCTACTCCTGCACCTACGGATTGCACCACTTTGACATTATTATAAAAACTCAAAGATCTAGGCGAAGGCTTCCAGCAAAGCAAAAAATCAATCTTATCCCTGATATGATCAGCTACTGGATGAACATATACCTCCTCTCCTAACTGCTGTTCTAAATCTTTTTTCCACGGTAATGGATCTTTAGAAGTAAATAAAATTGCTATCGCCATTGACATAAAAATTAATACAGAAATATGTACAAGTATACTTAATATTGCGTTTCAAACTAGTCCAATTGTCAAATATGCTCTCCATAAAGAGATATAGCTAGCTATCCATATCTAGAATTACTAAATCATTTATAAATTTATAGAATGAATACTGAAAAGAAAAGAAAAAAATTACTCGTTTGTACAGGAGGAGGTGATTGCCCAGGGCTCAATGCTGTAATTAGAGGCATCGTAAAAGCGGCAAAAAACACTGACGAATGGGATGTTTATGGTAGCATCGAAGCTTTCAACGGACTGATAAAAGAACCTACAGAAATTATAAAACTTACTAAGAAAAGAATAGGCGGCATACATGTAAAAGGTGGAACCATCCTCAAAACTACTAATAGAGGAAATCCACTAGAATTTCCTTATAAAGATGAGCAAGGCAACTGGCAATCAAGAGATATTTCTCAAAATCTAGTGGACAAATTTAAGAATCTAGGTTTTGATGCTATGATAAATATAGGTGGTGACGGAAGTCAGAAAATATCACAAGCACTATTCGAAAAAGGTATGAATATTATAGGTGTTCCAAAAACGATAGATAATGATCTATCTGCTACAGACCTGACCTTTGGATTTAGCACTGCTGTTCAGATAGCTACAGACAGTTTTGACAAATTAGTAACTACAGCTGAGAGTCATCACAGGGTTATTATCATGGAGGTAATGGGTAGAGATGCAGGATGGATTGCGCTGCACACCGCTCTAGCGGGCGGATCAGAGATATGTCTTATTCCTGAAATTCCTTACTCGGTAGATAAAATTATAAAGAAGATTAACAAGCGTTACAAAAAGGGAAAAGGCTTTGTCAATATAGTAATCGCTGAAGGTGCTAAGTCCGTAAACGGTCATGTAATAGCCAAAGAAGCACATGATGGCGATGCTAATCTAAAGCTCGGTGGTGTAGGTCATGTATTACAAGCGCAATTAGAAGCTAACGGATGTAAGCCACAGGTACGAACAACTATCCTAGGTCATACTCAGAGAGGTGGTACGCCGATAGCCTTTGATAGAATACTAGGAACGGCAATGGGAGTCAAAGCATTTGAAATGGTAGAAAAAGAATCTTTTGGGAATATGGTAGCATACAAGAATCATCAGCTGGCAGAAGTAACCATAGAGGAAGCTGTAAAACACTACAATCATGTAGACCCAGATCATTATCTTATAAAAACAGCACGTAAAATAGGAGTATCTTTTGGTGATTAATTCCTATTTTTAAAAAAGCGAATACGAAAAACACTGAATAATCTTAAGAAAATATGGTTGAAGTTTAGATACTGGGAATTTTGGCCCTTTTGGATATCCGTAACACCACTTATTATAATAGGTTTGTATTACAGCCTGAAAGCTAGACGTTTATTTTTCTTCTCTAATGTCAATCCAGCTTTTGAGAACAGTGCTATGATGGGAGCTTCTAAAATGAATATTCTTAATAAACTTCCTAAGTCTGTAATTCCTAAAACAATATTTTTATCAAAAGAGCAACAGGCTAACTGGAATAAGGATAATTTTCTTAAGGACCATAAGTTATCCTTTCCACTAATTATGAAGCCCGATATAGGAGAACGAGGTCTCCTTGTAGAGAAGATAAACTCTATGCAAGAATGGCAACAATATCTGCAAGCAAACCAAGTAGATTATATCGTTCAAGAGTTTATAGATCTACCCAATGAGATAGGCATCTTTTTCCATAGACTTCCAGGTATTACTCAGATAAATATCAGCTCAGTATGTCTCAAGAATTTCCTCACACTTACAGGCAATGGGAAAGACACCGTAAAAGAATTGCTACTAAACAATTTCCATGGTCGCCTCCAGATTGATAGACTAGAAAAAACAAATGTAAGTCTGTTAGAGTGTGTTCTTACAGATGGACAAACTAAATTGCTAGAACCAATAGGAAATCACAGTAGAGGTACAGCCTTTTACAATGGCAACCATCTTATAGATGTAAAAATGAAATCACTTATAGAGTCTATTATCGGTCAACAAACAGATATTCATTATGGAAGATTCGATATAAAATACAATACCCTAGAAGAGCTAAAACAAGGGAAAAATTATAAGGTTATAGAGCTCAATGGCGCAGCTTCAGAACCTACACATATCTATGACAGATCTATTCCTATATGGAAGAAGTACAAGGTTTTTTCTGAACACTTTTCCGTCATGTATGATATCTGTAAAATACAAATGCAGAAAGGAATAGACCCTATAAGCATATCTACTGGCTTACGGACTATGAGAGACTATTACAGTTATAAAGGTGAGATAAATCCGTTCTGGAAGACTACCTGATACCTTAGAGGTGTAAGAATCAATCTTAACATTACACATCTTAATCCTAAAAGTAGATTGATAATCAATAATATATGTTTGTAAATTTCTAGTTTTATGCATCTAGAGGCACACATACTATCATTTATTCGTTCTTTAAAATGAGAATTAGGCTAAAATCCTATTATCTTTATTGTAAAGGCAGAAATAAGTCTGTCTATATGCTTATTAGAAATCTAAAACGAAAAAATTCAATAATGAAAAAATTACTATTATTCTTACCCCTTCTTACTATACTCATGTTTTCTTCTTGTGATAGTGATCCTTGCAAAGATGTAAACTGTGGAAATGGTACCTGTATAGAAGGCACCTGTGATTGTGACGAAGGATGGGGAGGTGAAAATTGCGATATTGATCTATGTGCAGATTGTGAAAATGGAGATTGTACAACAGGAGATTGTAACTGCTTCGAAGGATACGAAGGAGATAATTGTGAGACAGAAATAAGAGAAAAATTTATAGGAAACTGGATAGGTGTTCTAGATTGCAGCCAGATTTGTATTTTTGCGCCAGACCTATGTAACTTAGATATAAATATAGATATCTCAAAAGACAATAGTGATATTACAATGGTTGTTCTTTCAGCTCCTGAGGTTGAAATAGATTTATTTGGCAGCGCTGAATTAGGAGATGATACAAATACCTTAGATCTAGAAGAAAGACAAATAGATATAATGGGATTTGCGGCAGTGGTAAATGGAACTATTGAATTTAGTTCAGAAACGGAAATCATATTGAACTTACAAATAAACGTAGCTGGGTTTGATGTAGACTGTCCGTTGACACTCACAAAACAATAAAAACTCTTAAAAAAGAATTAAAAAGGAGCAAGTCTACGAACAAATAGGCTTGCTTTTTTTTATTTGTATGTATCAAAAATCAAAGAATATGAAAAATCTATCTTTAAGTAGCCTGCTGATTCTGCTAATGCTTAATATCTCATGTAGCCAAAAAGCATCTGTAAATACGCCCAACAATGATAAAAGAGGCTATCCTGCATTGGACCACGGCGTAAAAAAAATCAATGATTATATCGATGTGGAAGCTTATAGCCAATATGGTGTAGCGACATTTGCTGGAGGATGTTTCTGGTGTACAGAAGCTGCTTTCGAACGCATAGATGGTGTAGTAGATGTAATGAGTGGATATACCGCAGGCGAAGATCCTAATCCAACCTATAAAAAGATAGGAACAGGAAAAACGGGTCACGCCGAGGCGATACAGATATATTATGATAGGAATAAGATAGACTATAATAAGCTATTAGATGTTCTCTTTGTTGCACATGATCCTACTACGCTTAATCGTCAAGGACCAGATAGAGGGACGCAGTATCGATCAGGTATATACTATAGAACTGATGACGAAAAAATAGCTATAGAAGCTGCCATTGCTAAGTGGAATGATAAGGGTGTTTACAAAAATCCTATCGTAACAGAAGTCGCTCCCTACACAGAATTCTGGGTAGCCGAAGGTTATCACCAAAACTTCTATGAACTTAATCCTACACAATCGTACGTATATAATGTAAGTAGACCTAAGGTAGAAAAAGTACTCTCCAAATTTCCTGAGCTAATAAAAGAGCAATTCAAATCAAAGTAATCCTTTACCATTTGTCAAAATAAATAAAGCCCCGAACCGTAGTTCGAGGCTTTTTAACATTAAAACACCCTTTATCTTATATGGTAAATTTTACTCTACCTCTTTTTTTTATCTTTTGTAAATTCTTTTGGCGCATTACCAGCAAATGAATTAATTACAATTCAAAGATAGGCACCTTTTCACTCTTATTTTCCTACAGTTCTAGCCACAAGACCTTACATATCATCTACAGCTTTACTTTCGTACTCATGGCTTTAGCCTCGTATGCTCAGACTGTATGTTATGTAGTAACCTTATCTATTCTTTATTGCCTTTTTCTGGACCTTGATTTGATGGATTGAAGCATCTCTTGGTTGTGTATACCTGGCTTTTCTATGTAGCACAAAAAAGCCTCGAAATAAATTCCGAGGCTTTTAACATTAAACACCCTTTATCTTATATGGTAAATTTTACTCTACCTCTTTTTTTTATCTTTT
>CAYYWZ010000004.1:0-19160 GCA_964475415.1 uncultured Saprospiraceae bacterium | reverse complement strand
GCTTTACTTTCGTACTCATGGCTTTAGCCTCGTATGCTCAGACTGTATGTTATGTTACTATCACTTTAGTAGATACTCTTTTTCAATGTTTTCTTCATTTCGTACTTTAGATCTTCAGCAACGATCATTGTCATATCGTAGTCACTAGGAAATGGAGCAGGGTACGGTTTAACCCTAGCTTTGGTATTCCCGCTTATGGCACGCTGGTCACCTGTAAAATTACATGCATAGTCATCAAAGCTAGCATTTACCTTTATAGCACGTGAATATATCTTCTCTGAAGTTTTGACATCTTTCATCTCTATCTGCCCGATTACGATAGCTTCTTTCTCTCTAAATATTTCTGTTATGAAAGCCTGTACTGTAATAATATTATCCTCATATATAAAGTTACCTAGTGTATCTACTAGATTATTTCCATACTGATCTCTGGCTACTCGCGTCCCATTCACTACTTCTGTAGATTCAACAAACTGCCTTATCGTCTCTCTTTCTGGACTAATCTCTAATGCATCAACATACAGTTTTGCTACTACATCTATAGGCAAACTATTAGGAGCTGCTGTATAATATTCTGTCCACCTATCGTTGAGATCTCTTACACTAAGACTTAAAACTTCTTCTTCGAATCTCTTTGGTATGAAAACATCTGACATGTTTTCCATACTAACCTTTATACGTGTTGTACCTCTAAAATATGCCTCATCGAGCAACTCATTTTTATTCTTATACTCGTACTGATACCTTTCTATTTTTTCTAAAGCACTTACAGCATATCTAGCAGCCATCTTATCTCCACTTCTAGCTTCTTCAAGATAACTGATTCCTCTTTGGTAATAATACTCTGAAGCCTTATTCCCAGCTTCTATCATTTTCTTATCCACCTTAACAAATAAGAATTCTGCTTGGTAACCATCCTCACTAATTAGAGGCAGAAGAGGATAAATACATTCTTGTCTCTTCCTTATATTATCATAAGCATCGTACACCTTATCCCAGTTTTCTGCTTTAGGATTACTAGTAAGAAACTCTATCCTTCTTAAATCAGCTGCGTTTACTTTCTCCAAGGCTCTTTCTAGTCCTTTGACATATTTTGTTTTCTTATTTTTCTTCCCTTGCAGTTTCTTTGTTGAAAAACTTATTGCTTCATCGTACTTACCTTGTTCGACCATCTTTTCCACAGATTTACAAGAGCTGATTGCAATTATTAGACTTGTTATGTAAATAAACTTTTTCATAGTTGGAATTTTAATGGTTAGTTAAAATAGCTGTCCTTATTAATTTCATATAATTATTGCCTAAATGCCAGTTTTATAGTCGCTTTGACCTAAGCTTAACATGAACCTTAAGAGTATGTTACTGTTTAGAGGTAAAGACATTTGTCGCTATTATCTTTATAATAATTTTGAAAGGCGCACATTTACTAAGGTCAAAACCCTATTTTTGTTATGATGAAAATTAGTAAGCTGTTTATAACATTTTTATATTCCTTCTTTTACATAAGCGCAAGTAGTCAGATCATCCTAGATGAGCAAGTTGCTGACTGGTCTCCTTCTCTCCTTGTAGAAGAGGAGATCGGAGATAATATAAGTGGCATAGATATAGAAAGCCTATGGATACAGAATGATGATAAATATCTCTACATAAGAATAGACTTATCGCAAGAAATAAATTTACAATCTGACAATGACCTATCCTTATTCATAGACGTAGATCAAAACAGTAATACTGGTTTCCAGACTAATGGTCTAGGAGCAGAGTTCAGTTTCTATTTTGGAGATAGAACAGGATTTATTAACGCGAATGGCGGATTTGAAAATATAAATCATGCTGAGATAGGACTAATCGTATCGCCTACTGTTTCTTCTAAAACTTTCGAGATAGCAATAGAACGAACCTTAGGTAATCTTGGCGTCTTGATAGATGGAAGTATAGATATAGTATTAGATAATGATGCCTTCAATGGAGATATGCTGCCTAACCAACTGGGAGGAGTAAGCTACACGGTTAATAATGATGTCCTCTTTACAGCCCCTGAGATCTCTTTTGAAAAATCTTCTGAAACGGACTTTAGAATTTTAAGTTATAATGTATTACAAGATCGATTTTTCCAAAATTCTGCGAGAGCTTCTTATCAGAGAATTTTACAAGCTCTAGATCCCGAAATAATTGCTTTCCAAGAGATCTATGATAATAGTTCTAATCAGACAAAAAATCTTGTCGAAGAATTTCTACCTTCTGATATTGGGGAAAACTGGTATCATGACAAAGTGGGTAGTGATATCATCGTGGTAAGCAGATATCCGATTGTACGAAGTGACTTCATTAATGGTAACGGAGCTTTTATTATAGATGTCAATGGTAAAGAAATCCTGCTAATAAATATGCATCTCCCTTGTTGTGACAATAACGCAGGGAGACAGGAAGAGATAGATGACCTATTGCAATACATAAGAAGAGCTAAGAATGGTCAACTTTCTTACGACCTAGAACAGAATACTCCGATATTTATAGTTGGTGATTCTAACCTTGTTGGTCCAGCATCCCAAAGAAATAGTTTACGCGATGGAGATATAATTAACAATAGTGATAATGGTCCTGATTTTTCCCCGGATTGGGATGGAACAAGTTTAGAAGATCTCATAACTAATACAACAGGAACACCTGGTAGTTATACCTGGTATAATCCTGGAGGAAGTTTTTTCCCAGGAAGACTGGATTATGTATTTTACTCAGGCTCCGTAATACATAAAACTAATGCATTTTCATTATTTACAACGGGGCTAAACCAAAATGATCTTATACAATATAATCTTAGTCAATCTGATACGGAGAATGCATCTGATCATTTCCCATTGGTGTCTGACTGGAGTTTTGATGAGATCATATCTGATACAGATGATCTTCTAGAAGCGTCTGCATTCAATATATTTCCTAACCCTTTTATAGATGAAATTACCATCCAGACTAAAACAGGTTCTCACCTAATCCGATCAGTAGAACTTTACAATTCTGCTGGACAACTAGTAAATAGTAATTATGTAGGAGATAAATTACAAATGGAAAATATAAAGAAACCAGGGATTTATTTTATAAAAATTACAGATGTATCAGGTGCTCTCTATATGTCAAAGATTGTGAGATTATAAAAATAACTATAGACCAACATTAGTTAAACCAAACTTCTACAGCCCCTCCATTGTTCTTATCAAAAGTAAAGCGTATATTTTCTTTGTAGTCCGCTAAGATATGCTCAACCTCGGCTTTTAATAGACCAGTACCCTTACCATGTATAATTGTGACTATCGGAATATGTAAATCTATTGCCTGTTCAACATAAGCAACACAGCTTTGTATCTGTATATCTAATATACGCTCTGGTAAACTGTTCACCATATTAGGATTGAGTTTTTCTATATGCAGATCCAAAAAAGTTATAAATTCTGATGCTTTCACAATCTTACTAGGCTCTCTGAAATCTGATAAATCTTTCTTAATATCTTGCTCGACTTCTGGATCTGGAATTTTCACAATATTACTAGCTTCTACTAATACTATAAGTTTTTGTGTTTTAACCTTAGCCTTACCTGCAGATGTTCTACCCTCATAAGTGCCAGATAGATTTTTGTTAATAATTCTAACCCAATCTCCTATCCATAATTCGTCCAAGTTCATAATTGAAAAAATACCTTATTATAAAGGTAGTGATTTAGTAGGGGTATACAATTATGTAATTCTTAATTAAATTACGACATTACTGTATATTATACCAATTAAAACAATACCTCAATTAAAATTTAGCACTAAAACGTTTGAAACATATATGTATAAGAAAATAGAGGAATGAATAAAAAAGCTGCAGAGCTTGTTTGTAAGGAGATACCTATTGTTTTAATAACAATTAATAACAATAAGAAAATAACATATTGGAATCACAAAGCTGAAGAAGTTTTTGGAATTCCGAGAGTCTCAGTCATTGGTAAACAGTTATACCGAATACTTCCAAATATTAAGAAACGGTATGCTATGTTCATTAATAACTCCTGTCTCAAAGAAGGCAGGAGTATTGAGATTTTAGATCTAAAATTCAAGCATGCTAATAATAAAAGTTACTTAGAGGGCAAGGGTCAATTTCTTCCTATTCTTCAACAAAAGAAAGTCACTGGAGTCTCTATTATCATCAATGTTTTTCAAAACGGAGAGCGTTACGATCCGGAATTCCAAGAGCTTATCAACTCAGTGGTACAAAATAGTAAGGATGCTGTATTAATAACTAAAGCAGTCCCTTATGATAACCCAGATGGACCAAGAATAATATTTGCTAATCCTGCTTTTTACAAAATGACTGGATACAAAGAGGCTGATATTCTGGGCAGGACTCCTCGTATCCTACAAGGAAAAAACTCTGATCCCAATAAAATAAAAGAAATAAGTAAAGCCCTCAAAGAGTGGAAACCCATACGAACAGAGCTTACTAATTATACTAAATCTGGAAAAGAGTTTATTGTAGAACTATCTATCGTTCCTGTCAAAAATAAAAATGGCTGGTATACCCACTGGATATCTATACAAAGGGATACAACTGATAGGGTGAAGATGGTAAATCAATTGATACAATACAATAAAAACCTAGAATCCTTAGTAAGTAAAAAGACCAAAGAAAGAGAAAAACTTATACTAGCAAAAAAGAAGAAAGAGCTAGATGCAATTAAGGCTAAATCGATACTAAATGCATTAAAATTAAGTACAGCAAATAAGGATCTAGAACTTAGGAAAAAGAAGTTACTTTCTCAGGAGATGCAAATTTCTGGAAAAGAAGCTCAGCTTTCAAAAGTAAAAGAAAAATTAGAAGCCATAAGAAAACAAGATAGTATCCAGAAAAAAGATATTGACAGACTGATAAGGAGTATAGAGTCACAACAGAATGAAGAGAAAAACTGGATAAATTTCTCTAACTCATTCAACGAAATAGATCCGATGTTTTTTAAGAAGTTGGTAAAAAAATGTAAAACACTTACTCTTAATGATAAAAAACACGCAGCCTATGTGAGGCTTAACCTATCACTACGAGAAGTTTCTAAAATTCTGCATATAGAACAAAAATCAGCAGAAATGGCTAGATATAGACTAAAGAAGAAATTAAAAATTAAGCCTGAAGATGCTTTGTCTTCCTATATTTTGTCACTGTAATTGAAAGATAATCTATACCAGAGGCTATTATCTTACTTAATTTATATATAAAGTAGATAAAAGCGCATCTTATCGAATTTTTAGCCATCTTTGCGGCTAATTTTTGAGATATGAATTCGATAAGGAATATAGCTATAATAGCCCACGTAGATCATGGTAAAACTACACTAGTAGATAAGATCATCCATGCTTGTAAAACACTAGATACAAGAAAAGAGGTTAAAGAACTGATTCTAGATAACCAAGATCTAGAAAGAGAAAGAGGGATAACTATTACTGCTAAAAACGTTTCCGTTCAATATAACGATGTAAAAATCAATATCATCGATACGCCTGGTCACGCAGATTTTGGTGGAGAGGTAGAACGAGTTCTTAAGATGGCTGATGGCGTTCTGCTTTTAGTAGATGCATTCGAAGGAGCTATGCCACAGACAAGATTCGTTCTTACTAAGGCTCTAGAGCTAGGACTAAAACCTATCGTTGTTGTTAATAAAGTAGATAAAGAAAACTGTACACCAGAGGATGTCCAAAGTGATGTTTTTGACCTGATGTTCAACTTAGGAGGAACGGAAGATCAACTGGATTTCGTAACACTATTCGGATCTTCTAAGCAGGGATGGATGAGTTTCGATCATGATAAAAGAACTGCTGATATCTTTCCACTTTTACAAGCTGTGCTAGATCATATACCTGAAGCACCTTATCATGAAGGTACCCCTCAGATGCAGATAACTTCTTTAGACTACACTAACTTCCAAGGTAGAATAGCCATAGGAAGAGTATACCGAGGTGATCTTGCAGAAGGACAAGATTATATGCTTATCAAAAAAGATGGTAGCCATAAAAAAATAAGAATTAAAGAATTGTACTCCTTCGAAGGACTAGGTAGATTGCGAACTAAGCAGGTGAGGAGTGGAGATATATGTGCCATTGTAGGGATAGATGATTTCGATATAGGTGACACGATAACGGATATAGAAGCTCCCGAGGCACTTCCTAGGATAGAAGTAGATGAACCTACAATGAGTATGTTATTTACGATTAACAATTCCCCATTCTTCGGGAAAGAAGGAAAATATGTAACCTCTAGACACCTAAGAGATAGATTATATAAAGAGACAGAAAAGAATCTCGCCCTGAAGGTTAAACCTACAGACACAGAAGACAAGTTCAATGTCTACGGTAGAGGAATTCTTCACCTTTCTGTATTGATAGAAACTATGAGGCGAGAAGGTTATGAGTTACAAGTAGGAAAGCCAGAAGTAATCATAAAGGAAATTGATGGTATAAAATGTGAGCCTATAGAAGTTCTTGTTGTAGATGTGCCGGAAACTTATTCTGGGAAAGTAATAGAGCTAGCTACACAGAGAAAAGGTATGCTTAAGATTATGGAGCCGAAGGGAGATGTACAACACCTAGAATTCGAGATTCCTTCTAGAGGACTTATCGGTCTTAGAAATACTATGTTAACTAATAGTGCTGGTGAAGCAATAATGACACATAGATTTCTGAAATTCGAACCACTTAAAGGTGAAATAGAAAGCAGAAATAAAGGTTCTTTAGTATCTATGGAACAAGGCCAAGCGCTAGCATTTGCTATTGACAGACTTCAAGATAGAGGAAAGTTTTTTATAGATCCAGGAGAGCAAGTTTATAAAGGTCAGGTGATAGGCGAAAATACAAGAGACAATGACCTAGAGATTAATGTTATCAAAGGTAAAAAGCAAACCAATATGAGATCTTCTGGAGCTGATGATGCGACAAAAATAGCTCCAAAGATTAAGTTTTCTCTGGAGGAAGCTATGGAGTACATCCGAGAAGATGAATACTTAGAAGTAACACCAGTAAGTATGCGAATGAGAAAAATCAAATAAGCTTAGACTGTTATCAAGAATTAAAACCTGTTGTGCTTTGTACAGCAGGTTTTTTTTATACTTTTTCTTTTGGGCATTCTTGCATTGTATATATTTGTTACTAGGGTAAAAATTCTGAAAAGGAAATAGGCTTACTTATAAGACTAAAACATTTCAGCAGTACTTGGAAAAAAGCACAACAGCTGATATCACTAATCATCAGATAGAAAACGTAACATACTTTGAGCAAATTCAAAAATGATTCACAATTCCCTTATGCTGTTGCCTTTGACCTAGATAAGAAATGGATCTAGAAATTTGATGATCTTTTCACATAACCACTTTCGTGGTATTTTACAGACCAGATCTCAAATACATCAAGAAATAATTTAGATGATTTTAAAGAAAATTTTAGCATAGAAAAAATAGATAGTGTATTTTCAAGCAGCTCTTCTAATTCTGGAGGAGGTTCTGGAGGATTTTCAGGAGGCGGAGCTGGTGGTGGCGGAGGTGGCAGTTGGTAATAAAATAAAAAATAATCTATATGAAGTTTCTACTATTGATATTTTCTACCTTATGCACAATTGGCTGTAATCAAGCACAACATATGGAAACCACAGAATCTAGGTTTGAGAAAAAAACATTTACTACAACTACAGGTTATACCCTACCTTATAGGATATATATCCCCAAAGCCAATAAGAATAAAAAGAATATACCTATGTTGTGTTTTCTCCACGGCGCAGGAGAAAGAGGTACTGATAATAGTAGCCAACTTGTACATGTAGCTAATTATCTCTCTTCTGACTCTATACAAGCCTTACATTCTTCTATCCTTATATTTCCTCAATGTCCTAAAGATGATTATTGGGCTCATGTAGATGTGACTGATAATGTATGGACTCCTGAGGCAAAGGATAATCCAACTAAGTCTATGATCGCGGTTATAGAATTGTTACAATCTATAGAAAACGAATATAATATTAGTCAAAAATATATAGCTGGATTATCAATGGGAGGCTTTGGAACTTTTGACTTAATTGCTCGTGATGTGATAAATTTTTCTGGTGCTATTGCGATATGTGGCGGAGGTGATCTTACTGCTGTAGAAAAAATATCTAAAGTACCTTTACATATTTTTCATGGGGCCAAGGATCCTGTAGTTCCAGTGGAATTATCTCGAACTATCTATGAGGAACTAAAAAAACAAAACAAAGAAGTCTATTACACAGAATATCCCAATGGAAGCCACGATGTATGGAATCAGGCAATGGAATCTGTAGATCTTTTAAATTGGTTATTTTCAAAAAAATAAGTACTAACTTTCGAAAGAAGTAATTCAGCGTAAAGAAATATATTATATTAGATGAGCAAACTTAAAAACTGGTTAGAACATACAAAGAATGACGAAAGATCTGTTCTTTTTTTATTAATAAAGGGATATTTTTTTCTTTCTGTAATCTGTCTAATTCTATTATTACTCCCTTTCTCTCAAGATGAACCTTGTTCACTAGTAAACCATATCTTTTTCTCTATGTCTATTGTAAGTACCACTGGACTAGCTCCAGCTGATTTTGGCAGTACCTATAATTTATTTGGACACCTAATAAGTTTATTTTTTATTCAGATAGGAGGCATTGGATATATGGCGCTAAGTTCATTCATTATACTTAAACAAAGAAAAAGATTACCTAGCCTATCAGCTCGTCTATTAAAGCTAGAATTCAACCTGCCACCTAAATATCCCTTAGTTGATTTTATCTATAGCGTCTTTATATTCACTTTTCTTATTGAGTTCCTAGGAACCATTTTACTTTACATAGGTTTTAAAAACCAGGGATTAGAGAACCCTTTATGGAATGCAATCTTTCATAGTATATCTGCTTTTTGTACTGCGGGCTTTAGCTTATTTAGTGATTCTATGATACCTTTTCAGGATAATGGACTAATCACAAACACTATTCTAGTTTTATCGCTTTTAGGATCTATTGGATTCATAGTCTTACTGGACTTCTGGATGAAGATTATAAGAAGAAGGAAATCGATTACTCTCACTTCTAAGATTATACTTATAGGAAGTTTTACTTTCTGGATTGCGGCATCTATACTTATATACTTGTCTGATCCGGCTCTTTATGAGCTAGGCTGGCGAGGCTTAAAGATTGCTATCTTTCAAAGTATTTCTGCACACACAACTGTGGGTTTCAACAACTTCGACCTCAGTGCTCTTAATTATGCTAGTACTTTTATTATTATAGTACTTATGATTGTAGGCGCTTCTCCTGCTGGAACTGGTGGAGGAATTAAAGTAACCTCTATTACTGCATTACTAGCTGTTCTAACTGCTATATTAAAAAGAAAAAAACACATTACTTTTTTAAGAAAGGAAATCCCTGCTGGAAATATTTATCTGGCTATTTCTTCTACAGTTTTTTACTTACTAATTTTGATAATCGGTACATGGCTAGTACTTATGGTTGAAGGTTCTGCTCATTCGTTCGAAAAAATCTTATTCGAAATTGCCTCAGCCCTTAGTACCGTAGGATTATCTTCGGGTATTACAGCGGATCTCAAAGATACAAGTAAGCTAATTATATCGCTCTGGATGTTTATAGGACGTCTTGGTGTGCTTACTTTTGGTTTAGCACTAATTTCAGAAAATCCTCTCATAAGAAAGAAACCTGAGATAGAAGATATTGCTATTTAGTAAGATTCTTTTTAGACATAAGGAAATCAAAACATTGCTCTTTGCACTTTTCACATTTACAATCTATACTTCCTTAAGTTTTTTTCTAAGCAAAAATATATCCGTCATATGGGTCCAAATAACCATAGGCACAATCAATGCAGGTAAAAGAACAAAAGGGAAATACTCTACTGCTACATTAGGCTGATCGAAGGCAAAAATTTGAAATGGCAATTCCGCAGATAACATACCATTAATAAAAATAAACAGGATAAATAGCAAGCCAATTATATTCCACACTAATAATAGTTTTTCCCCTATGATTTTTTTATAATATAAATAAGCCATAAGAGGTGCTGTAAGTCCTATAATAATATCAAAATTCCTTCCTTCAAAAGTCATCAATTCGGGAACCATTTTGTAGATAAATAATTGGTATAAAACAAGCTCTACAGGCAAGCGTACTATATGTAAGGCAGTACTAAGACTTAGTTTTCTACTCCGATAGATCCACGTTCTTTGTTTGGTCAAGACACCATAGATAATAAAGATCAAACTCGGTATAAGTACGAGTCCAAATCTCGGTGGGAAAGCACTTGTATTATGATAAAACCCTATGTAGGCAAGCACACAATGAACTAAGGCCCATACTAATAAAATCATTATAATTACGCGGGGCTTACTATTAGATAAGTAAAAGAATAATAGAGTCATTATACTTGTCAAGACAAAAAGTAAATTAGTCCATTGGGGCAAATTTTCTATCATTATTTTTGGTGTTGTTTCTATAATCTTCGGGTATACAAAGAAGTTTAATTTACAAAAAATCATGTCTTAAGGCATGCTACAACCCTACTAATTAATATCAGTCTAATTATATTAATGATATTCCATTAAGATCATGGGTTAAAATATCTGTCATATAATCAAACCATGGTCTAACAGCTTTATAGGTTTTTACAATTTCCTTTACTAGCTTCTCATCGCTAGCTAAGCCCTTGGGCAATGTCCTATTGACATAAAACTGTTTGTACTGCAGAAGATCTGTATCAGGATGGTCTTTATCAAATCCTCTCGGCGAATTTTTTAACTGTTCTCCCTGTAGGGAACCAAAGGTATCCACAAACTTCTTGCTTTTCAATATTTTTCTTAATGGTTTAGCATCTGTTGCAATGTGTCCCCTTATCAATTTAAGATCAGAAGGTTCAGGTCTCCAGAATCCAGCAGCAACATGTATCTGATTGGGCCCCATATTAAGATAGTATCCTCCCCTTCTATGTGCACCAGCACGAGTAAACGACATTCTTATATCAGGATTATACGGCGTCTTATCCTTAGAAAATCTAACATCTCTATAAATTCTGAACAACTTACTTTTTTCGATTTCGTCGATCTTATTGAGTTCAGTTTCTATTGCCGTCTTCATTGCTTTAGCATTTTCATTTGCTAGAACATATCTGTCTTTGTTTTCTTTAAACCATTCTCGATTATTATTCTTAGATAGATCTGATAAAAACTTAAGCGTTGTTTTTTCGATTTTCATATTAACTTCTATTTACAGTAATATTACAAAATATCACCGAACTCATTTACAAGAATTTATTTCTACATTGACATAAGAGGAACACTATGTATAAAATATTAGCCCAGCTGCTTCTTATGGATTTCATAATAATAATTTGCTGCAGCAAGATCTTCTATAGCATGTCCTACTGATTTAAATAACGTTATCTGTTGATCATCTTTCCTCACAGTTGCATTTATTTGACATAAACTAAAAAGATCTCCCCTAATATCATCCTTAGTTATAAGACCTGCATCTAGGGGAATAGCAATATCTCCACTTTCTATCATCCCCGCCTCCATTGTATCAAGATAAAGTTCAGCATTAACAATAAGTTCACTATCAGATTCTCTCATATCAGGTTTGTACGCACCTACAAGATCGACATGTGTCCCTGGAGTAACATAAGCCCCCTTTACCAGCGGTGCCTTAGAGAGTGTCGCACAAGATATAATATCAACCTCAGGCATCATAGCATATAAATCTTCCACAACTTCCATAGAAAAAGAGCTTGATTTGTAGTTGTCAACTAAGGCATGGGCTTTATGCACATTCCTACCATATACATAGACCTTGCTGATGGGTCGGACACTGCAATGGGCTTGAATCAATTCTGGAGCAAGTGCTCCTGTACCTATCATCAACAAACTGGATGCATTCTTCTTTGAGAGATAACTAGAGGCTAAAGCAGAGCTTGCTGCCGTACGTTTATTGGTCAGACTCTTCGCATCTATCAGCGCTTTCACCAAGCCGGTATCAGCATCCAAAAATAGGTAAACACCTTGTATAGTAGGAATAGACTTCGTATTGTTTTCTGGGTGAACAGTAACTATCTTTACACCTGCTGATCCACCTTTTTCCCATGCCGGCATCAATAATAAGGTATTTGTCAATGTAGGATTATCTGTAGCAAAATTATGATGGGTTCTTAATGGAACATCAACTTTTACAGAAGAAAAATAAAGTCTAATTTCGGCTATCAGCTCGGAATAATCGGTATGAAGATTTACAAAATCACTAGAAATAAAAGGGATATTCATAATATTAAGATAGTGTAGAAATATCTAATAGTTAAAAGTATATTACTATTTTATTTCTTGAAGTCGTAGATAACTTATAAAATAAGTAAGCTGCTTAATATAAATCTATTATGTAAAAAAAGAAGCTTGCCATCAAAGATAACAAGCTTTACAATTTAAAACACTCTTATTTTATTTGTTAGTAAGAACCGAATATATTCCTAGACTTAAGATAAGTATTCCAAGTCAGAGGTTGTTCTTTAACTTTCTGCACCTCTTGCTCAATAACTGCCTTGAGGATTTCTTTTTCTGCTGATATCGCTAGTTGATTTTTATATTTTTTCACCTCTTTGTCAAAGATAAGATCATAATCTACTTCATGCTTAAGTCTAGTATTGACAGTCATATGATGTGCCTTAAATAGATACTCGTGTTCATCTAACTTATAATCATAAGGACTACGACTAGAGATAAGTTTGGTAAAAATCGGAGCTGTCTCGATCGCAATAAACAACAAGGTTATAAAAATACTTGCGAACCATATTGTCTTACTCTTACTAGCTAATCTTCCTAGTGCATCTAACTGAGCCGCAAATCCATCAAGAGCAGATTGATTCAGACTCACTAGCTGATCTTGCATATTAGATTCTAGATTAGCTATCTTATCTTGCTTGTCAGCTATGATAGGAGCAATTTTTGTTATTGTATTTTCTAGTTCTTGCTGCGCCTGATCAGCATCTGCTTTCTTAGCTTTATAGATAGGCCCTAAGTTACGATTCATGGATCCACCCGTACCGTCAGCTTCTTGTATAGCTAAGAGATTCATGGCATCTCTATGTACTCGTTTTTCCTGCACCTGAGCATTCAGTGCTAAGACATCATTTTCTAAACTATCTATTGCAGGCATAAAACGAGTCTTCAGCTTATCTTCTTGAACCTTGAAAACTTCTTGCTCCATACTGATCAGTTCAGCCTTAATCTCACTTTCAAAAAGCTTAAGCTCTAGCGGCTTAGAAATAACAAAAGCAATCAGCAATGCTAGAAATATCCTAGGTGTGGCTATAAAAAATTCCTTGAAGAAACTATCTTTCTTTTTCATACTCATGACGATATATCGATCTAAATTAAATATCATCAGGCCCCATACTATACCAGAAATTATAGCTACTACATAAGAATGAAAAACCGTATACACTGCAAAGGCAGCAGCTATAGTTGCAAATATTCCTGTAAAGAATATGGTCGCTCCGATTCCTGCATATTTATTAGCATCTGTAGGGGTTCGCTTAAGTATGGCAGGATGTACTCCAGAACAGAAATGAAAAAAGTTTTTGATAGCTGACATATATTATAGATTAGTTCAAGAAAAAGAATTAAAAGACTATACGGTTGTTAGTCTTATACTTTCAAACTAATTATAATATTGCTTACTTAATAGGAAACTCGACAAGCAGTATAAATATAACTACCAACAATCTCAAATTAAGTTCCTCTGTGTAAAATCTACTTCATAGGGAAATGCAAAGTCGTAATAAGATCTTTGGGGTCCGTATCCACAGGACTATTACCATAGGTCTCAAAGGGGAATACATTCTTTATGGTTTTGAATTCTTTATTTCTATGCATGGCGTATAATGTAGACCAAGCATTCCCTAGGTGCGTATAGGGTCCTGTATGTTCTATAGTGTAGGTTTTTATTTTAGGTATAGTACCTATAGAAAAATCAGTAGGTAGATCATCTATAGTACCATTGTAAGGAATAGCGCAAGTAAAGCTACATGTATTCTTAGGTAGGTTCCACTTATTATACATACTCATAGAATCCTGAGGTCTGAACTGATTCTTATCTTCTGTAAAATCCATTAACTTTACAAAATCTTGTTTCATTAGCTCAGGCATCTTATCCATTGTTGTATCTCTCTTTATGGCTATATAATCTGTTTCTGGAAAGATTTGTTCTCCGATAAAATTAAGTTTAGAATGAACCTTACCGTCTTCTATATAATCTTTAAACATAAGTAAGCCTCTATCATAATCAGAACCTACATATGCTTCCATCATGCCCTTCATCCAAAACATAAAGAAAGGAAGACTACTGTTCATTTCCCAGATAATTTCTGTTTGCTCATCCTTAGGTTCTAAATGCATAGTTACAGCCGCATGGGATTTCCAAGGTTTCAAGAAATTAAGATTATAATCAATTCTCTTTTCCTGTTCTTGGTTTACAATTACCATATAGCCACTACCTACTCTTTGTCCTTCCCAAGCATATTGTTTAAGATCTGCATGTACTTCTACGTGCACATCAGGCTCCATTATCAACCAAGGAGACCATTCTTTCCATTGTCCCATATTTGATAAAGAATCATATACTTTACTGATAGGAGCATTGACTATTTTTTTACGGGATATAAACATTTTAGGCATAGTTACAGATATTTATTGTTAGTACAATATAAAATATTGCAAGCGTTTAAAGAAAGTAGAAAGGATTTTTCATTTATTTACAAACTAGGTGATATAATAATGTTTATGATTATATCCTAGGAGTAGAATATTTATCTTTGCTGCATGAATCATAATATTTCAGATACTATAGTAGCACTTTCTACCCCACCGGGACTAGGTGCTGTAGGTATAATTAGATTGTCCGGCAAGGATGCTATAACTATTTGCGATTCCGTATTCCACGGCAAAAATCTTACTAAGGTAGATAGGAATACAATACATTATGGAAAAATAAAAAATGAGAATGGTAAGATAATCGATGAATGTTTAGCCTCCGTTTTTCTTGCCCCAAGATCTTATACTAAAGAAAATGTTGTAGAAATTTCCTGTCATGGCTCCTCTTATATTATAGAACAGATTATACAAATTATGATTCGTTCGGGAGCAAGACATGCTGAACCAGGTGAATTTACTCTACGTGCTTTTCTCAATGGCCAATTAGACCTTAGCCAAGCTGAAGCTGTTGCTGACCTTATAGCATCTGACTCCTCCACTAGTCACGAACTAGCAATGAAGCAAATGCGTGGTGGCTTTTCAGATCAGATAAAAGAGTTGCGACAGGAGTTGATAGACTTTGCCGCGCTGATAGAACTAGAGTTAGATTTTGGGGAAGAAGATGTTCAGTTTGCTGATAGAGGAAAGCTAGAAAATTTGGTTCAAAAAATTCAAGGTGTTATCAGAAAACTAATTGATTCTTTCCACTTAGGCAATGTATTGAAAAATGGTGTTGCCACTGTTATTGCTGGAAGACCCAATGCAGGAAAATCGACACTACTTAATGCTCTTCTAAATGAAGAGCGAGCTATCGTAAGTGATATTGCTGGCACCACTAGAGATACTATAGAAGAAGGTCTGAATATCCAAGGCGTACAGTTCAGACTCATCGATACTGCAGGCATCAGAAAAGCCCAAGATAGGATAGAAAAAATGGGTGTGGATAAGACCATAGAAAAAATTGCACAGTCAACAGTTGTCATCTATGTTTTCGATGTTACAGAAAGTAAGCCAGAAGATCTGTGGAGTGACGTAGAAAAATTCCTACAAGGAAGCAAGGCACTGACTGCTGGAAGCAACCAGATATTTGTGGCCAACAAAATGGATCTAAATCCATATAGTAAACCAGAGACTTATTACAAAGAAAATCTTATCCGTAAAGAAAATCTCATCTCCGCTTCTGCCCTCAATAAAATGAACATAGAAGCACTCAAAGATGTACTAGTGAGTACGGTGATGAAAAATCCTCAACAAATGGATCAGACCATCGTTACCAACTCTCGCCATTACGATGCCCTAAACAAATCTAACGAAGCACTACAAGCTGTACTAACAGGATTACAAGGAGGCATAACCGGAGACTTTATTGCAATGGATATTCGACAGTCGCTTAATCATCTTGGAACAATTACTGGAGAAATCCACACGGACGACTTACTAGAGAGTATCTTTAGTCGGTTCTGTATTGGGAAGTAATTTACTTTCCTATGTTTGCTAAGTGCCTGTTTTTATTAGACTTGTAGCCTCTATTTCTTCTCTTATTTGTTGCCCAGTTGTTGCCTAACCAACAGATTTGTTGCCCACATTAAGTTTTCAATTCTATTGGCGAAATGATGCACCATACAGCACCATAAGGCTACAAACTGCACCAACAAGCAACAAATGAGTAGTAATCTTCAAATACCTAAAGTCTGTCAACATTGTGGCAATTCTTTTGTGGCTCGAACCACAGTGACTAAGTATTGTGGAGATACTTGTGCTAAAAGAGCCTATAAGAAAAGGAAGCGTGACGAGAAGGTCAAAGCATCAATCGAAGAGACTAAGCAGCAGGTGCAAGGATTGCAAAGTCCGCAAACTGTACAGACTCCAGACATACTGACAAAGCAGTTCTTGTCTGTGCAAGAAGCCGCTAAACTTTTGGGTGCAAGTAGATGGACTATACAGAGAATGATACAACGTGATCAGCTCAAATCTGCCAAACTCGGAAGGAGAACGATTATAGCAAGATCTGAAATCGACAACTTATTTAACTGATGGAAAATGAAAGTAACATTACGGAAGAGAAAGAAAGGCAATAAGATTAGCCTCTACCTTGATTACTATGACAAGGGAAAAAGAGAATATGAATATCTAAAACTCTATCTGACTCCAGAGCCAGAGAAAGGATCTCTCACCAAAGCTCAAAAGGATGAGAACAAAAAGATATTAGCCTTAGCGGAAAACATCAGAGCCAAGAGACATCTGGAAGCTCAGAACAATATCTATGGCTTCCGAGACAAGGAAAAAGTAAAAGGCAGCTTCTTAGAATACTTTGATGTATTGACAGAAAACAGAAAAACCAGCTTAGGCAACTACGGTAATTGGAATGCCGTCCGCAAACTCCTATCGGAGTATGCTCCTAAGGGTGTCACCTTTGAGCGACTAAATAAGAAGTGGGTACAAGGCTTCAAAGACTATCTCGATACAGAAGCCAAGTACAGAGGCGACAAACTACTATCTCTTAATACTAAGTACTCATACTTCAATAAGCTGCGAGCAGCTTTGAAGCAAGCAGTCAAAGACGGCTTAATGTCTCACAACCCATCTGAGCAAGTAGAGGCATTCCCACAAGATGAAGTTGAAAGAGAGTTTTTGACTTTAGAGGAATTGATAGCAGTGTCAAAAGCTCATTGTACCAATGCAACTTTGAAACGGATGTTCCTCTTCTCATGTCTTACAGGCTTGAGGTGGTCGGATATAGAAAAACTAAAATGGTCAGAGATTCAACATTCGGAGAACTTAGGACACTTTATAAGATTCCGTCAGAAGAAAACCAATGGAGCTGAGACCTTACCAATATCAGATGAAGCAAGAGAACTATTAGAGGAGCAAGGAGAACCGGACAAGAAAATATTTACAGGACTGAAATATGGCAATTGGAATAAGACCCATATCAAAGATTGGATGACTGAAGCAGGAATAACTAAGAAGATTACGTTTCACTGTGCCAGACATACTTACGCTACGCTACAGTTGTCTTTAGGCACTGACATCTATACAGTGAGCAAGTTACTCGGACATAAGAATCTAAAGACTACAGAGATCTATGCGAAGGTGATCAATGAGAAAAAAGTAGAAGCTGCAACGAAAATCAAAATAGGACTATAATGGAATTAATCATTTATAACAATATACTATACGGATCACTGAAGCCATGGCACTGTAATGATACTGACAATAAATACTATCGTCAACGTCTTACTCCATCACTAATGACTCCTGAGCATCCTGACGACTATTTCTCAGCATTAAAGAATATTCACCCTGACAAGATTGAACTATATGGTGATGATGGCTGGGACGTATACCAAACGGTCAAACAATCAGATAGGCATTACACAATAAATGCTCCATTAGTCACAACCGAGCTTGCAGCTCCATTAAGCTCAACACAGAGATTCTACCACTTCCTTCTTAGCAATGAAACAACAAGAATTACAAACAGAGTTTACAATACCTACACCAGAGAAATATCTGAAATATCAAAAAGAGGGATTATCCAAGAGGTAGTCAAATCAATAAAAGACCTACTTCTCAAAATAGGCACAGACTATCAGACATTTCCACAAGATGACTTGTCAAAATATGTGATTCAGCAACTCATACAAAACCTCATCAGACTACTAAAAGAAATAGAACTACTATTTCCAACAGACTTAATCTCTATTGCCTCATCTAAAGAGGAGATCTATAGCGAATTACTTGGAATAGAAATACCATTAGGTGACATTGACAAGCCTACTCCCTTATTCACAACGGTAAAAAGTCAATTACTAAATACAGACAACTACGATATTCCAAAATCCGATAAAGTTTCATTTGGATTCAAGGGAAATCATACAAACTTAGAATCGGTTCTTCATGCTTTACAAAAAGAAATAGAATTACTTAACGTAGACAAGACAACGGTTAATCAACTCTACTCAATACTCACAAGTAAAAACCTTTCTTTAGGAGATCCACAAATTCATATAACCTGTCAGTCCAATCTATTTAATCACATTTGGAGAAAGCTGAAACCGCAATTCACAAATCTTGGAGCAAAGGCGATAGCTGATACAAATTTATTCTACACATTAAACGGGAAACCATTCACTAAAGCGAATCTTGAAAAGAAAGTAAATGAGTTTTCAAACCCACTAATCGACACCATCAACAACATAATCAAACAACTGTAAAAAAGAATATAGTAAGTTCAGTAAGTTGACATAGTAAGCTGGTACTGACTTACTCATTTACAGCCTGTTACGAGAGAATTTTACCATCGAATTATTGGTAAACATTTAAAATTTCGTAACAATGAGTTC
>CAYYWZ010000003.1:0-123223 GCA_964475415.1 uncultured Saprospiraceae bacterium | reverse complement strand
TATTTAAATAAGCGAGAAAAGAAATAATATATACCTAATCTTACTTAATAAGATAGTACGCACAAGTAGTTATATAATTTCTAAGGAAAGGAATTTTACCTATAAGTTTGTTTTGCTTCCTTACTTTTAAACCAAACTTGTACTGGTATATAGGATTAATGAGAAATAACTGTTTTCTAAGGATAGAGAATTTCTCTTTCTGTAAAATAGACTCAAATCTTTCTATAGATATTCCAGTTTCTTTTATCTCTACTAATTCTGCTATTCGTTTTTTATTTTCACCTAGTAATTTAAGTACAAGTTTATATATTGACATAGGTAATAGATGAAAATATGGCAGAACAGAAACCCACTTCTTATCAGCTATCTGCTGATGGCCTCCAAAGGGCATCTGCCAAGGCGGGAAACCAAAAAATACTATTCCACCAGGATTCAGCATATCTCCTAATCTACGCATGAATCTATCTTGATCATGGATATGCTCGATAACATCCTTAAGAATTATCAGATCAAACTTATATGTATCATCCGAGAGGTCTATGTCATAAATATCACTAGATATAATATCTAAAAGTCCCGCTTTTATTTCCGCTGCAAGAAACTCGCTGGCCATTTTTGCTCTTCTAGGGTTCATTTCTATGCCTGTACATATATGTTTTTTTTCCGTAAAAGCTTTAAGAACACCTGCCTCAGCACAACCTATTTCTAAAATTTTCTTAGGCTGTTCTAGGTCTATATGTTCACTTACAAAAGGGATAATATACTCAGCAGATATTCTGTACTGCCATTGAAAATAGGTAGGCTTATCTTGATGAAAGTTATACATACTATTTCTCTTTTTTGAGTTTTCCTGCAAGTGATATCAGTTCATCAGAAAATGCCTCCCAAGAATATTTTTGCTTTTCTATTTTCACCTGCTCACTAAAATATTGCTTTCTATCATTATCCACAAAATCGATAATATATTCTGCTATATTATCTGGATCTTTTTTAGTGACATATCCAACCTTCTGATGCGGGATAAATTCTGACAGTGCTCCGACATCAGTAACCAATACAGGCAGATCGAAATGATATGCTATCTGTGTTACACCACTTTGACTAGCTGTATGATAGGTCTGTGTCAATAAATCAGAACAAGAGAAATAATATCTTATATCATCAGTAGGAATAAATTCATTTCTTATGATCACCTTATCCGTAACATCATACTTGTTCATCATATCCTGATATATTACTGGATCATCATAGAACTCTCCCGCTACTATAAGTCTTATTTTTTTATCTGCCAATCTTGGATCTGCAATAGCTTTTATCATTAAATCTAATCCCTTATACTTTCTTACCATTCCGAAAAAAAGCAAGTACCTATATTCAGGAGCTAAGCCTAGATGAGTTAGAGCCTTTTCTCTCTTGATTTTATCACCCAAATTATCATTTATAGGATGTGGAAAAAAACGAATAGGCCTACTTGTAAAATCTTCTAACTCATTTTTAACTGTTCGCGATAAAGTAATAAAGCCATCAAATGAATGGACAAAATATTTTGTAAGGCCTCTGTCTCCTATTCTCTTCTCATGAGGTACGATGTTATCGCACATGGCTATTTTACAAATATCTTTTTTTAAATTTCTAGCGATAGTGCCTAGACAAGGAGCAAGAAAAGGTAACCAATATCTAAATATAACTAGGTCAGGTTTTAATTTATTAATTTTAGATGCTGCAAGGTACCAGTTGGTTGGTAAGACCGTATTTATCCACCTATGGATTTTTAGATCTTTAGGTGGCTTATCTTCAGAGTACTGAGTTTTCCCAGGAAACAAAAATGATGGATATTGTAATTTGAATGTAACAATATCTACCTTATGACCAACTTTCATAAGAGATCTTGCAAAAGATTCATTTGTATCAGCAATTCCACCTCTGTAAGGATAAGCAGGACCTACAATTACAATATTCATTGAATATATTTAGTAGTTGCGAATTTACAATTATTTTATTAGGATGACGACGAGGATGGTAAGAATGCAAGAGAGAATGACGGGTAAATTGATAGTGATCTAAACTATAGATTAGTATTTTATGTAGCAATTGAAAAATATATTTGCTTAGCTTATATTTCTTCTTTCTTTTCGATTGATATCATCGAGTTTATATCCGATAGAAAATTTTCCCTCTCGTCTATAAAAATCGCAATAGCCCTAAAAGGTTTTTTCCTACCGTAGAATCCATTAAGTATATGCTGGCTTTTGAGATGTATAATTAGATTGTGCGTATCTATCATATCTAGAGGTGATAATTTTACTGCACCTTCTATATTATCTATAACCCTACCAGTTGCTGTAATGTTTTCTATCTCATCTATGTCAATAATGCAATCAGAAAAAAACCCATAACATAATTCTAGCTTTCTATTTCTAGGATCGAGTTTTATAGGTAGTTTTGTAAAAGATCTCATCAGTGCTACAATTTGCAAAATACTATAAGCACTAAGAAAGCTAAGGAATAAGGCTAGACCGGGTTTGGAATCATGTAATAAAGCATGCATAACTACGGTTTCTACAACTACAAGAAATAAGAGCATACTGATAACCATATAGATTCCACTTTTCTTGTAATAACTATAATCATGTAAATGCAATGGCTTCTTCTTCCAGCAAAATAAACTGTAGTAAATTACTGCTATTTCTGTTGCGAGTAAGACGCCTACTATCCCAGGGAACACCTCCTTGCACGCTTCTCTAAGGGAACTAAAGAAGTCTACCTCTCGTAGCTTAAGTTTTTTTGTTTCTTTTCTGACGAGATACATCTTGTATCCTACATAGAACACTACAGCTAATTCTAGAACAGGTAAAACATATTTCATAATTAGATCTAGCAAACTCTGCTGATCTGATGGTATACACTGCTTAGCGATTACAAGACCTATAATAGAACAAGAAAGAATAGTGATCTTAGGAATCTGCTTCTTATAGATTAGCAGAAAATATACAAAAGGAACTGTAAGTATAAAGTCTAAAATAAGTCCATTGTAAAAATTTGCATTAGGAGTATCTGTAACTAAGAAAGGATTCAAAGAGCAGGTTACTAGTGCCGTAAGGAGTAAAAATGGAATTCCAAAAGTTATCGCAGGATGTTGAAGTGTTATTACTTTATTCATAGAAAACTATTATGACCGAAGCACATAAAACTAAGAATCTTTCAAAACTATATAGTATAGTTGCTAACCAATCTATACTCTATCTTTAAAACGACATATGATTTGGAATTGCTGCTATTAATTGAAGTCTAAGGATATAATATTTCGGGTACAACTAAGTATCAATTCATCTTCTAACTTTTGACAAATAAACAATAATATAATACACCAATAGCAGCTTGCGTTTCATCTATAAGATAAGCCTATTCGTAGAAGAATGAAATCGTTACAAACTTATTAACCTATTCTTGTGATAACTTAAAAGTAAGTATCTGTAGATTTGAGTTATTATTAATTATCATAAAAAATAACAATTATGAAAAAGACATTATTATTCAACTTAATTCTATTTGTCTCCTCTCTCTCTTTTGCTCAGCAAAATAGTACTGCAAGTTTTGCAGCTCCTATTACCACAATAGAATTCGAAGAAGCAACTTTTAATTATGGTGAAATTACAGCAGGAGAAAAAATCCAGAATGTATTCCAGTTTACGAATACAGGAGATGCTCCACTTATTATAACAAGTGCAAAAGGGTCTTGTGGCTGTACTGTTCCTGAATGGCCTAAAGAACCAATTATGCCTGGCGAAACAGCTGAGATGCTTGTACAGTTTGATTCTAAAGGCAAAAAAGGAAATCAGAGTAAGAGAGTATCTATTACTGCTAATACTGATCCAGCTATAAGCTATCTAACTATAAAAGGTACCGTAATAAAAGCTGAAGAAAAGAAAATTGTAAATAGAAATGAAGACTTCGATATTGCCTCTGCAAGTGTAGTTTTATATCCTAACCCAACAGCTGATCTGCTGAACATAAATCTAAAAGAACACTCAGGAAAAACACTTGCCCTAGAAATCTATAACCTCTCTGGACAACTAGTTTCTAGTCAGAAGATAGATGAAATCACGGAAGAAGATATCCAGATAAATGTCAGTAATTATGAATTAGGCATCTACACGGTATCAATGAAAATAGCCGATATGAATAGGATAGCTAAGCGATTTACTATTGCAAGATAGTAAGCTGAATATATAAGATTTTTTTTATAGAAAATCTAAACATAAAAAAAGCGGATTTTAATCATCGAATTAGAATCTGCTTTTTTAATTAGATAGCTTATATACTACTTAGGACCATAGACCAGAATAGAACAATTATCCTCTTGGAACAAGTTATTTGCTAGTTCTTGTATCTCTTCTGCCGTCACTTGTATATAGAAGGTTTCTTGCTGATTGATCAATTCTGCATCTCCTAATAGTTCGTAGTAAGCTAGATTTATCGCCTTGTTAAGTATAGATACTTCTGAATAATGTAAAGAACTAATATTCTTATTTTTTACCTTTTCTAGCTCTTCTTTCCTAATACCATTTTTCTTGATATCCTCTAGTTGATCCTTAATCTTTTCTATAGCAATATTTACATCAGTATCTTGTAGCAATTTAGAATCTATAACAAACAATCCCGGATCTAAGTAAGCAGTAATATAGGCGTCTACATAAGAGAATATTTTTTCTTTCTTATATAGGTTTTGAAAAAATCGGCTAGACCTTCCATTACTTAGCACATCAGAAAGCAAATCAGAAGCATAAAAATCTGGATGGTTTCTTTCGCACATATGATAGCTCATATATAAAGCAGTAGTACTGACATCAGATTTAACCTCTTTATATCTCTGACTCATTTGTTTAGGTTCTTGCTGTAAGATCCTCTCAAGTTTAACTCCAGGCGCGATATCACCAAACCACTTTTGCACTAATCCTTTGGCATGATCAAATTCTATATTTCCTACCAGTACAAGAATAGCATTGCTAGGCGTATAATACTTGTTATAGAAAGTTCTTACCGCTAGCATATCTATCTGTTCTATATGCTCAGGCACCTTTCCTATCGTAGGCCAATTATAAGGATGTTGCTGAAAACTAAGTGAAGATATATGATGCCATACATCTCCGTAAGGCTGGTTAAGACAGGTCTCATTAAATTCTTCTAGAACAACTTTCTTCTGTATATCTAAGCCCTTTTCGTTAAATGCTAATTCCTTCATCCTATCCGATTCTAGCCATAAGACAGTTTCTAAATTATCGGCAGGAATAATATTATAATAGTTAGTGATATCAGCATTCGTATAGGCGTTGTTTTCTCCTCCAGCCATCTGTATGGGTGTGTCAAAATCAGGAATATTTTTGGACCCACTAAACATAAGGTGCTCGAATAGATGCGCAAACCCAGTATGATGAGGATCTTCATCTTTAGACCCCACATCATATAGCAAATTTACAGCTACTAGTGGCGAAGACTTGTCCTGATGTAGGACTACTCTTAAACCATTATCTAGAGAAAATTTATTACAACGTATCATCAAGAGAATTAAAATTCATACAAATTTAGCTTAATGGAGGATAATAGCAAATGAATGTGATGGATTAGTCTTCTTCCGCCCATTTAGTCCATAAGTGGGTATGACTTTCTTGTATTGTATTCGCTTTCAGATGGTAGAAAAATGCTTCCTTAGATATGGAATCTGCTCCCATCCTCAGCATGTGGGTTGTGCGTTGCTGGCAATCTATAAGGGTAAACCCCTTTCGCTCTAATATTTTACAAAGACTTATAAAGCCAAACTTAGAGGCATTGCTCTTGAGCGCAAACATGGATTCTCCAAAAAACACTTTACCTATAGACATCCCATATAGGCCTCCTACTAGCTCATCTCCCTCCCACACTTCTACGGAGTGCGCATATCTTCTTCGGTGTAATTCTAGAAAACTAGCCTTGAGCTTTTCTGTAATCCAGGTACCCCCCTGCCCCTTTCTCTTAGTTTGCTGGCAATGTGTGATAACTTTATCAAAACAAGTATCTAGCGTTATGCTAAACTTCTTTTGATTAAAATACGGTCGCATACTTTTAGAAATATTTACATCTCGAGGCTTGATAACACACCGTGGATGCGTATAGAACCAAAAAATTTCTTCTCCCTCATTGTACCAAGGGAAGATCCCAAAAGTATAGGCTAGCAGTAGTCTTTTTGGAGATAAGTCATTGCAGAGTGCTAGCACACCATCCTCATCTGCATGGAAGGGATGTGGGAAATGAGGAAATTCTGGTGGCAAAAAAAACGGCATAATCTATTTTGGATTATGCCTTCGAAACTAATATTAATTAGTTTAATCTTCAACAAAAGTTTCTACAACTGCAGAAAGTCCTCTGTTTATTAATTCTTCTTTTATAGGTTTTAGATCTTCTATAGCTCCTGTTTTTACAATAGCCTTTCCCTTAAAATGTATGATTAAAGATAGTTGCTCTGATTGCTCAAAACTATGACCGCAAACCTCTATAAAACATTGTATCACCCAGTCAAAGGTGTTAAAATCATCATTATATACGATCAATTGGGAATTTTGGATGCCAGCTGTTACCTCCTCCTCTAGAAGCAGTTCATCTAGCTCATTTACCGTAGTAAGTCTAGTCATTTTTAATAATTTAGGTGTTTATATATCTTTTAAATAAGGTGTCTAAATCTCTTTCAATACTTCTTGTATTGCTGTAAAATTAGGTAAATCTCCCGCACTTTCCAATACTTCTGCATATCTCACTATTCCTTTTCCATCGATCACAAACGCAGATCTCTTCGCGACTCCCTTCATATCTAAAACAAAATTCTCGTATAAAGTTCCGTAAGACCGGCTAACATCTTTGTTAAAATCCGACAAAAGTGGAAAATTATAAGCTTGCTCTGCTTTGTACTTCTCTAAGGTAAATAAAGAATCAACCGATATGGCTACAACTTCTGCATCCAGATCTGAATATACATTCATATTATCTCTAACAGAACACAATTCATCTGTACATACGCCTGTAAAAGCAAGTGGAAAAAATAAGACAACTACTTTTTTACCTTCATATGATGATAAGCTCACTTCTTCTTTTTTCGTATTTCTTAACGTAAAATCCGGCGCTTTATCTCCTTTATTAATAACCATTAGCTTAATTTTATTTATCCAAAATTACTATAAAAATTATTAAGCGTCCTATAAAAATGATATCTATGCTCGATACTTAACAAAAAAATCATATCATCATACGTAATCAACTAGAAAGCAATAAGTTAAAAGCCTACATAGAACTACACATCTCTGTTGTTCTTTATGGTTTCACAGCTATACTAGGTGATCTTATTTCTATTTCCGCTCTATCGCTAGTCTGGTGGCGTGTTCTGATTACATCCATAAGTTTCTTACTTATACTTAGGAATATCAGATTTTTCCAAAGCTTTACTTTATCACAAATTCGAAGTTTTCTATTTATAGGTTTTCTTATCGCCGCTCACTGGGTATGTTTTTATAGTTCTATAAAGTTAGCTAACGCTAGTATTGCTCTTGCATGTATGGGTACGATATCCATTTTTACAGCTTTCTTAGAACCTTATATCATGAAACAAAAATATGAGTTTACTGAAATCATTACTGGTCTATTTATAATTCCAGGAATCTATCTCATAGCACAGGCTACAGAGGTAAGCATGCATATGGGTATATGGGTAGGTCTGCTAGCTTCTGGATTAGTAGCGTGGTTCTCTACCCTAAATAAGAAACATATAGTGCAGGGAAAAGAAATAGAAATAAGTTGTCTAGAACTATCTTCTGCAACCCTTACTTGTAGTGTGGTTTTATTTTTCTTGTATGTCAATGGCAGTGTAAGTAATTTTTGGCCTCAGGGTTATGACTGGACTTATCTACTCATTCTGTCACTAGTCTGTACTACCCTAGCTTTCGTTCTATCACTAAGACCTCTGAATTATATCTCTACATTTAGTTCTAATCTCATCTTTAATTTAGAGCCACTCTATGGCATATTACTTGCTATTATTATACTTAAAGAACACAAAGATCTCCATATCTCCTTTTATATAGGCGTAGGAATTATTTTGTCAAGTGTTATACTTTTCCCACTTATCTCGAAGAGAAAACCTCATGATACAAATCAATAAAGAATTATACCAGTATTGCGTAAATCACTCAGAGCCTATCTCAGAGCTGCTACAGGAAGTAGAACGGAATACCTATCTGACTACTATTCTCCCTCAGATGATATCAGGTCCTTTGCAAGGGCGATTATTGACCATGCTGTGTCACTTGATACAGCCTAAGACCATCTTAGAATTGGGTACATTTACAGGCTATGCCACTCTGTGTATGGCAGAAGGATTAGCTTCTGGTGGCACGATTATCAGTATAGATCATAATGAAGAAATACTGCATCAAGCCCAGAAGAATATTAACAAATCAAAATATAAGGCTAACATAGAACTACATCATGGAGATGGGAAAACAATTATTCCTTCGCTTAATCATTCCTTTGATTTTGTCTTTATAGATGCCTCGAAGCGAGATTATTCTATCTATTACGATCTTATAATTGACAAGCTGAGAAGAGGAGGTCTTATTTTAGCAGACAATATACTGTGGTCAGAAAAAGTTATTGCTAAAAAAAGAGATAGTCTGACCATGGAATTAGATGCATTTAACAAGAAAGTTGTAAATGATGATAGAGTTGAAAATTTCATTCTTCCTTTCCGAGATGGAATTAACATGATAAGAAAAAAGTGATATCCTCAGATAAGATAAAATATAAGTTATTCGAACAAAAGCAAAGTGTCCCCTTGCATCAGCAATCTATTTTTCTAGATTCCTTAGATAGCAATTTGTGGGAAGTTATGATCTACGAATCTAAAGGAGAAACTCTTGCCGCCTTTGTCTTGTATAGAAAACGCAAAGCTATTTTTCACTACATAACACATCCTGAGTTATGTAAATGGATGGGACCTATATTCCTAGACAAACTAGAACAAGCTGAGAAAGAAAAAATCTTTAATGCATTTATCAGGGAGCTACCCACATATGCTTATTTCGAACAAAATTATTATTACGACATCTTCAAGCTTAAGCTTCCTAAGTTAATTTCTTCCTATACAATTCCACAATATTCTTATATTCTAGAAAATATTCAGGATATCAAAAAAACATACAAAGGTATATGTAGCGATTACAGAAATAATAAATTCCCCAAAGCTGAAGATCAGGTCAAAATAGAATCTAGAAAAGATATAGATTCCTTCTACAATCTACATAGCAAGTCCTTCTCTAGGCAAGGCATCTCCGTTCCATATAATCTAGAATATTTTAGAAAACATGCAGAAGCACTATTGGAGTCAGAAAAAGCTAAGTTGTTTTTTGCATTCGATCATGAACAAAATTTACACAGTGTAGCCATGTTATGTTGGGATAGAAAATCAGCATATTATCATATCGCTGGAGACGATCCGTCTTATAGAAAAAGTGGTTCTGGCGTATACCTTGCATGGCATCTTATACAATATGCTTCTAATGAATTAGGCCTTGAGATGTTTGATTTTGAAGGAAGCATGATCCCAGGTATAGAGCGAGTTAGAAAAAACTTCGGTGCTACAAAAAAGCCCTATATAAAAGTAAAGAAATACAACTCCCAAATTTTCAAAATCCTCTCCACTCTAAAAAATCGATAGTTTTTTTTTAAAATCTTAACCCAACCTTTAGTACTTTATAGCCGTCTGACTAGATAAAACAATTATGAAAGATTCAAAAATTTCTTTACTAGCATTTTTACTAGTTGCTCTTGTATTTTCTTTCTGCGGGAAAGATGAAATATCTGACTCAGATAGACCCATAGAAAATCAGATCATTGCTGAACTGAACTTCGAGAATAATGCTTGGGGCTTTCAATATTTCAATGTGTACTTTACAGCTGATGGCCATATCTACAATTACGAAAATGATGTTTTAGATCAGGAAGAATTTGTCTTCCATAGACGAAATGAACAAGGCCTTATCTCTCTCAATGAAGTGATAGATAATATTAACAATTCCGAACTTAGTCAGATGACGATTTCTCAAGGGGATATAGATTCCATCTTAGCTGCAATAGGCCAGATAGATGAGGAGTTTACAGACCCTGTAGGAAGCTGTATCGACGGAGGACTTTATACTTTTTCTGCATATAGCTATGATGATGTAAAAGAAGAATACGAAAGTATCACGCTCATGGAATGTGGAGACTGGAGGATGATCAATGAAAACGAACATGCTGAGAATACTCTAGATATCATGCTGAAATATCTAGACTTAACGACAAGTAATTGTTGCGGATAAATTAAAATTTTCGTTATAGTAATACTTTAATTGTGGATCCCTATTATTTACATCAAAAATCTACTTATTGTAATCATTAGTAAGCCAAAAATATACTACCATGAAGAACATATTTTTTTTTAGTATTTTGATTTTACTAGCCTCATGCTCTTGCGATGACTCTGAGATTACAGGAGTCGATTTCTATTTAATTCAATCCAACGTTATAGATATCACCAATGGAGTTACTACAACCACTGATGGTTCTGCCCCTGTAACAGAGAGAAATCCTGAGACAGTCATTTATGACTTTTCATTAAATTGGGATTTAGATAGGACCGTCTATTCTTTTGAAAACTGTATCAATTCACTTAATAATGTGACTTCCATTTCATTAATCTGCGATAGAGATTTTACCCAAAATGGCAACACTATATCTGCAGGCACGTCCATGATAGAAAATGATCCGGAACAAATAGGTAGCTTTTTATTAAATAATCAATTAGCACCTTTTAGTTTTGAACCTGGAGTACACACTTTTACACTAGAAATTACAACGGATGATAATCTCAAGTTTATAGAATCAATAACTACGGATATACAGATATAGATATCATTAAAAATAAAATACTCGAAGTAAAATTCATTCAATGCATTTTGCACAAATCTTATTCTCCTTTAGAAGTTTTAGAGGAGAATAACTTATAATTAGCTTCTATATCAAATTGACATTCCAAAATATGTCAATATTATCTATATTGACCTTCAAATTTAATAGGATATATTATTAAGCAAATAAGAAAAATGAAATACAATAAACTAGGGAGAAGCAAGCTTAATGTTTCAAGAGTTTGTCTCGGAACAATGACATGGGGAAAACAAAATACCCAAGAAGATGCCAATGAACAGATAGATTATTCTCTAGATAGAGGTATCAATTGTATGGATACCGCAGAGATGTATGCTGTGCCTCCTTCCCCCGAAACATATGGGAAAACAGAGAAAATCATCGGTAATTACTTCAAAGAAAATCCTGGAAAAAGAAAGAAATGGTTTGTCTTTTCTAAGATTGCAGGATCCAATGTCCAATGGGTACGTAAAGGAGGCAAGATTACTGGAAAAGCAGTTACTAAAGCAGTAGATGATTCTCTAAAAAGATTGCAAACGGATTATATCGATCTCTATCAATTGCATTGGCCTAATAGAAATTACCCACATTTCAATAACCACTGGTTAGGTAAGACGGACTTCTCAGCTAACAAGGAGAAACAGGAAGAAAAAAATATGTTGGGAGTCCTACAAGCCCTACAAAAATGTGTCAAGGCAGGAAAAATAAGATATTGTGGAATATCCAATGAAACGCCATGGGGAATCCACAAATACATGCAATTAGCTAAGGATCACGACCTACCTAAAATGGTTTCTCTCCAAAATGAATTTAGTTTGGTCCATAGCAAAGATTGGCCCTACGTAATCGAATCTTGTGAGATGAATAAGATCGGTTACCTCCCTTGGTCCCCTTTAGGCAGTGGTGTATTATCCGGAAAATACGCGAACGGGAAAATACCAAAAGGATCCCGATGGTCCTTCGCCGGAAGACATGGAAATTTCCGTGATCAGGCATTAGTTCACAAGGCAGTTAAGAAATATGTAGCAGTAGCCAAAAAGCATGGCATCACTCCAAGTCAGTTGGCACTCATTTGGATCGATCAGTTTCATTGGGTGAGCTCAACGATTATTGGTGCTACGACCATGAAGCAGCTTAAGGAGAATATCGATGCTTTTGAGATAAAGGTTACAAAAGAATTATTGGAAGATATTAATGCTGTGTTGAAGGAGTATCCGATTCCTTATGCTTAGCTAAGGTAAATGCTACAAGAGCAAAAGAAATACTTTTTGTAAAAGGAAAACTAGTTATAATTCAAAGTAGAAATAAATTAGCCTGCGCATAAGAGCATACACTATCTAATGTGACTGCAAATATGATATTACAACAATGTATCCGTACCCATATTCTACTCTAATGTACTAACTTTACAACATATTTAAAACCATGTATGGGTTATACATTCATATACCTTATTGCAGAAAAGCTTTTCACTATTGTAATTTTTTCTACTATACTTAGCTCTAAGAATGAGATAATATCTTGCCTGGCGAAACAGATAGATCTTAGATCAGCATATCTCTCAAACAAGAGCTTAGGAACTATCTATCCAGGAGGTGGTACACGGTCTATACTTTCTAGCTCGGATTTACGTAAATTATTAGAAAAGATAAAAAAGTATTTTGACCTATCAGCACTCCAAGAATTTACTATAAAGATTAATCCCGATGACATCAGTAAGGACAATTTAGAAGCTGGACCTCCTTATTCGAAAGAAGCTACAAACCATTATCCATTCTTATCTATTAAGAAAAATGAAAATGAAAAAAAATCTTGAATTAAGAGAAATCAGAAAAACAGATTGTAAAATAATAAGTGAATCCTTTCAAAAACAAGGATGGGATAAACCAATTGCCCAATACGAAGAATATTTACAACTCCAAAAAAAGGGAGAACGAGATATTATAATTGCAGAGTTGAATCAAGAATTTGCGGGCTACCTCACCATAAAATGGAAATCTGATTATAAGTGTTTTCAAATGAAAAAAATTCCAGAAATTGTAGATTTTAATGTATTGAAAAGATATCAAAGAAAAGGGATTGGAACAGCATTAATGGATGAAGCAGAAAAGAGTATAAAAAGAGTGTCAGATATTGCAGGAATAGGGTTCGGTGTTTATAAAGACTATGGTGCTGCACAAATTCTATATATACACAGAGGTTACATCCCAGATGGAAATGGGTTAGTTAGAGATTCAGTTCCATTGAATAAAGGCGATGTTGTCACCATAGATGATAGCATTGTGTTTTTCCTAATAAAGAATTTATAGACTGGAAAACGGATGCGAAGCTTTGCAATCTTTCTGTAAATGAATATAGCAGATTTCTATTCTATTGTACTAACTTTACAACATATTAAAAGTCATGTCTGGATTATATATTCATATACCTTATTGTAGAAAAGCATGCCATTACTGTAATTTTCATTTTTCTACTATACTCAGTTCTAAGGATGAGATGATAACATGTCTTGCCAAAGAGATTGACATGAGATCAGATTATCTCACCAAGAATAAATTAGAAACGATATACCTAGGCGGTGGGACACCTTCTATACTTTCTGAATCTGATCTGCATCGCTTACTTAAAGAAATAAAAAAACATTTTGATCTATCGGCACTCCAAGAATTTACTATAGAAGCTAATCCCGATGATATCAGTAAGGAGATTTTGGAAAGCTGGACCTCCTTAGGAATAGATAGAGTTAGTCTGGGAGTACAGTCTTTTGACGAAGGAGATCTCAAGTATATGAATAGAAACCACACAGCTAAGCAGTCAGAAGAATCTATAGAACTTATACAGTCTTCTCAGATAGAAAGTTTTTCTATAGATCTTATTTTCGGAGGTCATAGCACTTCAGATGAGATCTGGGAAAACAACTTGCAGAAAGCAATAGACTTTGACATAGATCATATTTCTGCCTACGGACTTACTGTAGAAAAAAACACAGCTTTAGAAAGTTTTATAACTAAGAAAAAATTATCTCCACTAGATGACAAAAAATCCTCAGAGCAATTTCAACATACGATAAAAAAACTAGAAGCAGCTGGATACGAGCATTACGAAATATCTAATTACAGCAAAAAAAATAAACGCGCAATCCACAACACTAATTATTGGGAAGGAAAAAAATATCTAGGTATAGGACCAGGTGCACATAGTTATGATGGTAACACAAGAGCTTGGAATATCTCTCATAATCCGCAATACATTGCAGCTATAAACAATGAGCAACTTATCTTAGAAAAAGAAGCACTAACAAGAGAAGACAAAATAAATGAATGGATCATGATAAGTCTAAGGACTAGCAGAGGAATCCATATCCCTTCTATACCTCAAATCTTAGAAACGGAAAAAAATTATATATATAATATCGCAACAAAAAAAGTGAAACTAGGTCAGTTACAGGTAGAAGAAGAAACCTATCATCTAAGTAGAGCAGGCAAATTACTAGCGGATCAGATTATATCAGATTTCTTTATCGTATAGTGTTTTTAGCACTTTTGAAACAAAATCTCGCATTTCATACAGCATAAAAGTAAAATATTTGTTTCTACACAGATACTTTTAAAGACGATGCAAATAACTTGATGTCAGAATCACAAATTCTTATATATATATCCTTTGAAAACATAGTAAAATCTATGGAAGGACGATAAAACCAATAGGACAATCGATACTTGCTTAGTATACAGAAAAGAGCTTGAATCAGTTAATAACAAATAGAACTAGCTTGGATTCATGTGTACATCCATCTGCGGGAATGGCATACCAACACCGTTTTTATCAAACTCCTTTTTTACATTTTCTTGCATATAGAAAAGTGTATCCCAGTAGTGTTCGCTTTTACAAAAAGGCCTAGTCGCTAGGTTTACAGAGCTATCCGCTAACTCAGCAACAAAAACTTTCTGAGCAGGCTCATTGAGAATATAGGGGCAAGAATTTCCAACTTCTAATATTATCTTTCTAGCTGTATCTATACTTGCATCATAAGCAATACCGTAAGTAATTTCTACTCCTACCACTCCTTGTCCAGAGATATTTGTGATATCATTATCAGTAACATTTCCATTAGCTATTATTATTCTCTTATTATCGAGTGTTTCCAATGTTGTATTGAAAGCATTTATCGAATGAACAGTTCCAGTAGTCTGATTCCCTCCTATAGTGACAAGGTCATGAATTTTGAAGGGCTTAAAAATCATAATCATAACTCCTGCAGCGGCGTGACCTAAGGTACCATTAAGAGCCATACCCACACCTATCATTAAGGCACTGAAAATAGCTATAAAGGAAGTAGTATTTACTCCGAACATACCTGCAACAGACAAGAAGAGCATTATCTTGAGACCGATGCTTAGTAGAGAAGCAAAAAACTTAGCAAGGGTTTCGTCTATGCCCCCTTTACGAATTCCTTTCTCGCCAAAGACAACAAGTTTTTTAATAATCCATAATCCTATAATAAGAGTGAGAATTGCGAGAAGTACTTTAGGAGCATACTCTACTATCATTAGTTCTAATTTCGAAGTATAACTTGAAATATCCATTGGGTAAAGGTGTTATTGCGTTAAAATAAAGTACAAAACTAAAACTTTCTATATTTATTAAAGACGTGGGTACTTCTTTTTTTAAATTACTGCTAAGTTTTAACAAAAAATGTAATTTAATAGAAACTTAAGTTATGGTAAAGACAAGTATTATCTGTATAACTGCGCTCATCTTATCCACTGCTACACTTCTAGGGCAAGAATATTTCCCGGCAGAAAAGTGGGAAAAGCGTTCAGCATCAGAGTTTGGCATAGACGAAAAAAAGATCACCACTATTATAGATTCCGCTATGTCTTATGAGTATATAGGACCTAAAGATTTAGTACAAGCTATCTTAAAAGGTTTTGAAAGAGAGCCCTACCATAAAATTCTAGGACCAGTAAAAGAAAGGGGTGGTCCTGCGGGGATGATTATAAAAGACGGTTATATTATCGCTGAGTGGGGAGATGTAAAAAGAGTTGATATGACTTTCAGTGTAACTAAGAGTTACTTATCTACGATTGCAGGATTAGCGATAGACCAAAAACTTATAAGTGGTGTCCATCAGCCTGTCAATGAATATGTCTGGGATGGAAGTTTTGCAGGAGCCCATAATTCTAAAATAACTTGGGATCACTTATTGACTCAGTCTTCAGATTGGTCTGGACAATTATGGGGTGGATATGACTGGAATGACCGGCCACCCAAAGAGGGGAATATAGATGACTGGAAATTCAGGAAACTTGTAGAGCCAGGAACTGTTATGGAATACAACGACGTTAGGGTTAATCTACTTGCTTATTCCTTATTGCAAGTGTGGAGAAATCCATTACCAGTGGTTCTCAAAGAAAAAATCATGGATCCTATTGGTGCAAGTACAACCTGGAGGTGGTACGGTTACGATAACTCGTGGTCCACAGTAGATGGTCTACAAATGCAATCCGTAAGTGGCGGAGGACATTCGGGCGGAGGACTATTTATCAATACAGAGGATCATGCTCGATTCGGATTGTTATTCTTAAGAGATGGAAATTGGAACGGGAAGCAACTCATCTCTAAGGATTGGATTAACCAAGCTATCCAACCTTCCAAAGCAGAAAGTTCCTATGGATATATGTGGTGGCTACCAGGAGACAGAATGAAAAACTTAAGTAAGACAGGTTATTATGCAGCAGGCTTTGGTGGCAACTATATCATCGTAGAACCCGATAAAGATCTGCTTATTGTTCTAAGATGGTGTGACCCAAGTAACACCAATAAGTTAGTGGGTATGATACATGATGTAGTAAAGTAAAATCTTAAGAATGGCAAACATTTTCTTCTAGTTATAGTCCTTATTTCAATTTTGAAATTGGTAATAACAATAACTTTATCCTCTATATTATTTTAATCTAGTTTTAGCTTAAATAAAAAAGCTTTGTATTTCAATATCAGGTAGAAATTTCTTTTCTTATTCTACTTAGAGAAGTATCAGTTATACCAAGATAAGTCGCAATATGCTTAAGAGAAGCGTTATTAATAATTTCTGGATGTTCCTCTATAAGTTGCTGATATCTTTCTTTAGCGGTATGTGATATCATGGAGAGATGATTTTTCTTCAATTCCAAATAACTATAAGCAAATCGATTTCTTCCAGATACTCTAAATTTTTCTATTGAATTGAAAAGTTCTTGAAAATCGTCATATGTTAAACGCCAACAAATAGCATCAGTATTGGCTTGGAAATTTTCTTGGGTTGGTGAACGGAGCATGAAAGAAGTCCAATCTAATACAATATCAGATTCAGAATAAAACTTAGTAGTAACTTCATTCCCTTCATAGTCATAAGTAAAAGATCTTACAAAGCCTTTCTCCAAAAAATAATAGTGATTGAGTGTACTATCCTCTTTGAAGAGAAAATCATTTTTTCTAAAAAGTACTTTAGTAAATGGCTTTAAAACCGTTTCCATTTCTTGATTAGAAAAATTAGCATTAGAAAATATAGCTGTTAGTAGTTTCTTTTCGTTCATAACGCATTTTCAATATATGTACAATTTTTATTTATTGAGTTGTGGATGAATTTTATCATATATCTTCTAAGTGTCCCGTCCTAAGATATTGTTGCGGTTTTTATAATATAAAGATACTTTAAATAACGAGCAGAGGATCATTATCTTCTGCTCGTTTTCTTTTATATGTTTTAATTACTTCTTCAGATTACTCATGCATGTATTCAGGAGTAGTGCATTTAAAAAAAAAAAACGATGATGCTCCACTACAGATCACCATCGCTAAAAATAAGTTTCAATATTGCTTATTTTACTAGAAAGGCAAATTGTCTTTATCCCCACCACCGCTCGCAGTAGATTTCTTAGTCAAGGACTGAAATTCAGATACTTTTATATCCGTAGAATATCGCTTGACACCATCCTTATCTGTATAGCTACTATATTCTATTTTTCCCTGAGCTATAATTTCTGCTCCCTTAGATAGGTACTTCGCCATAAACTCTGCTGTCTTCCCAAACGCTATAAGATTATGCCATTGCGTCTCTTGCACTTTCTCTCCTTGTGCATTCTTGTAAAAATCATTTGTTGCTAATGAGATACGTGTGTACTTGGCTCCATTAGAGGCAGTCTTAAGCTCTATTTCTTTTCCAATGTTTCCGATTAATTGTACGCTGTTTCTTAAAGTATTCATAATGTAAAAATTTTGTATTCCGCTTATACACGGAACAGTTAAAAACAAAAAAAATTGAATTGGACATCATTTCCAAATCGTTGACGAAACAAAGGTGCAGCAGATCGCTCAGTATAGTCGTAGGATAAATGTTTACTTGCGAGTATAGTCGTATACAAACGGTTACATACGAATATGGAAGTATATAAATAATTGATTTACAATAAAATAGATCATTTTATAATTTATCGGAAAAAAATTGTTTTCTCTGCGACTTTTTCTTTGACATAGAAATAAAGCATTACAAGCATTACAAGTTCCAGTTTCTACAGATGACTTGGAATTTTTGACAAACTTAAAGCTGTATCCTAATCCAGCCACTAATATTTGTACGCTAGAAGGAGATGATCTGTCAATTTCTAAAATCTAGGTATTAGATGCTCTAGGGCAACGTGTTTTTAATTTTATAAACTCTAGATCCGAAAACTCAATTATTTTTGACATAGATCAATTGAAATCAGGAATGTATTTTGTCGTTTTAGAAAAAGGAGAGATAATCACAACAAGAAAACTATTTGTAGAATAGGATATTCTAGGATATAAAAAAAAATGCAGATTAGGGATGTCTTTCGTGGATGGTACCTTCTCTATGCTTGAGTTGTTGTCCATCTCTTTTTCTGAAGACTGCAAGAATTTCAGATAATATAGATATAGCGATCTCCTCTGGTGACTCCGCACCTATATCTAATCCTATGGGGCTGTGAAAATAAGGGAGAAAGGATAAGTTTTCTAGACCTGACTCTCCTTCCATTTTCTGGAGACGTTTCTTAGGTCCAAGCATACCTACATAGGGAACATCGAGTTTGATTATTTTTTCTAGGATCTTTTTATCCCAATTGTAGTCATGTGTCATAAGAAGCACTGAAGTATAATCGTCCATAGGTACATCTTCGAATTCTTCATACTCGTACACTGCTTTTGCTTTTTGGAAAGTTGACTTATGGATTTTCTTTTTCCTACCTACGATATATATTTCCCAGCCTAGCTCATGCACTATGCCGACGAGGGCAGACACATCATAGTTATCCCCTACGATGATCAATCTCATCTCAGGTCTTATAAATTCGAATAATAGCTCGACCATCTCCCCTTCCCCATCTTTCATTTTGAAAAGCTGAGATCTCTTTTTGCTTGTTATAAGTTCTATATTTTCGCGAAGCGCTTTTTCATCTAACCCCAATATATCGTCGCCATTTTTTTCTTCTTGGTAGACAAAACTTTTTCCCAACTTAGCTTCTTTTTCAGAGTTGATGATCGTAACCATAACCACCTGCCTGTTGAGAGCCACTATCGTTTTGAGTTTTTCTATGGGATTATTAGAATCATCAGGATCTATAGGTGTAAGCAGAACAACTATACGACCATTACAGCCTAGGCCCACACCTATCTGATTATCATCATCATCCATCGTATCGTAAACTACCCTGCTTGGTGTTTTGCTAAATATAGCTTTCTGCGATCTTCTTAGCGCATCCCCCTCTAGGCATCCACCGCTTATACCACCTATCCAGTTCCCATTACTACTCACGAGCATTCTCGCTCCTATTCTTCTGTAGGACGACTCTTCCACATTGACAACTGAAGCTAGAGCAATACTTTCCTTTTCGAAATCAGTTTGCTCATATTTACTGATAATCTCTCTAATTTCTTTCATGAGTTGCAAAATATATAAAGCATAAATAAAAATATGATTATAAAATATAAAACTTAAAACTATAAAAACATTATAGACTGCAATCTGCCTTTTTTGCAGATGAGACCCTTTATTTTTGCTTTGACGGTTGTAAAGTTAGCTTCGAAAAAGACCCTGAAAAATATATCAGCAAAATTAACTAGACTGTATTAATAGTCTCATTACTTTTTATCATTTTGTGAAACATCTGTATTTCCCCCCTAATTTTTTTAAGGCAATCTGGTATCTTAAAATGAATACTAACTTACTGGCATTAATTTAACCCGAATTATGCAATAGAAAATCTATTACGTAACGCTACGCTTGATTTCTTCCTTCACCATAACTCATGCCGCGATACGCGGTAGTGGAGCTATGACTCATTCAGGAAAATCCTATATTTTATTGCTCTTTCAACTCTAATTACAAAGTTCTAATACTTAACTCGGGTTAAAAAAAAAAGAATAGTATATTAAGTTTCTAAAATCATAGCTATGTGTGGAATATTATCCTCGAGATACTCCTCACCTATTGACACAAATCCCAGCTTCTTGTAAAAATGAGTTATATAAGTTTGCGCAGATATTTTTATACTTACATCTGAATATAATAGCTTAGCGTTCTTGATAGCGAATGACATAAGCTCTGTTCCTAAGCCTCTCTTTCGATAAGTATTACACCTTACAACTCGGCCGATAGAACAGTAATTATTATAGGATATTCCAGGTGGAACTATCCTTGCATATGCAACTAATTCGTTTTCCATCGACAAGATTATATGATGACTTTTTATATCTGCCCCATCAGCATCTAAATATGGACAATCTTGCTCTACTATAAATATCTCTTGCCTCAATTTCATGATCTTATATAACATAAAAATATCGAGTTCTCTAAACTCTAGACAGGATAATTTTAGTTCCTTATGATTTTTTATCTCATTCATAATATACAAGCAAATAAGTTATTTACAACGAACATTCCTATACACCAAGGTAAAAAAAAGCTAATAATTATAGATAGATTAGACTAAGATGTTACCGACACGGTTAGCTAGTTTATTTGCTTTGACATTTCCTTAACAAAATATATTATTGAATTACAAAATAAATAATCTACATTGTTCTACCCTACAAATCAGAAATAGATCAATTATGAGATCCACTTACCTATTCTTACTATTTTGTCTTTCTACTATGCTGCTTAACGCACAATCTTCTAGTTTTAAAATTGATGGTACTGTGGAAGATACTATAGGAAATCCATTAATAGCTTCTACTGTATTACTATTAGAACAATCGGATTCTATAATGGTAGATTTTACATCTACAGCTATGGATGGATCCTTCAGGTTTAAAGATATAGAACCAGGTAATTATATTCTAAAGTCTACCTATATAGGATTCATACCCAAGACTGTTAATGTGAATTCGCAGGGTGATAATGTCAAAGTAGGAACCCTGAAAATGACTGAACTTGCAGAGGAACTTATGGAAGTTGTTATCAAAGCAGCCAAGGCTTCCATAGTCATGAGAGGTGATACTGTAGAGTATGACGCCTCTACTTTCAAAGTTCCCGAAGGTAGCACAGTAGAAGATCTCTTACGGAGATTACCAGGTATACAAATAGAAAGAGATGGAGCCATACAAGCGGACGGTAAAGATGTAGACAGAGTTACCGTGGATGGGAAGTCTTTTTTTGGTGCTGATCCTAAAGCTGCAACTCAGAATTTACCAGCAGAAGGCATCTCAAAAGTACAGGTCTTCGATACTAAAACTGAAGAAGAAGAAATAACTGGAGCAACTAATGATGCACAATCAAAGACCATGAATCTAGAATTAAAAGAAGATTTTAAAAGTGGTGGCTTTGGTAGAGTAATAGCAGGTGCAGGGACAGAAGATCGAGCTGAACTAAAAGGAAATTTCAATAGATTCAATGATAAAATCCAATTTAGCATAGTAGGGGTAGGAAACAACACAGGACGTAATGGTTTATCCTGGGACGACTACCAAGACTTTCTAGGATCGCAATCCTTTTCTTTCAGTCGTGGAACAGAATATGGATTTGGTGGAGGTCGCAACAACTTTTATTATTTTGGTGGAGGTGGTGGCAACGCGCTAGAAAATTCCATACAGTCTGTATTTTTCAGCGGCTCCGACCAGGGTCTCCCTGAAAATTATAATGGTGGTGTTAACTTTAATTATGATAATAAAAAGACTCAGCTAAGTTCTGTCTATTACTATAATCAAGCAGGTCTAGAAAGAAATCAACTAATCAATCACGAAAAATTTTACCAAGATTTTGTGCAAAATGAAACTAGTGATAGAAATTCTGATGACATCTCAAGAGGACATAGAGCAGAAGTAAAAATAGAATCAGAACTAGATTCTTTCCATACTATCAAAATAGAATTTAACGGAGCTCACATCAATGAAAACGATATTAGCAGAGGTGCCATACAACTGGAGGAAGATGATCTATTAAGGAGCAGAAGCACCTATGAGAACAATACTAATACTAGTGGAGATCTAGCCAATGGCCTCATATTACTAAGAAAAAAATTCAAAAAGAAAGGTAGAAGCATGGGACTTAATATGTCCTACCTGTACACACAACTTACCGACAACTGGACACAAGAGTCTACTACTAATTTCTTCAATAGTACGGAACAATCCACCAGCGAAGAAATCATCAACCAAATCAATACGAATGATGCTGACAAAAAATTATTTAAAGCTAATGGCCTATTTGTAGAGCCGCTAGGAGATAAATTCTTTTTTCAGACTTTCTATAATTATAGCAATAGAAGTGAATCTGGTGACAGAGATGTCTCGGATTTTCAGGATAATGATCTGAACCTAAATACTGAACTCAGCAGAACTTATGAAAACAAAATTGCAAAGAACAGAGTCGGTTCCTCATTAAGATATTCTCATAATGGAATAAGTGCAACTGTTGGACTTGCCTACCAGTCATTCTCCCTATTTGGATTATCTAATGACAAAAGTGGTCTTTTAACTCCCCTGGAGGTAGATAAAGATTTCAACAATTATATCCCCCATTTTTCATTTAACTATAGACCAAACAGAAATGGATATTTCGGTTTCTCCTACAATAGGAATGCTGCAGAACCAGAAATACAATCATTGCAGGCTATAGTCGATAATACCAACCCGCTATTTATACGCTTAGGAAATCCTGCATTGACACCAGAGATATCTAATAGAATATCTTTTAATACAAGTAGAACTTATCCACTAAGTAATATCCGGTTTTATGTCAATGGTAGTTATGAATTTTTTGACAATAGAATTTCCTCTAGGGAAAATGTAGATGAAAATTTTGTTACCACATATCAACCTATAAACCTAGAAGGTGGAAATAATACTAGCCTGTATGCCAATATAAGTTTCCCTCTAGTTGTCAATAAGTTTACCGCGAGAGTGAATTTTTCTGGTAATCGTTCTTCTTCTCCTGCAATTGTAAATGACATAGAGAACACAACAACCAGTAATAGTTTATCGCCATCTCTAAGACTAAACATTACACCCTCACAAGATTTTACAGTCTACATCGATACAAGATTCTCTCGATCTAAGACAACCTATGATATCAACACAAGCCAAGATCAAATAACAAAAACTATAAGTTATAGTGCTGAGTTAAGTGCTAAATTACTAGCAGGTTTTTATCTTAATACCAACTATGATTTTACAAATTATACCAATGATAGATTTAATGAGAACTTTTCCATTCCTATATTGAATAGTTCCATTTACAGATACTTCCTTCCTGAAAACAAAATGGAAGTTAGACTTTCCATTTATGATGCGCTGAATAGAAATGTAGGCTTCTCTCAGGTAGCTACAGATCTAGGACTTAGAAGATCGGAAACCAATGCACTAGGTAGATACGTTATGTTATCACTTACCTACAATATAAGAGGACTTAAGTCTAGTGTGAAGAAAAATAGTTGGTGGTAATTAGATTAGAGAATTATACTTATAACAAGTAAATTATGCAAAAAACACTTATACTCGGTATCCTTCTATGCATTGCAACTAGCATGGCTGCACAAGATATCCAAGGAATTGTAACCTATAATAGAAAGGTCAACTGGATTACTATTATGTCAAATCTACCCTATATGACCTCAGAGGAAATAGATCGTAACAAACTTACCTGGGGTGATAACTCTAAAAATAAAGGGACAAACTTTGAGCTATTTTTCAAAAAGCAAAAAAGTCTATATACTTATAAACCAGAAAAGTCAGAAAGAGGATATAGTCGTAATGGTGATAAGTTTGTACTCATCAGAGATTACAAAAATAAGACTACTCAAGATCTCGTAGAAACACTGGGTAAAACTTATAAAATTGAAGATGATGCCCCTAAGTACAGATGGAAAATACTCAATGAAATAAGAGAGATCGAAGGATTTCTGTGTATGAAAGCAGAGACCACAGATACTATAAAAGATCAAGTTATCCACGCATGGTTTACGGATAAGATCCCCTTCTATGGTGGACCAGAAGGGTTCGGAGGATTACCAGGCCTCATTCTAGAAATAGATATAAATAATGGCTCCTCACTTATAACTGCAACTAATATAGATTTAGAAACTGCGGAAGTTAAGCTACCTATCCCTAAAAAAATGAAAGGTAAAGAAATCACTTACACTGAACTCAACAAAAAACTTTCAAAATATATAAAGGATTCTATCGAAGGAGAGAAAAATCCTTACTGGCGTGTCCGCTACTAAGCTTTAATCGGTTATAAGCATCAATTAAGGATGTCAAGATTGATTTTTGTTTTACGCAACAGCTATACAAAGTATTGCCATTTCTAAACTTAATATGTACTTCTAAAGTTATATTTGCAGCACAACGCAAAAAGTGATATGGAAGAATACGTTAAACCCTATAAAGACTCTTTAGACGGCAAGAAAAAGCAGGTTTCTCAGATGTTTGACAATATATCTGGAAACTATGACGCACTTAATAGGGTCATAACCTTCGGCATGGACATTAGCTGGAGGAAAAACGTATTCAATATCGCCAAATCTACTAAGCCAGAAAGCATTCTAGATATTGCAACTGGAACTGGAGATATGGCTATTATGTTTGCTAAGACTGATGCTTCCAAGATTGTAGGTCTAGATATCTCTGCAGGTATGCTAGAGGTTGCGAAAACAAAAGTTCGAAAAGCCAATTTAGAAAATACGGTTGCTCTAGAACTAGGAGATGCAGAACACTTGCCCTTCGAGGATAATAGTTTCGATGTTGTTTCAGTAACTTATGGTATTAGAAATTTTGAAGATTTAGAACTTGGTCTTTCAGAAATACTGCGTGTACTTAGCCCTAATGGAACGCTCGTTATTTTAGAAACTTCTGTCCCAGAAAAATTCCCTATGAAGCAGGGATATGTAATCTATACTAAATATATGCTCCCACTTATAGGAAGACTATTCTCTAAGGATAAGAAAGCCTACGCTTACCTCTCTGAATCAGCAATGGTTTTTCCATATGGAGAAAGGCTCAAAGTTATCTTAGAAAAGATAGGGTTTCAGAATGTCAAAATAGATCCACAAGCTCAAGGAATTTCGACTATATATAGCGGTACTAAATTAGCCTAAGAGAAAGAGTATATTATATAAGGATATCGGATTTTATTGTGTGTAATCTCTCTGAATCATGAAGGAGATATGATAGTCGTTACAATTGTTATATTGAGTATTTTGTTTAGTTTAGAACAGGAATTCTGTTTAAAGTTTCACCCATTTTTTATAATTTCTTCTTCGATGTCGAAATCATTCTGAAGTCCTAACCAAAATTTGGTTGATGTTCCGAAGTACCTAGAAAATCTAAGAGCTGTATATGCTGCTATTCTCCTTTTACCTTTAATAATTTGACTCGTTCGTGTTTGTGGTATTCAAAATATCCTTTGAAAGTTTATACGCAGTTATTCCCAATGGAATTAAAAATTCTTCTTTGAGTATTTCTCTTGGGTGTATATTTGATATTTCAGCCATGATAATCTTCGATTTTTAATTGTTCTGCATTCTCATTTATCATTTATATGACATAACAATTATGTACTTATACCTTAAGATCTATTTCCTGAAGGTGATCCATTCTATTTCTTTCTAAGAAGTCATCTATAGTTTCAAAATGCTCAATAACACGTTTGTCCTTAAACTCAAAAACCTTTTCTGATAACCCTTGGAGAAAATCTCTATCGTGAGATACCAGTATCAGTGTTCCGTCAAAATCCAACAAGGCTTCCTTAAGGACATCCTTGGATCGTAGATCCAGATGATTAGTAGGCTCATCCAGAATAAGCAAATTCACAGGCTCTAACAACAATTTTACCATAGCTAATCTTGTTCTTTCTCCACCTGATAAGACGCTTACCTTCTTATCTATATCTTCTCCACTAAACATAAAACGGCCTAGCATATTTTTGATCTGGGTTCTAATCTCACCTTTGGCTACTTCATCTACTGTCTCGAATACCGTCAGTTCCTTATCTAAAAGGGAAGCCTGATTCTGAGCGAAATATCCTATTTCTATATTATGACCTAATTGACATGTTCCCTCATGCTTTATCTCTCCTAGGATAGCTTTGATCATAGTAGATTTTCCTTCTCCATTTCTTCCTACTAAACTTACTTTCTGACCTCGCTCTATTGTCAAGTTTGCATCTCTGAAAACTACGTGATCCTCATAAGACTTAGATAGGTCCTTGACAATTATCGGATAATCCCCTGATCTTGGAGCTGGAGGAAATCTAAGTTTCAAAGCAGAATTATCTACTTCATCTATTTCTATTATCTCTAACTTTTCCAACATTCTCTCTACAGAATTCACCTGATTCGCTTTGGAATAGGTTCCCTTAAATCGCTCAATAAATCGTTCGCTCTCAGCGATGAATTTTTGTTGCTCTTTGAAGGCCTTGACCTGGTGTGCTCTACGATCTTCTCTTAATTGTAAATAGTGAGAATAGTTAGCCTTATAATCATAGATCTTACCCATAGTCACCTCGATCGTTCTCGTAGTGATATTATCTATAAAAGTCCGATCATGTGATATTACGACAACTGCCTTAGCTTTATTAATAAGAAACTGCTCTAGCCATATTACAGATTCTATATCTATATGGTTAGTAGGCTCATCTAGAAGTATAAGATCTGGTTTTTGTAAAAGTATTTTGGCCAATTCTATTCGCATTCTCCATCCACCGCTAAACTCACTTGTAGCCTGTGTAAAATTACTTCTCTTAAACCCAAGACCTAACAAAGCTTTTTCTACTTCAGCATCGTAGTTGATTTCCTCTATAGCATAAAATTTCTCTCCTAGATCTGTCACCTGTTCTATGATCTTCATGTAGTCTTCCGAATCATAATCTGTACGAGTTTCTAACTCTTTGTTGAGTCTGTCTAGTTCGTCTCTCATAACAAAGACTTGCTTGAACGCCTTAGACGCCTCCTCGAATACCGTACAATCATCTTCTGTTAGTAGATGTTGGGGCAAGTAAGCAATTACAGCATCTTTCGGAAATCTTATATTCCCTCGTGTAGCTTTCTGCTCTCCAGCGATAATTTTCATCATGGTGGACTTACCTGCACCGTTCTTACCCATAAGAGCTATCTTATCATTCTCATTGATAATGAATGATACATCACTAAACAAAGTATGTCCACTAAATTCAACCGCTATATTATCTACTGAAATCATATACTACTTATTAGCCTGCAAAACTAAAAAATTCCTTCTGTTTTCCTTTGAATAAATTTTATGGATATCAAACTCAGGTTAATATATACCCGTACACATTATTTAGGACTGCTCACTACATGGAATGTAATTATCCTTTGTATCATTGCACTCTATAACATAACACAATGTTAGAAATAGAATAATCTACAAATGAAAAGTTCTGAGGCCATAGGAAATGATTGTTTTCATAGTTTAGAAGAGAAAGCTAGAGATATAGAACTGCCTCAGCTTTTCACTTTTCCTTTTTTCTATGAACCTCATCCCTTATCCATTATTGCCGCTCAAGAATTACAAAAACATCTAGAAAGTCAAACAGAATGGCAGCATAATTTTGGTCTAGATCCTTCTAAAGATGGATTGGTCATAAGTAAAATGTTCGGTGTTCTTGTCGTTAAAGATAAATCAGGCAAACTAGGTTATCTAGCTGCTTTCTCAGGAAAACTCGCTGAAAAAAATCATCATAGAGGATTTGTACCACCGATCTATGACATGCTAGAAGTAAATAGTTTTTACAAAAAAGAAGAAAAAGTACTAAACGAGTGTACCAAAGCAATCGATCTTCTAGAACAGGATAAAGAATTCTTAGTAGCACAGAAAACACTAGAAGAAACAAAAGTTAACAAAGTAAAAGAATTAGCTGAGCAGAAAGAAAAAATGAGATTAGCTAAAAAAGAACGTAAAATAAAAAGAGAGGCAGGACAAAAAAATCTTTCAACAGAAGAATTCTTATCACTTAAAAAAAGACTCAGTCAGGAAAGTATCAAACTAAACTACTACTATAAAGATTTACAAAAATATTGTGATGAAAAGATACGTAAAGCTGAAACGGATGTAAATAAATACCTCTCCAAAATTGCTCTACTTAAAAAAGAAAGAAAGAACAAATCTTCTATTTTACAAGCTCGTTTATTTGATCAGTATCAGTTTCTCAACGCAGATGGCACTACAGAAAGCCTTGTAAATATCTTCAAAGAAACCCCTGCAAAAAAACCTCCAGCAGGTGCTGGAGAATGTGCAGCTCCTAAGCTACTCCAATATGCCTATTTACATAATCTAAAACCTATAGCGATAGCTGAATTCTGGTGGGGACAATCTCCAAGCTCACAAATAAGAAAACACCGACAGTTTTATCCAGCTTGTCGCAGCAAATGTGAACCTATTTTAGGACACATGTTGAAAGGGCTTGCCGTAGAAGAAAATCCTATGCTGACCAATCCTGCTCTAGGAAAAGAAATAAGTATAGTATATGAGGATGAGGATATTGCTGTCGTAAACAAACCTGCCGAGTTCTTATCAGTACCCGGGAAAAATATAAAGGATTCTGTATATGCAAGAGTTAAAGCACTGTACCCAGAAGCAACAGGTCCGCTTATCGTACACCGACTAGATCAGTCTACCTCAGGACTTATGATTATTGCTAAAAACAAAGATGTCCATAAAGACCTACAAAAACAATTTCAAAATAGAACAATAAAGAAAAAATATGTAGCCGTCATCGAAGGCATACCTAAAGAAAAAAAAGGTACTATAGAACTTCCTCTTAGAGTAGATCTAGACAATAGACCCCACCAGCTTGTGTGTTACGATCACGGTAAGTCAGCAAAGACACAATGGAAGTTAGTAGAAATTCTAAGTGATAGATCAAAAGTAAACCTCTACCCTATCACTGGACGAACACATCAACTGAGAGTTCACGCTGCGCATCCCGACGGACTCAACATGCCTATTGTTGGTGACGACTTATATGGCACTAGATCCGACAGGTTACTACTCCATGCAGCGCGAATAGAATTCATACATCCTACATCTAAAGAACGACTTAGAATTAAAATGAAAGAGTCATTTTGAAATTTGATGGTATTAAATCAGAATAAGTTTATACTACCTGAGAAACATATCAATTGACACAATTGTCTTGCATTGTTCATCCTCTATAAAAGAACTTTGTCAATGCTCATAAGTTCATGTATCTTTAGGCTTAAATTACAGTAGCATGAATCAGACTTTTCTGACAAAATTGTATGAGATACATCAGTCTTGTCCTCAAGTTCCGACACCTGATAGGGTAGGCACATTTTTCTCCAAGTTATTATGCATCTTATTTCCCGCCCTTAATTCTCAAGTTTATGATACCGAAGAAGAACTAGTTTTTCAACTACTCAACCTCAAAACTGAATTGTACGAAATGCTATTCCTGTATCCCAACAGAGAATCTATAAATGCAGAAAATAAAGCTGAAGCATTCTTTAATCAACTAGAAGAAATCTATAGTCTACTCATGACAGATATACAGGCTATGTATGATGGTGATCCAGCAGCTCAAAGTACTAATGAAGTTATAAGATCATATCCAGGATTCTATGCAATAGCTGCACATAGGATGGCACATATTCTACATAAATTAGAAGTAAAGATAATACCTAGAATGATAGCGGAAACTGCTCATAGCAAGACAGGCATAGATATACATCCAGGAGCAACTATAGGAAAAGGTTTCTGCATAGACCACGGTACTGGTGTTGTTATAGGCGAGACTTGTCATATAGGTGAATTTGTAAAAGTATACCAAGGTGTTACCTTAGGAGCTCTAAGTGTAGACAAAAAACAGGCTAGTGTAAAAAGACATCCTACTATAGAAGATCATGTTGTTATCTATTCTGGTGCAACTATACTTGGAGGAAAAACTGTGATAGGTCACAATACTATTATAGGTGGAAACACTTGGATAACTAAAAGTGTAGAACCCAATTCTAAAAAATATTACTCAACTCACACCCACGACTAAGATGAAAATAGAAAACCTTATCGCGAATACACCTCTTGTAGAAATACAAAATATAAATACAAACAAAGCTGTCAAAGTTTATTGTAAATTAGAAGGTCAGAACCCCGGTGGAAGTGTCAAAGACAGAGCAGCCTACGGTATGATACAAGGCGCTATGGAGCGAAGAGAAATCAAAAAAGGATCACAACTAGTAGAAGCTACAAGTGGAAACACTGGTATCGCCCTTGCTATGATTGCTCAGGCTATGGGTGTGCATATGACCCTTCTTATGCCAGAGAATGCTACTCCAGAAAGAATAAAAACAATGAAGGCCTACGGTGCAAAAGTAATACTTACACCAGCTGAAAAGACTATAGAATATTCTAGAGAATTAGCTCAGGAAATGGCCGATACGGGAGAATATTTTATGTTAAATCAATTTGCAAATCCTGACAATTATAAGATGCATTATAAAACAACAGGTCCTGAAATATGGAATGATACAAAAGGTAGAATAACACACTTTGTATCTTCTATGGGAACGACTGGAACAATTATGGGCGTATCTAGATTTCTCAAAGAACAGAGAAAAGATATCAATATCATAGGCGTACAGCCTACAGCGGGCTCTCGAATTCCTGGTATAAGAAGATGGTCTCCAGCTTTCTTACCCAAAATATATGAACCACAACGGGTAGATAGAATCATCGATGTAAGTACAGAACAAGCGACAACGATGACAAGAAGAATGGCTAAGGAGGAAGGCATCATGGGAGGTATGAGTAGTGGAGGATCCTTACATGCGGCTATATCCTTAGCTCAAGAATTAGATAGCGGTATCATCGTATGTATAACCTGCGATAGAGGAGACAGGTATCTTAGCGGCTCATTATACGAAGACTGATAGAAAATATTATTGGTAGTACTGTGCAATTATTTTTGCAGCAGGCTTATTATTGATATGAAAATTGGTATCTGTTATGCCTACAGCCTTATAGTTCCAATCCCAACAAAAACCACCTGCGACCAAGGGCTCTTGCCAAATAGATTCGAAAAAAGCTTGATAAAGGTTCTCCTGAATAGTATAGTTAGCTACATCGCTGCTTGATCTATGAATCCATGGCTCTTTAGCACTAGCATCTACATTCCTCCATCCATATTCTGTAAATAATATCTGTTTGTTATATTTCATTGCTAGCTCTAGGACAGGCATTTTTACATCCTTCCATTTTTTCTTAAGCTCATTTAATGATGGATTTTCTTTTCTACTTAGCGGAAAATAAGTGTTCATTGCTATGTAGTCTAGTTTGTTCCAAATTGGAATTTTAGCAAACCCATCCCAATTGGATGAATAGCATATTTTCCCTTTATAAATTTCTCTTATCTCTTCTATAAGTTGTCCCCAATAGAATGGTCTGCTTACAACAAATTCTCTTAACTCCGTTCCGATACAAAACAATTCTACATTGTACTTCTGAGCCATGTAAGCATAAGGCAGTATGTAATTTCTATAATTCTCTTCGAATAATTTCCAATCAGTTTCATTTCTAGCTACATAACTTCCTCTCCATTCCGTATTATCAGTCTTGTCTATTTCACCGTCAGGAATATCTTCTACTTTTTGCAAAATAATGTGAGGTTTAAGCATGATACGGAATCCCTTTTCCTGTGATAATTGTATAGATTTCTCTATTCCTTCTGCCTTACTATACCATCCCACCCTACTATTTTCTGATGTTATCTCTAGAGAAGTTCTACTCATAATTGCACCAGGAATGAGGGATACCCATTCTGCATTTACCTTTTTTATATCCTCTATCATATTAGGCTCAAGTATCGCTTCATAAGGACCTATGAAATTTACCCCTTCTATCTTATCAGTGCTAAATGAGTTGGCTTGAGATGTTAGAGAAATACTAATCAATATAAATGTGGCAACACAGATATAGGCTATCACATTTAGCTTATAAGGGCTATACTTTATATGTCTAGAAATATTGTCCAAAACCTAAGACTATTCCGCTTTCTGATGTATTATAAATATCAATTCCATAATCTATTCTAAGGACAGCTCCAAATAATTTTTTATAGATAAGTCTCACTCCGCCTCCTACAAAATGTCTAAACGAATCCGTATCTATAAGATCACTTATTCTTCCTCCTGGATTTCTCCATGTACCAAAATCAGAAAATACAACGACTTGTCCAGCCCAATTATCAGTATGATAAATGGTCTTTCTATGTTCCAAGTTAAGCACCAGCTGAGCGGTACCTCTATCTATTCTATTTCCCGATCCACGAAGGTTTACTCTACTGTCAACAACAAAGGGAGCAAAGGGCGAATTATTATTTGTGGCTAGACCAAAATGCAATCTTAAACCAAGATTAGATGAGCTTGTAGGTCTAACAAAATATCGAGCATCCAATAGGAAGATATGAAAAAATGTTTCATCTGGAATATTATAAACATCCTGGAAATTAGCAGACCAGGCTAAACCACTCTGATAGAAAAAATGATAATCGATTAAGTTTTCTACATATCTTATATTTCCTAATAATTTAGGTTGTGTAAGATTTGTAGGACCTGGAAGATCTATATTCCCTCGAGTTATTTTTTCGTAATCCTCTACAAAATAATTTAAGCCTACTTCTAACTGTTTCTGATTGGTGAAATTATAGATTCCCGAAACTGCAACACTGTTGTAATCGTATTCGTAGTCCACAGTTGCATCAGGAAAAAACAATGGCTCTACTGAGGCCCAACGAGCTAGACTTAGAGAAAATCCCCATTTAGTATTTCTAATATTATTAGCTCTAAGATATGCCTGCCCAGAGTGTCTAGAATCACTGTTCTGGTATTGTACGCTGAAAAAATTTCCTTTACCTAAGAAGTTGTTATCCGCAAATCCTAACTGATACCAAGCGTTGCCTTCAACTCCACCAAAATTAATTATCGGTAGCAAGGTTTGTTGTTCATCTATAATAAATCGCAATTCTATTCTCTCTCCTATTGTATCTATCTCTAGTTGCGCATTACCTATACCCGGAAAGTTTTTTAGATTTTGAATATCAATTTTTGCTTGACTATTATTATATATCTGGTCTTCTGATGCTATAAGTCTCTCCAGCAAAAAATGTGTATCTGTTTTCTTAGCCCCATCAAAATATATATTTTTAATTGTAAAATCCTTCTGTTGCGCTAGACACGTTATTGGTAAAAGAAGAAAAAAGAGACTATAAAAATGATTCATAGATAAATTTACACCTTTATTTATAGTGTAAAGTTATACTATTCTTAAAGATTAAACCTTATTCCAAAATTATAAGTAGCAGCTTGTCCGCCAGTATCCGCTAAAAACTGACTAGTGAAATCTGAATACAATAATTCTAATTCGAAATCAGGATTTAATTGATATTTAACACCAACTCCTGCTTGCGCGAAATAATCAAAATTTTCTTGCCAAAAAGGTGAGTATGATCCTAAAGTATATAAAGTTAAATTTGGAATAGGATTATAACTTAAGATCAGCGTTGCTGGAGTAGAAAAACGATTTAGTCGACCATCATCTCTACTACCTATATCCTCAATCAAAAAGTCAAGCTCGGTAAATAAAGAAAAGTTATCCCCTATTGCTATATCATTAAATAATTGCGTCCACCAAGTTGCACCATTCCAGTCAATAAAGGGCTGGTCACTATTACCTGTAAGATCTTCTCCTATAGGAAAAACAAAAGAACTCTGAATAGAGAAATTTTCCCATTTAGGCACTGGTGCATATCTTATCATCGGTCCAAAAGCTGTTACACCAGAACGTGAGCTAAAAGCATCACTCCCTCCTAACACTGATAGAGGAGAAGAATCAGCTATATCATTCCTTACTCTTCTGTATCGTGTATTAATTCCTACATTAAATCTATCAGTAAGTCCATATAATGCAGTCAATGTAGTTGTAAAAAATGTAGAGCGATCTGTTAGGTTATCTATACTCCCAGTTTGCTGGGTGTATAGATTATTAAATATTTTCACTTCCACAGAACCCTTAGGAATAGTAGACGATACTACATATCTAAATGTATTATTTCCACCTGCAGGACTAGTAAATCCTGAAGATCCTCTAGAGTCATTTATATTCCAATCGTAATCGATATAATTAAATTTTCCACCAGTTGGAAGATCTGCATCTCTATACTTATTAATATAATTTATAATCGAAGATTTGTCTCCTCCAAAATCTTTGTTGTACCAGTTAAATATCTGAGATATATTTATGATATTTCCATTGCTACTTACAAACCCATTATCATTTAATGCAAGCTTAGTCTGCTTTTCTAACTGGGCATCTAACTTATCGGGATGGTAAGCAAAATTTGTTATCGGTGGGCAACCCAATGCACCGCAAACTAATACAAAGTGCAACCTCTCATCAGGAAAAACCTCAAAAATTATTCCTTTTTCAAATTTATTAAGACTCATTTTATTTCCTCCGACTGTTATGTTCTTTTTGTCAAAAAACTTAGCAATAGACTGAACTGAATTAATCGGATAAGATTGTAAAGCCTGATCTATAACAAGTAAGTTGTATGCATTGATATAAAAAGCTTTTTTAAGTTCATCTGAAGCTCCCGTCAAATCTGCATCTGCAATTGCAGTAATAAGTGATTTGAATTGTGTACTATTCTGTAGACTTGCATAATCTACTTTTCCATTTTTTACATGTTCCTGTAGAAGCGTATGTGTATCATTAATAAATGATAAATCTATCGTAACTGCAAAGCCTTGCATTTGCATTAAGAATAAAAAGACTGTTGTTTTAATTATATTTTTCATTTTTATTAAATTTTGTATTACAAACATACGCGTCTTTTATATCTATATGTTTGGAGAATTGTCCCTTTAAATAGTAGATTATTCCCGTCACTAATAACAATTTACAAAGCGTGAAACTTTTGTGATAAATGGGTGATACAAAGATAACTATTTAAGAGAAAGTGCAAAGCTAGAAGACAACTCAAAGCTTACTAATGATAGTAATTACTAGTAGTTAAACGCTATGAGAACTAGTTCAACATTATATAAATCATGAATAATATTATATCTACAAATAAGTTGTTTCTAGATAGTCAAACTGATCTGGATAATCTGTATTGTAATGCAGCCCCCTACTTTCCTTACGCATCTGAGCCCCCTTAGTAGTTAGATAAGCGACAGTAATTAAATTTCTAAGTTCACATAACTGAGGAGAAATCACAGTTGTATTATATAATTCTTCCGTCTCGTTATGTAGTAGAAATAATCTATCCAAGGCCCGCTTGAGCCTAACATCAGTTCTCACAATACCGACATAACTACTCATTATTTCTTTGAGTTCTTTAGCACTTTGAGTTAGAAGAACCATTTCCTTAGGTGCCGTAGTACCAAAGGTGTCCCAGTCAGGAATGCCTTTGACATAATCAAACTTATGTATTTCTTGCATAAGATGCTCTGCGACTCTATATCCGAAAACTGCTCCCTCTAAAAGGGAATTAGATGCTAGCCGATTAGCTCCGTGAAGTCCGGAACAAGTACACTCTCCTGCGGCATACAATCTACTTATGGACGTACGCCCATGCTCATCCGCGATAATACCTCCACACATATAATGACAGGCAGGTAAGACAGGTATAAAATCAATAAATGGATCTATCCCTAAGCTTTTACACTTTTTATAAATATTAGGAAAATGCGCTAAGAACTCTTCTTTGTCTAGATGCGTACAGTCGAGAAATACATAGTCATCTCCTCGCACCTTCATCTCGTTATCTATCGCTCTAGCAACGATATCCCTAGGCGCTAAAGAAAGTCTATCATCGTAGCGTTGCATAAACTCTTTTCCATCTCTTGTTCTCAGTACTGCGCCAAAGCCTCTGACCGCTTCTGAAATAAGAAATTCTGAGCCTTCTTCATTTGCTGGATTGTATAAAGCAGTTGGATGGAATTGCACAAACTCCATATTAGCTATTCTGCCTTTCGCTCTGTAGACCATAGCTATGCCGTCTCCAGTTGCTATCGATGGATTAGTTGTATTTCTATATACCTGCCCTGTTCCACCCGTACACATTACGGTAATACGTGCAAGAAACTCTTCTATTTCTTTCGTCTCTTTGTTCAGCACATAAGCACCATAGCATTCTATGTTAGGTGACATCCTAGTAACATTCTTACCTAGGTGATGCTGAGTAAGTATATTGATAGCAAAATAATGCTCATACACATTTATATTATTATACTGATCTGCTTTTTCACTAAGAGCACGTTGTATCTCCCATCCCGTAATATCTTTATAATGTAAAATTCTATTTTCTGAATGACCCCCTTCTTTCCCTAGCTTATATGTCCCATCTTTTTTTGTATCAAACCTACATCCCATTTCTATAATTTCCTGCATCCTTACAGGACCCTCTTCGATAACTATTCTGACGATCTCTTCATCACATAATCCGTCCCCTGCATCTAAGGTATCAGCGATATGCTTTTTGTGATCATCTACTTTGTGATTCCATACAGCCGCAACACCTCCTTGAGCCCAGCTAGTATTACTTTCGTTTTTGTCTGTTTTGGTAAGAATACTAACAGATAGATCTGGTTTTTCTTGGGCAATTTTTATTGCTAAACTTAATCCTGCGATTCCACCTCCTATGATAAGTACATCCGTCTTGATCACGCTTACTTTATTTTTTTACTTTTATACTTAGATTATATAGATATAATCAAACCCTCTAAAATGCAAAAGCAAGTTACTAAATAGGAATTAAATCAATGAACTCTTAGTGGACAATAAACGCATATTAATCATAGAGCCCTTCTATAGTGGCAGTCACAAACAGTGGATAGATGGACTTATTCAGCATGTAATTCCCTATGCTACATTATTATCTCTACCAGGAAAATTCTGGAAATGGCGTATGGAAGCTGGCGCTTGGAAGTTAGCAGAAATGTACAGAGATTTAGAAAAAGAATATGATCTTATACTTTGTTCCGATATGCTGAATCTCCCTCTTTTTGTTTCTCTAGCTCAGATCAATAGAGATAAAACGAAACTGGTCTTGTACATGCACGAAAATCAATTAACCTATCCATGGAACGAAACGGATCAGGATCTCCACCTTCAGAGAGACAGACATTATGGATTTATCAATCTGATGAGTTGCTATCTGGCTGATCAGATCTTCTTCAATTCAGCTTACCATAAAAGTATCTTTTTAGCTGCTATAGATCCATTCTTGAAGGTCTTTCCTGATCATGTACCTATAGGTACGCATGAGCGGATAAAAAAGAAATCTGATGTCTTACCCATAGGGTTATCTTTAAAAAAGATCATTGACATAAAAAATATTCCTAATAAAATACCACATATACTTTGGAACCATAGATGGGAGCATGATAAAAATCCTAAATTATTTTTTGAAAGTTTGTACCAAGTACAAAAGGAAGCTATCGATTTCAGACTCATTCTGCTAGGACAAAACTTAACTATTCAAGATCCTATATTTTCTAAAGCACAAAAAATACTCAGCAGCAAAATAATCCACCATGGTTATGTAGAGAATTATAATAAATACGTAGAGCTATTATCATTAGCCGATTATCTCCCTGTCACAAGTCATCATGATTTTTTTGGCATCTCTGTAGTAGAAGCTATAGCTGCAGGTTGCACGCCCATCCTTCCTAGAAACCTAAGTTATCCAGAACATCTAGATCCCTTGCTATACCCAGATATATTTTACAATAATGAAGATGAATTTCTATCCAAACTTAAAAAAAGCATCCAATCTCCTGCAGAAAATAAGCACTTAAGAGAGGAGATGAGCAAGTATGACTGGACTAACTTAGAAAAAAAATATAGCGCAGTCCTAAAATAAAGATCAATCTAGGTGAAACTTTATGCTCTAATCTTGTTATGATTTGTAACTTGCGACTCCAATGACTACCGATGGGTAAGACACTAAAAGACATACAAAAACCAATAGCGGAAGAACTCATTATTTTTGAAAAATATTTCAAAGAGTCTATGAAGTCTAGTGTAGCTTTCTTAGATAAAATAACCTACTATATTGTACAGAGAAAAGGGAAACAGGTACGTCCCATGTTTGTATTTCTTGCCAGTAAGTTGTGGGGTGAAATTAACGATGCTACCTACGACACGGCCGTTCTTATAGAGCTGGTACATACAGGAACCTTGGTTCATGATGATGTCGTAGATGATTCTAACGAACGCAGAGGCTTCTTTTCTGTCAATGCATTATGGAAGAATAAGATAGCGGTTCTCGTAGGAGATTTTTTGTTGTCTAGAGGATTTATTCTTGCTGTTGAAAATAAGCGATTTACCTCACTAGGTATTCTAGCTAATACTATTAAAGTGATGAGTGAGGGTGAACTTCTACAAATGGAAAAAGCCAGAAAGCTAGATATCAAAGAGGATGTATATTATGATATAATAAGACAAAAAACAGCAAGTCTGATTGCCTCAGCATGTGCCTCAGGCGCTTCGACAGTTACAGATGACCAAGAGGTTATCGATAAGATGTTTTTGTTCGGAGAAAAAATAGGTATGGCTTTCCAGATCAAAGATGACTTGTTCGACTATGGTGACACCAATATCGGAAAACCTAAAGGTATAGATATCAAAGAAAAGAAAATGACCCTTCCGCTTATATACGCTCTGAGTAAGGCTACAAAAAAGGAGAAAACTAAATACATCAACTACATCAAAAAGGATAGCGAAAATCCTAAAAAGATAAAAGAGATTATTGCTTTCGTGAAATCTACTGGCGGTCTAGATTACGCGCGCAGTAAGATGAACGACTATAGATCAGAAGCTATAGAACTACTCCAGAGCTTCCCTGATAATCCATCTAGAAAAGCGCTCTACGATTTAGTTTTCTATGTTACAGATAGACAGAAATAGTATCTATCCAACGATACGCTCTATACTTGCTCCTAACTTGATAAGTCTTCCATCTATATTCTGATACCCTCTATCTATTTGCTGGATATTATGTATGATACTTACCCCTTCTGCAGAAAGTGCAGCGATGAGCAGTGATACACCTGCACGTATATCTGGAGAAGTCATTTCTATACCTTTAAGCGGATACTTTCTATCCAGACCTATGACAGTAGCTCTATGCGGATCACAGAGAATAATTTGCGCACCCATATCTATGAGTTTATCTACAAAAAACAATCTACTTTCGAACATCTTCTGATGAATAAGAATACTTCCCTTAGCCTGGATCGCCACAACTAGAAGTATGCTCATAAGATCCGGTGTAAAGCCAGGCCACGGTGCATCATAAACTGTCATGATAGAGCCGTCTATAAAATGTTGTATCTCATAAGACTCTTGCTCTGGAACAATTATATCATCGTTTTCAAACTCTAACTCTATGCCTAGTTTTTGGAAAACAGATGGGATAATACCTAATTCTTTTAACTGGACATTCTCTATTCTTAAACTCGATTGAGTCATGGCTGCTAGGCCTATAAAACTTCCTATCTCTATCATATCAGGAAGAATTTTATGTGTAGTTCCTTTGAGTTCTTTAACTCCATTTATAATAAGCATGTTGGAACTTATACCCGAGATATCTGCTCCCATAGAGACTAGCATCTTACATAGTTGTTGTAAGTAAGGCTCACATGCCGCATTATATATAGTTGTTGTACCTGAAGTTAGAACAGCAGTCATAACAATATTAGCCGTACCTGTTACAGATATTTCATCCATCAAGATATAAGCACCTTTGAGGTTTTTGCCCTCTAAGTAGTACGTATCTTCCGCTTCATTGAAAACAAATTCTGCTCCTAGTTTGATAAACCCATTAAAGTGGGTATCTAATCTTCTTCTTCCTATCTTATCTCCTCCAGGTTTAGGGAGAAATGCTTTTTTGAACCTTGCGAGTAGCGGTCCTAGCAACATTACGGAACCTCTTATTCGTTTAGCTTCATGCTGATACTCCTTGGAAGAGAAATAGTCTAAATCAATATTTTCAGCATGAAAAGAAAAACAATTATCTTTCAGCTTATTAACTTTTACACCCAGACCTCTTACCAGAGCAATCAATCTTCTTACATCTAGAATATCTGGTATATTCTCTATCACTATTTCCTCTGAGGAAAGTAAGGTAGCCGATATGATCTGAAGGGCTTCGTTCTTAGCACCTTGAGGTGTGATATTCCCTGATAATTTATTTCCACCGGTAACTCTAAAGGACTCTGTACTCATATTTCGTTAGTATTTACAATAAAAAAAGGCCCAAGAAAATCTTGAGCCTCTAAAATATTAAATATTTTTATAATATCTTATCCTTTTTATATTAAAGAATTATCGTCTTTTCTTGTAGTTATTATTTCTTTTTTTATTTCTGTTTTTATTAGACTTATGGTTCTTATTTTTATTCTGCTGCGGTTTTTTCTTTACGGAATTAGCAAGAGCATCTAGAGCTACATTATCTCCTATAATTAACTTACCAGCAGACATCGCTTTTAGATCTCCTTTGATGATCTCATCATTGACATAATGTTCTTTATTCCAATTCTTATAGGCTAGTTTCATAAAAGAACCTATAAGTCTCATGTAAGCGTCTTTCTTCTCTCCGTCTTCCATCTCAACTGCTTTGTCAATCATTATTTTGACATTATTCCCGTAGTGTCTAAATTTTTTAGACTTCTCAGGATAGGCTAGTTTTTCTGGTCTAAGTCTAGCATTATCAGGTGATACAGATATCCCTTCTGGTGGCGTAACCTCTAGATCGTAATCAGCTATTCTATACAGATGCCCCCAATATCGCTGTTTCGAATCCGGATTATTAGCATTCTCAGGATTCATCTGTTGCATCAGATATACGATTCGCTCAACAAATCGCTGTCTATATTCTGGATCTTCTATAGTTTTAGCATGATTGATTAGATTCTGAACGTTTCTTCCATATTCTGGAATCTTAAGTAATTCTCTCTGAGAATTATAGGTCATATTTAGTTGTGAACTCATCTTATTCTATTCTACGGTTACTGATTTTGCAAGGTTTCTTGGTTGGTCTACATTACATCCTCTCATTACAGCAATATGGTATGCAAGTAATTGCAATGGTATAACTGATAATAATGGTGTAAGTGGATCATCTGTTTTTGGTATTTCTATAGTAAAGTCAGCCATTTCTTTGATCTGAGTATCGCCTTCTGTTACAATGGCTATGATGATACCTTTTCTGGCTTTGACTTCTTGTATATTACTGACTACTTTCTCATAAGAAGCCACATTTGTTGCTATGACAACAACTGGCATATATATATCTATAAGTGCTATAGGACCGTGCTTCATTTCAGCAGCTGGATAACCTTCAGCATGGATATACGATATTTCTTTTAGTTTAAGCGCTCCTTCTAGAGCTACTGGGAAGTTGAATCCTCTTCCTAGATATAGAGCATTGGACGCACTTTTTATTTCTCCCGCTATATACTTTATCTGCTCATTAGACTCTATTATCTTCGCAACTTTTTTTGGTATATTATCTAATTCGTTTATTAAGTTTTGGTATCGATCTGCACTAATTGTTCCTCGTTCGTGTCCTAGATATAAGGCCATTAAAGTTAGTACAGTAAGTTGACTTGTAAATGCTTTTGTAGAAGCCACACCTATTTCTGGACCTGCATGAGTATAAGATCCACAGTGTGTTATTCTTGCTATAGAAGAACCTACTACATTTACAATTCCATATAAAAGTGCACCTTTCTTTTTTGCCATTTCTAGAGCCGCCAAAGTATCTGCAGTTTCTCCAGATTGGGATATCGCTATTATTACATCCTCCTCATTTATGATAGGATTTCTATATCTAAACTCCGATGCGTACTCTACTTCTACTGGAATTCTAGCAAACTCTTCTATAAGGTATTCTCCTATCAGAGCGGAATGCCATGAAGTACCACAAGCTAGGATAATAATCCTTTTCGCCTTAGTCATTCTATTAACATATTGTTCCATTCCTCCTAGTGTTGCCCATCCTTTTTCCGCATTGAGTCTTCCCTTCATACTCTCAGCAATCGTGATTGGCTGCTGGTATATTTCCTTGAGCATAAAGTGATCGAATCCTCCTTTCTCTATTTCATCTAACTTGAGATCTAACTCATGAACCTTATGATTGAGAACCTCGTTCTTTATATTTTTTATCTGATAAGTACCATCTCGATTGATGGTTACTATTTCTTCATCCTCTAAGTAGATGACTTTGTTTGTAAATTTAATTATCGGCGATGCATCAGAAGCGATAAAGTACTCATCTTCACCTATCCCGAAAACTAAGGGACTAGATTTTCTTGCGCCTACTAATTTGTTAGGATCATTTTTGTCAAAAACAACTATAGCGTATGCTCCTACAACCTTTGAGAGTGCCTGTCGTACCGCCTCTTCTAAGGTAAGATTATCTCTATTTTGTAATTCTTCTATAAAGTGTACAAGTACTTCTGTATCTGTCTCACTCGTAAAGGTATGACCAAGCTCTGCTAGGGCTTTCTTTATCGTGTCATAATTTTCTATGATCCCGTTATGGACTAAAGTAAGTCTGTTATTACCTGACGAATGCGGATGAGCATTTACATCATTAGGCTTACCATGTGTAGCCCATCTTGTGTGTCCTATGCCTAAATTGCCCGTTATTTTATCTCCAGTACTTTCCGCATAATTTACAAGGTCTTGTACCTTTCCTTTCTTCTTATAAGTATGGATATCTCCATTTAAGATAGAGACACCAGCACTATCATACCCTCTGTATTCTAGTCTTCTTAGACCTTCTATAATTATAGGATAAGCTTCATTTTTTCCTACGTACGCAACTATACCACACATTGTTTTAAGGATTAATTGTAATTAATTTTAATCTTGCTGGAAATTCTGAATGACCCGGTCCGTATAATATACCTCTGTTAGCTGTAAATGTTTTAAACAGAGGAATTAGGAATAGCTCATCAGGTAAGGTATCATCATTTAGCATTTCAACTAGGTGATGGGTAATCGATAGATTATACTTGATCATATTGTTTTCGACCTCCTCTTTTATGCCTCCAAAGAAAGTACTAGATCCGATACTTTGGCCTAGTGTAAAGTCTTCTATAGAGACTAGATTTCCATCTTCATTTCTATAGGCTAAGGTCATGGTTTCTATAGGAGAAAATGTTGTAAGGTCGTCTCCCATAAGTGATGGTCCAAAGAACTCTAACTCTCCATAACTTATATCCTGATCTCCAAACTGCTCCCTAAAAGCGCTGATATCTATTTCCACATTAAAACCGCGCATTCCTTGCAGAAAGACTAAACTATCTCCAAAGGTATAATTATTTAGTGCTTGCTCAGATTGTGATCCTTCGAAAGTATGATCATAGTTTACAAATCTTCTCACACCCATAGGCATCTCGTACCTTCTTATGGTATCATTCTGAGTATAATATATTGTTATGTCATTTAGCGATGCTAAGGTATTACTCATGTTAAAACTCATAAGAGAATTATCATCTGGAAAAGACTTTATGGCAAAACCATTAATCAAGTCTATAAAAGCATCATCATCTTCTGCTGTTCTGAAAGCTTCTACAAATTCTGTCAAATAAGGCTCTTGCATCTGCATACGGATCAGAGGAATAAAGCGGAAAAGTGTATCTCCTTCAGGCTGGTTAACAAAAACAGAATCAAAAGGATTTATGACACCATCGTAAATAGCTAGTGGAGATGGATCAAAATCAAAACTAGTTGTTGTCCTGAAGGTATCAAGGTCTGTCAGAGATTCTAAAAGAGGATAAATTTCTATTCTATGTCTCGCATCTTCGTTAGCATATCTTATGATAGTATCTAATGGAAATGATAAAACAACAGAATCTATAGTTGCACCATCTTCTATAGTAGGATTAATAGAGTTAAAATGAACATCTGTATATATTGTTGTTTCCGTCACTCCAAAAAATGGATCATCTAATCTACCAAAGGTTGTAGTCCTAAGGTCTGTAGAAGTATTCTCCCCTATAGTAAATATTGCTGATGTATCAGCTAATACCGACTGCATTTTTATGGGAACATCATCTGTAAAAACAACATCTATATTCTCTCCATCTACTAATTCTGATCCGATGACACTATCTTCACCGCAAGAAAATAGGAGTGTTACTCCTATCAGTAATACAAGAATTTTTCTCATCTACTACTTTATATAAATTAATATTTACATCAATTCTTTAAAGAACTGAAGCGTTGCTGCTGGCATATCCTCTATCTCGCTGTATTCCAATACTGGAACGTCAAGATCGGATATTACATTGTTAACGCTTTTAGAAAGATCTTCGCTTCCTTTGACGATAGCATCACTATGTCTTAGCGCACCCTCATGTAGGGTGATTTTCTTTCCATTTACATATGGTGCAAGATCCTCGTCTTCTAGCGCATTTATAGCAGCTAAGTCTACGAATCTATTATCAAAATCTTTTTCCATACTATCCTTGTACGCAGAATATATAACTTTAGAATCCTGGAAAATAGGATCATTATGATAAACCTTCTTTAGATATAAAGGTATAAGACTAGTCATCCAGCCATGGCAATGAACAACGTCTGGTGCCCAACCAAATTTCTTAACCGTTTCCAAAGCACCTTTGCAAAAGAAAACCATTCTTTCTTCGTTATCCTTAAATGCTTTACCATCTTCATCGACAAAAACTTGCTTTCTTTTGAAAAACTCCTCATTGTCAAGGAAGTATACTTGCATTCTTGCTCCTGGAAGCGAGGCTACTTTTATTATTAATGGATAATCATCATCATCGACAATTATATTCATCCCAGAAAGTCTCACCACCTCGTGAAGTCTATGTCTTCTTTCGTTGATTAATCCAAATTTTGGCATTAACACTCTGATTTCCATGCCTTTAGTTTGGATATATGGTGTTAGCTTTCTGACAAATTCAGAGATTTCGGTAACAGCGGTATAAGGACTCATTTCCTGCGTTACGAACAGTACTCTTTTTTTACTCATATATAAATTCTAAATCTACATTTTAAAATTGGAGTGCAAAGATACGCAAAAATTGTCAGTTATTCGTATCCATCTATAGATCAGAGAGTTATTATGCCTATATTTTTTATCCGCCCGCTACAATTTGCATCAATGTAGCACAGATTATTGCTCCGTAAGTACCCAAAGCATAGCCCAACACTGCCATTAACACCCCTACTGGAGCTAGACTTGGACTGAAGGCGGATGCCACAATGGGCGCTGATGCCGCTCCTCCTACATTGGCTTGACTGCCTACCGCTACAAAAAAGAATGGTGCTTTGATAAGTTTAGCTACAAGCAATAATAAACCTACATGAATAGACATCCATAAAATACCTATCGCAAATAAATCTAAGTTATTGATTACTTCTCCTAGATTCATCTTCATACCTATAGTAGCTACTAGTATGTAAATAAATATAGAACCCCATCTAGAAGCTCCTATACCTTCTAATTTTCTCGCTCTTGTAAATGAAAGGGCTAAACCTATAGTTGTGCATATAACAATCAACCAAAAGAAACCAGACATCAAGGAGTTTAACCTCAAGCTCTCTAGTGTATCTTTATATTGACGCATAAATGGTGTAATAACATCACTCCCCCAGTGAGATAAAGCTACTCCGCCAAAAGCAACTGCAAGAAGAAGGAAAAGTCCTGTAGTGGTGGGCATTTTAGCAATGCTTGCTCTATAGTTATCTATACTATCCTTAAGTTCTGTTATAGAGGAGTTATCTGCTTTCAACATGTTATCGATTTTCTCAGATCGACCGGCGCCATACAATAATAAGCCCATCCAGATATTGGCAACAACCACATCAACTACTATCATAGTGCCAAATAAATTGTCTTTGACATCAAAGATTTCCTTCATCGCTGTCTGATTAGCACCTCCCCCGATCCAACTACCAGCCACAGTAGATAATCCTCTCCATATGTCTGAAGCATCTCCACCTAATATATCTGGAGCAACATAAGATATTATCAATAGAGCAAGAGGTCCTCCTATTATAATCCCTGTTGTAGCAGTAAAAAACATGATAAGTGCTTTAGGTCCTAGATTAAAAACGCCTTTAAGATCTATACCTAAACAAAGTAGAATAAGACTGGCCGGTAATAAATATCTAGAGGCTACAAAATATAATTGTGAGTGATGCTGAAAGGGTGAAAGTTGTTCATTTGTGATGCCCGCATCTCTAAGCGCCGCTGTAATTTCATCATAGGACATCTTTCCTACCTCTCCTATATTCGTCTGCTTGACAAGATCTAGAATACCATCATCATACCAGTGAGGTGCTATCAAGCCCAATGGCCAGTTAAGCAAGGCAGGAACAAAATAGCATAAGAGAAGACCTGGAATTATGGTGTAGAATTTTTTCCATCCTGAAGAGGATAAGGAGTCTGTATAAAAAATAGCTGCTAGAACGCAAATAAGAATTCCTAGAACTACTGCATCATTAGTAAAAAACGGAGCCATAATCACATATATTTACTCCAATATAAAAAAGAAACTTATTGCGTTTTTATAAATCGCACGAAAGTTAAAATATTATAGCTTGCTGCTAGCAAAACTTAAAAGGCTAAGCAAACTAGTCAACCCTAATTTAAAGATACACCTGCAGGTATAATTGTAAATTTATCTCTCCTCTTCTAAGACCGTTTGTATTTCTGATGGTTCATACCCCTTATTGTAACAGAAGGCCTTGATTTTCTGCCTACTCATGTAATCAAGAGGTGTAGTGTATTTTCTAAGCCGTACATTGATGATCGATCTCAGGTTATCCATGTACTCTTCCTCATCGATTTCTTTGAGTCCTTTTTTTATACAGTAAACACTTATTTTCTTCCTATTCAGTTCTTGGAGAATTTTTCGTCTCCCCCATTTTTTCATTCTATACTTTCCCCTTATGTAAGACTGGGCATAACGTTCTTCATTGAGATAATTATCTTTGATTAGTTCTGTGATCACTTCTTCTAGATCATCACCGTAGACCTTAAGTTGCAAAAGTTTGTTTCTAACATCGTAGTGACAACGCTCTTGATAAGCGCAATATTTTTGCAATTTTGCTAGTGCCATACTTGGAGTGATACTACCCACGATTATTTATATTTTCAGACCATTCAGAAATATATGTTTCGAGTTTTTCTTCTATACAATCCTTGGGCTTATGGACAATTCCATACCACCCTATAGCTCTAGCAGCAAGAATATTTTCTTTTAGATCATCTATAAATATTATATCATCAGCTCTGCAAGTTAACTGCTCCATTACATGTTTGTAAATATTATATTCGGGCTTTCTACATAATACTTCGTGGGAGTAAAACACCTTATCAAAATAATCTGCCTCCCAATTGTGAACACCGTGTTCTTTCTTTAGATAATTTCTTATCCATTGTATGTGAAAACTATTGGTATTACTCAATAAAACTGTTGTATACTTTTTTCTTAAGTCTAATAAAAAAGGGAAACGCTTAGCAGGCATCCCTATAAGAAGACTATTCCATGCGCTTATAATATCTCTAGGGTTTAAATTGGAATTATAATGATGCTGGAATTTCCAGAGAAAAGTTTCCTCTGCTATCATTCCAGATTCGAAGGCATTAATCCAAGAAATAACACGTTGAGGAAGTTGCGTCTGTAAGTCCCACTCCGTTCCTAATAATTGATTGAAAGAAGCTATCGCCTTAGGATAATCTAAGTCTATGAGGACGTTGCCAAAATCGAAGATAATAATGGGATCAGAGTTCATTTGCTTCATAGAATATATAAATTTACAAAGTTATAATTACTCTACCTCGAAAACAGAGAAATCTAAATCTACTCTGATGTCAATATTCTGACTAGAAAAAGAGCGCGTATTAATTCGTAATTCTATGATAACTTCATCTTGGCTCAGGATATCTTTGACATTAGCAATACCTGGAAATAATTGTAACTCATTTCTATTTCCAAACTCTATTAGGTCTTGGTAAAAAATCTCTGTTCCAACATTAGAATCTACTGGATAAACCCACATAGAAATCGTATTTATAAATTCTAGATTTTCTCCAAACAGTGCTATAAAGCTACTTCTGTTAGCCAATACAGCACCTATCCTCTCTTCATTGATACTAGCATTAGATCTAAATATCTCAAAATTAGTAGGGATTTCTACGTTATTTGTCCCTGGTTGTGTTGGGTAGAAATAGTGCGTTTCTATAGTGTTAAGCCCCGCAGGAAGATTAAACTCAGCCTCCATTTGGATCTGAAATAGACTCTGCTCATCCTTTCCACAAGCTGAAAAGAGGACACAAAGCAGGCAAAACCCTAAAAAATAATATGTATTTCTACTGATTTGCATTTTCTAAAAACGAATATGCGGCTTTATTATTTGATTTTCATAAATTGAATTGTCCAATATCTAGAAATCAATTGGTTTAATGTAGCGGAAAACACATTTTCTTATGGGTGAACAAAAAGTATCGAAGCTTACAAATAAAAAAAATATGCATGCCTTTGTCAAGTCATTACTCAATGATGTCGAGGCACTCAGTATTATGTTAGATAAAGATATGTTCGAATCTGGTATCACTAGAATAGGAGCGGAACAAGAGATGGTAATGATAAAGGCTGATTCTTTCAAGCCAGCATGTATCGCTATGGAAGCCCTAGATACGATGAAGGAATATCCATGGGTAGAGACGGAGTTAGCAAAGTTCAACCTAGAGACAAACATGGAACCACGAGAGCTTAAGGGTAGATGCTTTAGCAATATGGCTAAAGAAAATGGAGATAAACTATCCAAGATCCAGAAGAAGCTAAGCAAGCTAGATACGCATTATCTACTTACAGGGATTCTACCTACCCTACGTAAGTATCATATGACACTTAAAAATCTTACGCCTAAGAAAAGATATCGAGCGCTCATAGATAGTATTACAGAGCAGCAAATCGGTAGTTCGTTCGAACTAAGGTTAGTAGGGATAGACGAATTATTAGTAAAGCATGACTCCCCTCTTGTCGAGGCAGTCAATACCAGCTTCCAAGTTCACCTACAAGTAGACCCAGACAAGTTTGTACACTACTATAATATATCACAAGCCATCAGTGCACCCATAATGGCGATATCAGCTAACTCTCCACTTGTTTTTGGAAAACGATTGTGGCACGAAAGCAGAATTGCACTCTTCCAGCAATCACTAGATACAAGATCTACGCATGAGCACATGCGAGAGCGAAGTGCAAGAGTTACTTTTGGAAAAGACTGGCTAGATAAGTCCATCCTAGAGATATATAAAGAAGATATCGCTAGGTTCAGAGTATTGATAAGTTCAGATGTCAAAGAAAAGTCTTTAGATCTACTAGAGAATGGAGAGATCCCAAAACTGAGAGCGCTTCAGGTTCACAACTCTACTGTGTACAGATGGAATAGACCTTGCTATGGAATAAGTGACAATGGCAAGCCTCACCTAAGGATAGAAAATAGAGTAATTCCTTCAGGACCTACAGAAGTAGATGAAATTGCAAACGCTGCGCTATGGATAGGTGCAATGATATACTACGGAGAAAATATAAAAGACATAAGAAAGATGCTAAGTTTTGCAGACGTGCGAGACAACTTTGGCAAGGCAGCAAGGTTCGGAATAGATAGTAAGTTCAACTGGTTCAAGGATAAAAAAATAAATGTTTGCGATCTGATTATTAAAGAAATAGCCCCTGCCGCAAGAAAAGGTCTAGCTAGTAGAAAGGTAAACAAAAAAGATATAGATAAGTATATAGGCATCATAGAGCAAAGAGCTAAAAAACATATGAATGGTGCTCGATGGATGTTGCGTTCCTATACGGCTCTGAGAGAAGATCTTAATGAGGATGCTGCATTAACAACACTAACTGCTTTTATGCTCAAACAACAAGCAACTAAAAAACCCGTACATACCTGGCCTATGCCTACAATAAAAGATCTCACAGCCTACAAGACATCAGATCTGATTGTATCTGACTTTATGATCACAGATTTGTTTACCGTTCAGAAAGAAGACATCATCAATCTCGTTGCTGAACTCATGGACTGGAAAGCACTTAATTATATGCCAGTCGAAGATAAAAAAGGTAATCTAGAAGGATTGATCACTTCTAAGATGATGCTTAAGTATCTTGTCAAAAATAACAAGACTAGAAAAACTATAACCGTAGAACAGGTTATGCTGACGGACCTAGAGTTAGTATCTCCTGAAACTTCCATCAAGGACGCTATGGATCTCATGCTAAAAAACAAAGTGGGTTGTCTCCCAGTTGTCAAGAATAAAGAATTGATAGGTCTACTTACAGAAAAATGTTTTCTATCAGTTGTCAATAGAATTATAGACTAAAATAAAATAAGCACCATCCCTTTCTGAGGAATGGTGCTATATACTTTTCTATACAATTTCTAATATAGTAATTAGTCTTACACTGGCTGGGTTTCATAAGGAGACATAAAGTGTTCTCGTAACTCTACAAGAGATTTTCTCTCTTGTTGAATTTTCCACTTCTGTGCTTCTAACAGTTTTCTCAGATTCATGGGCATTTCTATATTATCTATAACTTTTTCATAATCAGCTATTAGAATATTAGATCCCCTCTCTATTTCATCTACAATTGTTACGATGGAATCTTCTGAATTATTAATTTTTACATCTATAAACATCCTGTGTAAATCTCCTAATAGACTTGTTTTTACATCTGGATCTCCACCAATTCTAGAACTTTCTATTTCTAAGTCTTTATGGAATGAATGTCTTTCTTCTGCATATTTATTCATCCATTTTTTTAAAATTGGGTTTGATATAGATTTTTGAATCTCATTATATCCCTTCTCCGCATCTTGAAGTCTAATGATCAAATCTTGTAATGCTTGTCTTATCTCTACGATTCTCATAATTAATATTTTTAGTTAAATAATAATGCTATTGATAATTCATCGAAAATGTCAAATAATCGATTATAACATTCTAAATTCAACCATCTAAGTAAAATTTTAATTAGATTGTTCGATCTAGATTGATAAAAAAAATTAATAAATTTTAAATATGAGAAAAGAACCTACTTAACATAATAAAACGCTAGTGGCATATATCTTTTATTATTAATTATTTAATATATGGCTAGCTATTAGTCTATTTTCTATTCCGAATAAAAAACAAACTCATGAAGATATATGTTAAGTCGAACATTATCCTCTAATAATAAGTACAACTAACAATAATTGATAAATCGAAAAAAGTAAAATAAATTATGGAAGAACAACTAAATGACTCAATAGGAAATCTGACTGATAAACTTGGGGGTTGGTTGAATATAATTATAACGAACCTTCCTAATATTTTGTTAGCTGCTTTAGTTTTTGCACTTGCATACTTTCTTGCTCAGAAACTGAATGAACTTATTATGAAGATACTAAAGTCAAAAATTAGACAGGTATCTGTTAGAACCCTTATCGCTAATGTATCGTCTGTGGTTGTTGTTTCACTCGGGATATTTTTAGCTTTGAGTATTTTAAACTTGGACAAAGCACTAACCTCTATATTAGCTGGTGCTGGTGTTGCTGGTCTAGCGGTAGGTCTGGCACTACAAGGTACTATTGCCAATACGTTTTCTGGTATTTTTCTAGCTGTACAAGATATAATGAACGTAGGAGATTTCATACAAACCAATGGATACACAGGAGTAGTTGATACCATTACACTTAGATATATCAAACTAAAAGAATCTGATAATAATTTAGTTATTATTCCTAACACTATGGTCGTAGAAAATCCATTTAAGAATTTCGGGCTTACCACAGAAGTATTAGTAAGCATAGAATGTGGAGTAGGATACGAGTCAGATCTAAGAAATGTAAAGAAAATAGCCATAGAAGAAATAGAAAGAGTTTTTCCACAAGGAAGCAGGGAGATAGAATTTCACTATCTTGAATTTGGAGACAGTTCGATAAATTTTCAAATTAGATTTTGGGTAGACGCAACTAAAACATTAACTGTATTAGAATCTAAAAGTGAAGCGATAATGGCATTGAAAGAAAGATTTGACAAAGAAAATATAAACATTCCTTATCCAGTAAGAACTCTTATCGCGGAAAACAGTTTTACGAAGAATTCTGTAGAAAATTCTTTGGTCTAAATCGAATTATAATTTTATATAACTTTATAAAAAGAAAAAATGGAAAAGAAAAATTCAAACTCGTTATTGCTAATAACAGGAGTCATTGCTGGCGCGGCAACTGTATATTTCCTAAAAAGTAAAAAAGGGAAAGAGCTCTTAGATATAGCTAAGAATAAAGTGGATGAGCTAGTAGATGAATTAGGTCAGAAAGCCGAAAAAATAGTAGATCTAAAGGAAATAAAAGAATCTGTTCTTCATAATACAGAAGATAAAATAGATTCTGTAAAGACAACTATGAATGAAAAAATTATGGAATTTCAAACGGGTATAAAAAATGCTAAAAAAGAATTAAATCAAAACTAATATTCATTAGAATAAACGCATTTTAAAATGAATGAAGACCTAATAAAAGATCTCGGAGAAAATTATCATTATGCCAAAACTATATTTCAAAATAAAGTTGAAATTAAAAAGTTAAAGGCAATTCAAAAAGTTTCAAGCATAATAGAAAAAGCAATTATTGCAATAATTTTGGGTTTTATAGGATTGATTGTTTTCTTGCTTCTCTTAGTTATGGGAATAAGCCTTCTAACTGTTTATCTTGATTCACTTCCTTATGCACTTGTTATTTTTGTAGGATTGTTTTCTCTTCTAGGACTTTGCCTATATCTATTTAGAGGAGCACTTATAAGCAATCCAATACAAACAAAACTCTATATAAATATTTTTGGGGAAAATGAAGATGAATAATAAGATAGAAGAGCGCATAGGTAACTTAGAAAAAGAAATAAAAATTGCGGAAAATCAATTAAAAAAGAAGGTTGATTCTGAAAAAATAAGCTCCTATATAGATAAGTACTCTAGTTTGTTCTCAACAAACAATAATGATAACAATATTGTAGAGCTTGCCACTATGGGGACCCTAAGAACTATTCTTAGAATGATCATTAACCATAAAAGAAAAAGTGCCAGTTTATTATCTTTAACTTATCTACTCAAACTATTATTTAAGGTAAACAAATAGCTATGGAAAAAGATGATTCATTATTAAGGTTTACATTGTGGATCATTGTGATCATAGGTTTAGGTTGGATTTTGAGTATTGGATCTACTCTTATAGTTCCAATAATATACAGTATTGTACTAGCTGTATTTCTAAATCCACTAGAGAAAAAATTAAGAAAAAAGCTTAAGATTAAGTGGCTTACAATTACCTTAAGTTTTCTCACACTCATAATTCCTTTTGTTATTATCTCTGGTTTATTTTCCATACAACTTGTCTCCATTGTAGAATCTATTCCGTCCATAGGAGATGCGATAGGAAAAGGAATAGATAAACTTATAACGAAAGTTCATGAAATTATTCCCCTCTTTCAATTTAACAAAGCTGATATTATAGGAGGAGAAAATCAGAATATTACGGAACCTCTAAAGGCCCTAGGGAAAGGATTAGCCTCTACAACCAGCATATTAGCATCTCTTGGTATGACTTTCATTTATGCTTTCCTATTTCTCTATTATAAAGAAAGTTTTAATAACTTTCTAATCTATCAATTTTCCAAAAGAAACAGACCTGAAGTAAAAGAAGCTATAGCAGAAATTAAAGATACCATACAAGCATACATTGGAGGTTTGGGTATTGTAATTGTTATTCTTTCTATAGCAAATAGTATTGGACTTTGGTTGATAGGCATAGAACATGCTATCTTCTGGGGTGTCCTTGCTGGTATACTTGCTGTAATACCTTACATAGGTACTCTGCTAGGAGGACTTCTACCTTTTCTCTTTGCTCTATCCACATCAGAATATAGTTGGCAGCCTATTGCAGTTATTTTCTACTATCTTATTATTCAGCAGATAGAAGGAAATTTTATTACTCCTAAGATCATAGGTGAGAAAGTGGATATAAACCCATTATTTGCAATTTTATCATTAGTATTTTTTGGAAGTTTCTGGGGAATAGGTGGTGTAATATTAGCGTTACCAATAATCTCTATTGTGAAAATTATTCTAAGTAATTTTCCGGAAACTGCTCCTTACGCCATCTTAATGAGTTCGGACGTCACTTCAAAAAAAGGGGAATTCAAAGAAATTGCTGATTATACCGAGTAATGCTTATCCCAACTTAGTACAAATTCGTTTTCAAATATTTTATCAGTTTTGCTCCAGCATTATCCTATGACCTAATCTACGCATAAACATATATCTTTGGCACAAACTTAAATAATACCTCATGGAAATACTATCAGATTTAGAAGCTCAATTTTTTACCTATTATGATGATTTTATAAGAATCATCCCTAGATTAGTTTTAGCTATCATAATCGTCTGTCTGTTTATATTTATAGCCAGATTTATCAGTAGAAAATTTATAGTATTTGTAAATTATAAAGCTGAAGACAAATTACTTATCAATTTCTTTGAAGGAGTTCTAAAAACGATCATACTTATTATTGGCTTTCTTTTATTTCTTTATATTTTAGGTATGTCAGGAATTGCTGGAAGTATACTGGGTGCAGCAACTATATCATCAGTAGTTATTGGGTTTGCATTTAAAGATATAGCTGAAAACTTTCTTGCAGGTGTAATTATGGCTTTTAGTAGACCTTTTAGGATAGGCGATGTCGTAAAAATCTCTAGTGAAGAAGGTGTTATTGTAGAGATGAGTTTAAGAGAAACCCATATCAAAACTGCTGATGGAAAAGATGTATATATCCCAAATGGACAAATTATAAAAAATCCATTATACAATTACACCATAGATGGATTCCTCCGAAAAAGCTTTATAATAGGTCTGGATTATGGATCGGATATAGAAAAAGGTAGAGGGCATATCATGGAGATATTACCAACTATTCCAGGTATACTCACTAAAAACAAAGCACCAAGAACCCTTATCAAAGACCTAGGCGCTAGTACGATCAATATTGAGGTACAATACTGGATAAATACCTTCGATAAGAAACATAGTGCTCCTGAAATACAATCGCAGGTAATCACAGCTGTACTAGACAAACTAACAAAAGAAAAATTCAATATGCCTGGAAATATTCTGGAACTTAAAAACTATAATAATGAATTTTTACAGATGACTCCTGGAGGAAGAAAACCTGCATAAAATAATGTCTATCAATTGAAAAAATAAATTTATTCATTTTATCAAGTGCCATCAAATAACAAATTATATTTCGAAATTTATACTTCAGTCCTTACTGCAAAACGCATATATGTTAAAGGTCGTCTACTAAGTTATTCTCCTCCAGTAAGCAAAGTATTCACAGGATATATTTCTTCGCTTTTCCACAGTTTTAGAAGAGCACTTAGTAGAGAGATAGCTTACACTGATCTTATCGTGACAACAAGTTTCGAGACTTACCTTACTAGAACGGACAATGAAGGTTATTTCACCTTAGACCAAGCCCTCGAGCATGACAACATAAATGACTTAAAAATAAAATACAGTCTAAGCAATGGAGCAGAAGGAAAGACGAGCAAGTCAGTTTTCACCTATTACAAACATCATATGCCCAAGGGAATTATCTCTGATATTGATGATACGGTGCTTGTCACGGGTGTAAAATCATTTTTTAAAATAAAAGTAATTCTCAATACGCTTTTTCTAAATCCATTCAGGAGAAAACCTATAGAACATGCAGCAGAATACTATAGAATTCAACTTGCCCATAGGGAAGGTAATGGTCCTATCATTTACATCTCTAATAGTCCATGGAATTTACATGCATACCTCTCTACATTCCTCTACTATAATAACTTTCCTGAAGGAGAGTTACTACTTAGAGATTTTGGATTACATATGCTGAGAAAGAAAAAGGCTCTTCGATTGCAAAACAAATTTCTTCTTATAGAAAAAGTTCTTCAGTTGTTTCCCGACACGCAATTCACATTAATCGGCGATTCTGCCGAAAAAGATTTTGATATCTACAGTGCTATAAATCAACAATATAAAAATCAAGTAGATGAAGTCATTATTATAAAAGCTAAGAACAAAAAAAATGAGCAAAAAATAGAAAGAAAAATATCAGAAGAAAACTTTAGTAATTTTAAAATCGTGGATTCATACAAAGAAATATTAGATAGAATTATCGATGAGTAAGCTGGATAAAGAATTCACTTTTCTATCCTTTGTCATTTTACTCATATGACTTCTTGCTATCTTATATATACTGTTTTCGTATTTGTAAATGCCCTTATCCCATGATAGCTAAGTTCTCTTCCATATCCACTTGATTTGATACCGCCAAAAGGTAATCTAGGATCAGATTTACAAACTGATTCACAAAACAACATCCTGCTTCTAACTTATCTCTAGCTATAAGTTCTGTCCTCTTGACATCCTTAGAAAATACACTGGCACCTAATCCAAACTTAGTATCATTAGCTACCCGTATAGCTTCTTCCTCATTATCAACTCTAATAATGGAAGCAACAGGACCAAAAATTTATTCGTCATAAGCTTGCATTCCGGGAGCAACATCGACTAATATAGTTGGTGGATAGAAGAGCAAGAAAATCTACATACCCAAGCGCACTTCTCTACCTCTCCTATCGCAGAATTTTAAACTTTCCCCATTTCTAAGGACATCATCTCCGCGTATTTCTCTTTATTTTCTTCCAATATTGTTGCTGCCTTTCGTAGCTTCTCTGCTCTACTGTAGTAGCTGCTTTCTTTAAAGGACAACCAACTATTATGAGCTAGATGTATTATCTCATTCACTTGATCTACAGCATGGTATTGGTAAGTTTTCAGTTTCTGATTTGTAAAAGGATTTATCGTTGTAAAATCAGTTTGATCATTCATGGCATTAAGTTTTTAAACTATTGAATAAGTCGTTTCGTATCTTTTATGTCTAGTCTCAAAATCTTCTCTTATCAGTTAGATAGAAGGTAAGCATCCTCTCTATAAAAACACAATTCATATTTACAAATAAAAAACATCTTAACCTTTTCTATCAATGACTAAATGCAAGCAACTATATTTTTACCTATCTCTTCCAAGTAGTGCTCCGTATCCTTCATTGCATCATCTTTATCTTTTGCTATTTCTATGATATCGAAAGTGTCCAATATTATAGTCTGAAAGGACGCCTGACTTTTCTTCTGTATCTCTCCAGCAACTAAAATAACTTTCTTGTTATGTTTTGCACATAATTGTACAATTCCTCCCACTACCTTACCATAATAAGACTGCCGATCTATTCTACCCTCTCCAGTTATAACTATATCGTGTTCTTGGATCGTTTTTTCTAAATCTGTTATCGTACTGAGAAACTTAAATCCATTTTCTATCTTTCCTCCAAGAAAACCTACTAATCCAGCAGCAATACCTCCTGCAGCACCAGTGCCAGAAAGATCACTCACCTTTTTCCCAGTTGTACGTTCTATCGTCACAGCAATATGTTGGAGACCTTTGTCCAGTAGTTCCACCTCAGCAGAAGATGCTTTTTTCTGCGGTCCATATACATAGGCAGCTCCTTGTCGACCATGCAAGGTATTAGATACATCCGTGAGAATTCTAAGATCTATTTCTACAGTATATTCTGGAGAAATTATGTAATCGATATCATCCAAATTTTTACCACAGGGCCTTAGTTCGTTTTTATCTCCATCTAGAAACTTATAACCTAGAGCACAGAGTATACCTAAGCCCGCATCATTAGTGCAGCTTCCCCCTAGAAATAAATTTACATTCTTATTTCCTTTCTCTATAGCATGTTTAATAAGAAGACCAGAACCGAAAGTATTACCTTTCATGACAGCTCGTTCTGTAGTGTCTAACAATTCCATACCAGAGGCTACTGCAAGTTCTATATATGCAGTATCACCATCAGATAAATAATAGGCTCTGATAGATCTTCCAAGGGGATCTTCCGATACCAAATCTATTTTTTTTAACTCTAAATGTTTTTCTAAAATACCAAGTGATCCGTCTCCGCCATCCGCCATAGGGTGCACAGTAGTCATTATAGTGGCATCAGCTGATTGTATACCTTTAGCAATTGCTAGACCTACTTCAGATGCATAGCAGGATTCTTTGTATTTATCAGAAGCTATGAGAATTTTCATAATATTGGCTTACTTGATATTTTTTGACCTTGTAAACTAAAGATATTTAAAAATTCCAATTAGTACTACTTATAAATTTTACGTAAAAGAAATAGGTTTGCTTTCTATTCTTCTACAACTTTTGCTCCTGCCGTTTTAGTAAAAGCATTTTCTGCTAATGCAGATTTCATCAATTTTACATTTGTAAATGATCTTCTCCTCTTTTCTTCCGTTGGGAGATTTTCTTCTGAATTATACCAGCCCATAGACTTTGGCAATATCACGCCATCAATATTTTGCCAATCATCATAATGTATCCAACTAAGTTTTTTGGATTTCTCTTTACTGAAGTAGGTAACTGTATAAGCTAGCCATGTCATCTGATAGGTCTCTGGATTATAGTGAATGTAATATTCATCTTCAGAACTTATCCCTACTCCATCATCATAGGAAACTCTGAATCCAGGATAACTCGTATCCCCTATAACTAATGGATCTACTGTAGTATATTTGATTCCTGGATCTGCTACAACAAAAGGCATAGCATAGAAATAGAAAATTAAATTTTTATAAAATACAGGATTACCTTTATAAGTAGTATCCGCTTCGACCCAATAATTCTCACCATCATAACCCATAATAAAGTCCTCTCCATCTATGCGTTCTCTTCTATCTTTCAGATCTATAAGTTGTTTTTCATTTTGATCTTCTTTTACAATTTCATATGACAGCCCATGCATTTTATTCCAAGTATCTATTCCCCCATGTGCTTCAAAAACTTTACTTACTGCCTCAGGATATTCTATCTTAGGAGCTGATTCTGTTAATACATGTTCCTTTGATGGTTGCTGGCAAGCTATTAATGTAATAAGGGTCAGAATAAAAATAGAGTGTTTCATATATTATGTTTTAGAAATTTTGATGTGTTTGCAAAAGTATACCATTTAACACAAATAAGTTATTATTGTTTGTTAAGCTTATTTAGAAGGTCTATTGGAAGACTGTTTATGAATTAATAGTTTTATATTTCTAATAATTACAAGTGACTTATCTTTAACCTTATGACCAAACAATATTTATTTACATCTTCTAGATTAGGTATGAGAGCTTGGTCCTTGTCAGATCTAGACTCCATGGCTGCTATTAATCAAAACAAGGAGGTGATGGAGTTTTTTCCATATATGCCTGATAGAATACAGAGCATGGAATTTATCGAGAGAATGCAGAAAATGTTTGCCGAAAAAAAGTATTGCTATTTTGCTACTGACACCTTAGTAGATGGGAAGTTTATAGGATTTATAGGAATTGCATATCAGGATTACAATGTCCCTTTTGCACCGTTTACAGATATAGGTTGGCGATTACATAAGTCTGCATGGGGTAATGGCTATGCTACCGAAGGTGCTATAGCTAGTTTAGATTATGCATTCAACTCGATAGGCCTACCAGAAATATATTCCTTAGCTTCCGAACAAAATGTAAAATCTGAAAAAGTGATGCAAAAGATAGGTATGATAAAGCAAGATAACTTCGAACATCCTAAGCTAATAGATTATCCAGATCTAAAAAAATGCTGTCTATATCGTATCCAAAGAAAAGACTATATATCAGATTCAAAAAAATAGATGCCATATTATACTAATAACATCCTTATATTTGCCTAACAAAATAAGAATAGATGTTTACTATAAATATATACTTAAAGTTTGCTCTGATTGCCTTACTATTATTAGGAGGTATAGGATTAGCATTTGCATTTGGTTTCTGGTACGCCTTTCCATTTATATTAGTAGGGATAGGACTACTAGTAAGTTATATCATGTTAGGTACAATCCAGTCAGCTGCACAGATGGTACAGAAGCAAGATTTCGATGGTGCAGAAAAAAGACTGGGCCTTACATGGAAGCCAGAATACCTATATGTTACGAATAGAGCTTTCTACTACATCTTGAAAGGTTCTATTCTGATGAACAAAAAAGATCATAATGGTGCTGAAGCGCTATTTGAAGAAGCTCTTAAACTAAAATTACCAAGTGATAATGAGAAAGCAATGATCTTACTTCAGCTTGCTAATATAAATGGATCAAAAAATAAGTGGACTGCCGCTAAGAATCAATACAGAGAACTGAAGAAACTTAAAATCACAGAACCACAACTTAAGGAACAAATAGATTTGTTCGAAAAAGCACTGCAAAATTCTGGTCAATCTAAGGTTGCAAGATCTATGGGTAAACAAGGCATGCAGATGATGCAAGGAAGATCTAGCAAACGCAGACGTCCTAAGATGAGATAACAAGGAACTACTGAAAATAAAAAACGACTGAGTATAGATTTACGCAGTCGTTTTTTTTGTAGCATATCGAGTACTTGTTAGATCTAGGCTAATTTTAGAACACAACTTTTAAAGCCTGCTTTTATAACGTTGCCCTCTTTATTATAAGCCATAGATTCTCCATCTATTTCTATGACAGAAGGTATAAAGGGAAGACCTACTAGGTCTAATTTGTAGGAGTGAAACGGCGCGTCATATTTTCCTTTGATCGTCTGTTCTATCTTAAACTCTGTAGGGGATCCCTCTACAGTAAACTTAGCTTTCCTATAGTGTTTGTTTTCATAAGCATATCCGTCATGCTCATCTTCGTACCACTCACTAGCGTACTTTTCTACTGTATAGAATACTTTCAGATCTACAACTTCTATTTCTTTTTCTCCAGTATATTGCATAACAGGATATAGCGGTATTACTGCTCCAGCTTTTACAAAAAATGGAAAATTATGTATATTGAATTTATGCACTATTTCTGTTTTTCCAGGATACAAAGTACCATCCCAGAAACTATACCAATCTCCCTTAGGGAGATATACATTTCTACTGACTGCTGATTCGCTAAGCACCGGAACCACAAGCATGTCTGGACCACATAAAAACTCATGATCTCTATTATGGTTCTGTGTATCTTCTTGGTCATGAAAAACAATAGGTCTTATCATAGGTCTACCGTACTTATGGTAATGATAGAAGCTAGTATAGATATATGGAAGCAACTTATATCTTAGTTCTACTGCTTCTCTGAAGAGATCAGTATACTTCTCTCCAAACGACCAAGGCTCCTGATCTCCATGGTCTCCAGATGAATGCACTCTACAGAAAGGATGAAAAATAGCCATCTGTATCCATCTCGTAAATAACTCACCTGTCGGTTGGCTTATGAAACCCCCTATATCTGATCCTGCAAAAGAAATACCAGAAATGGCTAAGCGTTGTACTTGCACATCAGCAATCCACAGGTGCTCATAAGAGGCAATATTGTCCCCTGTCCATACTGAAGAATATCGTTGTAATCCTGAATATCCCGATCGCGTAATAATAAGAGATCGCTTTCCACCTGAGAATTGCTTCACCCCATCTGCAGTTGCTCTCGCCATCTGCATTCCATATATGTTGTGTGCTTTTCTATGGCTACAAAGATGACCATCATAGTCATGTAATACATCTTCTGGAAAAGTCTTAGATTCAACCTCAAATAAAGCTGGCTCATTCATATCATTCCATACTCCAGCAACACCAATCTCTTGTATTAATTCTTCGTATAAACTCGCCCACCACGTTCTAACCTCAGGTCTGGTAAAATCTGGAAAATAACATTCTCCTGGCCACACCTTCCCATTGACATAAGGACCGTCAGGCCTTTTACAAAAATAGCCTTTCTCTAGTCCCTCCGTAAAGACACTATATTCTTTATCTATTTTTATTCCTGGATCTATAATGACCATGGTTTTGAATCCATCATCAGCAAGCTCTTTGACCATTCTCTTAGGATCGGGAAATTTTTCTTTGTCCCAGGTAAAGCATCTGAAGCCATCCATGTAATCTATATCCAGATATATGGCATCACAAGGGATTTCTAATTCCCGCATCTTACTTGTAACTTCTTTGACATTAGATTCTGGGTAATAACTCCACTTACATTGCTGGAAACCCAAAGCCCATAATGGAGGCATCTCAGGTGTTCCTGTCAATAAGGTGTAGCGCTCACATACATCCATAAGCTGCGGACCTGCAATAAAATAATAATTCATTTCTCCACCGTGTGCCCAAAAACTTGTCGCCGTATTTCTCTCACTACCGAAATCAAAATAAGCTCTAAAGGTATTGTCAAAAAATACACCATAACCTATTCCATTGTGCAATCCATAGTAGAAAGGAATACTCTTATACAGTGGGTCAGCATTTTTTTCGTAGCCGTAATTATCCGTTCCCCAGTTTTCGAATCTTTTGCCTTTGATATTTAGGTCTGTGGGTTTATCCCCTAGACCATAAAACATTTCTTTGGTCTGAATTTTTTTAGTCATTTGCACGATGTTACCACCATGTTCTTGATTGCGTTCCCAGTGAAAACCTTTTTCGTCTTCTAAAATGAGATTGCCATTCTGATCAGAAATATCTATTGCAAGATTAGATTTACTAACTCTACATACTAATGTTTCTGTATGTAATTCTATACTGTCTGTTGTTTCCTTGAGTACAACATCACCAACTTTATGATTATACTTTTCACTTATGGCATAAGAAAAGTCATCTTCGAAATACCCATCAGTTGCGTATCGGAATCTTAATATATCATCTGAAATACAATAGATCTTGAGAATAGTATCATTGTCTGATATTATTGTACAAACATCTCCTTCGAGAAGTGCTTCCTGCAATTTCCCTGGATAAAATTCTAAAACACCTGTGTTTTCCTGCATAATTCCATTTCTTAATTCAATGAAATAGTGAAATTAACATTCTTTGGGTAAAAATTACACTAAATCCATGGTAGCATAAAAATCCTCCAAATTTAAACCACATGAAATAAAAAATTTATCACTAAGTTGCCAGCCCTATAACTGTTCCATCTTCTATAAAGGCACCTTTTTTGACAATAACAATGCCTTGTTTAATACAGTAATTTTCAGTCTCTATATCCTCTAAGTCCGTATTCCCTACAATTCTTACATTATGTCCTATTCTTACGTTCTTGTCTAGTATGGCCCTCTCTATGTGGCAGTCATTACCTATCCCAAGTAACTTATTGTGAGGCATATCTTCCATGTCATCTAGCGTTTGATAATAGTCATTACCCATCACAATGCTATCTCTTATAACCGTATTCCTACCTATTCTAGATCGGATACCTATAAGAGAATAATGAATCTCCTTGGCATGACAAATACAGCCATCTGATATAAGACCAAAACTTATCTTGGTGTCAAAAAATTTAGAAGGTGCTAGATATCTAGCATGTGTATACAATTTATTTTTATTATCATAAAGATGATACTCAGGTAGAAATTTAGTCAGCTTGAGATTAGCTTCGTAAAATGAACTTATATTTCCAATATCTGTCCAGTAACCTTCAAAAGGATAACTAGATACTTTCATCGAGTCACTGTGTACACTATGCGGGATAAGCTCTTTACCGAAATCATTTGCATCTGGTAAGCTGTCAAACAAATCATTTAATACTTTTTTATTGAATACATATATCCCCATAGAAGCGAGATATTCCTTTCCTTCTTTTGTCATTTCTTCCGACACTGGAGACTTCCAGTCTTGTACAATGTCCACGGAAGGCTTTTCGATAAAATCATCTATAATAGACTCGTTACCTACTTTCAAAATACCAAAAGAAGTAGCATCATTTTCTACTACCGGAATTGTGGCTACTGTTATATCAGATTCTGAATCTATATGGTGTTTCATAAGTTCTTCAAAGTCCATCTGGTATAATTGATCCCCAGAAAGTATCAATACATATTCATAATCAATTTTATCTAACTCCGCTTTAGATTGCCTCACTGCATCAGCTGTTCCTTGAAACCATTCTCGATTATCTGGTGTCTGTTCTGCAGCCATAATATTTACAAAAGCATCAGAGAACATATCGAAGTTGTAGGTGTTCTTAATATGTCTGTTCAGAGAAGCAGAATTAAACATGGTCAAGACAAACATTCTCTTTATATCAGAATTTAGACAATTACTAATGGGAATATCTATCAGTCTATACTTACCAGCAATAGGAACTGCTGGTTTAGATCTATGTTTTGTAAGCGGATATAATCTACTCCCTACTCCACCACCTAGTATGATGGCAACTGTACTTTTATTCATATCTTAAGGTTTAAGGTTTTATTATAATTATCAGCATATTGTTGTGCTGATTGTTTCCACGAAAAGTCTAATTTCATTATCTTTTTTGTATGGTCTAAATAGGATTTCTTATCGTTATAAAATTCTACTGCTCTTCCTATAGAATATACAATATCTTGCTCAGAAGCTCTTAAAAATCTAATGCCGTTACCTCCATCTCCTATGTCAGGAACCGTATCTTTAAGACCTCCAGTATATCGAGCTATGGGTGTTGTACCATAACGCATAGCATACATTTGGTTCAGGCCACAGGGTTCAAAACGTGAAGGCATAAGAATAAAATCTGATCCTGCATATATCTTATGTGCAAGTGCCTCATCATAGGCTATTACAGCTATTACATTTTCTGGATAAGTACGCTGCAAGGCACTTACCGCCTCTTCAATTTTTCGGTCACCCGATCCTAGTACAAAAAACTGAATATCTTTATGAAAACGCAATATTTGATCCATGGCGCCAGACAACAAGTCCGCTCCTTTTTCATAAGCAAATCTTCCTATAAAACTTACTAGAGGTAGTGATGGATCAAATCCGTATTGCTCAGCTAATGCTTCTTTGTTTTTTGACTTAAAAAGCTTAGGACTCTTTTTAAGATGATGTATTATCATGGGATCGCCCTTAGGATCCCACACATTGGTATCTATACCATTAAGTATTCCCAGTGTCTTTTCGGAAACACCTCTAATTAGAGAAGTTAATCTATCGAAGTCTTCAGAAAGTTCTTCCATGTAAGAGGGCGAAACAGTATTGATTCTAGTTGCACACTTTATGGCAGTCGCAAGACTATGTATACTATCATCCCATTCCAGTAAGCCACTTTTCGTTATGTCAAAATCTGGTAACAATTTAGCTTTCGACCAATCAAAAACACCTCTGTACTGTCCATTATGAATGGTGAAAAATGTTGGAATCTTTTCTAGTGACTTATAACGATCTGTATGACTTATCAAAAAAGGTATCAGCCCCGTCATATGATCATGACAATGCAAAATGTCAAATTTTTTCTTCATCGAAGCTACCCATTCCAATATCGAAAGCTGGAAAGAAATATTTCTTTCTGCCTCGTCTGGAAAAGCTTCTCCATTATCTGCTAGATAGATAGACGCTCGATCAAACTTACCTGGAATATCCAAAACAAATAATGGGAAAACTTCCTCTTCGGAAACCACACGCTCCACCGAATAGACGATAGATTCCCCTCCTAATAAAAATTTACCATTAGCTACAGCTTTAGTCTCTTGCTCACTGATCCACTTATTACTATACTTAGGAATTATGACAGATGCTTTATAACCTACCTCTGGTAAATAGATGGGTAAAGCACCTACAACATCCCCCATGCCTCCTGCTTTAGCAGCAGGGTAACATTCCGTGGATATATGCAATACTGATTTCACTATTTTGTTTTTTCTGGTTTTAGAATAATAGCACCCAATGCTGGAATGGGAATGGAAATAGAGTAATCTCGACCATGTTGTCCTATCTCTTCTGCTTCGACAGTTTCTAATGTAATACCTGACCCCCAGAAAATATCATCATCAGAATTAAGCAAACTACTGTAGCTAACTAACTCTGGCACTCCTATCCTGTAATCCTCCATTGCTCTAGGTGTGAAGTTACATACGATGATCACATATCCTTCCTTGCCTTTTCTGATGTAGGCTAAAATAGAGTTTTCATGATCTTGATAATCTATCCACTCGAAACCCTCCATAGCATAATTAATTTCGTAAAGCGCTGGAGTAGATGTGTAAGTTTTATTTAAGGCTTTGATAAATTCCTGTAAACCTTTATGAGGAGCAAAATCTAATAAGTGCCAAGATATACTTTCATTTACCTTCCACTCTTCTGTCTGACCTATATCTAGCCCCATAAACAATAACTTCTGACCTGGATGGGTAAACATGTATATATATAATAATCTGGTATGAGCAAATCTCTGCCACTCGTCACCAGGCATCTTATATGGAATAGAATTTTTGCCATGCACTACCTCGTCATGAGACAGTGGCAGAATATAATTTTCAGAAAAAGCATAGGTGAGCGATCTGCTTATATCGCCATGATGATATTTTCTATATATAGGGTCCAAGCTGAAGTATTCTAAGCTGTCATTCATCCAACCCATCATCCACTTAAGACCAAAGCCTAATCCTCCTAGATCCACAGGCCTAGTAACTCCTGAAAATGCTGTGGACTCCTCCGCCATCATCTGTATATCAGGAAAATCTTTGTATACAGATAGGTTCAATTCTTTTAGTAGATCTATAGCTGCAAGGTATTCATTACCTCCATACTGGTTTGGTTCCCATTGTCCTTCTTCTCTAGAGTAATCTAGATATAACATAGATGCTACAGCATCTACTCTCAGCCCATCTATGTGAAAATGCTCTAACCAGAAATGAGCACTAGAAATCAAAAAAGCGCATATTTCTGGCCGCTCAAAATTAAATATCAAACTGTTCCAGTCAGGATGAAAACCTTTCTTCCTATCTGGATGCTCATATAGACAGGTGCCATCAAAATCAGCTAATGCATATTCGTCCGAGGGAAAATGTGCTGGTACCCAATCGAGGTATACACCTATACTAGCTTGGTGTAATCTATCTACTAAATATTTAAATTCTTCAGGATCACCGTATCTGGAAGTCGGAGCAAAATACCCTGTACTCAGATAGCCCCATGAAGGAAAAAAAGGATGCTCTGTTATAGGCATCATCTCTACATGCGTATATCCCATTTCTTGCAGATACTGCACAAGATCTTCTGCTAATTCTGTATAATGAAGGGAACGAAAATCCCCTTCCTTTTTCTTCCAACTCCCAAGATGGATTTCATAAATAGACATGGGCTGATCGAGTGAATTCTTATTAGCTCTGCTGGCCATCCATTCTTGATCCTGCCAATCATACTGAGCATCCCAAATACAACTTGCTGTCTTAGGTGGCATCTCATATTTTCTTGCATAGGGATCCGTCTTCTCGCGTACTTTATCATCATGATGCGACAAAATTCTATACTTGTATAGATCCCCATGTTTCAGCCCTGATATAAATCCTTCCCAGATCCCTGATCCATCCCAGCGAACCGATAACTTATGTTCGTAACCATTCCAAAAATTGAAATTACCCATTACCGAAACCTCCTTGGCCCCAGGGGCATAAACAGCAAAGTATACCCCTTGTTCACCATTACATTCTACTAGATGAGAACCTAACTTATTATATAATTTGTAATGTTTTCCTGCAGAAAACAACTCAATATCAAAATCACTGAAAAGACTAAAATGCTGTACTTTATTCATCAATGATTAATGTAGTAATTTTTACGCTAACCTCACTATAATTAGGATCGAAATCTACTGTAATAATTCCATTTTTAATTAAATTCTACGACAACCCTAAATACTGGTCTATTCGTAATAAAGTTAAAATTGAGCTTTGCTGCATTATCATTTATATCCCTAATATCTTTTTCCTTACTTGTCCGTTTTAGATGAAATCCGAGGGATAAGTGAACTCTTGCTTTTCTACCAGAGGCACAACATCACTCCTAGGCCGATCTGCAAATTAGGGTCATCTTTATGGCTATTAATATTAGTATCACCATTATAAGAATATCCATATCCTAACCGACGATAAGAATATAGATCAAATAGAGCATCAATGAACTTATACTGAGCTTGTCCTAGTAGACTTAGATAAGTTGTATGCAATCGAAACTCCTTAAACTCAAATGTTGAATCTTCAAAAGCAAGACCTCCAGAGAGAGATAATCTATTGGTCATTCTTCTCCAATATATAATTCGAAATGCCTCAGAAAATTAGTTCTACTTCCTATTATGCTTTCGATATGATTGTCTAATGGATTTACAGCTCTTACAATTCCCCAATAGAATAAGTTCTATTTTCTATATCATCCTTGAATTGTATAATCAGAAACTTGACAAAAGATAGAATTATGAATACAGAAAAATATAAAAAAACTAATTACTGAAATTCTTATAGTATTAGATTTTTAGGATGAAATAAGCACAAGGTATAAGCCCTGATGTACACATCCTAAACTATCAAATACCAAATTATATTAATGATTATATAGGTCTCAACTGATCCATAAACTTAACAAATAGCCTCAGTGAGACGCAATATTAGACAAACAGATATCAATTGAACTCATAGACAGCCTTCAAGATGGGTCTAGAGATGATAAGATCAAATTCTGTACGCACTTCATTCCCAAAAGGGTCGAAGAATGACTCTGATCCACTTGTTTGTTGGAAATGCCATCCAAGTGCAAAATGAAACTTAGATCTTTTTCTCGATGGAATTTTAAAACCAAAGCCTAACTGAAATTGAGGTCCATCACTATGATCATCTATAAAAAAATCCTCCTGTGCTGAAAAACCATATCCTGCTCTAGCATAGGTATATAATCTAAACTTAGAATCTGTAAGATTATAATGAGCTTGCCCATACATAGTGAAGAATTGCGTATCAAAGTTGAATCCAGCAAGCCTTGCTTGATTAAACTCAAAGGCAACCCCCGAAGAAAGAGATAACTTCCTATTAAGCCTCCAACCATAGTAAGTCTCCAAGTGAGATAACACCCTATCGTCAACACTTTCTCCTGAAACAGGACTAATTGTTAAGGGATTCAAAGAAAATGCTAATCCCCAGAAAAAACCATGTGTATCGTGATATTTCCCATCAGGAAATACTATTGCTTCATCGGCATCTAAGATCCTATCTGCATCATCTCTAGCAATGGTCACAATATTATCTGTAAACGCACTTAGCGTTATCGAATCTGAAGTTTCTGAAATTAAAATTCCATTGTAGATAGAACCATTTTCCATGTAAATTTTTACACGCTCGCTAGTGTCAGATTTTCTAGCTGTTCTATTTTTTCTGCTTTTTTGAGCTATGGTAGTATTGCCTAAGAAAAGCAATACTACCATAACAATCAAATTATTTTTCATTCTAATACTGGATTGTACTTTCCAGCGTAATTGTATCATTTTCGTCTATCTCATACTGGCCTAGTCCATTCGGTCCAGCTATTAATATAAGATCAGTTCTAGTTGGATGTGGTAATACATCATATGCCTGTATATCTTCTACCCACTTCAATAATTGTGGTGATTTCTTATCTGTTACATCAAAAATCTTAAGTCCGTTTTCTCCTTCACCTACATACAACTTATCATTAGAAACTGTCATACCGAAAGGACTTTTCATTTGTATTTCATCAACTTGGAATGGTGCATTTAGGTTTTCTATATCGACAACTACCAGTGCATTGATATTTCCAGGACAAGGAGAGAAGTCAGCTGTTCTAAGCGTTACATAAGCAACTTCTTCGCATGGAAGTACTGGATCACAAGATGTTGCATGGTCAAATCTATATACCTGCTGAGGATCTTCCGCATTCGTTATGTCATATATATCCATAGAAGTTCTAGATCCTACGAATAGGTTATCACCATATGGGAATATTGTTTCTTTATCATTACCCCAGAAAAGTGAATTAGGAGCATCTACTTTTTCGAAAGTACCCGGTGTGTCTCTGATAATATTAAGTGTAGAACTTCCTAGTATGTATACATGTTCTTTAGTATAGGTAATTCTATTAACAGTCCCTGAGCTAGCTGCACTATTACCTGCAAAAGAAGATGGTATTGCTGATGCTGGAATAATCTGTTGTGCATAATCATAATACACAAACTGATTATCTAGAACATCCTGATAAAAATCAGACTTAGAATCTAGTTCCTTTGTTACTTCCTCAAAAGAGAAACCTAATAATGATTCTCCCGCTTCATTTGTATATTCTAATGGAACAACAAAATTTGCTCTATCAGATATTACCGCATTCTTAGGATCAGAAATATCTATTTTTACAACGTCGTAGTAACTTTCTGCATATAAGAAATCACCATTAACAAAGAATTCTCTATTTCCTGGAACATTGATGAAACTAACATTCTGCGGATTAGAGGAATCCGTATTATCTATTACGTGTATTCCTTTTTCTTCTTCACCTATCAAGATGAAATCTTCAGCGATATAGATCTTGCCTGGATTACCTATTGCTTCAGCTGTAGTATTTAGTTCTGTATTGTAAATGTCATCTAGGTTACCGTAAATTGCAGTTGCCTCTGTATAAGTTACCGTTACTGTCCCTAAGTCAGACTCACAGGCCTGGAAAAAGAAAAAGCATACTGCTAAAGCTAAAACGATTATTTTTTTCATGTTTTTAATTTATAATGAATAGTTAGTAAATAGTATGAGAAAGTAAAAGCCAATGATCACGTTAATCTTAAGGCTTTTAGTGTTTCTTCATGTATATAGTACGCTCATTTGCCAAATGGTTGCCTGAGCAAGTACAAATTATTAAAATAAAAGTAAAAAAGTCAGTACCTATAGTCTCAAGGTGCTTAAAATGCTTAAAAATAGGTTAATTGAGACCTGATATGTAAAAAAACGATAGATTGTTCTGTAAATTATATGGTTTTTAGAATATACTTATAGATAGCCTTCAAACTATTTTAGCCAATTATTCTTAAAATCATGTCACAGGGCAGCAAAGCATAAATATTAATACTTTTTTTCACGCCTAATTAGAAGGATTTCATACCTTTATTTCATATTGTAAAAAATTTAAACAACAAACTATGAAAAATTTAATGATCGTTTTAGCGGCTTTCTTCGCGTTTTCACTTGCTTCATGTGGTGGAGATGATGAACCAAATTGCCAAACTTGTACTATGGACGGAGCGGATGATGTAGAAATTTGTGAAGGTGAAGGAATCGGCGCAGGTACTGTTTTTTCTACAGCAATCACGGCACAAGAAGCATTAGGATTTGATTGTAACTAAATTGTAAGAGTTATATAAAAAAAGATGCTCCACTTAGTGAGAGCATCTTTTTTTTTGCTCGTAAGCGAATTACAGATGGCCCTTCCCCCTTTTTATTTCTAGCTACTTATAGCTAGTATTCCTTAACATATCTAATTTTAAGCTCCACAAAAAGCTAAAATATTCCGATTTCTAGGTATTAAGGCAGCTAACAACGCTCTTCAAGACAGTATTTCGATTTAAAATTATTTTTTATTTCAGTACTTGCTTTATTCTAAGTATTTTAGATAATATATAGAACTATGTCAAATAAGGTGTTATGATTGGTACTAATTTTGACATATACATAAGTTAAGTATAATATCATGGGAAAGATAGCAAAGGAACCAATAACTAATATACTCGAAAGAGAATACGCTTCCATCGAAGAGGTTGTACAGTTTCTCAACGTTGCAGTGGAGGGAATCCAATCACAGCTCAATTTTACTCGCTATATAAAAGTACTTAAAGCCCAAATGTGTAATGCTTGCACAGAAACGAAATCAGCCCTACTCCCTGTAATAGAAAAATATAATAAAGTAATAGAAGAAGGAAAGATAAAAGCAGATGAGCTGCAGGAAAATAGTCATTTCAAAACTATAGTTAATCTGGTAGTACCTTCAATGCTTTTTGAGAATCAGTTAAGTTTTATTGCTGCACCATTTAAGAAGGAAATGGTAGTTAAGACCCCTACACTAGCAAACGTGGTCTCAGATAATGAATGGAAGATAAAATTAGATCCTGACAAATTACTTAGCTATAAAAATTTCGCGACGAGAGATGCATCTATTTTTATACTAAACAAGTTTTACAATCAGAATCTTTCTTTCAACACTAATGAAATTCTAACACTAACCCATGTGGATAAAGGTATAGAGAAACATTTCCAAACTATCATGAATTTTGACTTTGTAGATGTAAATGTTACAGGGGAATTACCTCAACTATCGCAGTTAGAAATTAATCATCTAATACATCATTACGACGATGATGATCTCTGGACCAAACTACTTCCTCTAAATCAGTTTACCTTCAGTGGATTCACTATAGGAACACTTAACGATATTACTCAGATAGAAGTTCTAACTCAGCTTAAGCATTGGATCTCACAGGAAAATTCATATCTAGATGAAAATAATTTTTTAGAGACTTTAAGTAAATATCTCAAAAGCTACTTGCAGCTAGAAGATCTAGTATGTGGTAATATGATTTTAGACTTTGAAGAAATCCAAGAAAATGCTAAATATAGTCTTACCGGGAAAACAAATATAAGTGACCTAGATTATATTAAAAACCCTGAAGATAAAGGCGGGATTTTCTATAAAATTATGGTGAAAAAAAATCCTGAATATATTGCAGATTTACATCAAATTGAAGAAAAATCTAGAGGCGAGCAAATTCTTGAGAAAAAAGGATATCGCAGTATAATTTTACATCCCGTGGCGCTGAACAAAAAAGAAGTTTCGGGTATATTTGGCATTGCATCTAAGGAACCTAATGTTTTCAATGCAATGACAATTATTAGGTTAAGCGAAATTTTTAGTATTATAGAAACTGGATATGATTACTTTCTGAAAAGCATACAGAATTCCGTTTCTAATATTATCCAACAAAATTTTACTTCTATACATCCTAGTGTAGAATGGAAGTTCCAAAAAGTAGCACTAGCTTATCACATTTCAGAAAGCAAAGGTATAGATAAGAGTATAGATCCTATAATTTTTCAAAATGTTCATCCTTTATATGCTCAGTCGGATATTGTAAGTTCAAGTACTATTAGGAATTCTCTGATAAAAGAAGATTTACAAGAAAATCTTACAATGCTACTAGAGGTGATAAAAAAGTGGCTAAGGAAGGATACACTATTTGTACTAGATGCTTACAAAGCAAAAATAGAAAGCACGCTTAATAAGATTAATGATAATTTTGTAGCTATTGATGAGACATCTATAGTAAACTTCCTTGCAAGTGAGATACACCCTATGTTAGCAGGTCTCTATGAGAGATATACTGATCTCCACCCTGGCATATACAAGAAGTATCTTAATCATCTAGATCCAAAATTAGGTATAGTATATACAAAGAGGAGATCTTTTGAGAATAGTGTTGTAAAAATAAGAACCTCTGTTTCTAAATTCCTTGATAGAGAAGAAAAGAAACTCCAAAAATATCTACCGCACTATTTTGAGAAATACAAAACTGATGGAGTAGAATACAATATGTACGTAGGTCAATCTCTGCTCAAAGATCGACAATTCCAAAACTATGACCTGCAAAATTTCAGATTATGGCAGCTTGTAAATACATGTGAAATAACAAGATTGGTGAAAAAACTTCAGCCAGAGTTAGAAATAGGACTAGAGACAGCAGAACTTATTTTCGTATATGGCCACTCTCTTTCTATAAGATTCCGCTTGGATGAAAAGAAGTTCGATGTCGATGGATCATATAATGTTCGTTATGAAATATTGAAAAAAAGAATCGACAAGGCTGTAATTAAAGGCACCAATGAAAGGATAACAGTAGCAGGAAAAGTCGCTATAGTATATCTAGACAATAATGACAAACATGAGTATATAGATTATATCAACTATCTTATAGATAAAGGCTATGTCGAAGAAAAATACGAAGATCTAGAATTAGAAAAAATGCAGGGCGCAGAAGGTCTTAAAGCGCTCAGAGTAACTGTTATATAATTGTAATCTCCATGAGTGAAATAATAAAAGCAGTAGACTTACATGTAAAATCTATTTTTGGAAAAGAAATATTCAAAGAATATCCTTATCATAATTATGAACATACTCTAAGGGTAGTACAATCTGCAAAAAGTCTTTCTGAAGAAGCTAAGCTAACTGATAAGGAAAGAGAAATTTTAATTATCGCGGCTTATTTCCATGATACAGGATTTGCAGAAGGTGCAGATAATCACGAACAATATAGTGTAGAAATTGCAAGAAAATTTTTGACAAAAGAATCTTACGAAAAAACTAATATTGAAAAAGTTGCTAAATGTATATTAGCCACTAAAATGGACTGGATCGGTGATGAACGATTATGTACGCTGATTAGAGATGCTGATCTTAGTGGCCTTGCCCATGCTAACTACCATATGATCGCCGAGCAATTAAGAAAAGAAAAAAACAAACTTTCTGCGGGGGAGATAGATGAAAAATCCTGGCTTCAAGAAAATATTTCTTTCTTTAACTTTCATAGTTACTGTTCAGAAGAAGGAAAAAAATTATTTCAAAAAGGGAAATCAGAAAATCTTGCCAAACTTGTTATAAAGGATTACGAAAGTAAGAATAAAAAGATACAGAAAAAGAAGAAGAAAAAAGGAAATAAAATGCTAACTATAGGATCAAGTAAAAGTGCACAGACTCAGCTCAAAACAGCTCTAAGAAATCACATAGATCTAAGCGCAATAGCAGACAATAAAGCTAATATTATGCTCAGTGTTAATGCCATAATCATAACAGTAGCTTTACCGATGTTAGTCGCAAGATTTGATACTAATCCTACCTTGATTATACCTACAATTATACTTGCAATTGTAAGTGTAATATCTATGATATTTGCAACCTTATCCACTAGACCTATCGACATGTCAGGAACAACTACAATGGAAATGATCAACAATAAGAAGTCAAATTTATTTTTCTTTGGTAACTATTACAAGATGGATTTCTCTTCCTATGAGAAAGGGATGCAACAAGTCGTTGCAGATAATGAAATTTTAGATAACTCGATCACTAGAGATTTATTTTTTCTAGGTAAATCCCTTGGCAAAAAATATGTCTACCTGAGATGGTGCTATAACTTTTTTATGTACGGCATAGTAAGTACAATTATTGCCTTCGTGATCATAAGTTTTATGAGCTAATAATTAATTCTCTTCCTCCTTAATTCGCTTCGTATAATTTATACTAGCAATTACATCTTACAATAGTGAAAATGTTATAGTTAATGTCTATTATAAGTAAAAGAACATCTACTCTTAGTAACTACTTCTTCAGAAAGTAATTTAGATTCATTCTTAGAAGATCATATGAACACTACCAACTAATATCTTGTTACATTTACATATAAAACAATTTAAAATAAAGTAAAATGCTATCAAAAACTATTCAAGAAGCGCTTAATAATCAGGTGAAAATAGAAGGACAATCTTCTCAAGTTTATTTGGCTATGGCTTCATGGTCTGAGATACAGCCAGGAATCGATAATATAACATCTTTCTTCTACAGACAAAGTGAGGAAGAACGTATGCACATGCTCAAACTAATACACTTTATCAACGACAGAGGAGGGTTCGCTGTAATACCGGCTTTTGAGCAACCTAATAAAACTTTCCCGTCTATCAAGCATGCTTTCAAGGATCTACTCAGCCATGAAATAATGGTTTCTCAAAGCATCAACAATCTAGTGGATATAGCACTAAGTGAAAAAGATTATGCAACACACAATTTCTTGCAGTGGTACGTTGCAGAGCAGATAGAAGAAGAAGCACTAGCGAGAACACTTAATGACAAACTAGAACTTATCGGTGATGATAAGGGAGGACTTTATTTGTTTGACAGAGATATCCTTATGGTTACTGTCGAAGGTGGTGAAGAATAATTAATTATATTATCAGTCAGAACTATACACTGGCGATTTAAAATGCCTAGCTATAAAAAACAGATTATTATAGCTAGGCATTTCTGATTTTATACTGTATGAAATAATTTAAGTTTTTCCATACATTCCGAAAGAGCTCCATATCTACGACCATCTTTTTTGAATTTCTAATATCCTCTATAGAATTAAACTTAGGTAGGTGAGCAAAATGGTCTAGAGCAACATATCCCCTACTTAGGGTTAGATACTGTATGCTCCAAAATTTTAAGTTATTTGATTTCTTATAATTTAACTTGCTAAAAGACTGGTAACAATTCTCTAAACTATGACGATAATCAGTCCTTATATCGGGAACGGATAGTATTTTTGCTGGAATCGTATAAGTATTCTCCATTACGTCTTTGTGTAAGTCAAATATATCATCAACGTATTGTGTCATCCCTCCTAGTAAGAATATTGCTTCTTCCTCTCCTTCTTCCCAATCATGAAAAAGTCCAGATCTAAAGAGCAAGCAAAAATTACCTCCTTTTTCGTAAGTGATATCTCGAGTTACCTCTAAGTTAGTCCCTATATTTTTTTGCTCAACTATACTTCTATTTTGTGCAATTCCAGCTTTATCAAAATAAGTATCAAAACGACTTATATCTGGATGTATACTTTTTATTTCCTGATATAAAAAAGTAATTAGTCTTTGCATAGATGAGCTAGCGTCGGAGATATGCTCATCCATAAATGCTCTTGTCTCTTCGTGCGTGTAGTTCTCCTCATCCATTAGATCATCATAGACAGGAGTAAACGCACCTAATAAAGAACCCAGATATTTTTCCTTTGGCGATAATTTTCTACCACGCAATATTGCAAAACTAGAAATCATTATTCTATTAAGAACTATATAATAAGTTATACGATCTTGTTCTTTCTCACTTAGATGTAGGTCGTACCTCTTTAAGTAATTTTTTATTTTTTCTATCAATCCCGCTGCTAAAGCATTTGGTCGATAATAAGCATAGGCATAAAATAGTGTCTTAGGCAACAATAGAAACAATCGAAATATATTTTTTATTCTATACATACAACATAAGAAAGGCTAAGAGAAAATTAGGATATTTGTCCAAAGCTATAATCTTATGATAAACATACGTAATCATTCAGATATCCATTTATTTCTGGATAAGGTAAAAGCATTTTTAGCTCAGAAAGCTTCAGAAAATAATTTATCATTAGGCATCTTACATGAACGTACCAATACACAAGCGCAGCCACATGAGTACTTTATAGAAGCGACTGATCAGAACGAAGTAGTTTTTACACTCGTAAAAACGCAAAAGAATTTTATCATAGCCGGCGACGAAAAATATATCAATGATATAAGCTTGTACCTTATAAGAGAAAAGGTAGTAGTGGAAAACATAATCGGCGAAAAATCACTTGCCTCTGCCTTTGCTTCCCACTATTGCCAGTTAGTAGACAAAACTTGGCAGCTAGAAATGGATCAGTTAGTGTATAAGATTACTAATGTAAAAAAGATAGAAACTGTAAGAGGCAAGCTAGCTATCGCAACAAAAAAAGATACGCCCCTTATAGCTAAGTGGATTCACCATTTTTGCAAAGAAGTCTTTGACTTTATGACAGAAGAACAAGCACTAGAGTATGCTCATAAAGGGATAGAGGAAAAATCTTTTTATTTATGGAAGACTACAGAAAATGTGGCTATGGTCAAAAGTGCTAGACCTGCTGTAGGAGGTATAGTGTTAAACTATGTATTTACACCCACACAACATAGAGGAAAAGGATATGCTAGTTCTATGGTATATACCCTTACATCTAAGCTGCTAGAATCATATGACTTTTGCTCTCTATTTACAGATGCTAAAAACCCTGTCTCCAATACCATATATATAAAAATAGGATATGAAAAAATAGCTGAAGCAGCCGTTATCCATATCAGCTAGATCTATTATTTATCAAGAACTATTAGCTTTTGTTGCTGTGTAACTTGATTCTGATCATCCATCATGAGCAGTAAATATATTCCGGCTGTATAGCTTCCTAGATCTATAGTCATTTCTGACTTACCCAATGCTCGACTATAGGTATTATGTAACCTACCCCATTGGTCGTAGATATTTATACTTCTATAATCTATGCCAGCTGATATAGTTACCGATTCTGACGCAGGGTTAGGACTTATAAGTGAAATATCTTCTAGTCTTGTTCCATTCTCTGTAGAAGATATTAAAGAACAAAAAACTAAAGAATTGCCTTCCTCATCATTGAATGCATTTAACTCTTCCCATATAAAACTTACGATATCCTTATAATTGTCTCTTATAATAGGATGTATAATATCGTCTACAATATAATTCTCTGGTGCCTTTTCCTGATACATCGCCATATAACTAATAAGCGAAGCTAGAAAATAAGTAGAAGCTCTGCCATGGGGCGCATCATCCTCATATAACTGATCCGCGGGTATCTGATCATAGGGTGCTGTAAATAATAGTTTACTGATGATCGGCCCTACAGGAATCATACGTATACAAGAGAAAGGAAAAGAAGAGCTCACTAGCTCATTATATTCTAAAAACCAATTGTGGAAATCTCCATTAAGATAATCATTATAAGAATTCCATTCTGCTTCTGTAGGCGGAAAACCATTAGCTAAGTACGATCCCATGTCTGGCCAATTTTCATAGATGTAAAACCTAAGATCATCTTCTTGCTCATTACACCATTCAAAAATAGTCTGGGTAGCACTCAATGGAGAAACCACATCGTTATAATATAATTCTTCTGGCCCTTGCCACTGAATAAAATTACCTGGTGTAATCATGATGGTCGTAAAATCTGCATCGCTGAAATTTTGCGTATCAGAATCCCAAGCAGAAGGAACAAAATCAAAACCCCACTGAGAAATGGGTGGTAAATTATCATGTTGTGGCAAGAAGCCATACTGACCATTGACAACATATTCCTTATCGCCTGCTTCTGCAAGAAAGTGCATCCAATGAGGTACTGATGTTTCCTGACTAGGAGTAGGATTTACCTGAAACTCATGATGTATAAGACTATGTCCAAAAATAAAGTTAATTATTTCATCTTGACCATAACCCATGAAAGGATTAGCTATACTTGTAAGTGTCAATAAAAATAAAATATAGAGTTTTCTAAACTTCAAAATACGAGTACTTTTATTAAGCAATAAAAAAATCTAGGACTGCTAAATGAAGATAAGTAGTTTTAAGTTGCTCATCTTATAAGATGATTAAAAAAAATATAAATAAGCATCTCAGCTTTCATAACATTGCTGGACAAAAGTTGTGTCAGTTGGGAATAAAAAAAGTATGAACATGGTATTAAGGCACACTTAATATATGTTCACACTTTCTAAATTCAAAATTAAAATATTACTTAGATATTTCTTTCAATGCTCTTTTTAAATACACCTTAGCTAGGTGTTTTCTATATTTTTCTGAAGCAAAAGGATCACTTAGTATCGTCATATTTTCTGCTGCTCTATTAGCTGCTTCGGTTATATTTTCTTCTGAAGCTAGGACTCTTTCTAACGCCTGTTCTACCGCAGTGTCTCGGAATGCATACTCTGACACACCATTAAATGCGATGCGAGCATCAGATATAGCTCCCTCTGATACAGAAGCTATCACAGCACAACCTACTATGGCAAATCGAGAGGCAGGTTGAGGAAATTTTAGATATATAGATCTTTCATTTGCCTTGAGCTTCGGTATATGGATCTCTGTAATAATCTCTTGTTCGTGCAAGGCAGTTTCATAGAAGCCAGTGAAAAAATCAGCAGCTCTTATTTCTCTGGTTCCTCTTGCAGTTTGTGTTTTGATAATAGCATTGCTAGCTATCATCATAGCTGGCCAATCAGCAGCAGGATCTGCATGGGCTAAACTACCTCCTAGCGTTCCTGCATTTCTAACCTGCCTGTCTCCTATCATATCTGCCCCTTGACTCAGCATAGGATTACCATTTTTTACAATATCAGAATGCGCTATATCGTAGTGCGTACTTCCAGCACCTATCACTATATTGTCACCATCTTGTCTAATAAATTTTATAGCAGAAATTTTTGAAATATCTATTAATTTTTCTGGTTGGTTTAGCCTTAACTTCATAGCCGGAATAAGACTATGACCTCCCGCTAAAATCTTAGAATCTTCATCCATCATAGTTAATGCCTCCTGGATGGATCCTGCTCTTTTATATTTGAATGATGTAGGTATCATTTTTTTTATTTTTCGTTAGTAATAATTATTAAGAATGTTCTTGCATAGCTGTCCATACTCTCTCTGAGGTCATAGGCATTTTTATATCCTTAACCTTCATACCATTTTTCCAGAGGGCGTCTATTACAGCATTGACAACTGCAGGAGTAGCTCCTATACAACCTGCCTCACCTGCTCCTTTTACACCTAGGGGATTGTGGGGACAAGGCGTTACTGTCCTATCTATTTCGAAACTAGGAAAATCATCTGCTCTAGGCATTGTGTAATCCATATACGATCCGTTAATAAGCTGACCATTCTCATCAAAGTCAGCAACCTCATGTAAGGCCTGGCCTATTCCCTGAGCGAGCCCTCCGTGTATCTGACCATCGACAACCATAGGGTTAATAACATTTCCTACATCATCTACCGCTATGAATCTCTTCAGTTCTACCTTGCCTGTTTCCTTGTCTATTTCTACTATCGCAACATGGGCTCCGAAGGGGTAGGTAAAATTTGTAGGATCGTAAAAACTACTGAAGTCCAAGCCTGGTTCTAATCCCTCAGGATAATCATGTGGAACATAAGCAGTAAGCGAAACATCTCCAAAAGCTACAGACTTATCTGTTCCTTTTACCTGCCATTTTCCTTCAGTATAATCTAGATCATCTACAGCACATTCTAACTTATGAGCAGCAATCTTTGCTCCTTTCTCTAATACTTTTTCTATACTTTTTACAATAGCGCTACCTCCTACTGCTAGACTTCTAGACCCATAGGTCCCCATTCCAAATGCCACACTATCAGAATCTCCATGTACGATATCAACATCCTCTAGTGGAATACCTAGCTTATCGGCTACAACTTGTGCAAATGTTGTTTCATGCCCTTGACCATGCGAGTGTGCACCCGTAAATACACTTACTTTTCCTGTAGGTTGAACTCTCACCTGAGCACTTTCATATAGGCCTGCTCTGGCACCTAGTGCCCCTACAACCGCAGATGGAGCAATACCGCAGGCTTCTATATAAGTACTAAATCCTATACCTAGTAATTTTCCATTATTTTGGGCTGCTTGCTTTGCTCTGAAATCTTCATAGCCCACCATCTCTAGGGCTCTCTTCAGAACAGGCTCATAATTACCACTATCATATTGCAGCGCTACCTGAGTCTGATACCCTTCTTCTTCCACACCATTAAATGAAGGAATAAAATTCTTAAGTCTCAACGCTGCAGGATCCATATCCATTTCTAATGCTGCAAGATCCACCATCCTTTCCAGTAGGTAGGTAGCTTCTGGCCTTCCTGCTCCTCTGTAAGCATCCACAGCATTCGTATGGGTAAATACACCATTGACATCTACATTTATCTTAGGCGTAGTATACAAACCTTGCATCAATGTACCATGCAGATAGGTAGGTACCGCTGGAGCAAAAGTAGAAAGGTAAGCCCCTAGATTAGCATGTGTATAAACTTGTAAAGCTAACATCTTTCCGTCCTTATCAAAACCCATCTCCGCACTTGTAACATGATCTCTTCCATGTGCATCAGTGAGAAAACTTTCACTTCTATCAGATGTCCATTTGATAGGTCTGTTAATCTTATGAGAACACCAGATCACTAATGCTTCTTCAGCGTAATGGAAAATCTTACTTCCAAATCCGCCTCCAACATCAGGAGAGACAACCCTTACTTTATGCTCTGGTAAATTTAGAACAAAAGCACACATCAATAATCTTATTAAATGTGGATTTTGAGAAGAAGTATACAAGGTGTACTTATCTACAGAATCGTCATAATGACCTATAGCACTTCTAGGCTCTATGGCATTAGGAACCACACGTTGGTTTACAAAATCCAGTTTGGTTACATGATATGCGGCTGACATTGCATGAGATACCTCCTCTTTAGGATTTCCTAATTCCCAGTCAAAGCATAGATTGTTGGGACAATCAGGATGCACCAGTGGCGCACCTTCTTCCATTGCTTTTTTAGGATCTACTACTGCGTCTAATTCTTCATAGTCTACCTCTACTAGATCTGCTGCATCCTTAGCAATAGATCTATCCTCCGCTATAATGATAGCAACACCATCCCCTGCATGTTTGACAGTATCAGCAACAAGCAAAGGATGAGGAGGTTCCTTCATCGTTTCACCATTTTTAAAGTTTACCTGCCAACCACAAGGAACTCCTGCTATGCCAGTCCCTTCGAAATCCTTACCCGTAAATATCGCCACTACACCAGGATGTTTCTCCGCAGCGCTAGTATCTATAGATTTGATATGAGCGTGGGCATATGGACTCCTTAGAATATACGCATGTGTCATGTGCGGTAATGAAATATCATCTGTATAGCGTCCTTTTCCAGTTAAAAAACGCTTATCCTCAGTACGTTTTATTGATTTTCCTATATAGTTTGTCATCTTATTATTTTTAATTGAGCGATTTATGCGGGCTGTCCATTCATTTTTTCTGCTGCATATTGTATAGACTTAACAATATTATGGTAGCCTGTGCACCTACAGAAATTACCTTCTAAAGCTTCTCTTATTTCGTACTCACTAGGACTAGAATTTTCTTCTAATAAATCTATGGCGGTCATCATCATCCCAGGCGTACAGAACCCACATTGCAATCCATGTTTTTCCGTAAATCCTTCCTGTACTGGATGCATCTTACCCTCCTTAGAAAGACCCTCTACAGTTATAATACTAGATCCGTCGGCCTGGACTGCTAGTAACGTACAAGACTTAATTGCCTTACCGTCTACCAGAATAGTACAAGCTCCACAGCTACTTGTATCGCAACCTATATGCGTCCCTGTCAGTGCTAGTTCGTCCCTTATGAAATGTACCAGCAAGGTTCGTGAATCTACCTCTCTCGAAACCTGCTTGCCGTTTATCTCGATCTTTATAGTATGCTTCATATTTAAGTGTTTATATGGATATAAAATTTTTAAGTATTTGTATTATTTTCAGAATTTTCCAAGGTCTTATCTAGTGCTTCAAAAAACTGCCTAGTAAGTGAATTAGCAACTCCTGAAAGTACTCTCTGTCCCGTTCTAGCTAGGAGACCAGATAGTTTAGCCTTGCCATCAAAACTTAAGGTTGTCAATTCAGGATTAGTTGCTTGCAAGGCGATGCGTACCTCTGCATTTACATTACCTATCTTACTTTTCTGTTGTACGTTAAGTGTAAATTTTTCTGGCTCCAATTTATCTATAACTTTTAGATCCCCAGCAAACGAACCTTTGACAGGTCCTATTTTGATATTAGAGATAGCTTTGTAGATATCCTCTTCAACTTTTTCTAATTCTGACACACCAGGTGTAATGGCTGCAAGCTGATCTGCATCCATAAGAATATCCCAGATAGCTTGCGCATTATATCGAAATTCCTGTTTTCCTGTTAGATTCATTAATCGTAGCTTTTATCATGTCTTAGCGACATATACTAATTGTTTCAGACCCTATCAGTTGTAAGTTGATTAGATAGAAAGAAGAACAATTAGCCTTATTTTGAAACTTAATATCCCACCAATCCACTGTAGTTTTTGCGGGTCGAGCAGTTAATATACATACTCTATTACAATTAACAAAAATTTTTATAAATAGATAGAAGAAAGACGATTATTCTTTTAAAAATAATTATACAGTTTTATAATTGGCTATTTAGATAATTGACAAACTAAAAATCCTACGCTTCTTTTGTCAAATAAAAAACGATTCCCTAAGTTTACCTAATGTTGGGCAATAGCATATCCTTTTCAAAGGTTCCATCCTCAGCAGAAAAAAACAAGGGTAAAAAAACCAAGAATTCCCAATACTCAATCCTCATAAAGAGAAAATCAAATAGTACAAATACTAAAAGTAGTAAAGCCAGAAAGCGATCCCATCGTCGCGAAAAGAATCCTATGCAAAACAATAATTGCAGCACGACTGCAGATAGGAATAACAAGGTAGCTAAGGCTGGCTTGTCGATGATATAACTAGCAATGATAGAAACAATATGATCTGGGAAGAAATGAAACTGATCTATATGTTGTTTTTGTAAAATATGGACAAACTGATTTTCTTGAAAAACCGATCCTCTAAATAATTTCCATAAAGCAGAAGAAGAAAAAATAAAAAGTACATAATACCGGAAAACCTGAAATAAGAACTTATAGGCTTTTTCACCCTTCGCTAGAAAAAGCAAAGGCAATAATGCCAAGCCTAAAAATTTCTTAATGGACAAACTCGGATAACTAAATACAACGAATAGATAAAAGCTAAATAAAATGAGATGTAAAAAAAGTAGCTTAAATGGTTTTTCTCTTCTGTAGGCATACCAGAGTATGGCTATCACTAAGGTAGGCACTAAGACATCTAAGCCCAGGGATAGCCAAACATTGCTTACTACAAATTCAGGAATTCCAGAAGCTATAAATAGCCAAGCAAATGGATCTTCATGTGGCTCATAAAAATACGGCTGACTTAGCTGGGTTATAGTGAGATCATCAAAAAACCTAAAGAGGTAAAATGCTAAAAATAATATGCAATAATAAATTAGGTAATTATGGTATTGGCTGAGCTTATTCACTTGCAATAAGTTTAGATCCGATACTAGAATAATGTCTATCAGTGACTAATATAAAGTCTTGCTTTTTGACAACTATATTTTCTTCTAGAGGAATATCAAGATAACGATGTAACCATTCTAGCAGATTCTCTTTAGGCATGGTATAATGATGCGCTTGCTCCAGCGACTGATCGAGAAAACTACCAGGAATTCTAGCCATCGTTTTACTGAGCACAGAGGCGCGAGGATCCACATTGTTATTTTCTATAATCCCAGCGTATTTGCGTAAGGTGTTGTTAACCATCAAGAATTTCTTGTATGGGATTTCTGTGTAATCAAATTCTTTTTGGTTCACTTCTAATGTATAGAGGCTATAATCTTCGACAGTCTTTTCTAAGGGCATAGAATACATACCGAAAAGACAAAGTGGATATAATTCAAGTTTAGAAATATGCAATAGCAGATATACAAGTAGGATAGATATCCATAGAAACTTAGACTTGATAAAATCGTAGCTTATCATTCTTTTTTACAAGTTATTCTACTGTGAAACTAATATCAGAAATTAGGTTAACCCAATTATCTGATCCTATGCCCATCAATACAAATCTCAACTGCTCACCTTCTCCTAGGCTAGGTACTGGCTCTATTCTAGTTACATTAAAAACCACATTTGACACGTCATAATACTGGAAATTTAGATCTTCTGTATAGGTACCTGAATAGACTTTATTATTTTCTGAGACTAATAGTTGGAAAAAAATAATGTTCTCTGTAGAGTTACCTTCTTCCCATGTCAATATAGGTTGGAATTTATCGCTCAGATCTACAGCACAGAGATTAGGATTATATATAGAGGGCTTCTCGTTTGTTCTCAGTTGTATTGCCATAGAATACCATAGTGTATCTATTGTCTTAAAGGAGACTCTTACATATTTATCTTCAGGGATATTTGTCAATAGAAACCTGCCCAAAAAACCATCGAAAAGACCTTCGCTTGGCAAAGATACTTCTTCGTAGGAGCTGAGATCTTCGGGGTCAGCGGACAAATCTTCTGTTTCGTAATATCTTATATCCTCTGCATCTGTCAAAGGGTAATACAAAACACTTATAGGATATATCTCATCATCTAATATACCTGATTGTCCGCCAGCAGCACAGGCTATAAGCTCATCAGATAGCGCTAATTCCTCATAATGGTCTATATAAGTCTCCAAGGAAAAACCCGTTAAAGGCAGGTCATCACTACAGGAATAGAAGCAAAATCCAATGAGTAATATAAAAGCTATATTCTTCATATTGCAATTTATAAACAATTTCTCTATTCTCATTTCTTAAGAAATAATACTTCTTTAGTTTTTACGAATATTGTACATTCGAAAATCATTTATAGCTATTATGGTTAAAAAAACAAGTATTTCTAAAAAGGTCCCATCTAATAAACAGTTATTGACATTCTATAAGCTACTACTTAAGCCTAGGCTGATAGAAGAAAAAATGCTGTCTTTACTACGTCAGGGTAAGATCTCTAAGTGGTTCAGTGGAATTGGCCAAGAAGCTATTTCTGTAGGTTGTACCGCTGCGCTAGAGGAAGATGAGATGATCTTTCCTATGCATAGAAATCTGGGTGTATTTACCACAAGGAATGTACCTCTGGAGCGATTATTTTGTCAGTGGCAAGGAAAGGCTATGGGATTTACCAAAGGTAGAGATAGGTCCTTCCACTTCGGAGCTAAAGACTACAACATCGTAGGCATGATTTCTCATCTAGGACCTCAGTTATCTCTCGCAGGAGGCGTGGCCTTAGCACATAAGATCAAAAAGCAGAAAAAAGTTTCTCTAGCCTTTACAGGAGAAGGTGGTACTAGTGAGGGAGAATTTCATGAGGCGCTCAATGTCGCTGCTGTATGGAAACTACCCGTAATCTTTGTTATAGAAAATAATGGCTATGGTCTATCTACACCTACATCAGAACAGTACGCTTGTAAAGACTTAGCTGATAGAGCTATAGGATACGGGATGAAATCTGTAATTGTAGATGGTAACAATATTATAGAAGTATATAATACCATAAAGTCTCTGGCTACTGGAATGCGGAAAAATCCTGAGCCCGTATTAGTAGAGTGTAAAACCTTCCGTATGCGCGGACATGAAGAAGCTTCAGGCGTAAAATATGTCCCTAAAAAATTGATGACCAAGTGGGCTAAAAAAGATCCCATTGAAAATTTTGAACAATATCTTTTACATAAAGAGATCCTAACAGAAACATCTATAGCAGCCATAAAAGAAGAGATTAAAACGGAGATAAAAACAGGACTGGATATAGCGGCAAAACAAGATGCGATACATAGTAATGTAGAACAAGAAGTTAAAGATGTCTATCCACCTCATAACACAAAAATTACCAAACCAAAATCAAAACGTAAGAGCGAAAAAAGATATATAGATGCCATAAGTGATGCACTAAAGTTGTCTATGGAGAATCACAAAGATCTTATTCTTATGGGTCAGGATATAGCTGAGTATGGCGGTGTGTTTAAGATTACGGATGGCTTTGTAAAAACTTTTGGTAAAGATAGAGTTAGAAATACCCCTCTTTGCGAGAGTGCTATCATAGGCATCGCTATGGGACTCAGTCTACGAGGTTATAAGTCGATGGTAGAGATGCAATTTGCAGACTTTGTCACCTGTGGTTTTAATCAGATTGTAAATAACCTCGCTAAGGTGCATTACCGATGGGGACATGCTACAGATACTGTAATCAGAATGCCAGCTGGCGGAGGTGTAGCAGCAGGTCCCTTCCACTCACAGACCAATGAAATGTGGTTTGTACATACACCTGGACTCAAGGTAGTATTTCCTTCGACGCCCTATGACGCTAAGGGACTACTACTTGCAGCAATCGAAGATCCTAGTCCTGTAATGTTTTTTGAACATAAGGCCTTATACAGATCTAGCCTAGCAGAAATTCCCGATGATTATTACACTGTACCTATAGGCAAAGCAAGCTTGAGAAAGAAAGGAAGCGACTTATCTATTATAAGCTATGGACAGGCAGTCAACTGGGCTGAAGAAATCTGTGATGCAGAAAATATTTCTGCAGACATATTAGATTTGAGAAGTCTTAACCCTCTGGATTATGAAGCGATAGAGGCAACGGTTAAGAAGACAGGACGCGTTATCATTCTGCATGAAGATTCACTTATAGGTGGAATAGGTGGTGAGATATCAGCACATATCTCAGAACATCTTTTCGAATATCTAGATGCACCAGTCATGAGATGTGCAAGCTTGGATACACCGATACCTTTTGCAGCTAATCTTGAACAAATATATTTACCAAAAGAAAACTTATCTTCGACTATAGAAAAATTATTACACTACTAAATAACGAAACATGGATATAGGAACATTACAATCTAAAGTAAATCAGTACAATGAGATACTAGAAAACACAGCTAAATATAGAGCAGCATGGCCTAAAAAAATAAAGCCTCTTATAAAAAGAACCCTGCGAACCATCGTACACGAGACAGGGCTAAAAGCAGAAATAGATAATAAGTCCGAGATGGAAAACCTCGAAGTTGTCTTCCTTACGCTAGGCAAAGATTATAGTGGAATAGCTGAAAAAGTAGAAAACAGCAATACTAAGAGAAACCTTATAAAATCTAATGGAGCACTTGTCTACCAACAATTATTCAATGGTAAGATACTAGTTATGATCATGTATCCTCATATAGAAGGTTACGGGCAACCTAGACCACCAAAAAATATAGAAATACTTAGACCGCACGAACTGACCAAAGGATTTATCATTAGACACGCAGAAGAATTTCTGAAAGAGGTAATAAGTTGGGAAGATTTTGACGATGATGACAATCCACAGAAAGCGCCATTTAATCCTATAGGTTTCCAAACGCAAATTATAACTGAGGACGACTTAGAAGGATAAAAAATCTAGATTAAAATGTTTAGCTAATCAAAAACTATTAAATTAGATATATAATTAATACATCGTTATCATGATTAGAACTCTTTTTTACTTAGCACTATTTATAACAATATGTTCTTGTAAAGACGAAGAAGTCATTCCTATGGAGATGGAAGACGACTTCCAAGGCTTTGAGCAATATAGTTTTTTATCTATCGACTGCACTGGTCCTTTTACACCATTGATAAATCCTGAACCTATAAGCGTCAGATCTAAGGAAAATCCTGAAGAAGGATATCTACTCGCTGGTTTCTTCAAGAGTGATCTACCCTTAGATATAGATGGACGTTTTGAAAAGCAACCGTTTGAGCATTTTACACTTGTCGAAGTCTTTATACAAGGCCAGCGATTATATATAGAAACACAAGAATCAGATTTGACCAGCTTCCAGAAATGTAATTATGATTACGCTAAAATTTAAATTAATAGGTTTTATTTTTGCAGTTTTATCAAGCCTCTGCCTCTTTGCCTGTGGGGAAGATCGTATCGAGGAAGAGGTAGAAGAAGAAATGCCAATGAGTACGCTAGTTGCTCATCTAGACATCAAAGTAACTAAATGCATAGATGCAGCCTGCTCCGATAGAATTCCACTTCCCGGCGCAGATATCACCCTGTATGAAAATATAGAAGATAGAGGAAACTTTATTAATGAGGTGAGAAAAGGTATGAGTAATGTAGAAGGCAGAGCTGTATTTAACAATTTACAAATAGGCTGTGCTTTCATAAGAGCGGAGGATGCAGATATAGAAATTTTAGAAAAAGAAAATACGCCTGTCAATAGCACTTCTTATATGGAAATTATATTTCCGGTCGAGTAAACATCTATAGATTTTAGGAAATTCAGTCCATCATTATTTTTTCTAGTAAGCTTAGTATGCAAAAATAAATTTTACATTTATGATTTTGTATTTTAAGTCATAAAATACTATAACATGCTAAACAAACTAGGGCTACTACTATCATTTCTATTTATCTCCAACTTCCTTACTAGTCAGCAGGAAATAATGGTCAACGCTTATAACAGAGAAAGCATTTCACTGAATGGCTATTGGAAATATATAGTAGATCCTTACGAAAACGGATATTACAACTATCGCTACGAAGCTTTTGACAAACAAAAAGAACCTCAGAAAAATGCATTCTTCACCAACTCCAAAAGAGCTGGCAAATCTGATCTGTTGGAATATGATTTTGACAGGATGGATAGTTTGATGGTTCCAGGGGATTGGAATACTCAAAGATCTAAGCTATACTATTATGAAGGTACCGTATGGTACAAAAAATCATTTGATTACTCCAAGTCTAAAAAAGATAATAGAGTTTTTCTTTACATAGGCGCTTCTAATTATAAGTCGGAGGTATATCTTAATGGCAAAAAGCTAGGTATTCATATCGGTGGCTTTACACCATTCCAGTACGAAGTAACTCAGCACCTGAAAGAAAAAGAAAACTTTGTTGTTATCAAGGTAGACAACAAGAGGCTCAAGGAAGGCGTACCGACACTAAATACGGACTGGTGGAATTATGGCGGCATAACTAGAGATGTCAAACTTATAGAAACGGCAGAAACATTTATATATGATTATCAGTTACAACTTTCTCCCGATAACAAAAATATAATATCTGGCAAGATACAATTGAATGGTTCTGATGTTGCTAATAAAAAAATACAAGTACAAATTCCCGATCTTAATATCACCAAATCTTTCCAAACGGATGAGAATGGATATTGCGATATAATAATAATAGAAACGAATTCCATAAAGTATTGGTCGCCTAGCTCGCCTCAGCTTTATAAAGTAATACTAAAAACCGATAGCGACGAAATAGTAGATGAAATAGGATTCAGAACCTTAGCAACTAAAGGATCAGAAATCTTACTTAATAACAAAGCTATCTTTCTAAAAGGTATTTCTATCCACGAAGAAAGTCCTATCCATGGAGGCCGATGTAATTCTGTAGCCGATGCAAAGGAAATCTTAGACATGGTAAAATCCTTAGGTTGTAATTATGTAAGACTTGCACACTATCCGCACAATGAACATATGGTTCGTTTAGCTGATAAGATGGGTATACTTGTATGGGAAGAAAATCCAGTCTACTGGACGATAGACTGGGAAAACAAAGCCACCTATGAAAATGCGCAAAATCAGCTTTCCGAAGTTATGACCCGAGATAAGAATAGAGCCTCCGTTATTATCTGGTCTATGGCTAACGAAACGCCAACTAGTGAGGCTAGAAACATCTTCCTAAATAAACTTGCAAAATTTGCAAGGCAGAAAGATCCTACTCGACTCATCAGTGCAGCCCTAGAACAACAGGACTATAATAATGATCCTTTTACAAGGACCATTTCAGATCCGTTTGCTGATCAAGTGGATATACTGAGTTTTAACCAATACATCGGCTGGTACGATGGCGGCATAGAAAAATGTCGTAAGATAAAATGGAATATCACTCAAGACAAACCAGTCATCATCTCAGAATTCGGTGCAGGAGCCAAGTACGGTCTGCGTGGAGAAAAAGATGAAAGATGGACAGAAGAATATCAAGAATATCTATATACAGAAACCTTGAAGATGATAGATAATATAGATCAATTGAAAGGTGTCTCCCCTTGGATTTTATTTGATTTCAGATCGCCTAGAAGGGTATTACCTATAATCCAAGATGATTATAATCGAAAGGGACTGGTCTCTGAAAAAGGAGAAAAGAAAAAAGCTTTTTACGTACTAAAGAAGTATTACGATTCAAAATAATAAGTTACTTTGTAATCGGAATAAATGATAGTTATTATTCTATCAAAGAACAGCCTGATAATGATTAATTCTAAACGCTACTTATGAAAAACCAAATAGATCTAAAAGATGCTATTTCTATTGGAATTGGTGGCATGGTGGGCGGTGGAATATTTGCCGTACTCGGACTTGCTGTTGCTCTGGCAAAAGGTGGTACGCCTATTGCTTTTCTACTTGCTGGTATTATAGCTCTATTGACAGCTTATTCTTACGCTAAACTTTCTAAGAAATTTCCAGAAAATGGTGGAACAATAAAGTTTGTTCACGAGTATTTTGGTAATGGAGTTTTTGCTGGAGGTATTAATAATTTACTTTGGATAAGTTATATTGTAATGTTGGCACTATATGCTTCCGCTTTTGGATCTTACGGATCTGAAGTAATTCCTATCAGCGGTACTAAAAGCGTAGATGTAAGAATATTACAATCTGCTGTCATTCTTATTGCTTTACTCATAAATTATTTAAGTGTAACTCTAGTAGGTAAAATAGAATCAGTTGCTGTAATCATCAAACTACTTATCCTTATCGGTTTTATCTTGATTGGTTTTTATGGTCTTTCTCAGCATCCAGAAAATCTAGCTCAGCTATCTCCAGAAAACTGGGAAAGTCCTCTATTATTACTTTCTGGCGGTATGGTCATTTTTGTGGCTTACGAGGGTTTTGAACTTATCGCTAATTCTATTGCTGATCTTAAGGACAAAGAAAATAATACAGAGAAAGCATATTTTGGTGCTGTGGGATTCGTTGTGGTACTTTACATATTGATTGCAATTGTTACCGTAGGTGCACTACCCTTTGACCAAATTGCCTCAGCAGAAGATTATGTTCTGGCAAAAGCTGCAGAGCCCAGTTTAGGACAAATTGGATTTACCATTATTACGACTACTGCAATGATTTCTACTTTCTCTGCTATTAATGCTACTATCTTAGGAAGTGGCCGAGTAAACTACAGTATTGCAGAAGATAAAGAACTGCCAAAATATTTTTGTCATAAATACTGGGGTAAACCTGTCGGATATATTGTTACTGCATTACTCTCTGTTACTCTAGTTAACCTATTTAATTTACAAAGTATATCTACTGCAGGTAGTGTGGGTTTTTTACTTGTTTTCTGTGTTGTAAATTATATCGCCTACAGAAAGTATGAAATTCTAGGTTCTAAAAAATGGATTCATTTATTAGCTAGTATATTTTGTTTCATGGCCTTTCTCACATTAATCATTCAGCAATTCCCTACAAACAAAGTAGGTGTTACTATTGCTTTAGGAATAATATTTTTCTGCTTCCTATTAGAGTGGTCTTATAAGAAATACCTAGCAAAGCAGAGTTGATATTAGAAACCCTTAAAATTAGGATTGGAAACATCAGTTAAACAAGTATTTTTTATTCTTATTACATACTAAGTAGAATAATCTACGACGCTATCTACAAAGGCATCTTACATGCCTTGGTAACTATGCTTTCTACTTCTGACATACTCACTCTTTGCTGCTCTAGGCTATCTCTCTCTCTGATCGTTACGGTATTATCTTCTAGTGTCTGGTGATCTACTGTTACACAGAAAGGTGTACCGATAGCATCCTGTCTTCTGTACCTTCTTCCGATAGCATCTTTTTCTTCGTAATTAGCATTGAAAGAACCTTTGACATTATCAAAAAGATCTGAAGCCGCCTTAGTAAGCTCTTCGTTATTTTTAAGTAGAGGAAGTACTGCACATTTTACCGGTGCTATAGATGGATGAAGCTTCATAACCGTTCTGGTAGATTCATTTCCTTTGGCATCTGGAACAGTCTCTTCTTGCAATGCATTTGTCAGTTGAGCTAGAAACATACGGTCACAACCGATAGATGTTTCTACAACATATGGAATATAATTTTCATTGACTTCTGGATCAAAATATTGTAACTTCTTACCAGATAATTCCTGATGACTTTTCAGGTCAAAATCTGTTCTAGAATGTATCCCTTCTAATTCTCTAAATCCAAAAGGAAACTCAAATTCTATATCTACTGCAGCATTTGCATAATGCGCAAGATTATCATGATCGTGGTACCTGAGCTTAGAAGCTGGAGATCCTATATGCTCATGCCACTGCATTCTAGTCTGCTTCCAGTAATTATACCACTTCATCTCTTCGCCAGGCTTTACAAAAAATTGCATTTCCATTTGTTCAAATTCTCTCATTCTGAAAATAAACTGTCTAGCAACAATCTCATTTCTGAATGCTTTCCCGATCTGAGCTATACCGAAGGGTACTTTTTTTCTAGAGGTTTTCTGTACGTTTAGAAAATTTACAAATATTCCTTGCGCCGTTTCTGGCCTCAGATACAATTTACCTTCCTCCCCTGCTATGGCGCCTAACTGAGTAGAAAACATAAGATTAAACTGACGTACCTCTGTCCAATTTCTAGATCCACTTTCCGGACAAGCAATTTCTAGATCTACAATAAGTTTCTGTAGACCTTCCATATTCTCTTCTCTAAGATGATTATTCATATCTCCTAGAACCGTATCTATCGTCTTCTGTCTTTCTATAATTCTACCATTGGTCTCTCTGAATTGTTTCTCATCGAAACTATCACCAAAACGCTTTCTCGCCTTGACAATATCTTTGTTGATCTTAGCTTCTATTTTTTCGCAGTATCCTTCTATAAGCTGATCTGCTCTATATCTTTTTTTGGAATCTTTGTTATCTATAAGAGGATCATTAAATGCATCTACGTGACCTGAAGCTTTCCATGTCTTAGGATGCATAAAAATAGCAGCATCTAATCCTACAATATTATCGTGCATCTGGACCATGCTCTTCCACCAGTATTGTTTGATATTATTCTTAAGCTCTACACCATTAGGTCCATAATCATAGGCTGCCGAAAGCCCATCATATATCTCACTAGATTGGAAAATAAAACCATACTCTTTACAGTGCGCAGTTAATGCCTTAAAATCAAAATTACTCATCTGAAAACCTTTTTATATTTTCTAATTTCTCCGAAAGTGCAAAAATAGCATAGTATTTAGCTTTCCACTCTATACCATTGACATAAAAGAGAAATTCTTAATTTATTATTTATTTAATTTACTTAACTCATCCGCCCTCTTGTAAGCAGCTCGAATTCCTTTATCTATGGTTTCTGGTAGCTCATTTACTCCGAAAGTATTTATTGCAGCTTCCGTTGTACCTCCCCTAGAGGCTACCTTTGATATCCAATCGCTACAACTAAAGTTATGCTTATTATAGAGATCTATAGCACCAGAGAAGGTCTGATAAATCAGTAATTCTGCCTCTGATTCTTTGAAGCCTAACGACTGCGCTGTTTCCATCATAGCATTCATGAAGTAAAATACATATGCTGGTCCAGAACCAGAAAGAGCAGTAGCTGCATCGATCGCCATTTCCTTTTCAACATACATACTTTTTCCAGTAGCATTGATAAGATTCTGAACGGTAACGAGTTCTATTCTAGTCACATCATCAGACGAGGTAAAGACTGTCATCCCCTCTCCTATCTGTGCTGGAAGATTAGGCATTGCTCGTATTACTTTAGTAATACCTAGTAATGAACTTATAGTTTCTATTTTTATCCCCGCCATGATCGACAGAAATACTTGTTGTTTGTCAATATGATCTTTTATAGTATCAAATAGTGGATCTATATCCTGTGGCTTTACTGCAAGAATAATAAGATCTGCCTCTTTTATGTACGGACCAGCAGTACCGTATACCGTACCTATTTTAAGCTCTTTGAGTTTCTCCGCTTTCTCAGGAGATTTCTCTAGGATAATCATCTTATCGTCCGTAACAATACGCGCATTCAAAAAACTATTAGCATAGGTTAATCCCATGTTTCCGCCACCTATTATTAATATCTTCATATTCTAACTTTTACTAAACAATAGAATAGTACAAAGATTACACCGAAAAATAATTTATAAGTGATTGAAATTGGAATATTTGGAATATGTAGCAGAGGATACTAAATCCACCAAAACCGCCTGAAACAAGAATTTATCTGCGGGTCTATCGGTTTATGTAAAGAAAATTTAAGAACTTACAGCTTAGAAACAAATCCAGAAAAGTGAATTCTACCTTCAACATACATACGCTCTTATTTGTCCTTAGTTTACTCATATTAGGCTCATGCAAACAGGAAACAAAGTCGGAAAACAAAGGAAAGGTTACAGGAGATCAGGATATAGATAATATCTCCGAACTGATAAAGGCTAATGCTTCTGATCCTGGCTTACTTGTGGATAGAGCAAATTTGTTTTACAAAAAAGAATTATATGATGAAGCTATAGCTGATATGCAATCGGCCATTACTATAGACTCGTTACAACCTGATTACTACCATTTTCTCTCTGACATCTATATGGATTATTACAAATCTAAGGAGTCGATACAAACGATGGAACGAGCTAAATTTCTTTTTCCTGGAAGGATTCCGACATTGCTTAAGTTGAGTGAAACACAGTTTATACTAAAGCAATCTGAAGATGCACTTCTCACACTCCAAGGAATTCTCATTGCAGATCCACAAAACGCAGAGGCGCACTTTATGAGAGGAATGATACACAGATCAATGGGAGATATAGCTCAGGCCAAACTTGATTTTCAGACCTCTATAGAAATGGATCCAGAACTAACTGATGGATGGCTTATCCTCGGGAGTATACTAGAAGATGAACAAAATCCTCAAGCGCTCTTGTACTACAAGACTGCTACAAGTCTAGATGAGGATAATCCTAGAGCTTATCATGCCTTAGCTTATTATTATCAAAACAATGGTATGATAGACCAAGCGCTAGAAATTTACAGAAGGATAAACGATATAGATAAAAATTACGAGGAAGCTTATCTTAACGCAGGTTTACTCTTCTTAGAGAAGCAAGAATATGAAAAAGCTAACGAGCAGTTCAATATTCTTTGTAGCCTAGAACCGCAAAGTGCCATAGGCTACTATTATAGAGGAATCTCTTTCGAACTGCTAGGCGAAAAAGATCTAGCTAAGCAGGATTATAAAAACAGTCTCACAATAAACCCAGATTCTGAAGATGCTCAAAAAGCATTTGACAATCTAAACAATTCTTAATAAGTTATTTAAATATTACATTTTTTTATAATTTGTTGTAGATTTGTATTTTTTAAACTTAAAATAGAAATACAATGGCTGTAATGAAAGTAATTGAAATCTTATCTAATTCAGAAAAAAGTTGGGAAGATGCCGCTAATAAAGGCGTAAAAAAAGCTTCTGAATCAATCAAAGGAATCAAATCTGCATTTGTACAATCACAATCTTGTGTAGTAGATGGAGGTGAGGTAACAGAATACAGAGTAAATCTTAAAGTTACTTTTGAAGTAAAAGGATAAGAACTTATTCTACAAAATTCAAATTATAGGCTGCCTGAAAAATAAAGAGCTACCCTCATTTTTTACACTAAGCTTTTTAAAGATCTGAACAATCGCAGGCAGCATTTTTTTTCATCTCCATCTAGAAGATCGTTAATCTATTGCTCCACCTCCTGAATTTATTTTACATACAAATCTTAACTAAAATAAATCATCACATAGGCTACTATAGAAATAATAAATAGTGATGCTACTATATCTATCCATCCATAACTTTCTGCATTCTCTATTTTCTGCTCTGCTGTAATCGTACTAAACGTAAGACCTTCGAGATCGTTCTTAGCTGGAGCTTTGGTAAATATAGAAACTAAAACAGTTACAGCAACACAGTACAAAAAGAAGAAGGATGAAAACTTTAGGAAATTCATATCTGCTATATGATATAATAACCCATCATTGCTAAGAGAATCTTTAGTGACTTCTAGTCCGATCCTTATAATCGCTATAAAAAGACCTGAGAACAATGTAGCAAGTGCACCTTTATTATTAATTCTGCTTGAGAAAATACCTAACAGAAATACTGCTGTAATAGGAGGAGCTATATATGCTTGCACACCTTGAAGATATTCATACAGAGTGCCACCAGCAAGTTTTTCTATAATAGGCACCCATAATATTCCTAACACTACTACAAAGCCAGTAGCTATCCTTCCAACCTGTACCATATTTTTTTCAGAAGCTGTAGGTACTAATTTTTTATATATGTCAATAGTAAATAAGGTAGAGCAACTATTGAATACGGAAGCAAGCGATGACATAAGTGCTGCCATCAATCCTGCAGCAACAAGTCCTCTAAGCCCTGAGGGTAGAATATGCATCATAAGAGAAGGGAAGGCCTGATCAGGAGTTTCCCATTGCAACTCTCCTCTCATCTTAAGAACTAGCGCTATCACACCTGGTATAAGAAATAAGAATACAGGCATAAGTTTAAGAAAAGCACCAAAAATACTACCTCTTCTTCCTTCCTTTATATTCTTTGCTGTAAGTACTCGCTGTACAATGACCTGATCGGTGCACCAGTACCAAATACCAACTATAGAAGATGATAATACCAACCAATGCCAGGGATAATCTTTATCATCCATAGATCTCCACATGTTCATATATTCCGGTCCCACAGTTTCTACAGCACTATTCCAGCCACCTACTGCATCCAGTCCTAAGAATGTCAATGTTGCAGCTCCAATCACCAAAATTATAGCTTGTAGAGTTTCTGTATAAACTACTGCGCGCATCCCTCCCAGTACAGTATAGATTCCCGTCAGGACAACAGTAGCAAGAGCACCTTGCATAAACGTAACCCCTAATAAGGTAGAGATTACTATTCCTCCAGCATATAAGGTCACAGACACCTTAGTTAATACATACGCCGCTAAACTAAAGAGGGATAAAAACCATCTTGCCTTAGGACCAAATCTTTTCTCCAGAAATTCTGGCATCGTAAATACCCCAGCTCTGACATAAAAAGGAAGAAATAACCAACCAAGTAAGACAACTATCCAAGCGTGAAGCTCGTAGATCAATAATGGAAACTTATCTGCAGCTCCTGATCCTGCAAGTCCTACTACATGTTCAGATCCTATGTTGGAAGCAAATATAGATGCTCCTACTACAAACCAGCCCATATTTCTTCCCGCAAGAAAATAATCTTCACTGTTCTTTTGTTTCTGCATAATAACCCATGCAGCAACACCAAGTAATAAAATGAAATATCCAGCAATGACTATCCAATCTAGGGAAGTTAAACTTTGACTCACAGCGTATTATTTTTTTAGTGTCTCTAAATATACAATATCTTTTTCTAGCCAAAAATTAATAATTTATTTACCTGTAAATCAGCATTTACAACAAACTAAACTACTTATAATCAGAATAGTGCTTATACTTGTTAGAGCGGTTATATAAGTGCAAATTATTTTCATCTTGAAAAAAATGTATAACTTTTGCAACGTTTGGGCTTAGGAAAGTATAATAGGGTCAAATAAACAATTTAAAATTATGCAACATCTATTCAACAAATCATTTATTTACGCCTCTTGTTTTCTACTTATTCTTTTTAGCGGATGTAGAAAAGATCTTGTTGAGCCTGGAGATCCTGAAATAATAATACCAGGTCCTACAGTAGAAATCGAAAGTACCGTATTCGGTAAAGTAGTTCTGACAGATGGAAGACCAGCAGCAAATGCTACGATACAAACGCTAGATGAAAATATTATTACAGATGAAAATGGGTTTTTCAGGATAAAAAATAAAAACTTCAATGCAGAAGGAACACTGATAACTGCTAATCTAGATGGATATTACACCGCTTACAAATTTGCCAATGCAAATACCAATGGTGATGCATTCATAGAAATAAAGCTAGAAGAAAAAATAAGAACAGCAAATGGATCATCTTCTCAAGATCTAGAAGTTGTTATTAGCCAAGAAGGGGCCTCACTCCTACTAAGAGCGAATACTATAGTAGATGAATCTGGAAATAGTTACAATGGAAATGTCAATGTATATACCCACTGGTATAATCCTAGCACAGCAGATTTTCTGCTTACCGCTCCAGGAGACCTAAGGGCACTGAACAGTAATAACGAATCTGTACAACTAGAAAGTTATGGTATGATGGCAGTAGAATTGCTATCAGATAATGGAGAGCAACTAAATATTGCAGATGGTCAGACTGCAAGGTTAGAATTTCCTATACCTACAGATCTTACTAGCTCTGCTCAAGAAACTATTCTTACCTGGTCACTAGACGAAGTGACAGGTATATGGATAGAAGAAGGAATTGCTGATCGTGTAGGTGACAAATTTATTACTGAGGTAGGCCATTTTTCTTTTTGGAATTGTGATTACCCGTATCCGCTTGTAAATATCAGTGGTCAGTTACATGATAGAGATGGTGAAATTATTTCCCAACTCAGACTTTGTTTCTCGCTCAAAAATGGAAGCTCCTCTGGCTCTGGTTACTCCAACACTGAAGGATACTTTTCTGGTAAAGTTCCACAAGGAGAAATACTTATAATGAGCGTTAAAAATGATTGTGGTGATGTGGTTTACGAAAATGAAATCGGCCCATTCGAGTCGGATGAAGATCTTGGGATTATCGTTATAGACTTCCCATTATCTGATGTGACTATTATAACAGGTACTTTTATTTCTTGTGATGATCCAGGTCAACAAGGTATAAGTAATGGATATATTTTGATAAAAGAAGATGACAAAGTATTAAGCATTCTAGACATAAACACAGACGGATCCTTTGTATCCAATCTCTTAATATGTGAAAGTAAAACAATCACAATCCAAGGTATAGATATAGATGGGTTGACACAAAGTGAGTTTATTACAGAAACTGTAGAACCTGGAAGTGTTGTCAACCTAGAACCATTAAGTGCTTGTGACGAATTAGAGGACTACATTAGTATAAGTCGAGATGGAGGACCTGTTACAATCTATAATGATATTACTCTTGTAAAGAAAAACGACTCAGATTATTCTATCTTAGAATTTAATGATATAGTTTTTTTGGCTATAGAATTTGAAGATGCAATTATTGGAAATAACATACCAAAAAGTATATCACTAAATTCCGAAGATCTAAATAATTATCAATGTGATAACGATTGTGATGATTATGTAACAGCTAATCTAGCCACTCTTCCAACTGATATTGGAGATTTACTTGAAGGTAACATAACGGGAGAGCTTTTAGGGGGTGATGGTTTAACACATGCTGTAGAAATTTTCTTTAGCTTAAAGCTTGATGATATTCTTTCTGATATACAAGGTACGGTCTGGGAAGATTTGAATGAAAACGGAATAAGAGACTTGAATGAACCTACAATAGAAGGTATTGAAATAACAGCAGTGAATGTCAACGATAATATAACTCTAAATAGTAGAACAAATGAAACTGGTAGTTACAGTTTTAGTCTACCTATAAATACAGAGCATGATCTAGTTATGCAACTACTCGCACATAAAACCACAGAACAAAATGTAGGTGACGATGCTTTAGATAGTGATTTTAATCAATTCGGACAGATTCAAAATATAATACTCTCTGATGGAGAAACCCTAGTTCTTGATGCAGGATTGATAAATGTTGTAGAAGATTGCTTCGAATTTAACGATATCACCTGTAACGGTTGTACAGAGATAGTCGTAACCTTTGGTGCAGCTCCTTACACCGTCGATATTCCAGCCCCAGGTTTTCCGATGACTTTTGGTCAAGGCGGTGTAGAAATCTGTGATCTAGCAGCTGGAACATATACAGCTACTATAACTGATGCTTCAGGATTAGAATGTCAAGTAACATTTGAGATGAACGAAATTTTAGTAGAAGACATAGAAATTGTACCTACGCTCACTTGTGACAATGGACAAGTTTCTGGGTCACTTAGTTACAATTCACTAGATTTACCTCCAGGCTCTGTTACAAGCTTTACATGGACTAAAGACGGAATACCCCTCCCTGATAATAGCTCATCTATAAGTAATGTTTCACCTGGAATATACTTACTCACCGTTACTGATTTCACTAACTGCCAGTACGAGGTGATTTATGAAGTCCCAGAAACATTGATAACTATAGCAGGAAGAGTTTGGCTAGATGATAATGGAGCATTTCCTAATGTTTATGAAGGAGAAGATGATCCACTTATTGCGCCTATTATTATAGAGTTATATGACAGTGATAATAATCTAGTAGATATCTATACCCTTTCAGCAGATTTAAATACTTATGCTTTTACTAATTTAAATCCTGGGTCATATTATGTCAAAATAAATTATTCAGCGATCTACGAATTAGTAATAAAAGATTTTGGAACGGATGATTCTATTGATTCTGATGCAGATCCAGTATCTGGAGAAACAGATATAATCATAACCGATAACTGCCTAGAAGGGGTATTAGATTTCGGATTAAAAACATTGTAAATAATTTAGATGTCAGAACATCTATCAGATAAAGATATAGTAGCAGGCTGCATAAAGGATTCAGCTCACCACCAGAAAGCTCTAGTGATGAAGTACTCTGAATATCTTTATGCGATCTGTCTACGATATATGGGAAATACTGATGATGCCAAGGACATACTACAAGATAGTTTTATCAAGATTTTCAAAGCTATAGAACAGTACGATACAAGCAGAGGAATGCTAAAAAGCTGGATCTGTAAAATATGTATTAACACAGCACTAAAAAAACTACACAAAGTAAACTTTCTAACACCGATAGAAGATGTGGCCAATATCATTCCAATGGCAGGAAACGTAGATGATGATCTACAAGTAGAATATATGTTTGTTCTCATAAAGGAACTCCCTGAGAAATACAGAACAGTTTTTAATTTATATGTAATAGAAGGTTATGCTCATAAAGAGATAAGCGATATGATGGGAATGAAAGAAGTAACATCAAGATCCATCTTATCTAGAGCTAAGGAAATACTAAGAAAAAAAATAACAACACTTAAAAGTAAAGAAGCATGGATCTAAACAATATAGATAAAGATCTGATACGTAAAATAAAAAACCATAGCGTAGAGCTAGACAAGGAAGCGCTATGGCAGAACATACAGACTAAAAAGAAAAAGAAAAGAGGTGTTATAATATATATGATCCCACTCATGCTTCTATTTCTGATTACAGGTTCTTTTCTTTTTTCTACACAGCAGCAGAAGGACACGTTAGAATCAGCACTCCAAACTGAATCAAGTTACTCAACAAAAGAAAATATATCTTCTTATACTGTAGATAAAGAAAATACTACCCAGCCTATAGTAAAGGCAGAAAAAATTGATAAATCCACTAATAATCAAGAAACAAAAATAGCAGAAAAGAAAAGCTCAAAATCGCAACTGCAGAAAAAAAATAAGTCTAAAAATTATATAGCTGAACTTGATAATAATAATGCTCCAGATAACCTAGAAAATAATAATAAATCAAAGTCACTGGCAGAAGAGATACTAAGCGAGCCTATTTACGCTCCTGTGCAAAAAACATCTCAGAAAACATTTCCTTATATCCGACATGAAACAAAAATTGACATACAGGAAAATAATCCTAAAAAAGAAAAAAATACTGCTGCCAAGCCATATCAAAAAGAACAAGCAAGTAATTCCTCCGCACCAAGCATGAGTTCTTTATATCCTCTGGTTTACCTAGTTCATGAAGGACCTAATTACACATATAATTTATCTCCTAACGTATATGAATCACCTATTATAGTAAAAGAGAAATTACCAGCGATAGAATTATCTCTGCTATTCGGTATGGGCTATATAGATAGGAGCCTATCATCTTCATTAAGTACTACTGCTGCCATGTCCTCTTTAACAGCAAGGGAGTCATCAGAATCTCCATTAGAAGAAATAAGCACAACCTTACAATTGAGTATTCCTTTGACAAAAAACATATATCTAAAAATGGGAATAGATTACAGTCAGATCAATGAGAAAATGATGTACTCAGAGGAGGTAAGTGAACAGATAATCCTTGAGGATCGGATTACAAAAATTATTATAGATAGCGAAGGTTTTGAGTTTAATGAAAGAGGTCCTGTAGAAGCAACTCAAATTAGCAATAACAACTTTACCTATTATAATCGGTATAAGAGCATAGATGTACCTCTAATTATCGGATATACTATTCCTAATAATAAGTGGAATCTAGGATTAGAAGCAGGTATTATCTGGAATAGCAATCTCTCCTTTAGTGGTGCTATTCTAGAAGATAATAATACAGTTGCAGAAAATGAAGGACTATTCAAATCCAGGACAGGAATAAAATATACTGGCGGTATATCCATCTCTTATCAGCTAACAGATAGATGGAAGTGGAGGCTCAATCCTAGCTATGTATTTGGAGCTAAGCAAATCAATACGATAAACAATCCTGTGAATCAGAAGTATAATATACTGAGAGTTCAGACAGGCCTATCATATGCTTTCTGATCTAAAATAATTATCTTGTCCCTATGAGTGGCAAGAAAGGATATTCAGTATACGTAGTAGAATTATCAAGAAAAGTATTTTCTGAAAACAAAAAATTCAGAGAAGCTAATCCACAATACAATGGAGTACTAGAATGTCTATATGTAGGTATGACCTCTAAGACACCTACAGAAAGATTCCGCCAACATAAGACTGGCTACAAAAGCAAAAAGGGTCACAAGATATCCTCTTCTATTGTAGAGAAATATGGTCTCTATCTCCGCCCCAGTCTCTATAGAGATATTAATCCACTTACAAGAAAAGAAGCTATAGAAAAAGAAATATCGCTCGGACAAGATCTACGTAGAAAAAGGTATGCTGTATGGTGGAACTGAGATATGAGGAAGTAAAAATATATTCTAGTTATAGTTCCAGATAGGAAAAAATTGGCTCAGTTTTTCAAATTATTGGCTCACATTGGCTCAATCTCATTATATTTGAATAATGAGCAAAGAGATTTATAATTTCACAATAGAATTAAGCTGGAAGTACTTAGACAAGTTGAAAAATTTGAAATTCAATGGTCAAGATTTCAACAAAGAGAGAAAACAAGTCTAAACCAACTAAAAACTCTTGCAACGATTCAAAGCATTGGATCATCCACAAGGATTGAAGGTTCAAAATTGTCTGATAAGCAAGTAAAAACACTGCTTGAAAAAATTGATATATCCCAAATTGAGGACAGAGATTCTCAAGAAGTTGTAGGTTATTACAATGCTCTAGATATTATAACCAAATCTCCAAAAGAGTTACGATTAACCGAATCTACCATAAAGAACCTTCATAACGTATTACTAAAAATTAGTGTTAAAGACGATTGGCATCGAGGTGGCACTGCTAAATTGGATTGCGTTACATCTAATACTGAAAATGATCTAGTTGAAGATAAAACAAGTCTGTTTAGTGTGAGTCAAATTGGTAATAGAATATTAATCAAGACGAGTTCTTTGCCTAGCCGGAGCACACTGACAATGTATTCTGTTAATGGCGCAATTATTAACGAAGAATATGTATTTGAAAATGAAAGTATTTTTATTAATAAAACAATGCCAAGCGGTATTTACTTTTTAGCACTAAGAACTAATAAATCACTTTATTCAAAGAAAATATTTCTGTCAAATTAGTTCTAAATTTCTTTAAAACGTGTAGAATAAACTTCTAAAATCTGATTCATGTTTATAAAAAGGATGCCATATCTCTTCGTACCTCAGGGAGACGGCACATATCATTATCCGTTATAGTTCATTCCCCAGACTCCCGACGCTAAAGCCGAAAATTAAGGGTGAAAAATTTATCTAATTTTGCTTTACAAAGTAGGGAGTAAATTAATAAAGTTAACGTCAAATCGAACAATTATGTTAATTTAGTAATATATAAATTACACAAAATCAATCAATATTGTTGCCGTTAGTCAGTATTAAAAATCAAAAAAAAGAACTTGATATATACAGTCCACAGAGTATGTCTAATAGCAGAGCAACTGAGAAAATTTTCGGATGCAGATTCTTGGATTATATTGGGTCAATTCGTTAATCTTGAATTTTGGCTTGATGAAAACAAATACATATGTATAGATAATTTGATTCTCTAGACACGTAATTATATCGAGTATAGATTCAATAAATTGCTTTAAATAAATATGTTGTGAAGAATTCGACAATAAAGCCGATACCCTTATGATCCTCACACACCGAACTGTGTCAGGTGATGATCTAGATGTTTAGAAAACAACATACTCCACTCATCGCTGGTCAGCTTACCAAAAGAATTAGATTCCTTCATATGGAAATGATCCTTCCCTAAAGATTGTGTCTGTACTAAGTAGTCTGTGATTTTTTTCTTTTCTTTCTCAAAATCCTGATCCGCTGAAACAAGAAAAGCTGGCGCCGTTCTGCTATTTTTAGGATAAGGCTTAGGACCTACAACACCGTTTTTTACAAATAACTTCAACATGAATCTTATAAACCCATTTGGTTGAGGATACTTGTCCGTATACGCCATATCATAGGCCACATTACAATGAGCGAGCATCTGCGCTACATTCATCTTACCCCATTGAGGAGTTGATGCTGAGCTTAGCTTATTTATTCTTTCTATCGACTCATTTACATCTTGTTTTTCAAAAGCATTTTGCATAATACTTATTTTACAATATAAACAATAAGTTAGTCTATGGATCCTTACCTGATTTAATGAACTACAATTTTTCCAACTGCAGATTTACCTGCTGAATCTTCTATCTTATACATTATCAATCCTGAAAAATCCACTGGAACGTTCCATGAATAAGTGTTGCTTCTCTCAGTTACATAATCTACTATTCTACCATCTATTGTATAGATAGAAAGATTGTAAGTTCCCTCTGACTTATAGTTAAAGTTTATCACATCAGATGCAGGATTAGGATATACCTGTAATGCTTCTGCATCTATCAAGTCTTCTGCTGAAGTTGTAGATCGACTCTCGATACGGATGTTATCATATATAAACGCATCTATCTCATCATATAGCCCCGACTCTACAGCAAAGTCATTTCCAATCATACAGGCAGAACTAATCACAAAGGATCCCGTATCTTCTGGTATATCATATTCCATAGCGTGCTCTACGCCTTCTTCTAAGTCTATTTCTACGGGAAACGCTTCTATCTCAATAGATGAATTAGAGGCAGCTTGCAGAAACACTTTGAACATTGCTGTTCTATCTATGGTGAGTCCTTCTACCTGATTACTGTAATAAGGTATTACATCGAACCTAAGAACTGGATCATTTATACCCGTAACATCAAAACAGCCTGAAATTTCATTTTTGAAAAAATAGTCAGAAAAAATATCTTCAGGATCAGGGCAGTTTCTGACATTGGTAGAAGGTTGGTTAATGGAAACTGCTAGCTTCCTGTTGCCATTATAATTGACAACCTCGTGCTGCGTTCTAGACAAATCGTTAATACTTAGATATCGACTTGCATCTACTTCGAAGACTCCGAAATTCTCCATAGCTCCTTCTTCCATAACTTCGTACACATTGTAATCCTGATCTATAAAATTATTAGAGGTCTCTAAGTCTTCAGGAAATCGCAATTCTGTTCTCAGTATATTTTGTTGTTCGAGAGGCATTGTTAGGCTAAGAGATCTTACTAAGATATACGTTACACTAGGCGAAATAGGGAAATTAACGGCTATATCATTACTCTGCTCCACTCCATTAATAGACTGAATAAGTTCTATAGTTTGTCCTGCTTCTATTACGTCACACCCACTGATAGAATAATATAAGGCTAGCCTGTGCTGAGTTTCCTCGCAGACCTCTGTTGTATACTCTGCTCGTTCTAGTTCTAGATCCTTACCTTCTCCACCGTTATAATTGATAAAATGAGTACCAATTCGTTGGAAATCTGTTTCGGCACCTACTGCATATTCTACTCTAACAGAATTTTGCTGTCCCACTTCCCCATCTACATTAAAACAGATTTCTCTGTCGAATGTATACCATACACTATCTCCAGGAGCAAAGGTCTCTGTAAGGTTAAATGACTCAGTAGCCGTTTCTACATTAGATAAAAAATATTTCAACTTAACTTCTGTACCTGCTTCTAATATATCTAGTCCTGAATTTGTCAAAACTATTTCTACAGGAAAACAATCATCAGGACAAAGGGTACTTATAAATACCTCTTCTAGAAAATCACCAGACAGCTGAACGAAGCTTACATCCTCTGACAAGCCTACCGCTTTCCAAGCTTCACTTACTGCTGTATATTCCAAACTTCCTTCTCCGTACGTATCAGTCGTATACTCTAGTGTTCTTTTGAATGCTTCTACATAGTTACTCGATGGTGTAAAGTAGGCTACTTGCGTTCCAAAAACAATATCTGTAGCTTTTTCAAATCCTATAGCATTGACATTATAATTTACACCCGCTTCATTTTCTCCAGCAGCTCCTTCTACAAGTAGGTAATACCAGAAATTATATACACCACTATTAGAATGTACACCTCCGTTATCTCCTAATCCATTTTGCCAAAACGTACCTCTATAATACTTAGGATCATTCCGCTCATTAGGGTCTGACATACTTCTGAAAGGCAAGGCATCACCAGTAGTAAACCTACCTCCTATATCCCAGTTAAAATTATCTGGATCATACTCATGCTCGAGTGCCTTACCAAGTATATCGCTTATAGATTCGTTAAGGGCACCAGATTCATTTCTGTAGATAAGACCAGAAGTAAATTCTGTAAACCCGTGCGCAAACTCATGTCCTACTACATCTAAACTTGTTAATGGACCATAGTCTGCACATAGTCCATTACCATAATAAGTTGCTGTACCGTCCCAGTAGGCATTGAGATAGAATCTTCCATTGACATGAACTACAGATACAAGATCTCCACCTACTCCATCTACCCCTTTCCATCCAAAATTTTCTAACATATAATCATGGTAAGCCGCTGTACAATAATGCGCATCACCGGCTACCTCATCTAAGTTCTCATTAGCATTATCCCAATAATTATCGTCATCCTCAAAATACTCATACCCGAATGTTAAATTATTATTTCTTTCATTTCCGTTTACGGTATGAACCTTTCTTGTATCGTCAAATAACCGAAATCTGCCTTGCGCCGTGCTTGTCGTTGTTATATTCTGTTCGCCATAATATCTAGTTAGCGCTATTCCTTCCTCCCCTATGTGACATATCTCTGTATACTGATCTAGTAACTGACCTGTATTTGCATCTAGCAAATATCTGAATTTCTGATACGCATCCGTCTCATATCGAGCATCTATCTCATATACCAGCATGTATCGCCCAGAAAAATTAGGATAGGCCTTATCCATAACACATAGCCTCTTATCTAGAATCTCTATTGTATTATACACTTCTAAGGGACTATACTTTCCCAGATCTATACTGTTGATTATTTGATCTTTTAGCGCCTGAGTAGCTTGAGCTACCTGTAGCTGTGGAATAATAGAAATATTTATCAGCGGATATATCGTCCCTGTAGATTTTTCTACGCTACCATTTTTTTCATGTAAAATATAAGACGAGCCCAATACATCTAGTCCCTTATAAGTTTGTGTATATCTATTTCTTACCCATCCATTTTTTGCACCGAAGCTCCTCGTCTTTTTTAAATCTTGAGGGGAATTTAGTCCTAGCTCACCATGGAATTTATCTATAAAAAGATCTACGGTCTCCGATATTGGAGCTTTGAAATTTTGTGTCTTTTGGAATAGAGCTCTCTGGTCAGACTGTGCATTTACAAATATATAAAGCACTAAAAGAAAGCTAATTATTGGAATTCTATACATCTTAGTTATTTATGCTAATTAAGATATACAAATTTTAGGGTAATTACTGTTTCGGAAACCAACTTATTGCAATCTTTTTGTCCAGAATATATCGTCAGATAAAGATAATCGTAGACTATTGCAGAACTTATCATCATGGAATAGAGAATGTTAGTCTATATTATTTCTATTATAAATTATAAATTAAGATACTTGCCCTAACAAAAGAGCTAGACATAAGGAATATATGAGTTTTTATTTTCATCTCCAGTTTTCCAGGATAATGAGGTATATCCAACACTTAGGATTCCAGCCCTATATAGGCATCTTGTTAGTTGTAGTTGGGTTTTACAGTCTTTCTTTATTATTATTTTACAAAACTAGCCTCGCTATCTACATCTATACTTTTATTGCTGTAGCAGGCTTATTACAGTTTTCTAGTAAGGAAAGAAATAGATTTATAGGTATCTGCTTCAGCAAGAAAACGTATCGACAAATCAGGATCTTAGAATATAGTTTTTTGACCATTCCCTTTGTTATCTTTCTGGTATATAAGCTACAGTTTCTAGTTGCAGGATGCTTATTGTTTTCTGCTTTGTTCTTAGCATTTATTCGACCCATTCATTCTTCTAATCTTGTTGTAAAAACACCATTCTACAAACATCCCTTTGAGTTTCTTAGAGGATTCAGGATCAGTTTTCCTTTGTTCCTAGTACTCATCATTTTAGTAACTATAGGTATATATGTCAAAAATTTTAACCTCGCAGCATTTACTATACTAGTTGCCGTAATGACTTCTATGTCCTTTTACAGTGAGATAGAGTCTCCTTACTTTGTATGGATATACAATTACAAAAGCAAAGATTTTCTATTCTACAAGATAAAGACAAGCATACATTATATTTCTCTTCTTCTGATACCATTTATTATTGCGCTGGCATTTTTCTATACAGATAAAATATTTCTTCTTATCATATTTTGGATGGTAGCATGCTTATATATGACTACAACTATCGTTGCTAAATATGCTATATATCCGAAACAAATAAATTTACCCATGGCCATCATATTAGCTGTAGGATATTTATTTCCGCCATTATTACTTTTGTATATCCCCTTCTTATTTAAGAAATCTATTGTCCAACTTGACAAAATATTGACATGATCCAATTGCATAATTTATCAAAAAGCTTTGGCACCAAAAAAATACTCAGAGATATTTCCCTTGATTTACATAAAGGAAAGGTCTATGGTATTGTAGGAGAAAATGGAGCTGGGAAGACAACCTTGTTCAGATGTATAGCGGGTTTAGAAATACATGATGGAGAAGTAACTAGTCCGTTTACCTTGCTCAAAAACCACTTAGGTTTTCTAGAAACTACACCCTATATTTTCACGCGAATTACTGGGGCAGAATATTTACAACTATTTGCGCAAGCGAGAAAGTTAAGTAATCTAGACTACAGAGAAAAAAACATCTTCGATCTTCCCCTAGAAGGTTATGCTAGTAATTATTCTACTGGTATGAAAAAGAAATTATCCCTACTAGCCATTCTTATTCAAAACAACGATGTCTATATACTCGACGAACCATTTAGCGGTGTAGATATTCAGAGTAACATAGTCATTACAGAAATCATTCTTAAATTGAAGGAGCTAGGAAAAACAGTTATCATTTCTTCCCATATTTTCTCTACCCTACAAGATACCTGTGATGAGATACATTTACTCCAGGAAGGTCAATTTACTACGAAAGCATTACCAGAAGAATACTCATTGTTAGAATCAGAGATGAAAACGATAACGATAGGAAACCAGATAGAACGTTTAGGCTTAGTGTAAATATTGAAATATCATTTGCTATCTAATTCTAAAATTGCTATACCCATATGGCTCCAAAAATAATTATGTTTTTCTATAAAAGGTTGAATAAAAATTAACTCTAAGTGTAAGATCTAGTCATAGAATTATAAATTTTGTCTTGAAGGCGACTGATGCAAAACACATAGTAGTATTTTCGGTGAAAAAGTCTAGAGTATTTCATTTTTTAGTAACTTAGGTGTAATAATTCTAATAGTATAAGGTACATCTGCTGCATTAGTATAAAATCTAAATAAGTGATGAGATGGTAAATATGTGTATTATCACTCTCGAAAAGTGAATGATGTTTTTACTGTTTATCGATTACAAATATTTAGAAATCAGCTAATTAGCAATTATGTCTACTATTACAATTACTACCTTTATTTAACTATTCCTTGATGGAAATGTCCATTATTTATATTCAAAATCTATAAAGATATTTCGACTAGGAGATTAATAACTTAATAATATATTTTAAGATGAAAAGAAATTTACTAGGAATGATGATATTCCTTTTTACAATTACAATGAGTTTCGGGCAGAATATTCTTCTTTCGGAAGATTTCGATGATGGTACGCTAGGAGAGTTTACAACAATAGATGGTGATATGGCTACTCCAGCACCTAATGTAGCTGCTTTTGCTGGTGGATTTATACCGGGAGAAACTGGTCTAGGATTAGGCGCGGTAGCTACCTCATGGTTTACAGCAATAACGCCAGCTGATAATTGGTTGATTACTCCAGCTGTAGAAATCGCTGATGCAGGAACTCTGTTTACATGGGATGCTGGATCGATTGATGCTAATTATCCTGATGGATATAGAGTTGTTGTATCTACTACGGGTAACGAAATTGCTAATTTTACAGACGAGTTGTTCAGTATAGTTGGTGAGCCTGCAGGTGTACTTACACGTAGAGGTGTTAACTTAGACGATTATGTAGGTCAAACTATTTATATTGCATTCCATCATAATTCTACGGATGAATTTTTGTTAGTTATCGATAATGTAAGTGTAGTACAACTAAGAGATTATGATATTGCAGCTAATGCAGATCTAAGTTATTATAGATTTGGTGATATGGGAACTGATAATCCGATATCTGTTTCTATTACAAATGCTGGATCACAAGTTATAACTAGTCTAGATGCATCTTACGAGATCAATGGAAATACGGTTACAGAAACGTTCGATGGGCTTAATCTTGCAGCACTTGAGACTACAACCCTTACGTTTACTGAAAATTATACCTTAGATAATGCTAATGAGAATGATATAGAAATAACGATAAGTAATCCTAATGGTGAGATGGATCAGGACATGACTAACAATGGCTTAAGTGAGCAGATAGTAGGTGTAATGAATGGCCCAGCAAAGCAAATCTTTGTAGAAGAGGCTACTGGTACATGGTGTCCGTTTTGTCCTAGAGGAGCTGTATTTATGGATTTAATGGAAGAACAATACGGTGATTTCTTTGCAGGAGTTGCCGTTCACCGTGGAAACACAGGATGGGATGATCCAATGGAGGTTAATGGGTATGGAGCACCTTTTGCTAATTTAGTAAGTGGATTCCCAACTCTAGTGATAGATAGAGGGACTAATCCAGGAATACCTGGAATTAATGATATGAGTACTTTTGGTCAGGCATTAATTGACTTTACAAATAGCAGACCTTCTCCAGTAGGCGTAGATATTTCTGCTGAAATCAATCCTTTTACAAGAGAAATGGCTATAACAGTAAGTGGAACTTCACATAGTAACCTTACTGGAACTAACTACAATCTTTCTCTTCTTGTAACAGAAGATCACGTTACAGGAGGTGCATTTGCATATAGACAAGCTAATGCTTATGCTGGAGGAGGACTAGGACCAATGGATGGATATGAAAATTTACCAAATCCAATTTCTGGAGATGAAATAGAGTACAACCACACATTGAGAGCTGCTCTTACAGGTTTTGATGGAGCTGCAGGATTATTCCCGACAGATATTGCGGCAGGAGAAACATATACAGCTACTTATACTTACACTATTCCTCTAGGTCAAGATCTAGAAGAGCAAAATATAGTTGCCGTAATCTATGATATGAACGAAGGTGGAGTTGCTTATAATGCTAACACACTTAGGAAAGTACCAACACTAGTAAGTAGTACAGCTGACCTATTGGATGAAGATGTTGTAAAGGTATTTCCTAACCCTGTAACAGACGGGCTTACGAATATCAGACTTAATCTAGTAGATGCGCAACCTGTAACTGTTCAGATTCTAAATACTGTAGGTGCTACTGTTGCAACACAGAATTTCGGAACATTGAATGGTACGAATGTATTACCATTTAACACGGAAGACATACCTGCAGGAATGTACTATATACATGTAAGAGTAGGAGATAAAATTTCTACAGAGAAGATTTCTGTTATCAGATAATCTGACTCTAAAGTAATGATATAAAAAAAGGGTAAAGCGGTGCTTTACCCTTTTTTTTATGTATTTTAGTATCCTAGCAGTCACTTTTATCATTTCGTTAACAAAATAAGGCTACCACAAAAGTAGAATTTGTCCTTTTTTTCCCTAAATTTATAACAAACTATAGATCCATGAAAAGACTACTACTCATATGTTTCATTTTTAACAGCATTTTAGCCAGTGCGCAACTCAGCATATCGCCAGTTGACATAACGGCTTTGGGAATTGCTACAGATGAAAAAATAGAAACCGATTTCACCATAGATAATTCAGGAACTGAAGTAGCCTCATTCTATTGGAGAATCGCAAATGCTAAAGACAGACCAGCAGAGTGGGGATTAAGTGTATGTGATTTATTTACATGTTATCCTGAAGAATCTTCAATATTTTCCTCTCCTGCTAATAAAATCAATATGATAGAAGCTGAAGGTGAAGGACTATTTAACTTTTACGTCTATCCTCATGGACAGGCCGCAGAATATGAGTTCGTTATCGAATTGTATGATGTAAATGATGAAGAAAACATCTATACATCTATAAATATATTCGTAAGTACACTTACTAGTTCTACAAATGACGAGAACGAGTATAGTGCAAGCCTAAGCATCTTCCCTAATCCTACATCGGATATGTTCCAGATAAAAAATGATGATAGAGTTGCTACAGTTGCGATGTATAACATAGTAGGTAAGCAGATCAATGCTATGGATCATAAAGAAGGAAATTTTTACAACATTTCTGATTACAGAAAAGGAATGTACCTAGTAAGATTGTTTGATGACAAAGGAAATGCGCTAAAAGCATTAAGATTAAACAAAGAATAAAAAAGGTTAAGAAGTCAACCTATAAAGATATAGTTATAAGCCATCAGCAAATGCTGGTGGCTTTTTTTTATGTTTATCGATTAAAATATACCGTTTGTATAGTACTATGCTATATTAGTGTACTATGTATTGCATGGTACTTTATGTTTGCTTATCTTTGAATTGTAATTATACTCAAATACTATACAGTTAGTGGAAAGTATAACCAAGGATAAAAAGTCATCACTTATAATATAAGCGAGCTTGCAAAAATTAAATTACATGAAAATCGAAAACACAAAAGCACAGATGAGAAAAGGAATATTAGAAATGTGTGTACTTTCTATTCTGAATCAGAAAGAAGCATACCCTTCAGATATCATCAAAAAGCTAAAAGAGTCAAAACTTATCGTAGTAGAAGGGACACTCTACCCTCTCCTTAATAGGCTCAAGAATTCTGAACTCCTAAGTTATAAGTGGAAAGAATCAAAAAGTGGTCCTCCGAGAAAATATTATCTCATCACGGATCAGGGAAAGACCTTCTTGACTGAGCTTATACAAACATGGGAAGAGCTGAATCATGCAGTACAAGCTTCTACCACAAAACTAAAAGCTTCTTAGCCGTAGAAAAAACCAACAGTAGAAAGTAATCAATAAGCATTAAACTAAAAAATCACTATCGAGATGGATACAACCATCTAAACACTAAAAAATAAAGAAATGAAAAAAGTAGAAAACATAAATTTAGGAGGGCACCCATTCACTATAGATGATGACGCCTTTATACATCTCAAGAGCTATCTAAACTCTATCCATAAGCATTTTTCTGATTCTGAAGGCTGTGATGAGATCATGGAAGATATAGAATCTAGAATGGCGGAACTTTTCCAAGAGAGAATGAAAGGTTATGGTATTATTACCAATAAAGATCTAGATAGCATTGTCGCTATCATGGGGACACCAGAGGAATTCGGTGCAGAAAGCATCAGTGAATCTCATACACATTCTACAACATATAAGGCTTCTCAAAAGACAAACTATACGAGCTCTACTAAAAAATCTAATAGAAGATTATTTAGAGATCCAGATGAGAAGATCGTAGCAGGTGTTTGTTCAGGAATCGCTTCCTATCTAGGTGTTCACGATCCATTATGGGTAAGAATTGTAATGGCGGTACTTATATTTGGAGCAGGGATAGGACTTCCATTGTACTTATTCTTATGGATTATTGTCCCTAAGGCGAAGAACGCTAGCGATAAGTTAGCTATGAAGGGCGAACCGATCAATGTAGAAAGTATAGCAAGAACAGTAGAAGATGAGCTATCAGATCTTCAGGCTAAGCTCACAGATCTAAGCAAGGACTTTCAGTCTAAAAAAAAAAGAAAGTAAAAAAGCGTGTATTTCAAGATATGCCTATCCGTAATGGATTTATGTTATAGTTATTGATTACTTACTAACCAGTAATTTCGTAGTGATAGAGCAAGCTTAGGCTTGCTCTTTTTTTTGTGTCTACCATAGGTTTTGTTCTAAATATTGTCTTCGTCCTGTACTCGCGGCTTTAGCCGCGCCAGTTTAGTGCTTATTACAACTAGATCATATATTTTTACTAAAATAAACCTATTTGCAAAAAACTGTAACCTCGCTGACGAGGCTGAAGCCTCGACTACATTGATATTATAATCTTTCTCCTCGTGCTATATTCGTGTTTGTACCCGCAGGCTTTAGCTGCGCCTGCATATTGCTTTATTATTACTAGAACTTATATTCGTACTAAGACAAGCTTATCCGCAAAACTGCAACAGTCTTGACGAGGCTGAAGCCTAGATTACATTCAAGATTTCTGCATTTATACTTGCACTGTATTCGCGCTGTACCTCGATTACTTAAACAAGTTACATAGAGAAAATCAGTTATTATCCTATTTGTAATCTATTCTCTATAGGATAATAGTAGTAGTATGCTCCATGCTCTTCATCCCAAGTTGCAAACTCTATGATAATCGCATCTTCATACTCTTCTGTAACAGTCAATGTCCCGCCGTTTCCAAAGAAATAATATAGTTGTTCCTGATTTGTCAGTTCAGGTAATTCATAGTTAAAGCGATCGGTAGTTTGATAGAGATTGAAAAGCCGATCAATAATCAATTTCTTAGCTTTATATTTATTTAAAAGGAAAGCATCAATTAAATCAAACTGTTCCTTTGTAGGACAATCTCCTTTTGCTGAAATGTCTAGTTTCCATTTTTTTTTGATTAATTGAGTTGAGACTAAGTTCAATGCTTGTTTCAAAATAATTTAATCTAGAAGGATAGTTGAATGATTCTGGATATGTACAATATTTCCAAAGTTGGATTCCATATGGTCCTCCATAAGCAGGTAGAAATTGAAAGCCTTCTTCTCTCATCCATGATCGAATATAATTTATTGAATATGGATCATACCTTAATTGATTTCCTTCCCCTGTTATGAACTGAAATCGAAACAGATTACAGTTTATAAAGCCTACAATTTTATCATTTTGTATAAATTGTATGATACCCGTTAGATCGAAATGATTTGGTGAAATCAGATACGGATTCTTCTCATATTTTATAAATGAAAGAAGGCTTTCAGTATTATAAGATTGAAACTTTTCTTCAAAATCTTCAAGAGTTAATAGTTCTGATCCTATTGTTGAGTCATTCGGAAAATATTGATTTTTACCTTCATTGTAAACTCTAAAGTTCTTTGACTCCCGCTTCTTAAGTAGATACTTTACTTTATTAAAATTAAGGCTTTTAATATATTCTCCGATTGTCATTATCCAGTTCATTTATTATGTAAAAAACTTAAAGCATTGTAGTGAGTTCGTTCCCCAAGACGCCAAGTCAATTAGTTAATTATTTAATCCAATAACACTGAATAATATAAACCTTGTTTTTTGTTCATAAGCAATCATGTTACCAGTTGAAAGTTAAAAATAAAATTACTTACGACTTGTATCGCTTGCGTTTAATAATGAATTAAAGGACCAAAATTGCACAGCACTTGTGACTGTACTCATGGCTTTAGCCGCGCTTGCGCAATACTTATTTTTACTATACTTTATTAATGCAAAGACAAGGATAATTACAAAAATCTATATCTGCACTGACTAGGCTGAAGCCTCGATTACATTCATGATGTCTCCTTTGTACTCGAGCAAATACTAGTACTGTATTCGCGGCTAAAGCCGCACTTACGAAATAACTAATTATTATCATACTATCTTATAACTAAGATGAGCCTATTTTGAAAAATCTATATCAATATTGAGCAGGCTGTCGTCTCGACTATATCACAAAGATAAAGTAAGCCGCCCCGCGTAAGGAACATGGAAGATAGGCCTACTGAAGCTTGGCTTGCGCAGCTAAGCGTATGCCTAGTCCGTTAGGACCGAGCAGACCTGCGAGTCTGGAATACTCCGACCTGAAATAACGAGGAACGAGGCATGTAGGGTTACGCCCTAATCAGTCTCTAAGTTGAGTGTTTTTCCCATATACACTAGCGCCATGCCTTCACTAATTTCTTTGCCTGCAGACTCGTGTGATGGGATGATCTTAAGTTCGCCCTGAGCATCCTTAATAAAAATAGGAATACTATTTTTCTTCTCTCTCATCTCGAGAATCATAGCCTCGTAGTTTTCCGTATCTCGGATATTGATCTCGTTCATCATGGGGTAATCTCTCGCTACCTCACTGAAGTTTATATAGTCATCCGTATAAGAAAACAAGCCATCGCTCATACTATCCTTACCTTCACGTTCCATCTCTTCTGGGGCTATCAATCTATAGGATCCATTCTCACCAAAATCTTCTCTAAACTTATTCAGCGCGTAACGGTTTACATCAGAACTTCCCGTGAGCGCCATCAGGTAACCCATCTCGTTCAACTCCAGATTATCAAAAATATCATCTCTGTAAATATCAATATTAAATCCTTTGAGCCCTTCTTTTGCAGCTTTCTGAATATTAGAAACATTAGTATCTATAAGGGCAACTTCCTGACCATTATCTGAAATGTACTTAGCTAGAAGCCTAGCAGCTTGGTTAGCGCCTATGATCAGCGTGCCGTTACTCTTATCGATCATAACGCCTAAGATTCTTGCAATAAACCTAGCCGTAGTAGCATTAAGCAAAACTGTACCGAGTACAACCATAAATACTAGCGGTGTAATATATTCCGCTCCTTCTAGTCCTTGCTTCATAAGTTTAATTCCGAATAAGGAGGCAATACCAGCTGCAACAATTCCTCGAGGTCCTACCCAACTTATAAACAACTTATCATTAAAACTTAAACTAGAATTTCTTGTACTAAGAAAAACGCCAAGGGGTCTTACCACTAAAATTATAGCCAAAAATAGCGCTATACATTTCCAATCCATAAGTAACTCTAGGTCTGACATATTGATATTAGCAGATAGTAAAATGAAGAGCACCGATATCAAAAGGATACTTAGAGATTCCTTAAAGTCCAATATTTCCTTAAGATGTGGAACATCCATATTCCCTAAAGCTAAGCCCATAACCACCACAGTCAATAGACCAGAATCATGGACTATAATTCCCGATTCTACAAACATCAACATCACAAAGGCAAGGGTGAAAACATTAATCAAATAATGCGGTATCCATTTTCTGATCAAGAGTTGCTTCAATACTATAGCTGCCAAGTATCCTAGAGCTGTTCCTACTACCGCAATCTTAATAAATTGAACTAAAGCATGCTGTGTGAATGCTCCTCCTCCTCCACCTTCTGTTAAGGATATGATCAACTCAAAAACCAATACCGCCGCTAATGCACCTATGGGATCGATCAATATACCTTCCCACTTAAGCACTGTAGCCACATCTCTTTTCAAAGGAACATTTCTGAGGATAGGGGCAATAACAGTAGGGCCGGTTACAATAACTAATGCAGCAAATAATGATGATATAAGCCAAGGTAAACCAACTATATAATGCGTAAGGATTGCTGCTCCTACAAAGGTAACAAAGGCTCCTAACGAGACCAGATTAAAAATAGTAGGTCCTACATTTTTTATTTCTTCTCGCTTAAGTGTAAGTCCTCCTTCAAATAAAATAATTCCTATCGCTAACTCTACAAAATAGAAAAGACTATCCCCTGGAAATAAACCTCTTTCTGAATTCCATATAGGTTCCAACCATTTCTCTCCCCCAGTATTCCATAAGGTAGATAAGGGACCTACAGCAAGTCCTATAAGAATAAGTGGCAGGATAGCTGGAAGCTTCATCCTCCAAGCGATCCACTGGGCAAAAATTCCTAATACAATAATGCTCGCCAATTCTGTCATGAATCTAAAAATTAAGCCTAGTCGGTTTATGAAATAAAATATGTACTAAATAAAGCTAATTGCTTTACATAATATAAGATCCAATATCTTTATTTAAACTAAAGCGCTCTAAAATCCTGAATTTCTTACTTTTGTCCTCTCTATTATAAATATTATGGCAAATATCGAAGAAATAAATAAAAGAAAGACTTTTGGGATTGTTTCTCACCCGGATGCAGGAAAGACTACGCTTACGGAAAAACTTCTTTTATTTGGAGGAGCTATCCAGGTGGCGGGAGCTGTAAAATCTAATAAGATCAAAAAAGCGGCTACCTCTGATTTTATGGATATAGAACGACAGAGAGGTATCTCCGTAGCAACCTCTGTAATGGCATTTAACTATAACGGGAAAAAAATAAATATCCTCGATACACCTGGTCACAAAGATTTTGCAGAAGATACTTACAGAACGCTGACAGCCGTAGATAGTGCAATCGTTGTAATAGATGTTGCCAAGGGTGTGGAGGAGCAGACAGAAAAACTTGTAGGGGTTTGTAAAATGAGAGATACGCCTATGATCGTGTTTATCAACAAACTAGATCGGGAAGGAAAAGATGGTATAGATCTACTCGATGAGGTAGAGGAAAAACTTGGTCTTAATGTATGCCCTCTAAGTTGGCCTATAGGTATGGGACAAAGATTTAAAGGCGTATATAATTTATATGAGAAAAAGTTAGTACTTTTTTCTCCACACGGTAAGCAGTCATCGGAAGATGTGATGACTATAGAAGATCTTAGTGATAATACCCTGGAGGAAAAAGTAGGAGAAAGACTGGCTGCTGAACTGAGAGAAGAAATAGATATGATTGTCAGTGTGTATCCTGCTTTTGACAAAGAAAAATATCTGGCTGGAGAACTGAGTCCTGTGTTTTTTGGTAGTGCGATTAATAATTTCGGTGTAAAAGAATTACTAGATTGTTTTACAGAAATAGCACCATCACCACTGAGTAGAGAAACAGAAGAACGAGTTGTCTTACCTACTGAAGATAAATTTTCTGGATTTGTATTTAAGATCCACGCTAATATGGATCCTAAGCATAGAGATCGTATCGCGTTTCTGAGAATCTGTTCTGGAAAATTCCAACGAAATACCAACTACCTACATGTACGTCAAGAACGGAAATTAAAGTTTTCTAATCCGACAGCCTTTATGGCTTCTAAAAAAACCATCGTCGAAGAAGCCTACCCAGGAGATATTATAGGGCTCTACGATTCAGGAAATTTTAAAATAGGAGATGGTCTTACCGAAGGAGAAACATTACATTTCAAGGGTATTCCTCGATTCTCACCAGAGCAATTCCGATATGTAGAAAATGCTAATCCCCTTAAAACGAAACAACTCAATAAGGGACTGAATCAATTAATGGAAGAAGGCGTTGCGCAGATGTTTACTAAGGTCGATAACAACAGAAAAATTGTCGGTACAGTAGGAGCCTTACAGTTCGATGTAATACAATACAGACTCGAACATGAATATGGAGCCTCTTGTAAATATGAACCTATCAATCTGCATAAAGCATTGTGGATGAGCTGGGACAGTGATGTAGCACTCAAAGAGTTTATCAAAAGAAGAAAAGCTAATATTGCAAAAGATATAGAAGGTGAATATGTATTCTTAGCAGAGTCTGCATGGACCCTAAAAACGATAGAAGAAAATCATCCTGAGATACACTTTCATGAAATAAGCGAAAATTAATGTAAATTTTTAGCAATAGCGGGTCGAACTTCTTACCTTCAAATCTGTTAAGAGATTAAATACTATTATTCAAATCAAAATATATAAAAAATGGCTTTTACACTACCAGATTTACCGTATGCACATGATGCTCTAGAACCACATATAGACGCTAGAACGATGGAGATACATCATGGAAAACACCATGCGGGGTATACAAAAAAACTTAATGCTGCTATAGAAGGAACGGATCTAGAAGGAAAAAGTATAGAAGATATTCTACATAATCTAGACATGAACAATAGTGCTGTCAGAAATAATGGTGGAGGATTCTATAACCACTCTCTATTCTGGAGTGTGATGAGTCCTGATGGCGGTGGAGCTCCTTCTGGAGATCTTGCTGATGCTATCAATGAGGCTTATGGTTCTTATGATGGGTTCAAAGAAAAATTTGCTGCTGCTGCTGGAACAAGATTCGGATCAGGATGGGCATGGTTATGTGTACACAAGGGAGGAAAAGTAGAGGTATGTTCTAGTCCTAACCAAGATAATCCATTGATGTCTGGTGTAGGCTGTGGTGGCACACCTATATTAGGAATTGATGTATGGGAACATGCATACTACTTACATTACCAGAACAGAAGACCTGACTATGTAAAAGGATTCTTCAATGTAATCAACTGGGATGAGGTGAGCAAAAGATATAATGCAGGGAAATAATTTTCTCTAGCATTTAAAATATAAAACCACTTACAGGTATTCTTGTAAGTGGTTTTTTTATGTCAATGTGTCTCTAGTCGAAAGGGATTAGAGAGATTTAAAGGGCTTAATATTCTAGAGATTTATTTGATAGTCTATATCCAGAAGTATCTATAAAATAAGAAGAAGCCCCAGATTAGAAATTTCTAATCTGGGGCTTCTTCTTATTCATGGGATAAAAAAAATATAATCGGGTTACTTGACAAATAGCAATTTACCTGTTGCTATTTTATCTTCCGTTTGTAAGTGATACATATACAGTCCTCCTGGAAGATTATCAACATCTATGGTCGTATCACCAGCTCTTCGAAGTACTAGTCTACCTGTATTATCAAAAATTCTGACTTGTACATCCTTCATATCTACACCCTCGATTTCTATATTGAATTCACCATTTACAGGATTAGGATATATATGAACACCTTCTAGCGTTTCTTTATCATCCGTACCCGAAACAATACCTCCTTCTACAGATCCATCTATAAATATCTGATTATAGGATTCGTCTACTAAGTAGGAAGCTTTTTCCTCATTTACATTTAGAGACCAAGCTAATACAG
>CAYYWZ010000002.1:132121-143719 GCA_964475415.1 uncultured Saprospiraceae bacterium | reverse complement strand
ATAGTTTTCAGCCGTTCAATTTTCAAACGACAGAATTAGGAGTCTTGCTCATAACTAACGAATAAATCTAATAATTTATACCTGCCTATCAATAATGCCTACAACGGTATATTCCCATGCTTCTTATATGGCAATTCGTCCAGCTTATTTTCTAGGACTGCAAAAGATCTTATAAGCTTTCTTCTGGTCTCTCTAGGGAAAATAACCTCGTCGATAAATCCTCTTTCTGCTGCAGAGTATGGATTAGCAAAAAGATCTGCGTACTCTTGTTCTTTCTCCTTAAGCTTCGCTTCAGGATCGTTAGCTTTCTTGATTTCATTTCTGAAGATAATCTCACTAGCACCCTTGGCACCCATAACTGCAATTTCTGCTGAAGGCCATGCGAAGTTAAAATCTGCTCCTATATGCTTACTATTCATTACGTCATATGCACCACCGTAGGCCTTTCTTGTTATAAGGCTTATACGTGGAACGGTAGCTTCACTCAATGCATATAATAGCTTAGCTCCATTGACAATAATACCATTCCACTCCTGATCAGTGCCTGGAAGAAAACCAGGTACATCTACTAGTACCAGTAAGGGTATATTAAAACAATCACAGAACCTAGTAAATCTAGCAGCTTTCTTAGAACTATTTACGTCTAGTACACCTGCAAGGTGCATAGGTTGGTTGGCTACAATACCAATACTCTTTCCTGCTAACCTTGCAAATCCTACAATGATGTTTTCTGCATAATCCTTATGGATCTCCATAAAAGAATCCACATCTGTAAGCCCCTTGATCACATCATGCATATCATAGGGTTGGTTGGCACTTTCTGGGATAATAGATTCTAACTCTTCTCGTATTTCTTCGCCTAGCTTATAAACTTGATTAGGTGCCTTTTCATGACAGTTCTGAGGAAAATAACTAAGTAATTTTTTAATATCTGCAATGCATTCTAGATCGTTTGCACTCGTGAGATGTGTTACTCCTGACTTAGTTGAGTGTGTGCTTGCCCCTCCTAATTCTTCGGAACTTACTTCCTCATTGGTTACTGTTTTTACAACGTTAGGCCCCGTAACAAACATATAACTTGTATCCTCTACCATAAGGGTGAAATCAGTTATTGCAGGAGAATATACTGCACCTCCAGCACAAGGGCCCATGATGGCTGATATCTGAGGTATCACACCGGATGAACGTACATTTCTATAGAAGATATCAGCATAGCCACCGAGTGACCGAACCCCCTCTTGTATACGAGCACCACCCGAATCATTAAGCCCTATCAATGGAACGCCAGTCTTCATGGCTAGATCCATTATTTTACATATTTTCTCCGCATGCGTTTCAGAAAGCGAGCCTCCGAAAACGGTAAAATCCTGAGCAAAAACATAAACTAATCTTCCGTTGACTAAACCATGACCCGTTATAACACCATCACCAGGAAAAATCTGAGACTCCATACCAAAATCCTTAGTCCTGTGTGTTACTAGCGCACCTATCTCCTCGAAAGTACCTTCATCTATAAGAAAGTGTATTCTTTCTCTTGCAGTAAGTTTCCCTTTAGCATGTTGTTTTTTTATACGTTCCTCTCCTCCACCTAATCTAGATTGCTCTAACTTCTCATTAAGTATCTTATACGTTTCTTTCATATCTAATCGTTCAATAGAATTTCTAAAATTTCTACAGCTGCCTTGGAAATAATAGTACCTGGACCAAATACTCCAGCAACACCAGCCTCGAATAAAAAATCATAATCCTTTGGAGGAATGACACCTCCACAAATTAACAATATATCTCCTCGGCCTATTTTTTCTAAGGCTTTAATTGTCTCAGGAACCAAGGTCTTGTGACCTGCTGCTAAAGATGAAATACCTAATATATGTACATCATTTTCCGCCGCTTGTCTTGCCGCTTCTGACGGTGTCTGAAACAAAGGTCCTATGTCCACATCAAAACCAATATCTGCAAAGCTGGTAGCTATAATCTTAGCACCTCTATCGTGACCGTCTTGTCCCAATTTAGCGACCATGATCCTAGGTCTTCGACCAAATTTTTCCGCAAATCTATCTGCTACCACTCTAGCTTCAAGGAATGAACTATCTTGTTTTATTTCGTTTGAATACACGCCGCTTACTGATTGTGTTACTGCTTTATATCGACCAAATACAGACTCCATAGAACTAGAAATTTCTCCAAGCGTTGCTCTTTGTCTTGCTGCAACTACAGCTTGTTCCAGCAAATTACCTTTTCCTGAAGAAGCTATTTCCGTAAGTTTGGATAACGCTTTTTCAACAGCATTAGAATTTCTTGTTGATTTGATCTGGTTTATTTTACCTATCTGCTCTTTTCGTACTTGGGAGTTATCTACTTCTAGTACTTCTATATTTTCATCAATCTCCTTTTTGAAAATATTTACACCTAAAATCTTATCTAAACCACTGTCTATTCTAGCTTGTTTTCTTGCTGCAGCATCTTCGATTTTCATTTTGGGTAAGCCCTTACTTATAGCAGATGCCATACCACCAAGTGCTTCTATTTCTTCTATGAGTTCCCAAGATTTTTTTATAATCTTATCTGTCAAATATTCAACATAATAAGAACCTCCCCAGGGGTCTACCGTCTTTGTAAGGTCTGTAGATGACTGAATATATTTCTGCGTATCTCTAGCAATTTTTGCAGAGTAATCTGTAGGAAGTGCTAAGGCTTCATCTAACGAATTCGTATGTAGTGACTGGGTACCACCTAGTACTGCCGCCATAGCTTCTACTGTTGTTCTAGCAATATTATTATATGGGTCTTGAGCAGTAAGACTCCATCCAGAAGTTTGACAATGTGTTCTAAGCATTGAAGATTTTGGATTTTTAGGTTCAAACTGATTGACAATTTTCGCCCAAAGGACACGAGCTGCTCGCAATTTAGCCACCTCCATAAAATGATTCATTCCTATGCCCCAGAAAAAAGAAATCCTAGGCGCAAAATCATCTACCTTCAATCCTGCAGCTATACCCGTTTTAATATATTCTAGTCCATCCGCAAGCGTATAAGCTACTTCTAATGCAGCAGGAGCTCCTGCTTCATGCATATGATATCCGCTTACACTTATGGAATTAAACTTAGGCATATACTTAGCTGTATACTTAAATATATCAGCGATAATTTTCATTGAAGAATCTGGAGGATATATGTATGTATTTCTGACCATAAACTCTTTGAGGATATCGTTTTGGATAGTACCACTAAGTAAGTCAGGTGTTACTCCCTGCTCCTCCGCAGCAATTATAAAAAATGCCATGATCGGAATTACCGCCCCGTTCATTGTCATAGAAACACTCATCTTGTCTAGAGGAATCTGATCAAACAATATTTTCATATCCTCGACAGAGTCTATAGCAACTCCAGCCATACCTACATCACCTGTAACACGCTCATGATCTGAATCATAACCTCTATGGGTAGCTAGATCAAAAGCAACAGACAAGCCTTTCTGTCCCGCAGCAAGATTCCTTCTGTAAAAAGCATTACTCGCCTTAGCTGTAGAAAATCCTGCATACTGTCTTATCGTCCATGGCCTAACTGTATACATAGAACTATAAGGACCTCTCAGGTATGGAGAGATACCTGACACAAAATCTAGATGATCTGCACTTGACACATCAGACGCATCATAACTTGTTTTGATCTCTATCCCCTCTGGAGTCATCCAAGTATCCTCACCTTTTTTTTGGTCTTGATCTTTTATTCTTTTATATGGTATATCAGAAAAATCCATTTATTATATTGGCTAGTGATTAGGAACGACAAGGGTCTTTTTCTTTTCTAAAAATATATTTAAAGCTACCTGTGCTGCTATGCTCGATAATTCATCTTCTTCAGCTTGTATTAACTCAGGAGTGAAATAATTTTTTACAAAATGCGTATCAAAATCACCAGATACAAAGGCTTCGTGATTACAAACAAAAGTACCGAACCCTAGGGTAGTTTCTACACCCTTAATGGTATAATCCTCTATAGCCTTTTTCATTCGACTTATCGCTTCTCCCCTATCAGCACCGTAGGTAACAAGCTTAGCAATCATAGGATCGTAGTATATAGGAATATCCATACCCTCCCGATAGCCATCATCTAGTCTTACACCTTTTCCTTGTGGTTTTATATATACTTCCAGCTTTCCTATAGAAGGTAGAAAATTATTTTTTGGATCTTCAGCGTAGACTCTTAGTTCTAGCGCATGGCCTTTTATTTTGAGATCTGATTGTTGAATTTCAAGATGTTCTCCCCTAGCAATTTTGATCTGTTCTTCTACTAGGTCTATTCCAGAAATTAATTCTGAAACAGGATGCTCTACTTGCAACCTCGTATTCATCTCTAGGAAATAAAAATTCTTATTTTCATCTAAGAGAAACTCTACAGTTCCCGCTCCCTCATAGTTACAAGACTCCGCAACTTTTACCGCAGCTTCCCCCATACGTTTTCTGAGATCTTCATCTACTACGACGGAAGGAGCTTCCTCCACTACCTTCTGATGTCTTCTCTGTATACTACATTCTCTCTCGAATACATATAAAGTGTTATCATGCTGATCTGCTAGAATCTGAATTTCGATATGTCTAGGACTACTTATATATTTCTCTATAAAAACGGAGCCATCTCCAAATGCAGATTCCGCCTCACTAATTGCACGCTTCATTTGATCTTCTAACTCTGAAGCTTTTTCTACTACACGCATTCCCTTACCACCTCCTCCTGCAGAAGCTTTGATCAGTATCGGGAAGCCGATCTCTTGTGCTATTGCTATAGCTTTTACAGGATCTACTACCGCTTCATCGATACCTGGAACCATCGGAATATCATAGGCTTTTACTGTTTCCTTAGCTGCCAATTTACTTCCCATCACTCTTATAGAATGTGGGGAAGGCCCGATAAATTTTATTCCTGCTTCGGTAACTTTTTTCGCAAAATCCGCATTCTCACTTAAGAAACCATATCCCGGATGGATACCATCTACACCAAGCCTAAGAGATTCTTTTATGATTTTTTCGCCTAACAAGTACGATTCTACAGAAGGGGCCGGTCCTAAACAAACGGACTCATCTGCAAATAATACATGAGGAGCATTTCTATCTATTTCAGAATATACCGCAACAGTTGCAATACCCATCTTCTTAGCAGATCGCATTACTCGTAACGCTATTTCTCCTCTATTTGCTATTAATATTTTTTTCACTTTATGCTTTTACTTTATTTCTAAAAATATTCCATGCTGACCCAGCTATCTTATCTGTCATCTGTTCGATATAATAACTTCCAGCTGCTGGATCTACAACTCGATCTAGGTAACTTTCCATTTGTAAAATATGCTGGATATTATTGTAAATTCTTCTATCCTCTAACAAGCTTTCTTGATCATCTTTGTAATTGACGCCAGACAAATATAGGTCATCTACTCCTGCTGCAATTGCTGCCATAGCTTGAGTAGTTACTTGTATTTTGTTGTAATCAGGATTGTCGTGCGCTGTATTCTGTGCCGTTCTATAATCTATGTATATGTTTGTACTTTTTTCTATTGAATAGGCGCTACACAATAGATCGATCAATATCCTAAGTGCTCTTACCTTACTTATCTCTGTAAAATAGGATAAGCCGCCTGAGATTTGAAATATGAATTGTTGTTTTATAAGGTTTAGCGCGACTCCTTTTACGCTTAATAATTCTATTTGCTGATATGTTGCATGTAAAATATCAGATAAACCATCATCAGTTGAAAGACTATTATCTTTAGATTCTGAAATAAATAGGCTTCTGTATAATGGCAGATTTTCCGAGAGAAGTTGTAAAGATTCATACGCCTCCTTCCCTACAAACTGCCTTGCTCTTATCGAGCCCTTGAGAGAACTTAGATCATAAGACTGACTTCCTAGATAACTTATAAATCTTTCTATAAATTGTAATCTATCTCTGTCATGTAAAAGAATATGTAAGCTGATATAGTCAATACGTATATTATTAAACAGTTGCTCTATGTCCTGTAGAGCAGGAATAGAATCGAATTCCAGAACTAAAGAACTTACGCCTAGCTGAAGGAAGTTCAGCGCTAACTTATTAGATAGTTGATAATCTTTGACATTCAAAACCTCGGTAATATTCCAACTATTAGTAGCTTTTTTTCTATAAGCTAAAGTATGAGAAGCTAGATCCTCTTTATGAGAGAATGGTGATATACTTACATGATCAGAAATCTTTAAGTCTAGTTCCTCTATAGATTTCCCTTTCAGATCTACTTTTATTTTATTGATCCAATCTTGTTTTGACTGACTTGCGAATTCCTTAAATAAGCTATCTTTCATATTATTCGAATTCAATCAAAAGTTGAGATTTTTCGATAGCCTCTTTTTCTTTTACTAGAACAGCTTTTATAACACCATCTGTGGGAGACTTAATAACGTTTTCCATTTTCATAGCCTCTAGAATCAATAAGGCAGCTCCTTCTTCTACCGTGTCACCAGCTTTCACCATAGTCTCTAAAACTAGACCTGGCATGGGAGATTTAAGCTCTTTTATCTTTTTATTACCAGTATTAGCAAAACCTAATTCTTTGGCTAATATATCATATGAATCCTCTATAGCAACATCAAATTCTTTACCAGAAACCTTTATTCTAACTGTTTTTTGGTTGATATCATAACTTAGTAATTGCACCTTGTAAGACTTGTTATTATGTAAGAGATGATAAGAAAAATCATCTTCTCTAACTAGATCTAACTTTTCGGAAGCTATCTCATCCATTGTTGATAAGAAGGATCCATTTACAGACATTCTATAATCAGGCATTCTTGGCATATTTTACTTAGGCTATAAATATACTATAATTCTTAAATTGACAAATACAGAATTATGAACTCCAATTAGCTGAAACATGTTTGAAAGGAGGAAAATTAATTTTAAGTTTTTCCTGATAAATACTTATTTTGAGGAAGTTACCTCAATGTTATTATCTTAAATAAATATAAAATGCTAAGAATTGTTCTTTTAGTTCTTCTAGGCGCATTCAGTAATATTGTTATTGCTCAAGATTGGAACCAATTAAGAGAGGAGGATATATCCTCTAAAGGGGCTAGAGATATTGTCCCTGACAGGTATGTATTAGCTAATCTGGACGACAAGACTATGAAAGCTACCCTTTGGACAGCTTCCATGGAGGGAGATGCACAAAAAAACAAAGTCAATACAACGATAGAAGTAATGCTGGCTGATGGGAGCATAGACCAATTTGAAATTATAGAATATCAAATGATGGAAAAGGGCCTTAGTGACAAGTACCCTCAATTCAAAACATTTTATGGTAGATCTATCAATAATCCAATCCGAAGAATAAGAATAGATTATACGAATAAAGGATTTAGAGCAGTCATTACTGAATTAGGTGAAAAAACATTTATAGACCATTACCAGAGAAATGATAAGAATACTAGAATCATTTACAGAAAATCGGACTATACAAATACGCACAAATGGAGCTGTGATTTACATAAAATAAAAGAAGAAGAAGAAAATAGATCTGAAAATTCTAATGGCTTACGACAGGGAGATTGCGAATTAAGAACCTATAGGTTAGCAAATGCTACTACTGCTGAATATTCAAACTTCCACGGAGCTAATAATGCTGGTGACTCTGGTATCGTACTAGGGGAAGTGATAACTGTTATCAATAGAGTGAATGAAGTCTATGAAGCAGACATAACCGTAAGATTATTACTTATCGCAAATACAGATGAACTTTTCTACTATAATTCAGGAAATGATCCTTATACAAATGGTAGCGGTGGTGCAATGTTAGGCGAGAATCAAGACAATGTAGATAATATTATAGGAAGTGCAAACTATGATATAGGCCATGTTTTCAGTACCGGTGGTGGTGGAGTAGCGTATTTAGGTTCTGTATGTAATAACAACACAAAAGCTGGAGGAGTAACAGGACAAGAAGTTCCTGTTGGTGATCCTTTCTCTATAGATTATGTAGCACATGAAATAGGACATCAGTTTGGTGGAAACCATACGCAAAATAATAGTTGCAACCGGAATAATGCGACAGCTATGGAACCCGGTTCTGCAAGTACAATAATGGGTTATGCAGGTATATGTAATCCTAATGTACAGAATAATAGTGATGCATATTTCCACGCTATCACATTAGAAGAAATTGCAGACGAAATAGAGACGACAAGCTGTTTTAATATTATACCATTTAGTAATAATGCGCCGACAGTAGATCCTATAAGTAATTATACGATTCCTGTTTCTACTCCTTTTGTATTAGAGGCAGTTGGTGATGACGCTGATGGTGATATTATGTCTTATAATTGGGAGCAGATGGATAACCAATCTGCAACGATGCCTCCGGAATCAACAAATACAGGCGGTCCTACTTTTAGATCAAATTTTGCTCTGCTAGATCCGGCTAGGTATTTCCCCAGACTTGCTACAACTGTAAATAATACAACTGATCAATGGGAGGTATTGCCTTCTATATCAAGAACTATGAATTTCCGAGTGACGGTAAGAGACATACCTGATAACGCTGATATGAGTAATACTGGATGTACAGCTGAAACCGATGTAGTGGTTACTACTGATGCTGCTGCAGGTCCTTTCTTGGTAACGACACACAACAGTGCAAGCACATGGATGGAAACGGAAATAGTAACAGTAGAATGGGATGTGGCCAATTCGGATCAGGCACCAATAAGTTGTGCTAATGTAGATATATTATTATCCTATGATGGTGGTTTCACTTATACTACTACCCTAGCAAGTAATGTTGCGAATGATGGCGATTATGATATTACTGTTCCGGTAGGTCTTACAACTACAGCGAGGTATATGATAAGATGTAGTGATAATATATTCTTTGATATTAATAATGCTGATATAGAAATATTACAAGGTACTCCTGGATTTACCATTAGCTTAAATCCAAGCTCACTTGAAGTTTGTCAAACAGATGCTGAAAGCTTTGAAATTATAACAAATAGTATACAAGATTATGATGAACCGATAGACCTTACTATATTAAACTTACCTGCAGGTGCTACAGCAAATTTTTCTGCCAATCCAGTAATTCCAGGCAATAGCTCTATTGTAACAATAGACAATTTAGATGGGTTAGCTGGTGATTTCATCCTAGGAGTTAGAGGTGTCTCAGAAGCAATAACACAGGAACAAGTTTTTGATTTAAAAGTAGTTACTCCAGCTGCTACTCCTTCTCTATCGTCTCCTAGTGATGGAGAAACAGGGACATCGTTAGAAGTAATTCTTAGTTGGACAAGTTCATCAGATGCAGAAAATTATGATTATGAATTGAGTACCCTACCCTCGGGAGGAAATATTATAGCTAATGGTAGCACAAGTAATACTAGCGTAGATTTAGAAGGAATTATAGAGGATGCCCAGACTTATTACTGGAGAGTTAGATCCGTAAACTCTTGCGGCGAGTCTGTATGGACAGATGAGTGGGAATTCGAAACAGCCGTATGTTTTGACTTTCTAAGTAGTGATCTGCCTATATCTATTAGTTCTAGTGGAACACCTACTGTATTTTCAGACCTAACGCTTGCCGATAAGGGAGATATAACAGATCTTAATGTAATCAACTTACAGGGATCGCATACTTATGTAAGCGATTTAGTTTTTACCTTATATGATCCATCTTCTACTGCTGTTACCTTTTTTGACAGACCCTGTAATCAACAAAACAATTTTGACATCAATTTAGATGATGAAGCCGCTAATAATAATTGGCCTTGTCCTCCTACTGATGGTGGAACTTATATACCAGACAATCTATTAAGTGGTTTTGATACGAATCCTATGAGAGGAACTTGGACCTTAGAAGTGGAAGATGTTTTCAATCAAGATGGAGGTAGCTTAGAAAGCTGGGGCATCCAAGTATGTTTAGATAATTATTGCGATATAACAGTTTCTAATACCCTTGCTGAGACATATGGAAGCCTTATAGCTGCTATAGACTGTGCGGAAGATGGAGATACGATATTACTCACTGATGTAATTGCTAATCAAACAATAAATGACCTTGCGCAAGATGTAACTATAGATAAGAATATAACAATTCTTGCAGATGTAAATGATAATATAAAAGTGACGTGCAGTTCATCCTTACCTACTTTCAGTATTGCCCCTGGGAAAACTGTTGCTTTAATAGGATTTGGAATTAATGCTTCAGGAACATCAAATGCAACCATACAAAATGAAGGTAATCTGATACTCAGAGATATGACTATCACACATGAGGCTGATAATAATCAAGTACTGAACTTAAGCGATGGCGATATAACAATAGAAGGTAATTGCAATATAGAATAACCGAAAAGTAAATATTAGGGAGAGGTTTTGGGTTTATTTTTTTTATAAGAAGACAATTTTCCCAAAACCTTCATATTAAATTATTATCTTACTTTTATTAAGTCGGAATAATTTCGTTCTTTGTGAAAACCGGCTAACTAAAAATTGTCCGTCCCGACACAATTGAGTCTAATAGTTGAAGCCCCTTAAAAAAATGGTTAAATAAGAAACTGTAATACATTAAGTATTTGCCTATTATGTATATATTTGATAAACAGTAGTTTATTACTCAAAATTCTCAAATCACTTAATCCCTTCAACATTCAAAAAAATAAGGAATCGCAAGAACAGCCCTTGTGATACTTTCGTGATGATTCTGAAACAGATTTCAGACACTTAAAAAGTACTTTTAATGCATTCAGCAAAACTAAAATTTAAAATACCGAATTATGAAGAAAATTCCTCTACTAATTTTAACCTTACTAATTAACAGTTTCTACCTCATTGGAGGTACTACCCCAGAAATAGAAACTAACAACTCGATTGTACTTTGTACAGACGCTAGTACTGTTTTACATTTTGATTTTAATGAATGTTTAGCACTAGCAGCGGGTTCTAATCAAGATTATGCAGAATTTACTGCTACAACACCAGAAGAATCTGCTTGTACAGATTTCAATGTACAAGGCGGAAATCTTTACAGATTAAATCCTGCACTGAATGGACATTCCTGTACTCCAGGTGTGGAAGGCATTGCAATGTGCGTAAGTTCTTTGAATGATTGTGATTTTGCTCCTAACAGTGATAAGGCAATACGTTTTGATATTGTTGTTACACCAGGAGACGATGATACGGGTTCACTAAGTGGTATACGTTTCTATGAAAATGCTCCACTTACCTATGATTGGATAAACGGAGATTCTGGACCAAACAATTATCCTCAGTTCTATGGAGTTAGGGTAACAGCTAATGGAGAAGAAGTATTTCTACAAACAGATATACCTACTGGTAACGACTGGAGTCTCCAAGAATTTGACTTTACTGACATTTCAGAATTTACTGTAACGGAAGAAACTGTTTTTAGTTTTGAGCTACTAGGATACTGCACGGATCCTGATGGATCCTTAGTAAGGGCTTGGGATATAGACGAATTATCTATATTATCTTGTTGTGGACCTCCATGTGAAGTTGAAGGTGGAACACTTGAAGGTGGCCCTTTTGAGTTCTGTGCTGGTGACGGTGAAGAAGATA
>CAYYWZ010000002.1:44311-132021 GCA_964475415.1 uncultured Saprospiraceae bacterium | reverse complement strand
TGCCAATGACCTACAAGGTTGTTTCTCGCTTTCTAATCCTATAGCAGTTGTAAGAAACCAACCTGAAGGCGGAACACTTGAAGGTGGCCCTTTTGAGTTCTGTGCTGGTGACGGTGAAGAAGATAATATTCCTGCTGATGCGATAACGCTATCTGGAAACTCTGGAGCTAACTCGCAATGGGTAGTTACTGATGAAAATGGTATGATATTAGGTTTACCACCATCTTTCGATGTAGTAAACTTTGACGGTGCTGGTGCAGGAACTTGTCTTGTATGGCACTTAAGTTTTGATGGTGATATAACTGGTGCTGAAATGGGTGCGAATGCCAATGACCTACAAGGTTGTTTCTCGCTTTCTAATCCTATAGCAGTTGTAAGAGATGAAACAGGCGGAGCTTGTGATGATTGTACAGCGGATGGTGGTATTTTAGAGGGTGGTCCATTTACCTTCACTGAAATAGGTGATGGTGTTCCTGATATGATTCCTGCTGGTTCTATTACTTTGGCTAATAACTCAGGAATGAACTCTCAGTGGATTGTTACGGATAGCCAAGGAAATATTTTAGGATTACCTCCTATGCCAGGTGTTGTTGATTTTGATGGCGCTGGTGCTGGTACTTGCCTCATTTGGCACCTAAGCTATGATGGTGATATTTCTGGTCTAGAAATGGGAATGAATGCTGGAGATCTTGATGGTGATTGTTTCAGCTTATCTAACAGTGTTACTGTTATAAGAGAAAATGCAGATGGTTGTCAGGCTAATAGTGGTGAACTATTTGGCGGACCTTTCACCTTTACCGAAATAGGTGATGGTGTTCCTGATATGATTCCTGCTGGTTCTATTACTTTGGCTAATAACTCAGGAATGAACTCTCAGTGGATTGTTACGGATAGCCAAGGAAATATTTTAGGATTACCTCCTATGCCAGGTGTTGTTGATTTTGATGGCGCTGGTACAGGAACTTGTTTAATATGGCACCTAAGTTATGACGGAGATATTACTGGTTTAGAAGTAGATCTTAATGCTGGCGATATTGACGGGGATTGCTTCAGCTTATCTAATAGTATTTCAGTATTCAGAGAAAGTTCAACTGCATGTAACGCTGAGGGTGGAGCATTAGCAATTACTGATGGATCTGTAGAGATCTCGATATGTGCTGGCGATGGCACTCCTGATCCATTTGACGTTACGCTTTCGGGTAATGTAGGTAGTAATTCAGCTTGGGTAATAACTGATGATAACTTAGAAATTTTAGCCTTACCTGCTGCACCACCATTTGACCTAGAAGGTGCAGGAGCGGGTGTATGTCTTGTGTGGCATCTATCTTTTGAAGACGGACTAACAGGAGCTACTGTAGGAGCTAATGCTGCAGATCTAGAAGGATGCTTCTCACTCTCTAATGCTATTACTGTCAATAGAGATGGTGTAGAAGGAGGAAATATCTCAGGAGGTCCTTATGAATTCTGTGTAAGTGATGGAGATGCAGATATGATCCCAACTGGAGAAGTTACTGTAAGTGGAAATTCTGGCGATAACTCACAATGGATTGTAACTAGTGATCTAGGTGTAATTCTTGGCTTACCTGGAGATCCATCTGATGTAGATTTTGATGGAGCAGGAGAAGGAAGTTGTTTTATCTGGCATATAAGTTATTCTGACGGAATAGTGGGATTAGAAATGGATCTAAACGTAGCTGATCTAGAAGGATGTTTTTCATTATCTAATTCAGTAGAAGTTGTTAGACTTACAGGAGCTAATTGTGATGGTGGAGCTGGTGAAGCAATTATTGTTATCAATGAGATAAACGCAAATGGTGACATAGAACTTGCCAACATAGGTACAGCTAGTCAAAATGTAGCTTCTTACTGGTTATGTAATTTCCCTGCTTATAGTACTATTTCGAACCTCACAATCGTATGTGGAGGAGACATGATGTTAGATCCAGGAGAGCTATTAACTGTAAGTGGATTTACTGTAGATGCTGCAGATGGCGAGATGGGGCTATATCTTATCAATGATTATACTGATCCTAATGATTTAATAGATTATGTGGAATGGGGATCAAGCGGACACCAAAGATCTTCTGTTGCTGTTCAAGCTGGAATCTGGACAACTGGAGATTTTGTTCCTGCATTTTCAGCTCCTAACAGTTTAGAGTATAACGGTACTGGCGATAGTTCATCTGATTGGTCAGAAGATGAAGCAACACCATGTACGGCAAACATAATAGCTAACAATGATGAAGTGTCTTACAGAATATTCCCTAATCCTGCTAACGAGCAAATCATGTTAGAATTCTTAGATGTAAATGAAGACAGTTCAGATATAGAAATATATGATGCAGTAGGTAATAGAATAGAATCTATGAATCATAATATTAATGAAGGAACTACTAAAGAGATCAGTATAGAAGATTACAGATCTGGAGCATACTTTATCAGAGTTTCAAACGGCAACTCTAACAAAGTACAACGGTTTATGAAAATCACGGAGTAAACAACAAGCTCCCCAAAATATTAATTTAAACTACTCCCCTCTCTGCTTCTAGTAGAGAGGGGATTTTTTTTTATATGTATCTTAACATAGGGAACGTAAGGAGCCTCATACCCGTTAGTACTTTATATAAGCAAGTATAAAAGTCAATGTCGTATATATAAAATGAAATAAAAATCTTAAATATTATTTTCGTTCTATTTTCATTATCAATTTCTGCATCAAGTCAGAATTCTAATTTTTACTATAATTATGAATTTAACGATTTTGCTAATTCCAAATTAACTGGCCATATAAATAAGCTCAAAATATTTTACAAAGGGCTAAAATATCCAGCTCAGTGTAAAATAGACTTAGTAGAGGACTCCATGAAAATTCTAATCATTCACGACGGAAGTGGTTTCTGTCAAGTCTACTTCAACTCTAAAATGAATTATTCTCAAACGAGATTGAAAAAACAATTGTAATTTTTTTTTAACATTGCAGAAATTCGTTCTAAAGAAAAATGCTTTACAAGCTTAACTGTCTTTTTCGATCTAGTTCCTCAGGAAAAGCCTGGAAACATGAACAATGAAATTTTTATCTTAAAGTATCTACCTCCCAAACCTTATCGATGAGTAAATAATTTTAGATGCAAAATCAATTAAAAATTAGATACTGCTTTATTATTATTACACCAGTAAAATTGTTTCCTTGTACAATTGTAATCACTTAGTTATGAAGAAAATAAATATAGCAGAAAAATTATCGAAATTTACAGACCATTGGAGTCCTAAAATCATAAGTTCTCTAAATGGTCAGGATGTAAAACTAGCCAAGCTGAAGGGAGATTTTGTATGGCATCAACATGAAGAAGAAGATGAATTATTTTATGTTTTAAAAGGAGAACTAACAATGGAGTTCAGAGACAGGAAGGAAATAATACAAGAAGGAGAAATGATTATGGTACCTAGAGGAGTAGAACACAGACCTACTGCTCAAGAAGAAGTCCACATCATGCTCTTCGAGCCATCAGTAATAAAACATACTGGTAATGTCCAACACGAAATTACGGTAGATAAGTTTGAGGAAATATAGATATCTATTACAAATACTCCCTAGCTAATCTGAAGATATTTTCAGTTAAAATTGCAATTTATATTTACTGATCTGACTTACCAGATTTTTCTATTTGTACTTTGATCACTGTAGATGTATCTAATTTCGATGTTATTTCTGTAAGTATACCATCTGATATGCCTAACTCTACTTCTCTTTTCTCATATTCTTGATCTGAGGTTTCTACTTGTACATAGTACTTATCTTTTTCCATAATAAGATCACGCTCATTGATTGTTACAACATCTTCTTTTTTGTTTAAGATAATATCAGCATTTGCACTATATCCAGCTCTAAGAAAAGAACCTTCTCCGCTATTTTTTATGGCAGCCTTGATAACAAATTTGACCGTGCCTTCTTCCTCTATACCTTTAGGAGATACAAATTCTAGAATACCTTCAAATTTTTCTTCATTGATAGCACCTACCGTAAGAATAAGGGGCATACCTTCTCTCAACTTACCTACATCAGACTCATCTACCTTTCCTTCGAAGATAATGTTTTTCATATCTGCAATAACGGCCACACTTGTTCCTTCGTTAAAGGTATTTCGTTCTATGACACTACCCCCTTCTTCTACTGGAGTATCTAACACCATTCCTGTAACAGTGCTTACAATGACATTGGAAACTTGCTTAGAATTCTGTGTTACACCTTCTCGCAGCAATTGTAGGTTATCTACAGCTGCTTGTAATTCTTGCTTTCTGATTTCTACTTCTAGTTCAGATTGTCTTATACTATTTGTAGAACTTATTTCGGCATTTTCTAGGGTATTCTTTTTGATCTGAGCATCTAGTTTAAACTGTAAATAGTCTGTTTCAGAGATCACTCCTTCTTCAAATAATTCTTTCTGTCTTTGTTCTTCCTTATTGGCGTTTTCGCTACTTGCTCTAGCTTGTTGAACATCTAGTTTGTTTTTAAATATATTTCTTTGTCTAACTAGTTCTCGCTCTGATTCTCTTAGTCTAAGTTTTGACAATTCTACATTTGACTGAGCTGAATTTATATTGATTTCACTAGGGATGAGTTTTATCTTGGCAAGCTTCTGCCCTTTTTCTACTATCTGTCCTGCTTCAACATAAAGCTTCTCTACTACTCCTGATACCTGAGGTTTTATATTGATTTCTTTCCTAGGTTTTATAGAACCTGTAGCAACAGCCTTTTTTATTATATCATTTATTTCAGGTTTAGTTGTCTCATATATCGTGGGATCTTTTTTTTGTTGAATGACAAAATAATAAACCATCGCCACAGACATAACTGCTAGCAGACCAATCGAAGTAAACAAACATCCTTTTTTCATATTAAATCTTTTTCTTTTATTCATCCTTGAGCGCATCCACGGGGTTAACTTTAGATGCTTGTATAGCAGGAATCAATCCTGCAATAGAACCAGCAATGACCAATAGAACTAATGCTCCTATTGCGATATAAACATTGACTTTTGGGTTGTAAAAATTTTCGTTTTCTATGTTTAGACTTATCATCAAATAATTCAATCCCCAGATTACTAATATCCCAGATACTAACCCTAGATATCCTGCCATAGCCGTAATGAATACTGATTCTGTTAAAATCATTTTTACAATAGAAGATGGAGAAGCTCCTAGTGCTTTTCTGACTCCTATTTCTTTAGTCCGTTCTTTTACAATAATGAGCATGATATTACTTACACCTACAATACCTGCGAGTAGCGTCCCTATACCAACAAACCACAAGAATGCATTGATTCCAAAAAATAGATTTTTTACTTGCTGGAATTCCTCTTGAAGATTAAAACCTCCTATACCTGAGGGATCATCTGGATGTATATCTTTCCGCTGCTTAAGGACATCTCTTACCTCCTCTTCGATATCACCAATTTTGACATCATCTTCTGCGGCTACGATAAAGTTTTCTAAGTAGAGATCTAATCCAAAAGCTGTTCTCATAGTTGGTAAAGGAATAACGATAGACTCCATATCGTCTTGGGTCCATTCCTTAATTTCTTCTGGACCAAAAACACCAGCAACAACAAAATCTATCCCTTTAATAACAATATGTTCTCCTATAGGGCTAAGATCTCCAAAGAGTTCATCCTTTACAGTCTTCCCTAGGATAGCTATTTTACGACTGCCTTCTATATCTTTAGTATTGATATATCTCCCTTCAAATAACTTAAGCGGTTCTACCAACATAGTTTCTGGAAACTCTCCCCGTATCTCATAATTTCCAGAGTTAGACTTGTATACAGTGATGCTTTCCTCCATCGTCTTGGAGGGTACAACAGCTTTGACATTAGCGATATTGTCTTTGACATATTGTGCATCTTCTAGTACAAGAGGATTATATCTACCAGCCTTAAAACCCTTATAAGGAAGAGAACTTCTCTGAGACCAGACATACATAATATTAGAGGTTCTAGATCCAAAATTTCTAAAAACACCTGTCTCTAATCCGTCCCCTATACCCATCAGAAATACCAACATAAAGATTCCCCAAAAAACACCTAGTGCAGTAAGCGCCGTACGTAGCTTATTCTTTTTTATCGTTGCAAATATTTCCTGCCAGGTATCTCTATCTACCATAAGTTAGTTTTTCATAGCGACTACTGGATTAATACGTGCAGCCTGAAGTGCTGGGATAAGTCCTGCCAGCGCACCTGTTACAACGAGTACAGCCGAAGCAAAAATAATTACTCCTACATCTACATTGGGATGTCTAAAGTACTCGCCCTCAGCTCCAGAGATTGCAAAAATAATCCCTATACCGGAAAGCATGCCCAGATACCCTGCAATACCTGTAATGAAAATAGATTCTTGTAATATCATAGAAACAATAGACATAGGAGTTGCTCCGATTGCTTTTCTTATACCTATTTCCTTCGTCCTATCTTTTACAATAATCAACATAATATTACTAACACCAATAACACCTGCGAGAATAGAAAAAATACCAACTATCCATATAATTCCATCGATAGCGGAAAATAAACTTACAAATGACTGATAATCTTCTGCTCTATTATAAACCCTTAACGCTCTTCTATCTTCTGGATCAAACTGCTTTCTAGAAGCCATAGCTATCCTGATCTTTTCTTCCATAATAGCCATCTCCGCAGCGCTAAGATCTCCACCTGCGACCATCAACTGATGTATATTATCACCTCCAGAATATACCTTCTGGGCAGTGGTAATGGGGACATAAATATTCCTCATTTCATTTTCTCCTCCCGAATCAAAAAATTCTCCAACAACGGTATATACAACATCGCCAATCTTAATCTCCTTTCCTATAGGATCCTCATCTCCCATCAAATCCTGTCTTACTACACGACCTATCACCGCAACCTTATTAAACAGATCTAGATCTCTATCATTGATAAATCGTCCCTTTATGACCTCTGTATTTTCAAGTACTTTATGTCCAGGGTGTACCGCTCTTGTATAAAAAGAAAGCGCCTTATCTTTGTACTTAGTAACGTTACTACCCGATATATAGAATCTACCTGTTAGTGCTTCTATGTGAGTAAACTCATTAAGTAAAAAATCATAATCTGAATTGTCAAACTGTATTCTCCTTCCTTCCTTTAGCCCATTAAAAGACTTAGAGGTAGTGCCCCTATGTAGCCATATACTGTTTATCGCATCATTCTTAAAACTATATTCTATGCTATTCTTCAGTCCGTTGCCAGCTCCCAATAGTAAAACAAGCATAAAAATACCCCAGAATACACCGAAGGCTGTAAGCGCAGTTCTTAGCTTATGCTTTCTGATAGAGTTAAATATCTCTTGCCACTTATCTATATCTATTATGGCCATGCTTAAGAATCTATTGTTATGATTTTTTTCATAGTTCGTATTTATACATCGCTTTCTATTACACCATCTCTAAGTCTTATAACCCGTTCCGTCATTGCAGCTATCTCATTTTCATGAGTTACTATAACCACTGTTATTCCTTCAGCATGTACTTGGTGGAAAAAATCCATCACCTGTTGTGAAGTCTTAGAATCTAAGGCACCTGTAGGCTCATCAGCAAGAATAATTTTAGGTTTACTTATCAGTGCCCTGGCAATAGCTACTCTTTGTTGCTGACCTCCTGACATCTGGTTAGGGTAATGATCCGCCCAGTCTAATAAACCCACTTTTTCCAGATACTCTAGTGCTAATTCTTGTCTTATTTTTCGATCTACTTTTTGGTAATACAAAGGTAAAGCCACGTTTTCTTTTGCTGTTTTAAATGCCAGCAAATTGAAAGACTGGAATACAAACCCAAGTAGATGGTTTCTATAATTTGCCTCTTGTTTTTGAGATAAGTTTTTGATGAGATTACCATCGAGATAATATTCTCCTTCATCATAGTTATCTAATATACCAAGGATATTAAGCATAGTAGATTTTCCGGATCCTGAAGATCCCATTATAGATACAAAGGCACCTTTAGGAATATGCAGATCTATACCTTTAAGTACATGTAGTTCATTGTATCCTGTCTTATAGGACTTGTGCAATCCTTTGAGTTGAATCATTTAGGCTTAGTTAAATTCCCGTTTCTAATAACGAATTAAAGATAAAAACCCTCCTCTACTTTGTTAGAAACTTATAGATTAGTGTAAGCTAAAAATAGATAAACAGCACAATTACTTTAAGATAGACTTGCAAATAATAGCTTGACGACCTTCTAATTACAATTTAGAAATAAATAAGCAGTAGTATCAGACTAGATCTTATTGCCCTCCTCTAGGACCATTTGTTCCTCCACCTTTCCCCTTTCTATTTCTAGACCGAGATGATAGAATCTCTTGATACTTAGTCCATTCCTTCTTGCTCAACAGATTCTGTACTTCTTCATCCTCCGCATCTCTCATATTTCTCATTTTCTGTACCATACCTTGAGGATCTTCTTTTGCCTGATCTTTTAGCACCATTCTTTTTTGCTGATATTTATCAGCGATTGCTTTAAATGAAGCAGCTTTTTCTTCACTAAGCCCTAACTGAGCTATCATATCATCTATATTACCAGAACCCATACCTGGTCTAAATTTAGCCTTAGGCGGTGTATTATCCGTAACTGTCATCTGGCCTGTTTTTTCTGGCGTAAGCTCAGCTACATCTTTCTTGCTCTTACATGAGCTCGTAAGGAAAACAAGTAGAAAAGTATATATAACTAGGTTTTTCATAATTCTATTTTGATGATATAACTATGCAAAATTAATATTTATTGGCATTTAGATGAATAAATGTTCAAATCCTTGAGACTATAAGTATTTGGACCTGATGAAATAATCTGATAGAAGTTCATGTAATTACTGAAAGCTGATATTTAAAAAGTCATAAGTTTATAAAACTTGCTATATAAGACATTCTTTTACATACAAAATCTAATTTCTTTAATATATATTTGACGAAGTAAAATGACAAGCTAAACTCATATATAAATACCTTGAAAAAATCCATCATGAAAAATAATATCTTTTCAATTACACTTCTTATAACTTGTTTCATCTTATCTAGCCTACCCTGTGAAGCTCAGCTTTTTAGAAAAAATAAAAATAAAAAAGAAGCTCCTGCTGAAAAGGAAAAAAAGGATAAAGATGGCATCAAAAAGTATAGTGAAGTTATAACGAAAAAAGCTATCTCAGATGACGGATTGTTTACCGTACATAAGATCAAAAATGATTATTATTTCGAAATCCCTAACGAACTAATTGGAGAGGAGATTCTCGTTGTCTCAAGAATTTCTGGATTCGTAAAGGGATTAAATTTTGGAGGTGCAGGTGTTAAGTCTAAACCGCAACAAGTTATCAGATGGCAAAGAAAAGGAGATAGAATCCTATTGCGATCTGTAAGTTATAATAGTGTTGCTGATTACGACAAGCCTATCTATGAGTCAGTAAGGAATAATAATTTCGAACCTGTGATAATGAGTTTTGACATAGAAGCACTTTCTAAAGATAGTAGTGGTGTTGTTTTCAAAGCAAATCCTTTTTTCGAAACGGACGTACCTATGATTAGCCCTATGAGTAATGACCAGAGAAAACGTTTTGGAATTTCTTCCCTAGATAAGTCGAGGAGCTTTATAGATAATATAAAATCTTTCCCTCAAAATACAGAGGTAAGACATATCATGACTTACAAAGGAAATAAATTACCAGACAACCAACTTACGAGCACGCTTAGTGTAGAAATGAATCAGTCCTTCATCAAGTTACCAGAGGTACCATGGCAACCCAGATATTACGATGGAAGAGTAGGATATTTTTCTGTTTCTCAGACGGACTACAGTTCAGATGCTCAGAGAGCAAGTTCTAAGAGATATATAACTAGATGGAAATTAGAACCTAAAGATCCTGTAGCATATGCTAATGGTGAACTAGTAGAGCCTGTAAAACCTATTGTATATTATATAGATCCTGCAACTCCAAAAGAATGGATACCTTATCTGAAGCAGGGGGTAAATGACTGGAAAGCTGCATTCGAGGAGGCTGGTTTTAAGAATGCTATTATGGCCAAGGATGCCCCTACCAAAGAAGAGGATCCAGACTGGTCGCCCGAGGATGTAAGATATTCTGTTATTAGATATATCTCTACAGATATACAGAATGCACAAGGACCACATGTCCATGATCCTAGAACTGGTGAAATATTAGAAAGCGATATCATGTGGTATCACAATGTTATGAACCTTCTTAGGAACTGGTTTTTTATACAGACTGCAGCTATAAATCCAGATGCTAGATCTGTCAATTTCAAAACAGAAGTAATGGGTAGACTTATTCGATTTGTATCAGCTCATGAGGTGGGCCATACGCTAGGTCTTCCGCATAATATGGGTAGTAGTGTGGCTTATCCAGTAGACTCTTTACGTTCCCCTAGCTTTACAAAAAAAATGGGTACAGCACCTAGCATCATGGATTATGCAAGATTTAATTATGTTGCACAACCTGAAGATGGGGATGTAGGACTTATGCCAGATATAGGACCTTATGATAAGTGGTCTATAGAATATGGCTATAGACTCAACCCCACAGCAAATACACCTGAGGCAGATCGAGATATCACAAGACAGTGGATTATAGATCATGCTGACCAAGCTATCTACAGGTATGGCCAACAACAAAGAAGAGTTATAGATCCAAGTTCTCAAACTGAAGATCTAGGTGACGATGCTATGAAAGCATCGGCCTATGGAATTGCTAATCTTAAAAGAATCGTTCCTAATCTCATCGAATGGTCTTCGGAAGATGGTGAGAATTTTGATCAATTAGAAGAATTATACAATAACGTTATAGGACAATATAATAGGTATATGGGACATGTAACTAATAATATAGGTGGCGTATATGAGTATCGAAAATCATATGACCAGGACGAAGTCGTTTTTACACATGTCAAAAAAGAAAAACAAAAGAGAGCTATGAAGTTTCTTAATGACTATCTTTTCACTACTCCAGAATGGCTGATAGATAGAAATGTGTTACAGAGAATATCTAACCAAGGACTTATGGATAAAATAAGTAACTCCCAAGATAGAGCATTAGTACTCTTGTTAAATCCTAAAAGATTGGAAAGAGTTATAGAAAATCAATCTCTAAATGGAAATAGTGCTTATGGGATAGGGGAACTTTTTGATGATATAGAAAATGGGATTTTCTCTGAATTAAAATCTAACGCTAGTATCTCTCCTTATAGAAGAAACTTACAACGTATCTATGTCAATAAGATAATAAAGATGTTAAAAATGGATGATAAGGATATACAAGATACTGATGTGAGTGCCGTCCTAAGAGCTGCATTATTCAGTACTAAAACACTACTAGAATCGAGTAGAAAGACAGATGACTTATCCAAGTATCATATAGACGATCTAAAAGAGAGAATCAGACTATTCTTAGAGCAATAAATTATAAGGCCTTCTTTTCTATAGAAGCTAAAACATCACCAATGTTTTTGTAAACCTTTCTAGGTTCAGAAAAGAAGGTCTCTGAGGTCATCCACTTAGCCTTAGTAATATCTTCTGCTAACTGAGGAATAAGTTTTTGTTTGTGCGTGTTCATAAGGTACCACTTAGTATATTTAAGAATACGTTGTCCTTTTTGCTTATATAGATGTCTAGTAACTACAAGCATCCTGTCTATCTTGAGATCTACAGTTCCGGTTTCCTCCATCACCTCTCTTATAGCACAAGCTCTTAATTTTTCACCTTTATCTTTTTTCCCTTTAGGCAGATCCCAAGTGTTTTTTCTAAAGATAAATAGTATCTCATTAAATTCGTTTTTCACTACCCCACCCCCAGCTTTTAGTTTGGTGAACAAACTATTAAAATCAGCCTTGAGCACATCGATATCATCATGATAGATAACGATCTTTTCGAAATCACCTCCCTTCTCTAACATATCTATATAATTAAAGAGAAATTTTTTCTTGCCTAGATATTTAGCTACCAGCGTTTTCTTTGTAATTTTTTTGAAGGGGAGCTTTTTTGTACTTGTAAGTATTAAAGCACGTTCATTTATATAGATTTTGTACATTTGCCTTTCGTAAATTAAATTTAAAATTCTTCATGAATTCACCCTCATATCAAATCGCAGACAATTTACTAAAAATTAATGCAATTAAATTAAGTCCACAAAATCCTTTTACCTGGGCTTCAGGAATGCGGTCTCCTATATACTGTGACAACAGACTTAGCCTAAGTTATCCAAAGGTAAGAAATCTTATATGTGATGCCTTTGCATTGATGGCACTATCTTTTGGAAGTTATGATATAATTGCAGGTGTTGCCACTGCAGGAATTCCTCATGGTATGCTCATCGCTAATAGGCTAGATAAGCCATTTATCTATGTAAGAGATAAAGCTAAAGGACATGGTAGACAAAATCAGATAGAAGGGGAATTACCAGAAGGAAAAAAAGTTCTTCTTGTAGAAGATCTTATATCGACTGGTGGAAGTAGTCTAAAAGCAGTGGAAGCTGTAAGGCAAGCAGGTGGAGACGTTGTCGGAGTTATGGCAATTTTTTCATACGGATTTGAGAAAGCAAAGAAGGCTTTTGAAGAAAATAATTGTACTTTTAAAGTTTTATTGGAGTATGAAACACTTATTAACCAAGCGTCCAAAAGTGAGTACATAAACGAAGCAGAAAAATCCTTGCTAGCAGCGTGGAATAAGGATCCAGAAGGATGGTTTAATAAGCTTTAAAAAAATGAATATACCAGATGCCGATTATAAATAAAAAGTCAGAAAAATTTCTTTACAGTTATCTTAATAATGCTTCACCTACTGGATTCGAAGCACCTGGCCAAAAATTGTGGTTAGAATATCTCAAGCCTTATATCGACGACTGGAAAATAGATAATTATGGTACTGCCTATGGCATTATAAACCCTGGAGCAGATTATAAGGTAGTTATAGAAGGTCATGCAGATGAGATAAGTTGGTTTGTCAATTATATTTCTGATACTGGATATATCCAAGTCATCCGAAATGGAGGTTCTGACCATATTATAGCACCTTCTAAGAGAGTCAATATACATACTAAGAAGGGATTTGTAAAAGGTGTTTTCGGCTGGCCGGCAATACATACTAGAAAAGGAAAAGATATCAATCTATCTCCGAAGCTTGAAAACATATTTATAGATGTAGGAGCAGAAAATAAAGAGGAAGTTCTCAAAATGGGAATTCATGTTGGATGTGTTATTACCTATGAAGACGAACTGACGAAAGTAAATAAAAAATTCTATGCAGGAAGGGCATTAGATAACAAGATGGGAGGCTTCTGTATCGCCGAAGTTGCTAGAATGTTGAAGGAAAAGAAGAAGAAATTACCTTACACCCTGTATATAGTTAATGCTGTGCAAGAAGAGATAGGACTTCGAGGTGCACAGATGGTTGCTGATACAATCAAACCAGATGTTGCTATTGTCACCGATGTATGTCATGATACCTCTACACCTCTTGTAGATTCTAAAATTCAAGGTGACGTAAGAAGCGGGAAAGGTCCATGTCTTACCTATGCTCCTGCTGTTCATAATAAATTATTGGATCTAATAATAGATACTGCGGAAAAGAAGAAAATCCCTTTTCAGAGATCAGCCTCTTCTAGAAGTACAGGAACAGATACGGATGCATTTGCTTATTCTAATGGTGGTGTGCCATCAGCTCTTATCTCTTTACCACTAAGATATATGCATACAACAGTGGAGATGGCACACATAGATGATATAGAAAATGTTACTAAACTAATCTATGAGTCTTTATTGAAAATCAAAAAGAATCATAATTTCAAGTATTTCTAAGTTCTATCAAAAAATTTATAAGCTTCAATCTAGTATCCAAGAAAGGTCTTATCTATCTATAATTGGGATTCGTACTGAACTGTAGGTCATTTTTTTGATAAGTATATTATAGTTTCTGAGTTCAATTCTTATTCAATTATGATGTAATCTTAGCATCCATTAAGGAATTCTTACAAAGAATATTTAATTTACCACTAGATATATACTAATCCTGCTTATATCATCTATTCTTATTCATCTCTATAATTATTCATTATTTGATCTATTTATACAGCTATCTATAGGACGATATGAGATTATCTTATGGTTATTATGGCAGATTTTTGATGAAAAAAGTAAAATAGCTTACAAAAAGACTACATAATTGGCTTTATAGCCTACAAAAACACTACAAAAATAGGGGTATTCCTATACATGATTGTCTTATAAGTGATAGTCACATATTAACAATCAACTCCAAATTGATATGAAAAAAATTCCTTTAATTCCAAAACACAACCCCGTTTAACATTGGTTAATCGGTAACAAGAAGAAATTATTAATTATTTTGTTAAATACACCCTTTTAATATTAACACCTTATTTTATAATTGTATAGCTACAATTATTCAACACCCTTAAGCGATCAGTTTTCTGATCAACATTCTAATTTTAGCTTAGTACACTGAATTTAGAATCATCAAATGTTTTATAGCATTACCAGCGGTCGAAGTTTACTTCGCCGCTATTTTTTTGCCTACTTTCAATTCTTGTTGATTTAAATCACTCTTTAGGATCTATAAGTAGAAAATTAAAATATCAATTTGTATTTCTTTAATACATGGATGCTAGCTTTTATCCTTTTCTATTCTAAGATAATTCGCAATATCAGACTCCTACATAAACCATCTTACTTCATATCACTTTCCGATTTTTTACAAAAGAAAATAAACTAAATATACTAGGGATTAGAATTATAGATATAAATAATCTACATATAAGTTTCCATTATACTCCAAGAATAATAACTTGCAATAACTATATATTCGATACTAAAATCTGAAAATCAAATAAAACAAGCCTTCTGCAAATTAATATTTGGCTTAGAATTGTATACTACCTTACAAATCGTCTACAATCATAATACAAATATGTGGGATAACACTACAGTATGTGTCTTATAGGTGTACTTAATTATTAACACCCTTTTTATATTTATTTACACCCTTTTATAATTATGAGAATACCCTTAATACCAAAAACACCCTTAGGTTAGGAAAAAGTTCTTAATCATTTTTTACACAGAGTATCATCAATACTCTGAAACACCCTTAATCATATCAGTTTAATACTGATAAACATTTTAGCATTACCAGCGGCCGGAGTTTACTTCGCCGCTATTTTTTTGTCCGCTCATTTCAGATAATCCATTCCAAATTCATAGGCAACTTAACTTATTAAGAAACAGTCAGACTGAAGTAGATCGCTCCTTCCAATGAAATAATCAGATTTTGTTGGAATTTAATCCAGCAAATTCAACAAAAAATAACACGTTGATAAGATTAATGGTAGACTGTAGAAAACACTTTAATTTATATTGCAATATGTTTTATTGTCTATTGCTATATTTTGAAATATTACATAATACAAAATATAATTCTTTTACATTAGTTCTGATTAGATTAAATATCCTATATATTTTGAATTCTAAATGTATAATACCATACAAATCATCTACAAACACATTACAAAACATAGGGGGCTTACTACATAAATGCGTCTTATATATGTAATTAGTTACGAACACCCTTTTATAACTTTTTACAACAAAATATACATAAACACATTGTACTAGACACCCTTACAGGTTAGGGAAACGTTCTTAACCAATTTTGACAAAGAGAGTATCATGTATACTCTTGAAACACCCTTAAGAGTTAAGAAAAAGTTCTTAACCAAAACTACATAGAGTATTAAATACTCTTTAAACACCCTTAACACAATACCCTTGATCAGTTTCATCACTGATTTAATATTTTAGCATTACCAGCGGCCGAAGTTTAACTTCGCCGCTATTTTTTTGCCCTATCTTCATAGATATACTTGCTTAAGGAAAAATCATATCCTTGCATAAACTATAGATAAGCCTATCTTTATTACATGTCAGCTTTTATTAAGTTCTATGTCTATATTAACTTCCATATCGCACTATGTGCAATGGCATTTACAGCTGAGTATTATCTCCGATCAAATCAAGCCTTTGACATTAAATATTTGCTTTTTATTTTATGTAGTACGCTTTCGCTCTATTGCCTTCATAGAATTATAGGTATAAAGAAAAAAAGTGGTGAGCTGCTTAACAACAGAATGTTAACTTATAATAAACTGTCAAAAATTTTAATTTACGTAATGCTATTAAGTGGACTTGTAGCAGGAGGAATATTTATCAGTTTGCCGATACCTACCATCCTATTATGTATCCTCCCAATTATTATTTCATTATTTTATGCTCTCCCTATATTCAAAAAAAAATATAGACTTAGAGATTTTCCTTTCGTTAAAATATTTTTGATTGCAGTCATTTGGACTTGGTTATGTTATTACATTCCAGCTGAGGCAGACAAACATATTTCTCTCACTCACTTATTAGAATGTGCATTTTTTATGATCTTGATTACCTTGCCTTTTGATATAAGAGACTTGGAGATAGATAGCTCTACAGGTGTCAAAACAATTCCCTCTGCTATAGGAATTAATTCTACAAAAATCTTAGGAACTATAATCGTTTTAGCATCCTGCTTATTGATCCATTTACAAGAAGAACAATTATCTATAAAACTAGCTCTAGTGATTAGTCAACTTTTAGCCTGTTGCTTCCTTTTGGGAAGTAATAAAAATCGAAATGATCTCTATTATAGTTTCTTTATTGATGGATTGCTGATTGTTAGATTTCTCTTCATCCTTGTTCTTATCGAGTTCTTCTAAAATCTAAAATTAAACCCTAGCTCAAATAAAAAAAGAGAACCAGCTTGAAGCTAATTCTCTTGTATATATAGGTTTATTGAGAGCCCTTACGGTCTTTCCTCTTTAGTCAGTTTGTTTGCAAAGTCACCCGCTTTTACATAGACCATCTTCTTAGGATCTATATGTTTTTTCATTGCTTGATTGATTTCAGCTAGAGTAATATTCTTTACCTTCTCTTCTAATTTCTTTTCCCATTCCAAGGTTCTATCTACTCTTAGATTACTTCCCAAAGAATTGACCAATGATCCATCCTGTGAACGGCGAACTGTTCTAGATTGCAACCAACCAGACTTCGCCGCATCCAGTTCTTCCTGAGTAAAACCAGTAGTAATAACTTTTTCTATTTCTTCGTCAAAAGCAACTTTTACCTTATCCCTATTCTCAGGAGCATAAATAGCATAAGCACCGAAGGAACCAGAATCATCTTCTGTAGAACCATAGAACCACGAACCTACACCGTAGCTTAATCCCTCTTTCTGTCTTATTCTTGTAGCTAACCTAGAGTTAAGAAATCCACCACCTAGCATGTAATTTCCTACCGTAAGTGCAGCATAATCTTCGTGTGAATCATTAACAGGAAGATTCATCCCTGCAAAAAACATTGCATTAGCTTTATCAGGAGTTTCTAGGTTTACTTCCTCCGCTTTCACATCCTTATAAGGATTAGTAATTCTCTTATAATCAGCGCCATTTTTCCAGTCTCCAAAATGACTAGTGATACGTTCCTTCATAACTTTCTCATCGAAATCTCCTACTATGGAAACAGTAGCTTCGTCTGCTCCATAAAATTCATCATAGAAGCTTTGCACTTCCTCGAATTTCAATGCCTTCACTGCCTCTATAGATTCTTGCATCGTCATTTCGTAACGTACATCAGTCTTAGGATATGGACTCAGGATTCTAGAAAAAGCATTGTTAGCTACTGCTTGTGGTTCAGACAATTGCTCTTCATAGTAGGCTAGTTCTTCTTCTTTTACCTTATTAAATTCTTCTTCTGTAAAGTTAGGCTTCTTGAGCATATCAGCAACAAGATCCATAGCAGCTGGCAGGTTATCATGAGTTGTTTCTACTCTTACCGTTATGCCGCTTTTACCTCCAAAAATTCTCGTTCTAGCTTCTAACTCATCTAGCTTATCTTGTATTTCCTGTCTGCTTAGATCAGCTGTACCTTTGTCTAACATCGACGATGTAAATTCTGCTGCTGTAGCTTTACCCAGTAAAGAGCTAGGCGTTCCATATCTTAATCTCACCGTTGCAATAACTGCATCACCTCTATTTTCTTTACTTAAGAAAGCATACTCCAATCCAGAATCCAGTTCTCCCTTGACAGTTCTACTATCTATATTATCAGGAGATGGATCGAACTCTTCACCAACTGCAATTTCTTCTTTTCCTTTATAATTAGCCAATAGAGATTTTACATTTGGAGCATCAGGAATTTCTACTCTATCAGGATTCGCATCCGGCACAAACACGCCCATTGTTCTATTAGAAGGTTTGAAATATTTCTTGGCTGCCTCTACGACTGTTGCAGAAGTGACCGCTTCTATTCTATCTCTAAATAGAAAGAATAATCTCCAGTCGCCCTGTGCAATATATTCGCTCATCCTCATCCCTACTCTATCAGAAGCATTATAAGCCAGATTCCAATTCTTCAGAATTCTGGATTTAGCTCTATCTATTTCTTCTTCAGAAGGAGGTTCAGATGTCAATCCATCTAGGGTTGCCATCATTCCCTGCTTAGCTGCTTCTATATCATTTTCTTTTCTTACATCAGCATTGAGATAGATATATCCACCTTCCTTCAATGCTGGAGCAAATCCCCAGATATAAGAAGCCTTTTTTGTATCTACTAGATCTTTGTATAATCTACCACCAGGCTCACTGGTCAATAACTCTGATATGATTGCAATTGCTGCATAATCTATATGCGGTCCAGGTGGTGTCTTATATGCCATAGAAACAGCTTGGACATCACCCACTCTGTTTAGCTCTACATATCTTTCTCCATCTTGAGTTGGTTCTTTAGTATAGGTCGGTATTAATTTCCTCTCGGGTCTAGGAATCAGTCCAAAACGCTTAGCAATTTTTGCCAGTGTTTTTGCTTCATCTATTTTACCAGCGACTAAAAGTATAGCATTATCCGGCTGATAGTATTTCTTATAAAATCCTTTCAGTCTATCTATAGGAACATTCTCCAAATCTGATCTAGAACCTATCGTTGTATTTCCGTAGTTGTGCCATAAGTAAGCAGAACCTAACACCCTTTTCATGAGAACACTGGCAGGAGAATTTTCACCTGACTCGTACTCATTACGTACAACAGTCATCTCACTATCTAGATCCTTCTTAGCAATAAAAGAATTTACCATTCTATCAGCTTCCATGTCTAGCGCCCAGTCCAAGTTCTCTTCTGTTGCAGAAAAGGTTTCGAAATAATTTGTCCTGTCATACCATGTTGTACCATTAGGTCTAGCTCCATGCTCTGTAAGTTCTTGCGGAATATTAGGATGATCAGGCGTCCCTTTAAACACTAGATGCTCAAGTAAGTGAGCCATACCTGTTTCTCCATAAGCCTCATGACGAGAACCTACCATATAAGTAATGTTTACCGTTACGGTAGGTTTAGACTGATCAGGAAATAAAAGGACTTTGAGGCCGTTATCTAGTTCATATTCTGTAATACCTTCTACCGAAGTATTTTTCTTTACTCCGTCCGGTAATTTTGAAGAAGTTTGTGCACTTAGGAAGAAGCCCATACCTAGAAACAAGCACAAGCAAATAAGATTTTGTTTTTTCATTTTAGATGTTTTTGATTAGCGATAGTAAAACCCTCTCTCTCTGATATATCTAGTTGTCAAAAAAAGACAATTATTAGTTTCTTGAATATAACATTAATATTAGAATCAGTAGTTTATCTGGCTAAATCGGCGGGAGCATTTCTACGAAGTACTATATTCCATAGATAAAACAGAAAAAAGAAAGAAAAATTATACTTGGCTATGAAATTTATAATAGAAGGAAAACTTTAGATAATAAAATTCCTTGTGATAATGGATTAAAAATAGAAGCTACTAATCCACTTTACTCAAATTTCCAAGGATCATCAACAGCCTCAAATCTTTTCTTACTTTTATTAAACCCGAGTCCCATGGCGAAACCTGTCCCAAATTGTATTCCTCCAGCTAATAACAAATCGCTTTTATTATTGTCAGCAAAGATCAGCGCATTCAAGGAGGTAACAAGACCTCCGATCATTATAATGCCTCCAAGGATAGATAGATTTTCTCTTGTTTTCTTACTTTTCTCCGATTTGTAATCTGCAATGTAAAGGATGTCATCTTTAGCAATAATTTTATTCGAATTGTCATTTAAGTAAGCAAGATTAAAGGTATTCAATGATGAATTCAATTTTTGATTTATTACAGAAGTAAAAAAATTAAAAGCTAAACTATCTTTTGAGAAAGATGTCAGCGTGCCTTCAAAATGAATGTAATTGCAACAAGTTTCATCACTATTAATTTTTACGCCTACTTCAAGAAAGTCTGTTGAAAATATCTTATGAGAGGTTTTCGACTTGAATATATTCAGCTCTTGCGCATAACAAAATACGCTAATTAAAAGAAACATAAATGTTATGTAAATTTTCATATTCTTTAAAGTATAAAATTTCACTAAATAATGACTGTTTTAGCCCCTTAAATGATCAGACATAATTACAACAAATTTTTTGTAATTATGAGTATGAATATGAATTTTAGAAGTTCAATTCACAAGGACGCATATCATTTAGAATGACTTCTGAATGCTGTCATTATTCTACTTTCATTACGACTCCGTGCCTTAATTTCAAAAAGTCTTCCAATAGATTGTTTCTAAATGTTGTAGATCTGGTAGACAACTTATTTTCTCCACTAGACTCTAATTTTAAAAAAGAATCAACTGAAAAATTATTTAGATTTTCTAAACTATACTTATTTAGTTGCACTAGATTTACACCACCTGACTTGAGCGAAACGAAATGCAAAAGCACTGATTCTACATTTTCATTTTTGACATCAGACAAATTAATTTCTTTGTTATCAATCTTAATATTAATTGTAGTAATTAATTCTCCCTTACTAAGTTTTAAACTCATCTTGTGACCATTCGTGAAATCTTCACAATCTACACAGGAATCATCTACTATAATATTTAATACTAAGGTACTGTCACATCCAACAGTATTCGTAAACAACTGAGTAAAGCTTCCTTGCACATTATAGGTGACGTCATTAATTACGATTTCATCTCCTCCACACAATTCTATATCTTCAGTTCTTATGGAAGGTTCTAATCCATTGATCTCAATTGTTAATATGCTATCGCAGCCAACAGCATTAGTTAGTATCTGTTCATAGCTTCCTGGATCGGAATAGCTTTGTCCATTGACATCTATCTGATCTCCGATACAGAGATCGAAGTTTGCTACTTCATCACTCGTTTCTAAAGTTTCTACCTGTATGGTTAATATACTATCGCAACCAGCATTGCTTGTTAATATTTGTAAGTATTCGCCAGGATCGCTATACGTTTCTCCGTTTATATCTACTACATCACCAGGGCACAAACTCACTTCTAATGATCCACTTACAGACTCCTGCACGCTGATATTGATAGTAATAATGCTATCACAACCTGCAGCGTTAATAATTGATTGCTCGTAGTTTCCAGTTTCTTGGTACTCTACATCATTGATAATAATGATTTCTCCTTGACAGATTTCTTCGGAAATTTCGGAAGTGCTACTATTTATAACATTTACAATTATATTTAAAGTACTGTCGCATCCAACTGCATTAATAAAGTTTTGAACGTACTCCCCATCTTCGGTGTATATTATATTATTAATTTCCACTAGACCACCTTCACAAATAGTAGACTCTACACCACTCATGGTTGCTTCTAATAATTCTATGTTGATTAACAAGATACTATCGCATCCTTCCGAAGTTTCTATAAGTTGATTAAACATTCCTTCTTCTGAGTAGGCAACTCCATTTATAACCACAGAGTCTCCTTGACAAATTTTTTCGTTAAACTCTGTTTCTTCAGATGACAGAAAGTCGGGAAGAAATATTACTGTGGGATCAGAAATAGCCATGGTTGCAGGATCATCAGAATCGATGGGCGTCTCTACACCAATTTCATACAATCTCGCCTGATTAGAAACTTCAATATTTTGAAGGCCTGTACTTACAAATATTTCGATGCTTTCTGTGGTGGATCCGCTAATAATGAAATTTTCTAAAATGACAAAATTACTTCCTGCGCCTCCTGATATATTTGCATTCTGAATCGTCTCTGGAAGATTAACACCTGTAATGGTGCCATCGAAAATTAAAGAGTCTTTTAATTTTAGTTCTATACTATTCAGCATGGATAAATTCTCCATGCTAATCGTATACTTTAAGAAATTACTATCACAGGTGGTCTCTATTAGTTCAACCGTTTTTTCAAGTTTCATTGGGTTTCTACAAGAACAACCATCTACCCCACTTGCTTGTGGACCGATACCTAATAGCACTAGTGAGGCATCATTCTGATTTATTCTAAAGAGTCTTTCTTGTTCAACAGGCGCTGAAACCTGAGAGCCATAACCGTGTAACGCACCATTGGTATCAAAAAACATGGCACCCATATGGACAATTTCATTAGGATCGAGTTGTCCTACAGAGCTTACCATACCAAAATCAGGGCTTGCCATATCCACATTGACTCTTAATAAGTGGCCTCTTGTAGGAACGGGCCCTTGATAAAAACGCTGGTAAGTATACATTACAGAATCATCAAAAGGATCATAAACTAGATCATCTATATCGTGATCAAAAACCCCTGTATTCCCCGTAGAGGCATCCCAAAACAAAGTGGATGAACCTAGTTTAGTAACTGTAGGTCCTGTCTGATATAAAAATATCATATCCATGGTTCTATCATGGACACCATAAACACCATTATTATTAATAGCACCAGCAGCTGCATTAAAAGTAGTCAGATCAGTTTCTACAAAAACAGAGGTGAGTGTGCCATCTGCTTCTACCCTATATATTTCATTGTCAGTAAATACATTGACACCATAAATATTCTTATCTACTGCATTAAGTCCAGTTGCATTAAGCGTTATGGGCACATCAAATAAGGGCACAAAACTCACCCCTCCTGTTGTTGTTATTTCATACACGGTTGCAGGAGGAAATCCAGGATATGTATTTATGTAAAAAGTACCATCGCAGGTAAATTCTTGTCCACTTAGGTTTACACAATAGATGGACAAGATAATTGAAAGAAGTGTAGTTCTCAAAAGCATTTTGTTCTCAGTTTAGTAGTAATACAATTTAAGCTATAATTACAGGTTAGGTTTACTGCATCTTATTTCTTAATTCGCTCTTACAATATATTATATATTACGGTTACTACGCATACAATTAAGAACAATAATTTATTATATCCGCAACGATATCGATTGTGTTAAAGATAAGGAGTCCTATTGGTAAGTGATAATTGATTTTCTATTTAAGAGTTCTTTGCGAGCTCCTTGAATTGGATCGTTTATTATTTAAGGTAATTTCTTTTTATATTAGTAATGATATCGATCGTCTCCGAGGTACGAAGATATAATCTGATGACATAATGGAATTGTATGTCAATTTATCTGTTATATTTTACTAGAAATTCTTTTGGTGTCAGAATTGATAAACTACTATCTTTAAAGTCTTTAATGTTGCTTGTTATGATAATTTCCATTTTCGAATTTATTGCGCAGAAGTTTTAAATAAGAGGCAGAGTAAAATGGATGCTTTTTTCATTTTTATGATATTGCTAATGTTATAAATATTCTATTCGGATAATAAGTTTTCACTACCTAGCGTAAAATAAGGGATACTAATAAAATACCAAAAAATTATTCACCCCCTTCCTACTCCAACATATCAGGTCTAAGCTTTTTGGTTTTTTCTTCCGCTTGGGATGATCGCCATTCTTCTATCTTAGCGTCATGTCCGGAAAGAAGAATTTCTGGAACTTCCCAACCTTTGTAATTTGCTGGTCGCGTATATACTGGAGGAGCCAATAGGTCATCCTGGAATGAATCTGTGAGAGCAGAGGTTTCATCATTGAGCACTCCAGGGATCAATCTTCCTATGGAATCTACTAGGACAGCTGCCGCTATTTCTCCTCCTGAAAGGACATAGTCTCCGATAGAGATTTCCATCGTAACATGCTGATCTCTGATTCGTTGATCTATTCCTTTGTAATGACCACAGATCATCAGTAGATTGGACTGTAGAGAAAGTTGATTGGCTAGTTTCTGATTGTATCTAGGGGCATCAGGTGTCAAGAATATAATCTCGTCATATTCCTTTTTTAATTTACAATCTTCTATACACTTATCTAAGGGCTCAGGCATAATGACCATTCCCGCTCCCCCACCATATTGGTAATCGTCTATCTGCCTATGTTTTCCTAAGCCATAAGATCTGAGCGAAATAATATTTACAGAGAGTAAACCTCTGTCTTGTGCCCGCTTCATAATACTATGCGATAGTGGTGATTCTAATAATTCTGGTAGAGCTGTTATAATGTCTATATGCATAATCCAAATATAAGTCTTATTGCAAAGAATAGTCAGCTATAAACAAAAAAAGGACCTGCAATTGCAAGTCCTTTTTATCTTTTAATATTTCTGATACTATAGGAAAAGTAATTTCCTGTAGTCTAACAGTTCAACGCATTGAGCTCATCTATAGCTGTCTGGATTGCATCATCTAGCAACATCATATCTAAATCTGGACAAGCATCAAAATCTCTTAATAGATCAATATGATCATTATAAGCATCTTCTATGTTATCACAATTTTCTTCAGAATTTTCTTGATTAAATGCTGTTATAGCAGCATTAATATCAGCAGTAGATTCCGATATGGCAGTATTTGCAGCAGCTAATTCACACACAACATCATCACCACAAGATGAGAATGAAACAGTTACCATACATAGAGCAAAAAAGAAATAAAGAATATTTTTCATTTTAATATATTGAGTTTACTAATATTTGTACAATCTCCTAACGAAATTGTATCATAATGTGTTCCTACTAATCTATAAAAAAATTAGCAGGGAAGATCATCGATAATGCCTTGTGCTGTAGTAAGGGATTCTTGAAATGAATCTTGATCTACCGTTGGACAGTCCTTATAGACAGCAATGCGATCTACATAGGCTTGTAGCACAGTAGTATAGTTAGTACAATTAGCGGCACTTGGATCAAGGGTATAATCTAATGCGGCATTAGATATTTTTGTCAATTCCTCAGTCATAATCGCATTTAGCGTAGTTTCAGTACAATCCACATCATCTCCACAGCTTATATATAATGTGCTTAATAGGCAGACTAGAGGAATGAAGTTTTTCAGTTTTTTCATATAAATAGATATTCGAGGTGTTTAATTCAATATTGTGATATAATAACCCAAAACAAAATACAAATATTATACATACATAAAAAATTAATATGTATAAAGCTGATTTACATTATTATATGAAAAAAAAGATTAGCATTGTCGCTAATCTCTTTTCTTTTTAAGGTCTATATGAATCGTCTAAGGCTTGTTATATTATTCTAGCAACCCAAAACATCTATGGTCGTTTGACTTGCCGCTATTACAGCACTATAATCCTGTCCATTACAATCTCCGCCTAACGCTTCTATATAGTCCTCAAGAGCTTTGACATAATTTTGACAATTATCATCTGACTGATCTGCATTGTAAGTAGTAGCAGCTTCACTTAATTCTTGTGCTTTAGACTCTATATTTTCGCAGTCATCACCACCGCAAGAAGTCATAGAAAAAGAAATTGCAAGTATTACACAAAAGAAAAAACTTAACTTATTCATATTTTATAATTTAATAAGTAATATAACAAAACCCTTTCTTATTGCTCTATATCCAATAATTCCACATCAAAAACAAGTGCTGAATATGGAGCTATTTTTCCACCAGATCCTCTTTCTCCGTAAGCTAAGTCATAAGGTATAAAGAATCTATACTTGGCACCTACAGGCATAAGCTGAACACCTTCTTGCCATCCTTGGATTACACCCGTAAGAGGAAATGATATTGGCTCTCCTCTATCTACACTACTATCAAAAACTTCTCCTGTAATAAGGGTTCCGTGATAGTGAACTTTTACCTTACTTGTCAAAGCTGGTTTAGCACCTGCACCTGGCTTGATAATTTCATATTGTAATCCGGAAGCAGTTGTTGTTACACCCGCCTTAGATTTGTTCATTGCTAGAAAATCTTCTCCTGCTTTCTTGTTTCCTTCGTGCTCCTTCATTTTCATTTGTTGAACATAGCCTCCAAATATCTGATTCGATTTTTCGAAACTAAGTTCCAGAGGCTGATCTGTCAAAACATCATTTATTGCCTTTGCCATCTTATCGGCGTTAACGCCTTCTATTCCCTGTTGCTTTACATTCTGTGCTATAATAACCCCTAGGCTATAACTAAGAGAATCTGTATTTTGTCCACTCATAAAACTCGTGTATGTAATTATTAATATTAATGATAAATAGATTTTTCGCATCTTAAATTTTTTTAAAAAGAAAATAAATTTTGAATTATACGCAGTAATAACTAGCGTACTTTTTTAGAAGAATTGGTCATAAAGTTTCCTAACGTTTTAACTCCGCATAATATTTGAAAAAATAAGGAATAGTTTCTATCCCTTTATAATAGTTAAATAGTCCGTAATGTTCGTTTGGCGAATGTATATCATCCGAGTTTAAACCAAAGCCCATCAATACACTTTTCACACCGAATACTTCTTCGAACAGTGCTACTATAGGGATAGAACCTCCTGATCTCTGTGGAATAGGCATCTTACCATAAGTTGTCTCCATAGCTTTGTGTGCAGCCATATATTCTGGTGTATCTGTAGGTGTTACCGCAGGTTGTCCTCCGTGATGAGGATGAACTTTCACCGTTACACTCTCAGGCGCAATAGACTCAAAGAATTCTGTAAACAGCTTAGTTATTTTTTCAGGATCTTGATTAGGCACCAGTCTCATACTTATCTTTGCAAATGCTTTAGAAGGTAATACCGTTTTAGCACCTTCTCCTATATAGCCTCCCCATATACCATTAGCGTCTAAAGTCGGACGAATAGACGTCCTTTCTAGGGTAGTATAATCCTTTTCTCCTTCTACCTCACTGATCCCTAGACCTTCTTTATAATTATCTAGATTAAATGGAGCTTTATTCATTTCTGTTCGTTCCGCTTCTGAAACAACTACAACATCATCATAGAATCCAGGAATTGCTATAGACTTATTTTCATCTTTCATCTTAGCAATCATCTCACAGAGTACATTTATAGGATTGGCTACCGCTCCTCCATATACACCTGAGTGTAAGTCTTTGTTGGCTCCAGTAACTTCTACTTCTAGATAAGAAAGTCCTCTCAGCCCTGTAGTGATGGAAGGGATATCATTAGCTATAACAGAAGTATCTGATAAGAGCACTACATCACAAGCTAGCATCTCTTTATATTCCTTACAGAAGGGTCCTAGGTTTTCCGACCCTACCTCTTCTTCTCCCTCTATCATGAACTTTACATTACATGGAAGTGCATCAGCTTTTATCATTGCTTCGAAAGCTTTGAAATGCATATAGGCCTGTCCCTTATCATCACAGGCACCTCTAGCAAAAATAGCTCCATCAGGATGCAATTTAGTTTTCTTTATTTCAGGTTCGAATGGAGGAGAATCCCACAGATCTAAAGGATCTGGCGGTTGCACATCGTAATGGCCGTAGACTAATACCGTAGGTAATGATGGATCTATAAGCTTCTCACCATATAGTACAGGATTTCCTGCCGTTTCATATAACTTCACCTTATCAGCACCTGCTTCCTCTAGCTTCTGTTTTAGATATTCAGCCGTTTTTATTACATCAGGCTTATATGCTAGATCTGCACTTATAGATGGCATCCTAAGTAAGTCTAGAAGTTCTTCTAGAAATTTATCTTTATGCTCTTGTATGTAATCTTGTATTTCTTTCATTTCTATTTATATATATGTCTTATGTAAATTAAAATAAAGGTCCTTGAAAATCTAAAAGTCCATCATTCCATTTGTTTTTTGTCAAACTTTTGACGAGTAAACTTTCATCCATTAACTGATTAGATATTCCTAATGACTTATTGTTATGAAACATAAGCCAATTGGCTTTGTTCACCTTATGTTTAAATCCTTGACTTAGATATAATCGATGATCTTTGGAAATAGCAATTAGAAATTCTATACTTTTCTTAAGAGCAAGCTTTTCTATATGTAAAATTATTTTGCTGGCTACTCCTCTATCTCTATACTCCTCTTTTACACACACATCCGCAATCATAAAAACTAATTTGTTCTCTCCTTCTAAGGATATCTGTCTATAATCCACAGCTGCATGACCTATTATCTTACCGGCATCTCGCGCAACTGTTCTGAAATAAGGAGGTTGCAAATAATACAATCTATCCTGAGGATAAAACTCAAAATTATCTACCAGCAAACGTTGTATAACTTTCTGATCGACCTTGTTTAACAACAGCTCTTCTATACGTTCTATCTTCATTTTTCTATTTGCGGATACAAGAATGTAGATATAAGATCTTTCGCTTTTTCTGGAGATATATTTCTTACTAGGTTACCATGAGAAGCATAAGATATCTGACCGTTTTCTTCAGAAATAATAATCGAGAGTGCATTAGAATTTTCGGTTACGCCTATACCAGCTCGGTGTCTGAGTCCTAGGTCTTTAGACAAATTCTTATCCTTCGATACTGGTAATATACATCTAGCTGCACGAATTTTGTCTCCATATATAATCATCGCACCATCGTGAAGCGGTGCATTTTTAAAAAATATATTCTCTATAAGTACTGCGGATATTTCTCCGTTAATAATATCTCCCGTATTTTCTATGGCTGGAACAGGTTCTCTGGTAAATACTATAAGCGCACCTGTTTTTGTTTTACTTAGTTCTGTAAATGCAGTTTTAAAATCTCTCAGAATATTTACATTTTTGACAGACAATACATTTTCACCTTGTCCGAATATACGTTCCAGAAATCGGAGTCTTCCTTTAAGGGTAGTATTACCCAGAACTAATAAAAATTCTCGGACCTCTGGCTGAAAAATTATAACCAAAATAATAACGCCAAAGGCAACTATCCTTCCTAGTAACATAGAGAGGAGATTCATATTTAGTATGCCTACTAACCACCAGATAATATACAGAATAACGACACCTATAAAAATATTAAATGCCAGTGTTCCTCTAAGTAATTTGTACATCACGTACATAAGATATGCTACTATCAGTACATCCAGAACATCCCATATTCTAATATCTAATGGCCCTATGTTTATTAGTGGACTAATCTTTATTATATTTTACCCCTTCGTTCATATTATGAAACATAAACGCTAGCAAATCTGCACTCTCTTCTATCCTCTTAGAAGTAGGTTTTCCAGCACCGTGTCCTGCTGAAGTTTCTATCCTAATCATAACTGGATTATCTCCTACATGCTTATCCTGCAACTCAGAAATAAACTTAAAAGAATGCGCAGGTACTACCCTATCATCATGATCTGCAGTTGTTACCATAGTAGCTGGGTAAGCTACATTTTTTACATTATGTAAAGGTGAGTACTTCTTAAGATACTTAAAGGCCTCTGGATCATCTGATCTGCCATAATCTCCAGCCCATGCCCAACCTATCGTGAAGTTATGGTATCTCAGCATATCTAGAACACCTACATGAGGAAACGCTACCTTGTATAGATCTGGACGTTGAGTCATGCAGGCCCCAACTAATAATCCTCCATTAGATCTACCTTCGATAGCTAGCTTATCTGAGGATGTATATTTTTTCTCTATAAGATATTCCGCCGCAGCTTGGAAATCATCGAATACGTTTTGCTTTTGCCCTAGTGTGCCAGCTTTGTGCCAGTCGGATCCAAACTCACCTCCACCTCTAATATTCGCAACTGCATACACACCTCCATTTTCTAATAAAGGTAATCTCGTAATGCTGAAGGAAGGTAAGATGGATATGTCAAAACCACCATATCCATAAAGTAGGGTCGGTCTCTTACCATCTAATTCTAGACCTTTCTTGTGAGTTATAAACATAGGCACCTTAGTACCATCATAACTTTTGTACCATACTTGCTCTGTTACATAATCTTGTACTGGAAAATCTACATCCGGAGCATTATAGATCACTGAAGCTCCAGTGTTTGCATCTAGACTATAGATCGTATTTGGAACTGTAAAAGAAGTAAAAGCATAAAAGATTTTATCTCCCTCCTTATTCGCATTGATTCCACCTACGGTTCCTATGCCTGGTAGTTCTATATCTCTAAGAAATTTTCCTTGTATGTCAAAAACTTTGATCTGACTACTCGCATCTACTATATACACTGCATACCACTTATTTCCTACCTTAGTAACACTGCTTAGTGGATTTTTAGACTCACTAATTACATCTGTAAAACCAGCCGCTAAGTTCTTTGCATTTAAGCTAACTAATTTTTGTTTTGATGCATCTTTGTTTGTGATGAAGTAAAGCATATCACCCTCACTATCTGACAACTGGTAATCCGCATCAAAAGTTTTTACAACTGATTGTACAGGATTTTTTAAGCTTGATAAATCCTTGATAGAAAGTGCATTTCCGCTAGTAGATTCCGATGTCCCTAAAATTAAATATTTTTCATCCTCCGTTGTTCCTGCATATACATTTCTATTTGGATGGTCAGGATTATCATTTATCAGAATATCGTCTTTTTGATCATCGCCTAATTTATGATAATATACAGCATGATACTGGTTTTCTCCAGATAAAGCTTGATCATCATTTGTTTCCGGATATCTACTGTAGAAAAAACCATCTTTATACCAGGAGATGCCAGAGAATTTTAACCAGTCAACCTTATCTTCTAGAAGCTTGCCTGATTCTAAATCCTTAATTTCCACTTTTCTCCAGTCTGATCCTCCTTCCGAAATCTGATAAGCAAGTAAGTTTCCATCCTTGTTAAAGGACAAACCTCCTAGGGAACTCGTTCCATCATCCGAAAATTTATTAGGATCTAATACTTCTTTACGTTTCTTTGTTTCTAAATCTAGTTCATATAGGACAGACTGATTTTGTAATCCATCATTTTTGTATTGATAATATACACCAGACTTTTCAAAAGGAACAGATAACTTTTCATAATTCCATAGGCCTTCTAGTCGCTCTTTGAAGTCTTCTCTGAAGGGAATATCTGATAGATAATCGAAGGTCACTGCGTTCTGTCTCTTTACCCAGTCCGTTGTTTCTGGTGAATTATCATCTTCTAACCATCTATACGGATCAGCAATTGGCGTTCCATGATAATCCTCTACTATAGACGTATCTCTGAAAGTTTCTGGATAGCTTATATCTGAGGTTCTTTGCCCATCTTCACAACTTGTAAGTCCCATAAAAATTATCATTACGAAAAAGAATAGTCTTGTATGATCCATAATTTGTTTACTAATTATACTGCAATTTACGAATTTCGGACATCTATAAAGTTTAAAATGGATTCGCAGTTAAAATAAACGGACTAAATATCCTATTTTTGTAGAACAATAGGACGAAATACGCCTAATTACAAACTATTATATAAGCTATTACCATAATAATAGCGAAGATAAATAGAAGTATAACATGAAAACTGGGTGTAGAAAGCCCTAACACCTGTTTAAATTTATAGTGAATGTTACTTATGAAAATGATAAATTCTAAAAGCGCAATGAAGTGCCTCTTTTACATTTGCCTATTAGGTTCAGCTGCCTTTTTTCAAGGTTGTAAATCTAGTGCCAGTATTGTAGAAGAACTAAGTGTAGAAAAAAGTAATCAATATAATATTGCTACTCCTTGCAAAATCACCTATGATGGACCAGACCAAAGAACTGGTAAGCCTAAGAAGGAAATAGCTTATGAAAATATATTCAATTTTACACACGAAAAACTAGCCAACTATTACAAAGATAGAGACTATCTCAAGTGTTACAGTAGTATAGGCATATTAGATGGAGATTACTATTTATACCTTAAGCTTTTGTTCGACTCTAAGAACGCAGGTAAATCTTATGGTATGATTCCCAAGGAAGAAAATATGAGAATACAGCTGATGAATGGAAACGATGTTCTGCTGAAACCATTCAAAAATGCAACACCGAGAATAGATACTAAGACTAATAAGATTATCTATGATGGCATATTCAAATTAGAAGGTAGTCAGAAGAAAGAACTCAAGTCTACTGAGATAGACAAGATCGGTATTATGTGGACTTCTGGTTTTGAAACCTATGATATTTATAACATCGATTTGATAAAAAATCAACTGGCTTGTATAGATAGAAAATAAGAGAACTACTCCAAAAAACTATAAGACATGCTTGGACTTAAATTACCGACAGATCCTCGGTGGGTCAATATGGCTGAAATGAGCCTAGAAGATATTTTGACAGATCACGCTTTCTGCGAGCAAAAAGCAGCTACCTCTTGCATCTCTCTTATCCAAGGATTTTCTGACAAAAAAGAATTAGTAGATAGTCTCGCTCCCATTGTTACCGAAGAGTGGGGACATTTCAGACAGGTTCTTAGGGAATTAGATAAAAGAGGCTTAACCCTAGGCGCTCAACGTAAAGATGAATATGTCAATAAGTTATTAAAGTTCCAACAGAAAGGAGGTTCGAGGGAAAACGCATTGCTAGAAAAACTACTAACCTTTGCATTGATAGAAGCCAGGAGCTGTGAGCGATTTAGATTATTATCTCTACATATTGCTGAAGATTCGCTCAAGGAATTCTACCACAGTTTTATGGTATCAGAGGCTGGCCACTATCGTATGTTTATAGACCTAGCCAAAACATATTTTGACGAAGATCGTGTGAAAAAAAGATGGCAAGAATATCTCAATTATGAAGCTACTGTTATGAATGAATTATCCTTACGAGGAGATCGAATGCATTAAAAAAAATGACATAAAAAAAGGAACTCAAAACAAATTGAACTCCTTTTTTATTTCTTATAGTTTTTATACTAGTGGTTTTCCATCGTCTCTAGAATTCCACCCCTGTCTATAACAACGGCTGCATCTCTAAAACCTCTATTGTATGCTTTGATTCTTGCACTTTCTGCTTCATCATAAGAGTTAAAACCACTCATTACAAATATAGTCCATCTGCTTTTCGACCACTGTTCTATAACTCCGAGATCCTTAACCTTATTCAGATCAAACCAGATAGGATCTTCGTAAGAAGCTAGTCTCACCTTATAATCCGCACTAGTATGTGTAGGCGTATAAGTACTAGTCGTCGTACTTGTATTATCAAAATTTGTTGTAGCTCCTGAAGTAGTTGTATTACTTTCACTGTAGTAAGAACCAGAAGATGTATTAGCGTTTGTATCATATACATTTCCAGTCGTCGTTCCTGAAGAATACGTAGTAGAACTAGTAGTACTAGGAGCAGTATAAGTAGATGTTGGAGGATATGTTTCTGTAGAACTATAGCTATTAGAACCATACTCTGAAATAGCTAACTCCAGATTGCTTGTGTTTAGAATTTCTTGCGTTATGAATGCATCCTGAAAACCTTTGGATTTAACCTTTGACAGTATATTATCTACCTGATACTTATCGAAAAAATACCCTAGCTTAATCTTCGTGCTGCTAGAACTATAAACCCTATAGATATTTCCAAACTCTGCTAGAGATGAATACTCATCGATATCTCCTGAAGTGGAATACAAGGCTGCTAGCTGTATAAAGTATACTTTCTCACCGTTGTTATCGTTTAAGATTTCACCTTTAGATATTTGTCTTACCCCTTCTAGTGCAAGATCTAATCGTGATTTCCTAGCAATAGATTCTTCACTTCTATCAGCGACAGTAAGTATGTTTTCATTTTTTGCTTTGTCATCATCCGTCTTGACAATCAGATCATCTAGGTTAACTGCTGCCGGTGGCATCACCTCTGTCGATGTAGCAACCTCTGGTTGCGCCTGAACAACAGGAACAGCTGGTGTAGATACCTTCGTCTCTACCACTGCTACTTCTTGAGGCATAGGCTTGGATAATGTAATGATGCTTTTATTAGACTGAGCAACCTCTTCTACTGGGATAGATAGAGATGAATTAGTGGTAATTGGGATGACCTCTGGTATTGTCGTTTTGTTTTGCATAATATAAGCAAGCTCCTGATCTACCGTTGCTGTTGCAATATAGATATCATGATTTCCTGATCCTCCTGATCTATTAGATGTAAAATAGTATCTACTTCTAGATTTGTCCCATACTGGGTACATATCATCCTGAGCAGAATTTACACCTTTACCTACATTATTTACTGGATTCCATTGACCATTTTCAAGGGTAGACTTGAATATGTCAAAACCACCTAAGCCAAAATGAAAATCTGAAGAAAAATATAAATCAAGGCCATCTATAAAAGGTGTAATTTCGTTACCTGTCGTGTTTATTTCATTGCCCAAGTTGATCGGCATAGACCAATGACCATTCTCTTTGTGAGAAACATATAGGTCAAATCCTCCAAACCCTCCTTCTCTATTAGAAGAAAAGAAAAGCGTATTTCCGTCCTTAGTAAGCATCGGGAAAGTTGTAGAGTATCCTATGGCATTGTGCTCAAAAGGTACTTCTCTCTTAAAGTTACCTCTTTTATCTACCTCGGCTAAGAAAATACCAAGATCAGATTCTTTTTCGTACACCTGACTATTTCCATTTTGGAAATTGTGTTTTGTATAAGCACATTTTTTTGAAGAACTATCAAAAGAAATAGAGCTAATATTCTCATCTGCTGTTATGTTATTCTGAAATACTTCTTTCTTAGATTTTTTCTCATCATAGCTATACAGCTTAGTATTATAAGCCGTACTCTGCGGAGCATCTTTGTTATAGAAAGAAGCATATACGATCCTGCTTTTATAAGGAAACGGAGCAAAATCCGAAGAAGCACTATTTAATTCTAAGTTCTGTAATGCATAATGATCTGGTTGATTCAGATTTTCTTGCATGTAATCACAGCTAGATAAATAATGATCTGCCATTAATGGATCAGTAGCTTTATATAGGTTAAAGTACTTTCTCGCTTTATCTAGATTATGGGCTTCTTTTAGTAAAATACCATAATTCAAATAAAAACTAGGATCAGAAAAGGTATTTTCTATCTGGCTATACCAGCTTAGTGCCTCTTGATCTTTATTCATCATTCGGTAAGACTCCGCAATTTTGAATTTACAAGACAAACAGTTAGGATCATCCATAATTACCTTTTCATAATTACTGATGGCTAAGTCATATGCCTTGAGATCAAATTGCATATCAGCTTTATCGAGTGTTTTCTGAGCTATACCGACAAAGCTAGAAAAGACCATAAGGACGATAAGACCGAATTGTAGTTTTCTTATTACCATTATATTTAATTTAAAATAACATATAAGTAATTACAAATATATGAATATATCTGTAATTGAGATAGAAATATATTAAAAATAATCATAATGTGTAAAAGACTGGGGTAATATCCCTAAATATAAGCTTATAAATAGCCTTATAGCTTCTAAAATAGGACTTATGCCGTGTAAAAGGAGTCAGAAGTTAAATCTATAGCTCACCATAAACTTATATATTTTACAAATGAAATTTCAGGAAACATAAGTACAGATGGCACCAACTGGGGCATTGTAACTTACCATAACTCTTTGCTTACTAATCTCGGAAATTTAGAATTAACTAATGCCCAGTTTATTATATCGTATTACAAGACGAAAGTCAATTCTCTAATGATATTTTAGGAATAATAAGCATTTCGGATAACTGCAAGTCTATTAAAATTCAAAATCAAACTATATTAGATAATGATGGAATGATAAATATAGATGTAGCTGGAGAATCAAAAGGAATCGAATTAAGAAACTCAGGTACCCTGAATAATAATCTTAAAGGCATCATAAGTATAACTAATGCTAATCTTTATGACATTGAATTAAGCAATATTTCCAAGCTTAATAATTATGGAGAAATAAACCTTTTGAACAGTCAAACTGCCATCAAAAATAGTAGAATAATTAATAATGATAATTTACTACTATTGCAGAACAACCTTCAGTATGGAATAGATAATCAGGCAGGCTCTTCACTCTTTACTAATAATGGGATTATAGACATTTACAAATTAAATAATTCCGTAGATCTCAGAAATATAAACGGCGCATCATTTATAGATCACGGAGATGTTAATGCAAAATTTTAGATCACTATCCATCAATCAGATAGCAAAATTGAATTAAAAAAACGTAGATAAGCTAACTTCAAATAGGTATTTTAGGCCTCTGGATATTTACGTACATTCTTTCCAATGGCGTATTTAATACCACCTTTTACATGCAAAATAAACTTAGGATTTAAGAAACTTTCAGGCGTATGACCTAGCCCAGTATAAAAAGATTTCCCCCCATCATAGTCATGATACCAGGCTATAGGATGGGGACCATTATGAGTTCCTCCTTCGTAAGATGTTTCATCAAGGTCGAGTAATACTTTGACATCCTTATTGAAATCCTTAAAGTTATACCACTCATCTGTCTTAGTCCAATCCGCTCCTAGGTGCTTGCAAGATAAGTGATTTCTATCGACAACCTTCATACTGGCTTTTTGAGTCTTTGGATGGCTGAGGAAATACGCTCCTACTAGATTATTATACCATTCCCATTCATACTCAGTATCCGTCGCAGCATGTATCCCTACAAAGCCACCTCCTGCTTGTATATATCTCTTAAAACTCTTCTCTTGTTCTGCATCCAATACATTTCCTGTTGTACTTAAGAAAATGACAGCTCCATATTGTTCTAGATTTTTATCTGTAAATACTGAGGCATCCTCAGTCGCATCAACTTTCCAATTCTCTTCTTGAGCCATTTTCTGAATAGCTGCAATTCCATCAGGAATAGATTCATGTCGATAGCCTTCCGTCTTGCTAAATACAAGTAGAGAAACTGATTTTTTTTTACAAGATGAAAAAATTAAAAATAAGACTAGTAATCTAAGGATATATTTCATGTGTATATTGTTTAGTAGAAACACTAAGTGTAATTTAAAATTCTTTTTACAATATAACAATACTTATCAAGTATTATATGAAGGTAATATTGATCCACTAAAAAAAGTACTATTGATTATTTAAGAAATACTCTTTATAAAAGGAATAGTTCATTACTTTAGGTAGTACAATAGTACAGCAATGCTTTACTCAAAAACTTACTTCATAATTATTTTTTTTCTCTTATCAGGCTTCTATGCTTGTGAGAAGAAATCAAACACTGCGAAGGTGGACGTTCTCGTATTAGGCGACGGCACTGGTGCGATTTCTTCTGCGCTTGCAGCAAGTAGATCAGGAAGTAAAACAATACTTGTAACTCGTTTGCCGTGGCTAGGAGGCATGCTATCTTCTGCAGGAGTTCCAGCTATAGATGGCAATCATCATATGCCTTCTGGAATCTGGGGTGAACTAAGAAGTGAACTTAGAAAACACTACGGAGGCAAGGAAGCGCTTGCAAGTGGCTGGATAAGTCATACCTTATTTGAGCCTCATGTAGCAGATTCTATTTTTAAAACGTTTGCTCTATCAGAAGAAAATTTACAAATTATCCATGAAGATAATCTTCTTAAAATTTCAAGGGAAAATAATTTATGGAAATTAACTAAATCTGACAGTTCCTCTATCTATGCGTCCCAGCTTATAGATGGAACTGATCTAGGAGATATAGTTAAGGCTGTCGGGCAAAAGTATGACACAGGATTAGATACAGAACCTGTCGAAGAATCTCAACTACCAAGAAAAGATCTCATACAGGATTTTACATTTACCGCAATTCTTAAGTTATACGATACTATTCAAAATTTTCCTAAAACAATAAACTATAATCAATATGATTTCTCGTGTTCTTGTAAAGCATTTTGTAAAGAAAAATTAGACAACTTACATTCATGCAAGATGATGTTGAACTATGGAAAACTTCCAAATAATAAATATATGATCAATTGGCCAATTAATGGCAACGATTATTATGCCAATCCTATAGAAATGAGTTATACGCAAAGAGATTCGTTATATGGATTAGCCAAGGAAAAAACACTATCGTTTATTTATTACATAAACAAGGAACTAGGTTATAATAATCTGGGATTAGCAGATGATGAATTCCCCACTAATGACTTGCTCCCTTTCTATCCATACCACCGAGAAGCAAGAAGAATAAAAGGTAAATATAGACTAGAAATTGAACATCTTAAAAACCCCTATCAGTCCAATTATTACAAAACAGGAATTGCTGTCGGGGACTACCCCATAGATCATCATCACAAAGAACACGCCTTCCAAGTTGATTCAGCATTTGTTACGGTTCCTTCTTTCAATATTCCTATTGCTGCGCTCTTGCCTGATGAGATAGATAAGTTCTACGTAGCAGACAAATCCATATCCGTTTCTCATGTTGTAAATGGTGCTACGAGATTACAACCAGTCATATTACAGGTAGGTCAAGCTGCAGGAACAATTGCTAATTACTGCAGAGAATACAAATGTTCAGCAAATGATATATCCGTTAGAAAAATACAAGCTTCTCTGTTAGATCAAGGGGTTTACATTATGCCAACTTATGACGTTTCTAAGCAAGATAAAGATTTTATAATCTTACAAAAAATTGCAGCTTGTGGCATCATCAAGCTAGAGGGTGAACCTTACAAATGGGCCAATAGATCATGGTTTTTCCCCGATACATTAGTGTACTGGAAAGATGTAAAAGATGGGATTGTAGAATATGGAAATAATGGTATTATTTCTCAGGGCAAAATAGAACTGTCTACTTTTGAGGCATATTTTAATACTACTATTGAACCTCGCGTTTGGAAGGAACTAGGCTTAGAAGTTTCAGATAAGAATAAGCCATTCACAAGAAGAACATTCAGCCTATTATATAATCATTATTTTGACCCATTCAGTAAGGACATAGACATTCATGGAAACTTCATAGATATATGAAAATAACTGGAACTTTTCTCGACGAAATATCTCACGATATTCCACACCAGAATTGGAGTAAAAAAGAATGGGAAAAAGATTTTAACCATATGAAATCTATAGGAATAGATACGGTAATTCTTATAAGATGCGGATATAAAAAACAACTTACTTACCCTTCTGCTTACCTCATAGAAAATGAGGATTGCCATAAACCTTATAATGATCTATTAAGATTATTTCTCGAATTAGCAGCGTCCCACAACATGTCTTTCTATTTTGGATTATATGACTCTGGAAAATACTGGTGGGAATTAGGTGATTTTAAAAAAGAACTCGATATCAATAAGTATGTCATAGATGAAGTGTGGGAAAAATATGGACACTACCCTGCATTTAAAGGCTGGTATATCTCGCACGAAATAAGTCGTAAAACCAGAGGAGTCACTAATCTTTACACCTCTATAAGTAGGCATTGTAAGAATATATCTGGTGGACTTGATGTAATGATCTCTCCTTACATAGAAGGAACTAAAGCCATCATATCCTCTAATCCTGCCTTGACAAAACAAAACTCCTTAGATGTAGGACAGCATGAAAAAGAATGGAATGACATATTTAAAGAAATTCATGAAGTCATAGACATCGTAGCTTTCCAAGATGGACATGTAGAATTGTCCTTACTAGCTCATTATCTAGATATCAATAAAAAGTTAGCAGACAAGTATCATCTCACTTCATGGACCAATGCAGAGTCGTTTGACAGAGATATGCCTATAAAATTTCTTCCTATAAAATGGGATAAGTTAAGACGTAAGTTGGAAGCTGCTAAATTAGCTGGCATAGACAAAGCCATAACATTTGAGTTTTCACATTTTATGAGTCCACAATCTTGTTATCCGCAAGCCCATAATTTATACAATAGATATACTGAATGGTGTGAGAGTGATACTGATATTTCACCTGTCAAGATCAGATAATATCTTATAACTGTGATACAAAGCTCTTGGTAAATGAAAGCAACCTTTCCACTTTCCTCCTTTTAATTCTAGTAATGGATCTCCTGATCTACTAAGATATCCAAACCATTCACTGTTTTGCGAATCTGGAAAATGAGCCCAAGTATATTCATGTACCTTAAGAAACCAATTCCAGCAATGTTCATCCTTTGTATATTGATATGCTTTGAGCAACCCTTCTAAAGCTTCTAGATGAACCCACCATAATTTCTGATCCCATTCTAATTGTTGAGGCGGATAAGAAAGTCTATCTTTAAAATAAAATATACCACCATGCTTCTTATCCCATCCATAAGACACCATGTGTAAAAGTCTATTTTTCGCATCCTCTATAAGAGAGTTATTTCCTAGTCTATGTCCTACATCCATTACAAACCACATAGCTTCTATTGCATGACCAGGATTAATTAATCTTCCTTCGAAACTGTCAGAAAGAGCGCCATCCGAAAATACATTTTCTAATACTAAACCAGTAGCACCATCATAGAAGTCGTGCATAACTTTTTTGACACAATTTTGCAAGGTACTGTTGACGATATCATTATCGAGTATGTCCTCCAATTCCAAACTAAGATTACATAATATCATCGGCAAAGCAAAATTCTGTAATGATCTTGTCTGCATATACTTTTTTTCATAGATCCCTTTAGGATTATGTTGCCTATTTACAATTCGATCGAAACTTAATACAGCAACATCTCTATACTTTCCTTTTGCTGTAGCCTTATATAATTGAGCAAAGGCCATACTTGCAAAAGCATCTGTAAAAATATTGTATGGAGCTGTGAGAGGATCTCCTTTTTGATTCAGACTAAAATACCAATCCTGATGCTTGTCACGACCATGTTGTAGTTGGAATCGTGCTCCATGCTCTGCAATCTCGAGCCATCTATCATTTTTATTCTCTTCATTATACAACATTGCAAAAGTCCATATTTGTCTTAGCTGCAACCACTGAAACTTATCTGTATCATAAACAGACCCATCTCTATTAAGACAAGAATAATATCCTCCATGATCGCTATTAATAGAATATTCCTCCCAGAAAGGAACTACATTATCAAATAGCGTTTGTTGATATAGTTGAGCATATTTCATATAGTCGAGCGGATCAAAATATTAATTTTTTATCTTTAATAATCTCAACTTATCATTATTAGAAATTACAAGAAGATGTTGATGTTCATTTATAACCAAGGGAGCGAGTGCTCTAATATCGTTAGATAAATACAAAGATGAGCGTGCAGTTTCTACTAGTTTCCACTGATTATTAGTTTGTTTTAATACTACGCCTATACTTGCATCGTTTCGGGGAGTTTCTACCTCTGACTGATACATGTTACCGGCAAGAATAATTTCTTTGCCATTTTGCTTGTCTAAATCTATATCTACAATAGAATTTATACTACTAAGCTGAGCTGAATTCTCTAATGGCTCTATACGAAATCTAGAGTCTCCCTCGTCGTATAACATTATACTCTCGAACATATATGCATCATAATGGAGACCAGAAATTAATTCTGTAGAATCATAAACTCCATAAAGATCCGTGCTAGCAAATATGTCATAAGAAGGAAATTCCTTTTTTAAATCTGGAATCTGCTGTGCCGAACAAGATCTTCCTCTTAGTGGATATACTTCTCCAAAATTGTAGTAGCTAAGAATAATATCGTTTTTCCCATTTTTATCCATATCGTTGTAAAAAACAGAAAAGGGTTCTTTCTGGGATGCTTTATATTTATAATTTTTCCCTAGGTTTCCTACTACATAATCCTTATCACCATCTCCATCTAAGTCTAAACTTTTTATAGCATTCCACCACCCGTCCGTTTTTACTTTTCCGTTTTCTGCGAAAAATTCTTTTTCGTCTTTGATAAATTCAGAACCCGTATTTTTAAGAAATGTAATCGGCATCCATTCTCCTACAATAATTAGATCCTCTAAGTCATCATGATTATAATCTTCTACAATAACATCTGTTACCATTCCGATATTGATTAACACTTTAGCATAAGATTTAGTAACATCTGTAAAAATTCCTTTATCATTTCTGAGCAATCTACTGATAGTAGGTCTAGGATAATCCCAAGGCTGATGTCTACCAGCTATAAATAAATCTTGATCTCCATCCTTATCATAGTCTATAGAAACTACTTTAGCTCCACTCTCTAATAACCTAGGAATGGAATTAGGGGACTTAGTAAAAGTACCGCTTCCATCATTGAGATATAATCTATCTAGATAATTCTTGTTTCGAGGTGCATGAGCATTTCCTCCACTTACAACATACAAATCTTGATCACCATCATTATCTATATCTAAAAATAAAGAAGCTACATCTTCATATAAAGAATCCAATATCCAATCTTGATTCTTAATGTAAAAGTTTCCAGTAGCATCCTGTATATACAATACGCTAGCTTGTCCCTGTGCACCTCCTATAAAGAAATCATCTCTACCATCATTATTGACATCAGAAACAGCTACAGCAGGACCTAATTGTGACATCTTGTGGGGTAAAAGAACTTGAACTGAATAATCATCAAACTCATTCTCTTTGTGTTTAAAATCAATACCCATCGACATAGGATTTACTTCCGTAAAAAGAACTTTTTTCCTAAGTTTTCTATTTCTTATTTTTTCCTTATCATCCTTTATAGAAATAGTCTGATCAGCTACAATATCAGTAAGTATTTGTCTGCTTCCATCTGGCCATGTTATGATAAGTGAATCAACCTGATCGTTTTCTCCCAGTCCAAAATGTAGTATCGACTCAGAAGAAGAATACATTCCACGTGAACTTGTCAACTCTGAAAATTGATGAGATCCATTAACAACTAATTCAGCACGAGTTCCTAGCAAGGAAAAATAATTTTCATTTTCTAGGAGTATTCTAAAGTAATGCGAATTTTTCTTTAGGTCAGAGTTGTTCCTGTAGACAAAAGCTTTAGCATTTATATTATTGACTACTAGATCTAAATCTCCATCATTGTCTAAGTCCCCATATGCGCAACCGTTTGAGAAAGAAGGAATATCTAGTCCCCATTCTTCCGTCTTATTTTCAAAACTGAGATCGCCACTATTTTTAAACGCGTAATTCTTAAGCGGAACTGATGGGTGAAGTTCCATACCTTTCTTTATATCTATAACATCTAAAATATCTACCTCTCCTGCGTTAGGATTCTCTTTTACAAATTCAGCTATAGATTGCTGAATAAACTCAGGAAATTTAGAAGCCATATCTGTATTACGTATATCTCTTAATAGTCCATTTGTAATATAGGCATCTTTCCATCCATCATTATCAAAATCAGCGATCACATTAGACCAACTCCAGTCGGTGCTAGACATACCTGATAACTGGGCAATATCACTGAATATATTATTACCTTGATTCAGGTGCAGCGCATTATACATATACTGATAATGAGCCCCCTGAGAAACAAGCTTCCAGAATAACTTAGGATTCATTCCACTCATATTTCTTTTCAGTCTAAAGTTATCTTCAGCTACCATATCTAGTGTCATAAGATCTAGGAGTCCATCATTATTAATATCTGCTGCATCTACACCCATAGCGTAATATGATATATGACGCATGGCATCGTCTATAACATTAGTAAAAGTCCCGTCACCATTATTTCTATAATAAAAATCAGGAGCTTCGTAATCATTTGTTACATAGAGATCTTGCCAGCCATCTTTGTCTATGTCGGCTGCAATAACACTGTTAGGATAAGAAGGTCTTGCTACTCCTGCAGACATACTGACGTCCGTAAAAGTGTTGTCTCCATTATTCTTATATAATCTAGAACCCCACTCATACTTAAGAAGGTCTTGCCCAGAATAAGGACTATAGTTTCCTGGATTAGGAGGTTGATTCAACACATATAAATCTAACCAACCATCCTTATCATAATCTATAAATGTAGCACCCCTACTTCTTTCAGAATCTGCTAGACCATAAGCTTCCGCCTCTTCAGAAAATTTCATATCTCCTTTATTAACATACAACTTATTTTTTCTTAGTTCAGGCTTATCATCATATAGCTCGCAAGTAACATAAATATCTTGTAAGCCATCTCCATTTACATCTCCTACAATAACTGTAGATGACCATTCTCCTTTATCCATAATACCTGCCTTAGTAGTAACATCCTCAAACACCATGTTGCCAAGATTGCGATACAATCTATCGCCTACTAAATTTCCAGCAAAGTAAATATCTTGAAAGCCATCATTATCAAGATCTGCAATCGCAAGTCCCCCACCACCATAATAATTACTGTATAATAATATATTCGCCTCTCGCGTATCTTCGAGTGTATTTTCAAAATTTATCTGGGATACTTCAGAAGGGATAGATGTGAACAAAGTTTCTTGAGCGATACCTCTGTTGGCAAGGAAGGATATAAAACACGATAATAATGTCAATGTTATTTTTCTTAACCTTTTAACTTTCGTAATCATATAACAAGAATAGCTAAAAATTAGATTTAAGATTGTAAATAAGCAGAAACATTTTCCTTCGTTATCACATCTAATGGGAGATGGTGCTCTTGCGAAACATTTTTCTTTTTCAAAAGAAAATTAAATAAGGAAATAAGTCCCGTATAACCTTGCAAGTCAGGCCTTTGATTGATGAGAATCATTCTGTCATAGCTATGCAGCGCATTAATATTTTCCTCTATCAAATCAAAACCCACTACCATTATATCTGATTTTTCTAATTCTTGCAACGCTTGCACAAGCAGGTGTATTCTAGATGTTGTAACAAAAATACCTTTTAGGTTGTTATTCTTTTCTAAGATTGCTTTTACATTTTTCTTAAGTTTCTTTTTACTAAATATTTTGGGTATCGTCTCAGTTATAATAAGCTTAGGCTTTGTTTCCGATTGCTGAAAAAATGATCTGAATCCTTTTTCTTTTTGTAACATGTGCGCTCTATTCTCCACCTCCTTCTCCATATGAAAAACAGCTATAGAGCCATTGTCTACAGTCATCAGCGATAAAAGTTTCGCTGCTAATTTTCCACTTTGGTAAGAGTTCTGACCTACATAACCGATATAGAAATTATCTGTCCTTAGTAAGTTAGTATTGACAAGCAGATAGGGAATCTCTTTATTAGAGCACTTATCTAAAAATAGATGTGCATCATCCTTCAATGTAGGCGCCATAAGAATGGCATTGTACTTATTGCTAAATATCTCATCACAGTGTTTTAGCAAATCTCCATGTTTCTGATCATCAAAATCAAAAACCCTTATGGAAAAGCCAAAATCCTTTATATAGTCCATAGCTCTTTCTATGCCTTTTAATTGTGCCAACCAGAAAGAATCCTTTTTATAGTTCGGTAATAATACCGCAATCTTAAAATTAGAATTCATGGCTAAACTCCTAGCGACAATATTAGGTTCATACTCTAATATGGCTATAGCCTCCTTTACCTTTCGTTCATTCTCACTAGAAACCTTACCTCTTCCATGTATGACACGATCCACTGTACCGGTAGAAACACCAGCCTTTCTAGCTATATCTTTTATTCTTACAGGCCCTTTGTATTGTTTTGTCAATGGACTATATTTTAAAATTAAACTTCAAGTTAAACAATTTACGCAAAATAAAATATTATTTATTTTTTGTGTGTACGCACACACCAATATCGTAAAAAATATTACATTAGGTAATTATTTAATCGGTCAACCAAATTTTACAAGTATGAAAAAACGAATCAGTTTGATTTTGATGGGCGTATTGTTTACAGTGTGCCTCATGGCACAACGGACAGTACAAGGTACCATCACTTCTCCAGAAGGAGATGCCCTCATAGGTGTCAATGTCATAGAGAAAGGAACTTCTAACGGTACTATTACCGACATAGATGGAAACTATTCCCTCGTTGTAGGAAATAATGCAATATTGGTAATGTCCTATACTGGGTATGAAGAAAGTACGATAGATGTTTTAAATGCCAGCAATTTTGATCTAATTATGAACGAAGGTGCACTGCTAGATGAAGTAGTTGTTACAGCCTTAGGCATAGAAAGAAAAGAAAAAGCACTACCATATTCTGTTACGCAGCTTGATGGAGAGAATGCTACTATTGCAAGAGAGGTAAACGTAGGAAACGCATTAGCAGGTAAGATTGCAGGTGTAAACGTAAGCAATCCAGCAACAGGAGCAGGAGGATCTACCAGAATTGTGATCAGAGGTAATAGTAATATTAACGGAAATAACCAACCATTAATAGTTGTCGATGGAGTTCCTATAAACAATCAGAATTTAGGTTCTGCTGGTATGTGGGGAGGACAAGACTGGGGTGATGGACTTTCTAGCATTAACCCTGACGATATAGAAACATATACAGTTCTTAAAGGAAATACAGCAGGAGCGCTATATGGTTATAGAGCTGATAATGGTGTAATCCTTATAACTACTAAGAAAGGTACTAAGAGAAAGGGAATTGGTGTAGAATTCAATTCGAGTTACCAAACTGAAAATATTATAAATAATTATGATTTCCAAACACAATATGGACATGGAACAAGAGGTGTTGCACCTACAAGTACTGAACAAGCATTAGCAAATGGACTTTTTGCATGGGGAGGACAATTAGATGGAAGCATGGTTCCACAATTCGATGGCGTATCTAGACCTTACAGTAACTCAGGAGATAACCTGGGGAGATTTTATGACACAGGTTCGACGTTTAATAATTCACTTTCTTTTAGTGGAGGTGGAGAAGATTATGGATTTAGATTTTCTGTTACTAATCTAGATAATAAGGGTATAAATCCAGGTTCTTCTGTCAATAAAAAAACTTTCACGACTAACACCTACGGAACTTTTGGAAAATTTAAAGCTTCTATTTCTGGATCTTATGTAAATGACGATACCAAGAATAGACCAAGACTTTCAGATTCTCCTGGAAATGCGAATTATACTGTTTGGTCATTGCCTGCTAGTATAAACGTAAATGATTTAAAGGGTACAGGAGAAAAAAGAGGAGCAAATGAAGATGGAACTGAACTTCAGTTCAATGATAATGTATTTGTTACTAACCCTTGGTGGGCAACTGATAATTTCCAAGCTAATAATAGAAGAGATAGATTGTTTGGAAATATCGTGCTTGGATATGAAATAGTAGAAGGTCTAACCTTGCAAGGTAAAGCTGGGATTGATCGATTTAATGAAAGACGTAGAGACCTTACGCCTTACGGAACTGCATTTTCTAGTTTGGGTCAGCTAACAGAAGGTAACAGAGAACTTAGAGAAGTAAATCTTGAAACAACCCTCAGGTATTTGACTGATATTAATGAAAATATAGGCTTAGATTTACTTGTGGGTGGAAACCAACAAAAAAACCTAGATGAGACTATAGGAGGTAGTGGTAATAATTTCAATGTTCCATTTCTGCATACCTTTAAGAATCTAGCAAACCAGTCAGTGAATTATGGGTTTTCTAAGTTTCAAGTAAATTCATTATTTGGTCAGGCAGAAATATCATTATGGAATCAACTCTATCTTACTGCTACAGGAAGACAAGACTGGTTCTCGACCTTGACAAATCCTAATGGTGAAGATTCTGAAAACTCTGTGTTCTATTCTTCTTTAGGTGTTGCTTATGACTTAGCTGGTTCCAATTTAGGCTTACCCGGATTTATCGATCTAGGAAAAGTAAGAGCATCATATGCAACTGTGGGTGGAACAACCGACCCTTACCAATTAGGTCTTACTTATGGAATTTTTGGACAAGGGCACTTAGGGAATCCATTAGGAGGAATAACAAATGGATCTGTGCCCGCTCAAGGGCTGAGGCCTTCTACTAACACTGAACTAGAGTTAGGTTTCGATGTACGATTGTTTCAAGGCAGAGCAAACTTAGATTTTGCGTGGTATAATAGAACTACTAAAGATGGCATATTATCAGCTGCTATAGATCAAACTTCCGGCTATGGATCTAAAACAGTAAACGTTGGTGAAATATCTAACAAAGGAATAGAGTTACTACTAGAATTTTCTCCTATTAGTTCAGGTAAATTTAACTGGGATGTAGGTCTTAATTATGCTCGTAATATTAATGAGGTTAAGAGTTTGCTTACTCCAGAATCAGATGGCGAGCAGATTAGATTAGAAGGAAGTAGAACCAATAATGCATTCATTCATTTAGTAGAAGGATTACCTTATAGTCAAGTTATGGGGTTTGTTTACTTAAGAAATGATGCAGGAGACCTAGTCTTAGATGATGCAGGATTACCGCAATCTGATACACTTAGAGCTTTTGGAACAGGAGTACATCCAAATTCTTTAGGGATAAATAATAGAGTAAGTTTTGGCAATTTATCTCTTAGCTTTTTAGTAGATATTAAGACAGGAGGTAAGATCTATAATGCAACAGAAGCTTATGGTACTTTCAGAGGATTAACGAAACAAACGTTAGAGGGAAGAGAAACAGGACTTGGCAATGTAGCCGCAGCAGATGTACAAGATTATTATCAAAGAATAGCTTTTGGGATTTCTGAGGAGTTTATAGATGATGCTGACTTTGCTAAGTTAAGAGAAGTCATTCTATCATACAGACTCCCTAATAAATTAACTACAAATCTACCCTTCTCAAGTGCAACCTTATCTTTTGCTGCTCGGAACTTATTTGTTCTATGGAGCAAGGTAGATAATATAGATCCTGAGTCTACTTTCAGTACAGGAAATGCCCAAGGTTTAGAGATGTTTGGTGTACCTGTGACAAGAACTTATGGTCTTAACCTAAGCGTTAAATTTTAAAAGAATTAGTAAATAATAAAAAAAGAATTCATAATGATGAAAACATATATAAAACATATAGGAGTCTTTCTTGTACTAATGCTTTTAGTACAGACTTCATGTGATGATGGATTTGCTGAGATAAACACAGATCCTCAAGTAGCAACAGAAATAAACCCTAATTTCCAATTTACTTGGACACAACTTAGAACTTCTGGTGGAAGGTATGAAAACTGGAGGGCTGGTCTCATATACTCTTCTATGATGGTCCAACACATGGCCGCTGTATGTGGATATTGGGACGGAGACAAATATACTTTTAATGGGGGGTATAACTCTTCACTATTTGATAGAGCTTTTACTGAATCTGTTAGGGATATACAAGATCTAATCAATACTTTAGAAGGAGGAGAAGTTGGAGATCAAACTATGCTAGGTATGGCCAGAATATGGAGGGTAGTTATTTTCCATAGATTGACAGATATATATGGCGATATACCCTACTTTGAAGCTGGAAAAGGTGTCTTAGAAGGTATAGATTTTCCTGCTTTCGATAGACAGCAAAGTATTTATATGGACATGCTCAATGAACTAGAAGGTGCAGTAGGACAATTAGGTGATGGAGGGTTTGGTGGAGCTGATTTGATATACGGAGGAGATGTTGACAAATGGAGAAAATTTGGTAACTCACTCATGCTCAGGTTAGCCATGAGGCTATCTGAAGCAGATGCAGCTACAGCACAAGCATGGGCCGCAAAAGCTATCGAAGGTGGTCTTATGAATAGCAATGCTGATGATGCATTCATTAGTCATACAGATGGACCAGAAGGAATTAACAGAAATGGATTTGGAGAGGTACTAGATAATAGATTAGGTGTAGATGATTGTCCTAGATTGAGTAATACTATTGTTGATTGGATGTCAGAGACTGATGACCCTAGATTAGATATTATTGGCACTACTCCAGAAAACGGAGGTGGTCATAATGGATTACCTAATGGTCTAGATGAACTAGCACTTGAGTCAAATCCAACAGGTACTAATATTAATGATTTCAGTAGAATCAACAATGATCTAGTAAGAACGTCTTCTCCTATGTTCTTTATGTCTTATGCTGAATCAGAGTTACTCACTGCTGAAGCGGCAACTCGAGGATGGGGTGGCGGAAATGCAGCAGATCATTACGCTGCAGGTGTTAGAGCTGCTATGCATATATACGCTCACTATGATGCATCATTTGATATTTCTGATAGCGATATAGATTCTTATTTAGCTAATAATCCGTTTAATCCTAGTGATGCTATGAGACAGATAGGATGGCAATATTGGGCAGTGACATTACTGAATGAATACGAGGCTTTTGCAAATCTCAGAAGAACAGGTTACCCTGATTTGACTCCTGTTAATTTCCAAGGAAATGTTACTAATGGTCAAATTCCTTCTAGGCTTGCTTATCCAGGAAATGCTGCTGGTTTTCCACAATTTGATGCAGCTCTTTCTGCTCAGAACATGGGTAACGATCCTACAGGCTGGATGAGTGTTCCAGTCTGGTGGGATAAATAGTAATAATAGTTTTTTTTAAATTTAAGCGGGCAGAACATTTACATCATTGTAAATATCTGCCTGCTTTTTCACATTTTTTTTTTAAGCCAACCTTTTGTTTTGATGAATAGACGATCTTTTCATAAAACTGCATTATGTGCAAGTAGCTCCTTATTAATATCTGGAGCAAGTATATTGAGTTGTAAACCTAGCCCAGAAGAACAAGCTACAGTAGCCCATAATTCTAATAATCTCCCTGACAACTGGATATGGCTTAGACCAGACATTGACCTAGATCTTGAAAGTTGGAAAAGTACATTTGAAAATATAAGAAGCCTAGGAATAGAGGCTATAGTCCCTCAGGTTTATAATTCACATTTCACATTATTTGACCATCCTACCCTTCCTGTTAAGAAAAGATGGTTAGAAGAAATTATCCCAATAGCTCATGCTGCAGGACTCCAAGTTCATGCATGGATGTGGAGTATGCCTCTAAATGTTCCTGAGATGATTACGGCTCATCCAGATTGGTTTTCTGTCAATAGAAGTGGCCAGCCCAGCAACACGCATCCAGCGTACGTTGATTATTATAAGTTCATGTGCCCTTGTCATCCAGAGGTTCAAGATTTTGTTGCTGGAAATGTGGAGGCTCTTGCTAAGATAGAAGATTTAGACGGTGTACACCTAGACTACATACGCCAGCCTGACGTAATTCTAGCAGAAGCATTACAACCAAAATATGATATAGTACAAGATAAAGAATACCCCCAATATGATTACCCCTACTCGGAAAACTGTAGAAACGCTTTTAAAGAATTATCAGGTATCGATCCTATGGATCTTGGTGATGACGCTCCAGCCAATCAAGCTTGGAGACAATTTAGATATGATGCGATTTCTAACATCGTCAATAACTATGCTGTCCCTACTGCGAAAAAATATAATAAGAAAATAACGGGTGCCGTTTTTCCAAACTGGGAAAGTGTAAGACAACAATGGCAGACCTGGGATCTGGACGGGTTCCTTCCCATGCTATACCATGGCTTCTATAATGAAGACATTAATTGGATTGGCGAACAAGTAAAGAAAAATAAAGATCTACTGAATAATGATAAACCGATATTTGCTGGACTTTTTCTTCCTCACTTGAAACCAGATGAACTAGCAATGGCCTACGAGACTTCTACATCAAATGGCGCTCAGGGTGTAGCGCTATTTGCTCTCGAAAACTTAGATGAAGCATATCAAGAAAATTTAAAAAAAGTTCTAAAAGCAAAATAATTATCTCATGAGTAACAAAAGGTTTGAAAAAATCCAAGTAGAAGTTTTTGAAGAAGCAAAAGAGGCTTCCGTAGAAGTGGCTAAAATTATTGCCGAAGAAATACAAACTAAGCGAAAAAATAATGACCATTGCGTCCTAGGCCTTGCTACAGGTTCTTCTCCTATAAAAGTCTATGCAGAACTCGTCAGGTTACATAAAGATGAAGGTCTAAGTTTCAGTAATGTAATTACTTACAACTTAGATGAGTACTTCCCTATGCAACCTACAGCAACTCAGAGCTATGTCAACTTCATGAACAAACATCTCTTTGATCACATTGACATTCCAAAAAATAATATCAATATACCTAACGGTTCGATAGACATCAAGGATGTAAAATCTTACTGTCATTCTTATGAAGAAAGTATCGAAAAAAACGGAGGACTGGACATACAATTATTAGGAATAGGTCGTACAGGGCATATTGGTTTTAACGAACCTGGATCTACAATAGATGGACTTACCAGGCTTATAACACTAGATGAGATTACAAAAAAAGACGCTGCAAGCGATTTCTTCGGTGAAGAACATGTTCCTAGAAATGCGATCACTATGGGCGTAGGGACAATAATGAAAGCCAAGAAAATTTGCCTGCTTGCATGGGGAGAATCTAAATCCGCCATTATAAAAAAAACAGTCGAAGGACAACTATCCGATCAAGTACCCGCTACATTTCTACAAAAGCATCCTAACACAATTTTCTATCTAGATAATGCCGCCGCAGATAAACTCACTCGATTCGAAACTCCATGGAAGGTGCAAGAATGTAAATGGGATGAAGAGCAAATAAAAAAAGCAGTAATACACTTGTCATTGACTACGGAGAAACCGATTTTAAAACTTACAGAAAACGATTATATAGAACATCACTTAGCTGAGCTAATTCATGAGAAAGGACCCGCCTACCAGATTAATATTAACGTGTTCAACCTTATGCAACACACTATTACAGGATGGCCAGGCGGAAAACCTAATGCAGATGATTCTCATAGGCCTGAAAGAGCTGTACCTGACAAAAAAAGGATTATAGTCTTCAGCCCACATCCTGATGATGATGTAATATCTATGGGAGGCACGGTAATACGATTATCAGATCAAGGTCATGATATACATATTGCTTATCAAACCTCAGGTAATATAGCAGTATTTGATGAGGATGTAATAGACCACGCTGAATTTGTATGTGATTACCATAGAGCTTTTTCTATGGAGCAGAGCAAATCTGAGCTCATGTTTAGACAAATAATACAAAAACTAAAAAATAAAAAACCAGGAGAAATAGACAGCCCTGAAGTGAGAAAAATAAAAGGTATGATCCGTAGAGTAGAAGCACGCTCTGCCTGCAGATATATTGGAATTCCTGACGAGAATGTACATCATTTAGATCTTCCTTTCTATGAAACTGGGCTTATAAAAAAGAAACCTATAGGTCCAGATGATGTTACTATCATAAAAAAATTATTAGAGGATGTTAAACCTCATATGGTATATGCTGCAGGAGATCTTTCTGATCCTCATGGTACGCATAGAGTATGTTTAGATGCTATTTTTCAAGCACTAAAATCTGTAAAAAATCAAAAATGGAGTAAGGATTGTTGGTTATGGCTCTACAGAGGGGCTTGGCAAGAATGGGGTCTGCACGAAATAGAAAAAGCAGTGCCGCTTAGCCCAGACGAATTAATTAGAAAAAGAAGAGCAATCTTCAAGCATCAATCGCAAAAAGATAGACCACTATTCCCTGGTGTAGATAGTAGAGAATTCTGGCAACGGTCAGAGCAAAGAAATAAAAATACAGCTAACATGTATGATAAACTAGGTCTGGCAGAATACGAGGCTATGGAAGCATTCAAAAGATTCACTTTCTAAAAAAACATATTGAACTTAGCACCAATTGATATAGCCATAATATTAATCTATCTTATAGTAACATTGTTTATAGGGTTCTATATTTCTAAGCGAGCATCTAAGAATCTGAGTTCCTACTTCCTAGGAGAAAACAAAATACCTTGGCCACTTCTAGGGCTATCTAATGCATCTGGAATGTTCGATATCTCAGGAACGATGTGGACAGTCTCTATTCTATTTATCTATGGTCTTAAGAGTGCTTGGATCCCTTGGTTATGGCCCGTATGGAATCAAGTTTTTATGATGATATTTCTAGCAGTGTGGCTTAGAAGATCTAATGTGCTGACAGGTGCTCAGTGGATAACACATAGATTCGGAGATGAACTAGGAGCTAGACTATCCCATATTATTGTGACTGTGTTTGCCATCATAAGTGTATTCGGCTTTATAGCTTACTTCTTTATAGGTATAGGAAAATTTGCAAGTATCTTCTTTCCTTGGGATTTATCCTTATATTCTGGAATAATACAACTCACTTCAGAAAACTCTTATGCACTTATCATAATCGCTTTTACAAGTTTATATGCTATCAAGGGTGGAATCTACTCTGTCGTACTTACAGAGGTGTTGCAATTTATTATAATGACGATCTCATGTTTAGTTGTGGGGTATATAGCATTTACATCTGTAAGCTCTGAGCAAATACTTGCTAACGTACCTAGCGGATGGAACGAGTTATCTTTTGGTATGAATCTCGACTTGGACTGGACTGGACATATGGATAGCGTCAATGAAAGAATTTCCTCCGACGGATTCGAACTGTTTGGGTATTTATTTATGATGATGTTATTTAAGGGGATATTCGCCAGTCTTGCCGGACCTGTTCCTAGTTATGATATGCAACGTGTGTTGAGTGCTCGTACACCTGTGGAAGCTGCAAAGATGAATGGTCTTACTATCCTAGTTCTATTTATCCCTAGATACCTTATGATCGCAGGATTCGGAGCACTCGCAATAGTATACCTCAGCCCCGAGCTACAAGCTATGGGAGCAGATATAGATTTCGAAAAAATACTTCCCCTTGCGATGGAGAAATTTATACCAGCAGGATTTAAAGGATTGCTTATAGCAGGTCTTCTAGCAGCATTTATGGGGACCTTTGCGGCATTTATTAATGCTGCTCCAGCCTATATCGTAAATGATCTTTACAAAAAATACATTAACCCCACTGCTTCTGATAGAACGTATATAAGGTATAGTTACCTGTCCTCTTTGGCCTTAGTAATTATAGGTGTTATTATGGGATTCTATGCAGATTCCATCAATTCTTTGACGTTATGGATTACCTCTGCGTTATATGGAGGCTATGCAGCAGCCAATGTATTAAAGTGGATATGGTGGAGATTTAACGGTTACGGATATTTCTGGGGAATGTTGTGTGGACTTATAGCATCTACTCTTGTCCCTTCGATTTTTCCAGATAGCTCAGCGATCTATCTGTTCCCTCTCATCCTCCTAGCATCTTTTGTAGGTTGTATAGCTGGCACATTCCTCAGCCCAGCAAACAAAGATGAGGTTCTAATGAATTTCTACAAGCAAACCAGACCATGGGGATTTTGGAACCCTGTAATAAATAAATTAAAAGTACAAGATTCTAATTTCCTTCCTAATATGAATTTTAAAACTGATATGCTTAATGTTCTAGTCGGCATTGCTTGGCAAATGTCTATGGTAGTGCTGCCTATATATTTCATTCTCCATGATTACAAGAGTATAGGAATTACATCAGCTATCTTAGTCCTTACTTCTATCTTCTTAAAATTCAATTGGTACAATAAACTGAGTAATGAAGTATGATAAGAGATAAAAACATACAATTAAAAATATATCACCTCATAGTACTAGTTGTTGCTATAGGTTTTACTGCGTGCAGTACCGCCCATAAAGAAACTATTACTATTCAGAAACCTACCCCTAAGATCTATGAACGGAAAAACAATCCAGTAATACAACCAGAAACGTATGTTTGTCAATTTGTAAATTCAGAAATCATAGTAGACGGTAAGCCCTCAGAATCCTCTTGGCAAAAAGCGAAATGGACAAATAAATTTGTGGATATAGAAGGATCTGTCAAACCATTACCTACATATGACACAAGGGTAAAGATGTTATGGGACTCTAGCTATTTCTATTTTTATGCGCAGATGGACGAACCTCATGTATGGGCTAAACTAAAAAATAGAGATGATATCATTTACTACGATGATGATTTCGAAATATTTATTGACCCTGATGGAGACTCACATAATTACTATGAACTAGAATGGAATGCATTCAACACTTTATGGGATCTCATATTATTAAGACCGTATAGAGTTGATGATGAACCTAAGGTATTGTTTAACTGGAATGTACTAGACCTAAAATCTGCTGTACATGTAGAGGGAACTATCAATAACCCTGAAGATGTAGACAAGTATTGGGGTATAGAGATCGCTTTACCATGGTCTGCGTTAAAAGAATTAGCAAAAGAGGAAAATATACCTGATAATGGAAATCAGTGGCGTTTAAACTTTAGCCGTGTAGACTGGACTGTGGATGTAAACAATAATGAATATGTAAAAAGAAAGGATAAAGATGGTGAATCTCTACCTGAAAACAATTGGGTATGGTCTCCTACTGGAAAAATAAATATGCACATGCCCGAGATGTGGGGCCATGTTCAATTCTCTATAAACCCAGTAGGCACCTCAGAAATATTTCAATTCTCAGAAGATGAGGAAATCAAAAATACTTTATGGAATCTTTACTGGCAACAGTTAGCTATTTACAAAAAAAATAATAGCTACAGTATTAATACAAATGATTTCAACATCCCTCAATATGTATCATGTAGACCAGAAATAAATTTTTATAAAAGCCCATTTAGTTTCGAAATAAGTAGTGCCTCTTGTGATAATAAACTGGTATGGATTATAAACCACAAAGGAAAAATATACAGCAGAAACTTAGCAAATTAATATGATAAAATGGATGTAGACAAGCTAGATGCAAAAACTCAAACGCAATTAAAATTACCTTGGCAAGAAAGAGCCACAATATCTAAAGATGTATTGTGGAGATATTCCGCAAATCCTATTATCGGTAGAAATGATATTCCGACCTCTAATAGCATCTTCAATAGTGCAGTCGTTAGATACAAAGAAGGCTACGCAGGTGTGTTCCGTTGTGACGATCGTAGTGTACGTATGAATATACATACGGGGTTTAGCAAAGACGGTGTAAACTGGGAGATAGAACACGAGCCTATAAAAATGAAAGCTGGTAATACAGATTTTCTACATTCAGAATACAAATATGATCCTAGAGTAAGCTTTATCGAGGATAGATACTGGCTGACTTGGTGCAATGGACATCATGGACCTACAATAGGTATTGCTTATACATTTGATTTCAAAGAATACCATATGTGTGAAAACGCCTTTCTACCCTTCAATAGGAATGGTGTACTTTTTCCGAAAAAAATCAATGGAAAATATGCTATGCTGAGCAGACCTAGCGATAATGGACATACAGCATTTGGCGATATTTTCATTAGTTACAGTCCGGATATGAAATACTGGGGAGAACATAGGGTCGTCATGAAAGTAAGTGACTTTGCCGATAGCGCTTGGCAATGCACAAAAATCGGTGCGGGAGGAGTTCCTATATGGACGGAAGAAGGATGGTTAGTAATCTACCATGGCGTAATACAGACCTGTAATGGTTTCCGGTATTCTGTAGGTGCTGCCCTCTTAGATCTAGAAGAACCTTCTAAGGTACTATATAGATCGAGAGCATACCTTCTAGCACCTTCAGAGTTGTACGAACTAACAGGAGACGTACCTAATGTTATTTTTCCCTGCGCATCTATAGAAGAGGAAGAGACAGGCAAACTAGTATTATATTATGGTGCAGCAGATACCTCTGTGTGTATTGCCTTTGGCTACATACATGAAATAATTAGTTTTATCAAGAAAAACGATTTTGCATAATAAATGAAAAAGAGGATTGCGATAGGAGTAGATGTAGGTGGATCACATATAAGTTGTGCTCTAGTAGATATAAATGCTATAGAAATCCTTGATGGAAGTATGCAAAGATCTTCTTATGATCATACATCTGATAAAATTTCTATTCTGAAAAACTGGTCCGACACCATAGAAAAAACTATACAAAGTGTTCCATTAAAAGATGAGATACAAGGTATCGGTTTTGCTTTTCCAGGTCCCTTCAATTATAGTGAAGGGATTGCCATGATGACACACAAGATGAAAGCATTATATGGCCTGAACTTAACCCTAGAGTTAAGTAAACATCTTACCTTTCAGAAACAATTAGACATGCGTTATATAAATGACGCAACTTGCTTCGCAATAGGAGAAGCATTTATGGGAAAAGGTAAGGAAGGCAACAAACTTACTGTTATAACCTTAGGCACAGGTCTGGGATCAGCTTTCTTAGATAATAAGGTTCCTGTCATACATAGGGAAGATACGCCCGAACAAGGTTGCCTATGGCATCTCCCCTATTCTCAAGGAATTGCAGACGAGTATTTTTCTACCACATGGTTTAAGAAAAAATACTATGAGCTGACCTCTAAAGAAATCGCTGGTGTAAAAGAATTAGTATTTGATAATAAGAAAGATCCTCATGTAAAAGATATTTTTGAAACTTTCGGAAATAATCTGGGAACATTTCTAAGTCCTTATTTAACTAATTTCCAAACTGACACGCTAATTGTAGGAGGAAATATTTCTAAAGCATTAGATCACTTTATCGCACCCCTAACTAAAAATCTAAGGACAACAAATCCAGTAGATATAATAAAATCAGATTTACTAGAAGATGCTGCTGTTATTGGAGCGGCGATACTTTTTGATTCTGATTATTGGGAGAAAGTATCTAAAATTTTACCAGATTTATAAATGAAGAAAGCTTATATCACATATCACATTTTTCTATTCATTACACTAGGTTTCTTAACTGCATGTATAGGGCAAGAACCTGCAGCACTTGTCAATCCATTTATCGGAACAACTAATTTTGGTGCTACACATCCTGGCCCCGTGAGACCTGCTGGGATGGCATCCGTGGTCCCCTTTAATGTAGCCTTCAGGAAAGGTGAAGAAAATAAGCACGAAAAAGATAGCGAATGGCACTCACGCCCATATGTATATGATAATAATTTCTTGACGGGGTTTTCCCATGTAAATCTTTCTGGTGTAGGATGCCCTGACTTAGGTAGTATTCTACTCATGCCTACATCAGATAGCTTATTTTTTGATCCAGAAAAAAATGGAAGCGCAATATCAGATCAGTCTGCAAAACCAGGCTCTTATACTTGCACCATAGATAAGCATTCGATCGATGTAGAATTAAGTGCAACAGAAAGAGTAGGTCTTTCCAGATATACTTTCAGAAAAGGGCAAGCAAATATCCTACTAAATCTTGGACTTGGCTTAACGAATGAAACTGGAGCTCAACTAAAAATTGTTTCTCCAACTGAAATATCAGGGTATAAAATCTTTGGAGATTTCTGCTATACACCTTCTGCTGTCAGACCTGTCTATTTTTACATGAAAGTCAATAAAGCTCCGGATAACTTCGGTGCTTGGAAAAAGATGCCTAATTATGTAGGTGTAGAAGGAGAATGGTCTACCTACAATGACAAATATAAACCCTACCCTGAATATCAACAAGAACTTGCAGGTGAAAATCTAGGCACTTATTTGACATATTTTTTTGAAGAAAAAACTACAGTAGAAGTGGCTATAGGCATATCGTATACCAGTGTAGAAAATGCTAAGCGCAATCTAGAGGAAGAAACAAAAGAAAAGGATTTTGATGAGATCAGAGATGAGTCATTTTCTATCTGGAATAACATGCTGAACAGAATCAAAATAACAGACGCTAATAAAGAGCGCAAGACGATTTTCTATACCGCACTATACCACCTCCTTCTACATCCTAACCTCTTGCAGGATGTTAGTGGAGATTATCCCGCAATGGCTTCTTCTGAGATTCTAAATACGGGAGGAAAAAATCGCTACACCGTTTTTTCTCTCTGGGATACATATAGAAATGTACATCCTTTCTTATCCCTAGTCTATCCGGAATTACAATCTGTATTATGTCAAAATATGGTAGACATGTATTCCGAAAGTGGATGGCTTCCTAAGTGGGAACTTATGGGTATGGAAACAAATGTTATGGTAGGAGATCCAGCAACCCCTGTTCTAGCGGACACCTATCTCAGAGGTATACAAGATTTCGACTATCACACAGCCTACAATGCTGCAAGAAAAACGGCTACACAGATAGATGACAACCCTATCAGAAAAGATATCAAAGACTATACTACACTTGGGTATATCCCCCAAAATTTTGACAATCTATATTATGGATCTGTATCGGCTTCTCTAGAATACAATATTGCTGATTGGAATCTGGCAATGTTTGCTCAGGCGCTAGAAAAAAGAAAAGATTACAATTACTTCCTAGATAGATCTATGAGTTATAAGAAGTATTACGATTCAGAAACTCAGATGTTAAGACCTAGAGTAGAAGGAGGTGCTTTCTACGATAAGTTCGATCCAGAACTAGGGAAAAATTTCGAAGCTAATGTTGGTTTTGTAGAAGGGAATGCTTGGCAATATAGATTCTTTGTACCGCATGATACAAGAGGCTTAATAAAACTAATTGGTGGTGAGAAAAAATTTATTCATGCCCTACAGACTTGTTTTGATGATGGACATTATGATGCAGCCAATGAGCCAGACATCACCTATCCTTATCTCTTTAACTTTGTAAAAGGAGAAGAATGGAGAACACAAAAGACAGTACAAGAACTTGTAAATAAACATTACACGAATGCGCCTGACGGCTTACCTGGAAACGACGATACAGGAACCTTATCTTGCTGGCTCTTATACAGTATGATGGGTATATATCCTCATTGTCCAGGTGATATGAATTATGCTATATCTACCCCTATGTTTGACAAAATAGAAATAGCACTAAACCCTAGATACTACAATGGAAAATCTTTAATCATCTCAAGAGATATTACAGAAAAAAAAGGTGAACAATTCATTGACAAAATGAGTTGGAATAACCAGAATCATAAGACTTATTTTATTAATCATCACAAACTAGTTGAAGGTGGAAATTTACACTTTACACTGAAAACCATGTAACCATAAACTATGCATAAACATATATACCTTATCCTAGCACTTGTGACAACAAGCCTTATCTATTCCTGCAAAACAGAAGTAAAGGAGAAAAGCTCTTCAAATGAAACTTCTAGCATTCTCGATTATGTGGATCCATTTATAGGAACAGCTGATCACGGACATGTTTATCCAGGAGCAACAGTACCCTTTGGCATGGTACAACTCAGTCCTGATAACGGAACAGCAGGATGGGATTGGTGCTCCGGCTACAACTGGATAGACAGTGTAATTGTAGGGTTCAGTCATACGCATCTCAGTGGTACAGGCATCGGTGACTTGTTAGATATTTCTATTATGCCTACCATTAGAGAAATTGATTTCTCACAGCAAGTAGAACCTAGGGCTTCTAGTTATGCATCTAGTTTTGATCATGATAATGAGCAAGCGAGTCCAGGATATTACTCAGTACAACTGGATAACAAAATAAAGGTAGAACTTACCGCAGGGAAAAGATTCGGTTTCCACCAATATAATTTTCCTGACAATTCTGAGCCAACAATATTATTAGATCTAGGTTTTGCAATTAACTGGGACAAGCCAACAAAAACATATATAGAAATAGTAGATGACACACATGTCAATGGATATAGATATAGTACAGGATGGGCTAAAGATCAAAGGGTGTTTTTTGCTATGGAATTTTCAAAACCATTTACATACATAGCCGCCGATAGTACATCTATAAAAACAAATAAAAAAACAGAAGGAACTAAACTAAGATCTCAGTTTAAGTTCAAAGAAAATAATATTGCACTAAAAGTAGCGCTCTCTACTGCAAGTATAAAAGGAGCTGAAAAAGCTCTTCAAGAAATTAATAGTTGGGATTTCGATACACATAAAAATAATGCGGCTAAAGCCTGGGAAAAAGAGTTAGCTAAAATCACAGTTAAATCAGATGATGAAACTTTGAAAAAAGTATTTTATACATCACTGTATCGAACCTGCCTAGCCCCTACTCTACTAGAAGATGCACTAGGAGAATATAAAGGTGCTGATGGAAAAATACATAGTTCAGATGGTTACACACGCTATGGTCTATTCTCTCTATGGGATACGTTCAGAGCTTGTAATCCATTGCATACGATCACACAAGCTGATAAGGTTAATGATTTTATAGCTAGTATGATTGCTCATTACGACGAATATGGTTTGCTTCCAGTATGGGATCTATTGGCCAATGAGACAAATACGATGACTGGATATCATGCTGTACCTGTCATCGTTGATGCTTATCTCAAAGGTTTTAAAAATTACGATGTCGAGAAAGCTTATGAGGCCATGAAAAAAAGTTCTATGCAGAACATAAGAGCAACGGACTTATTTAGACAACACGAATACATCCCACATGACAAAGCTGGACAAAGTGTAACAAGAACACTAGAGTACGCTTATGATGACTGGTGTATAGCCCAGATGGCAAAAGCACTAGGACACGAAGAAGATTACCTTACATACATGAAAAAAGCAGCTTACTACGAAAATCTTTTTGACCCCTCTACTGGATTTATGCGGGCCAAATTAGAAGATGGCAGCTGGAAAACGCCCTTCGATCCTCAGTATTCCAGTCATGATTTTGATGTAGCTGAGTATACAGAAGGGAACGCATGGCAGCACTCTTGGTTTGTTCCACATGATGTAGAAAAGCTCATACAATTACATGGCGGGAAAGAAAAGTTTGTCAATAAACTGGATAAATTATTTAGCGCAGATTCTGAAATAAAAGGAGACTTTGCCAGTGCTGATATATCAGGTCTAATAGGACAGTATGCTCATGGAAACGAACCGAGTCACCATATAGCTTATATGTATAATTATGCTGATCGTTATGATAGAACTCAGGATAGAGTGCGTAATATTTTACAATCACAATATAACGATACACCACATGGTCTTTGTGGGAACGAAGATTGTGGGCAGATGTCTGCTTGGTATGTCATGAGTGCCATGGGTTTATATCCTATGAATCCTGCAAGTGGAAATTATGATCTAGGTATAAGTATGTTTGATGAGCTTAAGATCCACCTAGACAATGGCAACATATTTACAATAACTTCTGACCAAGCAAAAGAAAATGCAACTGCTGTTTCTCTTAATGGTAAAGATCTAGAGAAACTAAAGATATCCCACGAAGATATAGTAAAAGGGGGTACGCTTAAATTCTATAAAAAATAAAAAATGAATATAGCTAGCTTTAAAATTATATTGTTTCTATTTCTACCTCTAGGGTTGTTGTGCCAATCAGATCTTGTACAATATGCTAATCCCTTAATGGGAACGGATTCTGATTTCAGCTTGTCTAATGGAAATACATATCCTGCTATAGCTACTCCGTGGGGCATGAATTTCTGGACAGCAATGACAAGTAAGATGGGCGATGGCTGGACATACAAATATGACGAAAATAAAATAAGAGGATTCAAACAAACCCATCAACCTAGTCCTTGGATCAATGATTATGCAGCCTTTTCTTTTATGCCTATAACTGGCTCATTAGTGTATAAGGAAGAAGATAGGCAGTCATGGTTCAGTCATAAGGCTGAGATTGTACAGCCTCATTACTATAGCGTGTATCTGGCGAACTATGATGTTACTACTGAGTTTTCCCCTACGGAGAGAGGTCTCCATGCTCAGATCACCTTTCCAGAAAATGATTCTAGCTATATCATTATTGATGGCTTTAATCAGGGATCTATGGTGCGTATTATTCCTGAAGAGAATAAAATTATAGGCTATTGTAGAAATAATCATGGAGGTGTTCCAGAAAATTTTCATAATTATTTCGTTGTAGAATTTGACAAAGAATTTGAGCTTAGCCATACATGGCAAGATTCTATGGAGCTCGTAGAAAATAGCCTAGGCAGTGAGGGTGAACATGTAGGAGCAATCATAGGCTTCAAGACTAAGAAAGGTGAGACTGTGCATATGAAGATCGCTTCCAGTTTTATCAGTCCTGAACAAGCACAATTAAATCTTGATAGAGAATTAGGAAAGGATAGCTTCTCAGAAACCAAGGAAAAAGCCTATCAAGCATGGAACAATGAATTCCATAAAATAGAAATAGAGGATGATAATATTGACAACATAAGAACCTTCTACAGCTGTCTTTATAGGCTCCTATTGTTCCCTAGAAAATTCTATGAATACAATAATCAGAATGAAGTAGTACATTATAGTCCCTACAATGGAAAAGTAGAGCAGGGATATATGTTTACAGACAATGGATTCTGGGATACATTCAGAGCAGTATTTCCCTTTTTCTCATTGATGTATCCGGAATTAGACGCCCAAATTATGCAGGGATTAGTTAATTCCTATAAGGAATCAGGATGGCTGCCAGAATGGGCAAGTCCGGGTCATAGGAATTGTATGGTAGGCTCTAATTCTGCCTGTCTTATTGCTGATGCTTATGTCAAAGGTATTAGAGATTTCGATGCAGAAATCCTCATGGAAGCTATTATCAAAGGTGCTCAAGTAGAAGAAGGAAGACCGGAACCTTCTGTAGGAAGATGGGGGCTAGAATATTACAACAGCCTAGGTTATATCCCCTACAATGTAGGTATAAATGAAAATGCTGCTAGGACTCTGGAATATGCCTTTGCAGATTTTGCAGCTGGACAGATGGCTATGGAAATGGGTGAGAAAAAAACAGCCAAGAAGTTTATCAAGCAATCCGAAAATTACAAGAACTTATTTGATCCTGAAACTGGTTGGATGCGAGGGAAAAACGAAGATGGCTCTTTTCAGTCACCTTTCAATCCGCTGAAATGGGGAGATGCTTTTACAGAAGGAAATAGTCTGCATTATACCTGGTCCGTGTTACATGATATAGAAGGACTTATACAACTTATGGGCGGTAAGAAAAATTTTACCAAGAAGTTAGATGATGTTTTTGACATGCCACCCAATTTTGACAACTCATACTACGGGTTTACAATACATGAGATAAGAGAAATGCAAATAGCCAATATGGGAAATTATGCGCATGGTAATCAGCCGATCCAGCATATGATATATCTATACAACTATGCTGGTCAGCCTTACAAGACACAAGAGAAAATAAGAGATGTTCTTCGCAGAATGTATAGTGCAACACCGGACGGTTATTGTGGAGATGAAGATAATGGACAGACCTCTGCTTGGTATGTTTTCAGTGCTATGGGTTTCTATCCAGTCACACCTGGGACAGCTGAATATGTTATAGGTAGTCCGCTATTCAACAAGGTATCATTAAAACTCCCTAATGGGAAAAATTTTACCATTAATGCTTCTAATAATTCAAGCAACAATGTATATATTAACAATGTTAAATTTAATGACTCTACATACGATAAAACCTATTTAAAACATAGTGATATTTTGTCTGGAGGAGTTTTAGATTTTTACATGAGTAAAGAAAAAAATATTAAATGGGGATCATCTTCTGACGCAAGTCCTTTTTCAATGTCAAAAAACTAATAAAATGAAAATTAGAAATTTTATACTCACAATGTTTATTTCTAGCATCCTTACCTATAGCAATGCTCAAAACTTTGCTTTACATTTCGATGGAAATGATGATGAAGTAAGAATGAATACAGAAAATAGTCATATTATAGGTGATGCTTTTACAATAGAAGCATGGATAAACGCCACTGAATGGAGAGATCAATATTGGCAAGGGACCATAGTAGGTAAGGATAAAACTGGACTAGATGAAGGATATGCTTTCAGGTGTGGGAAAAACGGTACACTTAGTTTTGTGATGAGTGTTAACAACATCTGGAACGAAGTTGTTACTGGGCCCGTAATGGAAGAGTCTGTCTGGAATCATGTAGCCATCGTTATAGAGGATGGTACTATGACTCTGTTTATAAATGGAGAAGCTTCAGCTAATTCTAGTTATAACGGTAGTTTCTCTAACTCCCCCATTCTAGGAACTAAAATAGGTGCTTCAGGAGAATTTCCGGGAAGAATTTTTCACGGCGCAATAGACGAAGTAAGGATATGGAATATAGCAAGAACTGGTAATGAGTTATTTACATTTTCTACTGAACAACTTGAAGGAGATGAAGCTGGGCTTGTCGCCTACCTACCACTAGATGAAGGAACGGGAACAACTACCGCTAATCTAGCGAACAATAACAATCCAGGTAAACTTGCAAACATGGATGAAAGTGCCTGGGTAGGTGGAGCAGCACTTAGTGGTAAAGATTTAGGTGTAACCGCCATCCTAAATCCTAATTTGTTAGACTTATTCAAAAGACCCGTAGAAGTTGTTGCAGAAATAAAGAATTTTGGAAATGAAGACCTTAGCCAGTTTGACATAGAACTATACCTAAATAATCAGCTTATTGCTGAGGAAACAGTAATAGCTGATCTTGCATCGGGAGCTAAAACGACATACACTTTCTCTCAGTATCTAGATGCAACAGACCTGTCTTCGGCGGAAATAGAAGTGAGAACTTCTAGTCAAGAAGATACCAATACACTTAACGATGGCGAAACGCTTGCATATGTCAAACCTGATGGCAATTCTATTCGATTATTTGATACACGTACACATAATTTTGGAAGTGATGGACAAACACAGCTTACACAGATAATCCTTCCTTCTGATCTACAAACTTACGAACAGATACTGCTCAGCATCCAACTTACTTGTCCATCTGGAGGATGCGATCCATGGGATCAGCCAGCTAATATATCGGTAATTAATGATGGTAACGAATATGAGATTGCTCGGTATATCACACCCTATGGAATAGCTTGTGACAGCTGGACGGTAGATATTACAGATTTTAAGTCTATCCTGGGAGGTATTAATGATTTCAAATCTTATATACAGGTATGGGGTGGATCAGGATGGAATCTCACCGCTGATATTAACCTTATAGAATCGGAAAACACGAATACATTTCACAAATTATCTACGCTATGGCAGACTGATTACCAAGTATATGGTGATCCAAGTATTTCTCATGATCTTAATGAACAGACAATTATTGTAGATGCGGATACGGAAGCGAGTCATATGAGAATGACGATAACCGGTCATGGACAAGCTAATACTGATAATGCTGCTGAATTCTCCCCTAAAACGCATCAGGTCTTAATAGATAATGTTGCTATTGCAGATCACTATTTATGGAAAAACGATTGCGAGTTCAACTCTTGTAGCAATCAGGCAGGTACTTGGGAATTCGATAGAGCAGGATGGTGCCCCGGTCAAGCTGTTACACCCTATACCCTGGATCTTTCAGACCAACTAGAAGCAGGATTTCTTACAAGGCTAGACTATAGGTTACAAGATTATGTAAATCTATTGAACACAGGTTATAATGGTGGGTCGCATACAGAACCGCATTATAGAATACATGCTTTTCTGATAGAAGAAAGTAGCAAGCGATATGAATTTTATAGAAATCTATTTGCTAAAAATCTTGATATAGATTTGGATCCGGATGGTAATCCAGCAGGGCCAATAGAATTGACAATAGAAAACAATGGAACTGTATTATCAGTAAATCCAACTGTAAGATATTATGTAGACGAGCAATTAATAGCAGAAGAAACATATAATGGTACCATTAACCCTGGAGATGTAGTTGTACATACATTTAGCAGCACAGATGGGATCATTGCTTCTGCTGAAAATGTAGTAGCGCAGATAGATTATAATAACGATCAGAATATCGGGGATGATTTTATAAAAATGGATTTATCAGGAATTATAAATTCTACATCAGAGAACACACTGACGGGTATAGAGATTTTCCCTAATCCTAATGAAGGTATGTTTACTATAGAAAATAAGGACGGTAAGAAACTTGTAAAAGTGGAAGTATATAACCTTACAGGGAAGTTGGTCCAGACTGGGAGCCTTGTCGAAAAGAAGCAAGAGCTATTTTTAGAAAATGGAGGTATGTATATTGTGAAAATCATAGATGACAAACAAGCTGTTTTTTCACAGAAAATAATCGTAATAGATTAACCCATAATGACGAAACAAAACAATACAAAAACGGCCTTTGCATTTCTGGTAAGTCTATTTTTTATGTGGGCTTTCCTCACAGCAATGAATGATATTCTTATTCCTTTTGTAAAAGAATTATTTGATTTTGGATATGCACAAGCAGCCTTAGTTCAATTTTGTTTTTTCGGTGCTTTTGCGCTGATGGCCATACCTTCAGCTAAGATATTAGAAAAGGTAGGCTATAAAAAAGGTATTGCCCTAGGCTTATCTATTATGGGAGTAGGCGCATTACTTTTTTACCCTGCTTCTAAGATTGTATACTACCCCCTGTTCTTAGGAGCTCTATTTGTTCTCGCTACTGGAGTAACAATGCTACAAGTTGCCGCTAATCCATATGTAGCTGTATTAGGACCCTCGAAGACTGCTGCTAGTAGATTGAACCTTGCGCAGGGGTTTAATTCTGTTGCGAAGATAATAGCACCCATCTTTGGTTCTACGCTTATACTTACAGGTATGGAAGGACTGCCAAAGGCTGAACAAGCATCAGCAGTACAGCTTCCGTATATAGGTTTAGCTATTGCTTTATTTTTACTAGCTGGAGTTTTTTCTTTTTTGAATCTACCTGACATGAAGGATCTGGATTCTCAAAATGAAGAAAATCAAATCGTACATTCAAAAAAGTCGATTTGGGAATTTCCTCATCTTCTATTAGGTGCCTTAGCAATATTTATGTATGTCGGAGCGGAGGTTTCTGTTGCGAGCTTCATGACTAGTTTTCTAGGAGAGGATTATATCGCTGGGCTGAAACCAGAGAACGCTGGTAAGTATCTATCCTTCTACTGGGGAGGACTTATGATCGGTCGATTTGTGGGTGCTGCAGTATTACAAAAGGTTGCATCTAACAAGTTACTGGGAATAATGTCTCTACTAGCCATGATCCTACTTGCTGTCGGAATTTTCAGTACAGGCTGGTTTGCTGCATGGGCTATCATCTTAGTAGGCTTCTGTAATGCGATCATGTGGAGTAACATTTTTACCTTATCTATTGATGGATTAGGAAAACTTACTAGCCAAGGATCTGGCCTACTAGTAACCGCGATTGTAGGAGGAGCTATCCTACCGTTGATACAAGGGTTAATAGCTGATAATATCGGATTACAAATAAGTTATATCGTTCCTATAATTGCTTTTGGATATATTTTCTTTTATGCAACCAAAGGATATAAGATGGGAAAGTTGAATTATTAATTGAATCAGAAAACGCAGGATTATGAAATACAAAACTAATAATAAGCTAATTTTATCAGGAATTTTTTTCCTGATTATTACTGCAATAATTTTTCTTGCTGAGGCATGTAGCCCCGACTTAAATACTAAAAAAGCAGATATCACGGCAAATGTAAATCAGCAGATTCCTGAAGTGGTAGATTTTATCTTTCATGTTAAACCCATCTTATCCGACAGATGCTTCAAGTGTCATGGACCAGATGAAGCTAAGATAGAGGGTGACTTACAATTACATAGTGAGAAACATGCTTTTGCGGCTCTCGGAAAAGACAAGGACAGATACGCTATTGTAGCGAATCATCCAGAACAGAGTAGTCTCATAGAACGTATCTATACCGATAATCCAGATGATGTAATGCCACCTCCAGAGTCTAATCTAACGCTAGACGAGAGAGAAAAAGCTATCATAAAAAAATGGATAGAGCAAGGTGCAGAGTGGAAAGAACACTGGGCTTTTATAGCGCCCAGCCAACCAGAAATTCCAGAAGTAAGTGATCCCTCTTGGCCTATAAATGAGATAGATAACTTTATTCTTGCAAAACTTGACGAACATAAACTTTCTCCTGCCACAGCTATAAAAAGTGAAAAACTCTTACGTAAATTAAGTTTTGACCTGAGAGGTATACCTCCTTCTCTAGAAGAAATAAATTCATTTATAGAAGATAACTCTGAAGAAAATTATCAAAGAATAATAGATCAGTATCTAGCCTCTGATGCTTATGCAGAAAGAATGACTAGTCACTGGTTAGACTTAGCACGATATGCCGACACACATGGCTATCAAGATGACTTAGAAAGAACCATGTGGCCCTGGAGAGACTGGGTGATACATGCTTACAAAGAAAATATGCCCTATGATCAATTTGTGATTTGGCAACTAGCAGGCGACCTACTTCCTAACCCTAGCAAGGAACAAATTATCGCCACCGCATTTAATAGAAATCATAAGATCACCCAAGAAGGAGGTGTTATTCCCGAAGAATACAGAGCAGAATATGTTACCGATAGAACGAATACATTTGGTACTGCCTTCCTAGGCCTTACCTTTGAGTGTGCTAAGTGTCACGACCATAAGTACGACCCGATCAGTCAGAAAGAATATTTCCAGCTCTTCAGCTACTTTAATAGTGTAGACGAAAAAGGTCTGATAGAAAGCTATGGTGCAATTCCTGAACCATATATAACCATCACCAAAGAAGAAATCGAGACGACCTTACAATTTATTAACAACCTCGACACATTGGATAATATACCTTTACTTGTTATGGAAGATCTACCTACTCCTAGGAAGACACATATTCTTAGTAGAGGAGTCTATGATCAGAAAGCGGATGAGGTAAAACCTAACGTACCAAGCTTCGGCATGAAAACCTCCGAAGGTAATCTTAACAATAGGTTGCATCTTGCAGAATGGTTGTTCGAGAAAGAGAATCCTCTAACTGCAAGAGTCATGGTTAATAGATTGTGGCAACAGATTTATGGAAAAGGAATAGTAAACTCTTCTTACGATTTTGGTAACCAAGGAAGTCTACCGACACATCCAGCTTTACTAGATCACCTTGCTGTAAAATTCCAAGAAGATGGATGGGATATAAAAGCGATGATGAAATATATCGTAACTGCCGCAAGCTATAGACAAGATAGTAAAACAAGTGAAGCCCTACTAGAATATGATCCTAGCAACAGATGGTTTGCAAGATCTACCAGAGTAAGATTATCCGCAGAGATGCTACGGGATCATGCGTTAAGTATAAGCGGGCTTCTCGTGCCTGAGATAGGAGGTCCAAGCGTAAAACCTTATCAGCCTGAAGGCCTGTGGCAAGCTGTCACTGGAGGAGGTGGTGGTAGTACAGCCAATTATGTGCAAGATAAGGGTGACAACAATTACAGAAGAAGTATATACACATTCTGGAAGCGTACAGTACCTCCTCCTAACATGCTTTTATTTGACACACCAACAAGAGATTTTTGTATGGTCAAGCGAGAACATACGAGCACACCGCTACAGGCGCTCGTTCTGATGAATGATCCGCAATTCCTGGAATGCTCTGTTGCTCTAGCCGAGAGAGCCATAAAAGAAAATCAAAAAGTAGCTGAAGACAGCGCCGAAAAAATAATAGCTATCCAAGAAACTATACAGCATATGTTTATGCTTGCAACCTCCAGAAAAGCTTCCGAACAAGAGCTTGCCAGCTTACAAGAGATGTACCAAGATGAACTAGACATTTACAAAGAATCATCTGTTGCGGCAGAAGCGTTACTACAATATAGCAAATCAGAAGATCAAGAAAATAGACTGGAACTAGCAGCACTATCACTGATCGCTAACACAATATTCAATCTTGATGAAACCATAAGAAAATCGTAATATGAGTAATCCTATAGAAGAAAGATCGTACTTGCTTAATAGAAGAGCATTCTTATCCAAGAGTAGTGTAGGTATTGGTGCAGCAGCACTTTCGAGTTTACTGGGCACTGGTCTTATAGGGTGTAGAACAGGAGATAATGCAAGTGCCTCTAGCATACTTAGTAAAAACTCAGGTATGTTATCTAACTTGCATTTCGCTCCTAAGGCAAAGCGTGTAATCTATTTATTCCAGAGTGGTGGTCCATCGCAACTAGAACTTTTTGACTACAAACCTTTGCTTGCTAAACTGAGAGGACAAGAATTGCCAGAGTCTGTAAGAGATGGTCAGAGACTAACGGGTATGACCTCTGGACAATCCAGTTTCCCCCTTGCAGATTCCTTATATTCTTTTGACCAGTACGGCCAGAGTGGTGCATGGTTAAGCGAACTTCTACCTTACACGGCTAATATTGTAGATGATATCTGTATAGTGAAATCTATGCATACAGAAGCTATAAATCATGATCCTGCAGTAACTTTCTTTCAGACAGGCTCGCAACAACCAGGAAGACCAGCTATCGGCTCTTGGCTAAGTTACGGACTGGGAAGCGAGAACGAAAATCTACCTGGATTCTGCGTGCTCTTATCCAGAGGTACAGGCAGACCATTCGGACAGCCCTTATACTCGCGATTATGGGGGAATGGATTTTTACACTCTCTCCACCAGGGGGTTCAGTTCAGATCTGGAAAAGATCCAGTACTCTATCTTAACAATCCAGAAGGTATGCATAAGATGAGTAGAAGAAACATGCTCGATAGAGTTGCTCAGCTTAACCAGATGCAATATGAAGAGCAAGGCGATCCAGAAATACAAAGTAGGATCTCACAATATGAAATGGCTTATAAAATGCAAACCTCAGTCCCTGGTCTGATGGATATTTCTGACGAACCAGATCATATCTATAAGATGTATGGCCCTGAAGCTACTCAGCCTGGAACTTTTGCAGCTAACTGTTTGCTTGCAAGAAGGCTTGCTGAGAAAGATGTTAGGTTTATTCAATTATACCACATGGGCTGGGATCAACATGACAACCTTCCTTCAGCAATCAAAAATCAAGCTCATGATATAGATCAAGCCTCTGCTGCACTAATTATGGATCTGAAACAACGAGGCATGTTAGAAGACACGCTAGTTATTTGGGGAGGAGAATTTGGGAGAACAAACTATTCTCAGGGTATTCTCACAGATAATAATTATGGTAGAGATCATCACCCTCGATGTTTTACCATCTGGATGGCTGGCGGAGGAATTAAGCCAGGCATGGTATATGGTGAGACAGATGATTTTGGCTACAATATCATCAAAGATCCTGTACATGTGCATGATTTTCAAGCTACAATGTTACACCTATTGGGAATAGATCACGAGAAACTAACCTACAAGTATCAAGGTAGAAGATTCAGACTAACAGATGTACATGGTAAGGTTGTCAAGGAATTATTAGTATAGAAAATGATAAGGAGAAAATTTGTCAAAAATATTTCTGGCCTTGCTCTAGCAGGTCTGGTTCCCTATAGAAGTCCTTGGAAAAATGAGACATCTATCAAGGATATTATTATCGGACACGGAACGCATCAGTACAAAGTAGATATGCAATGGGGGCAGCTAGATAGCAACCTCTATCCTGTCAACGATTGTCATGAGATGGTTCAAGATTCCAAGGGTCGAATTGTACTTCTCACGAACCATGTCAAAAACAATGTAATCATATATGACAAAAAAGGCAGTCTTATAGAGGTATGGGGGACAGAATTTCCTGGCGCCCATGGTCTGAGTTTATCCGTAGAAAATGGAGAAGACTTTCTCTATATAAGCGATAATAATCGACACGAAATTATTAAAACTACTATAAATGGAAAAGTAGTTCAGATTTTTCCATATCCAGAAAGTTCTGAGTTGTACAAAAGTGTAGATCAGTATATTCCTACGGAAACTGCAATTGCAGAAAATGGCGATCTGTATGTGGCAGATGGCTATGGTCTCCAGTATATACATCACTATAACTCAGATGGTCGATTGCTGAATAGTTTTGGAGGAAGAGGAAAAGAGGAATATAATTTTGATAATGCACACGGTATCTGTATAGATCGCAGAAATGGAAAAGAGACTCTTCTAATTACTGCTAGAATGCAAAACAAACTGAAAAGATTTTCTTTACAAGGAGAATGGATAGAGACTATTCATCTTCCAGGTGCTTATATATGCAGACCTGTTATAAAAAAGGATCATGTCTATCTTGCAACAATCTGGTCAGGTGATGGAAGTGCCGATACAGGATTTATAAGTATACTAGATAGTAAGAATAAATTAATCTCCGCTCCAGGTGCTAATCAACCTAAGTATGTCAACGGTGATTTACAAGCCATGTATCAGACGCTCAAGATATTTAAACATCCACATGATGTCTGCGTAGATGATAATGAGAATTTATATGTATGTCAATGGAATGCAGGTCAGTCCTACCCTATCAAATTAATACGTGTATGAAATTAATGTTATTCATATTGGTATTTTCTCTATGCAGCTGTAGTAGTAGCAAGCAAATAAATTCAGTGGTGCAACAGCAAGCACCTAATAGCTCTTCATCATATCTACAAGAAAAGGAAGTACAACTCTCTGTACCAAGAATAGAAATAGATTCACTACTTTTTTCTGAGCGATGCCAGATAGGGATAACTAATGATACAGCTATTACCGAAATATATTATAGGTCTAACAACAAAGCTTTTAGAAAATTTACAGATAAAATATTGTTGGATAGTAGCTCAGACCTACAATTTTTCTCGCATAAGGAAGGATATATCTCTAGTGATACGATAGATGTCAAAATTATAAAAAGCAGAAATATAAGTAAGGTGGCAAAAGCAACACTACAACCTGAGGCACACAAAAATTACCCTGCTGATGGTGCGCTTACACTTATAGATTTTGAAAAAGGCAGTCTGAATTTTCGTGAAGGAAATGCTTGGCTAGGGTTCCAAGAGAAACGACAAAAGATACTTTTAGAATTTAAGGAAGAAGTGACTATAGAAAAACTATATGTATCCTGTCTTAGCGATCATAATGCATGGATATTTTTACCTCAAGAAATAGAAGTTTGGCATGATCAAAATTTACTGAGAAATGTTGTGATCAAATCTCCTGGAAAAGCTGCTAAGTCTAGTCAGGAATTCATAAGTGTTGATCTTCCTTCTGACTCATATGATCAGTTAGAAATACGGATAGTAAACCTATCCTCTATTCCAGAATGGCATCAAGGAAAAGGGACCCTACCTTGGTTATTTATTGATGAAATAATAGTAGAATAATGGGAGAAATAATCGGCAGACTACATCCACTAATCGTTCACCTACCTATAGGTATTATTATACTTGCGTTCCTTATGGAATGTGCTAGTAGACTGGAATCTTACAAATATATAAAACCGGCTATAAAGTTTGTTTTACAAATAGCTATACTGACCTCTGCAGTTGCATGGTTTACAGGATGGATTATGCCTAAGGAGGGGGATTTTGACGAACGACTAGTAGGATTGCATTTCTGGTTTGCTGTCTCTATGACAGCGACAACTTGCCTAGTCTATTTTTTACATATAACCCAAAATTCCAATCTTAAGAAATTCTATTTCCCTATGTTTAGTTTGACTATGCTACTCTTAACCATAACGGGGCATTTTGGAGGAAGCCTCACACATGGAGAAGATTTCCTAACGAAACCTATCCAGAAAGAGAAAAAAGTTGTCGTTGCAGATGTCAATCAGTTGATGATATATGCAGATCTTATCCAGCCTATTATAAAGAAGAAATGCTATAGCTGTCATAACGAAGGAAAGAAGAAAGGAGATCTTATTATGACTACACTAGAGGCTCTAATAAAAGGTGGCGAGGAAGGACCCGCAATTGTTATCGGAAATGCTGATCAGAGTGCTATGATCCAACGTGTACATCTACCTATAGAAGATGACAAACATATGCCGCCTAAAGGCAAGAAACAACTCAATAAAAAAGAAGTGCAATTATTACAGTGGTGGATAAACGAAGGCGCACATACTGATAAAAAGATTGCTGAAATTCCAAAAGATGAATCTATAGAAACCATTCTAAAGGACTATGAACAAAAATCAAGTTTGTTAGACTCTACAGATCTAGCAGATATATCAGATGATAAAATTGCGGAACTAATTTCCGATAATATCATGACTGCAAGGCAACATGAAGGAAGTCCATTTGTCCTGCTAAGTATGTCTAGAGATACAAATCTGACTACCTCCCATATATCTGCTATCTCTAAAATTAAAAATAATGTAACAGAACTAGATCTCTCTTTTACAAACCTTACTGATAAGATGTTGTCTTCTATAAAAGAGTATAAAAACCTACAGGTTCTTAAGTTACAAAAGACCAATATTACAAACAAAGGATTAGATGGACTAAGCAGCCTAAAAAACTTACGTGTACTTAATCTCTATGGCACTCAGGTAGACGATAAGGGACTAGAGAAAATCAAAGATATCCCTAGCTTGCAGGCTCTATATATCTGGCAAACTGCAATTTCTCCCGACGCAGCGAAAGTGTTCGCAGAAGATAAGCCTCTTGTCCAACTCAATTATAGGATAGATTCATCCATCTTTGGAGATGCTAGCCTTAAACCGCCCGGTATTATAGCTGAAAAAGAAATTTTCAGTGATACCCTACGTGTGGAATTACAGCTAAATATCCAAAGTACTAAAATATATTACACCATCGATGGTTCAGAACCAGATTCCAGTTCCACCTTATATACTAAGCCTTTCTTGATAGATAAGACCTCTACAATAAAAGCCATCACTACCAAGCCGGGATGGAAAACCTCTGTGCCTGCAGAAAAAGTTTTTATACAAGCTGGATATGTAATAGCTGAAGCTCGATTAGCTTCTGCGCCTAATGATAAATACAAAGCAAAAGGAGCTGCTTCTCTAATAGATTTTGAAAAAGGAAGTCTTATATTTACAGATAATAAGTGGCTAGGATATGAGGGTAAAGATTTAAAAGCTACGCTAGATTTAGGTAAGCCCAAGTCTGTAAGCAGTGTGACCGTAAGTGCTCTAGAGGAAACAACTAACTATATCTTCTTTCCTAAATCTATCGAAATATCTAGCTCTAAGGATGGTAAAAATTATACTTCAGTAAAAAAACTTGATATTCCTATCGCCCAAGGTCCTCATCCTGGAGAATTAAAATCATTCTTAATAGAATTTAATCCAATAGAAACGAGATATATCAAAACTGATATCTACGGCACGAAAAAAAATCCAAGCTGGCATACTGCTCCTGGAGCAAAAAACTGGGTCTTTATAGATGAGATCATGGTAAACTAGCCTTAGGTAAATAGTTTTCTATGCTTCTATTTTAGAAAGTAGATATACTAACAACATGCCTAATATAAAAGCTCCTAGTACAAGTATTACTCTAGGTGAACTATAATACTCAGCTGGCAATACATTTAACTCTTGAATTACTTTGTACTCTTCGCTCAACTTATAAGAACTAAGATCTGTAATCGGTATCTGTATTCCTTTTTCTTTTTCTAAAAGCATAGTTGGGTTTCTCCAAGGCCATATCTTGTTAAGAGAGCCTAACATAAAACCGGAAAGAATTGCAAAAGTAGGATTTGGGAATTTTTTAAAAGTATAAGAAAGTACTCTACTAAATAATAACAATCCTGTCAAACAACCGAATGCAAAAACCGTGATCATTAAAAAGGTATCTGTATCAAAATCTGTGATAAGTTTTTTTACACCTGGAACAATCACCGTATACATGCCGAGGAGTAGTAAAATAAAACTACCAGATATGCCAGGTAAAATAAGAGCACAGATAGCAATAGCTCCACTCACAAAAACAAAAACAAGATTGCTATTTCCATTACCCGGATTGATAGAAGTAATAGTGTAGGCAAATAAAGTCCCTATTAAAAACAGTAAAATCTCTTTCCAACTTATTGATGTTATTTTTTTAAAGATATACACCACAGATGCTAATATAAGTCCGAAGAAGAATCCCCATAGTGGTTCAGGATAATTATCTAACAAATAACTAATACCAAAAATACCAATCCCTATTCCAACAAGCATTCCGCTAAGAAGGAAAACCAAAAAATTTCCATTGATTGCATTCCACAAGCCTTTTATCCCCTTTTCCTTAAAGGCACCAATCAAAGAAAAATCAAAAGTGGTAATCGTGCCGATCAGTTCTTCATATATGCCCGTAATAAAAGCTATAGTGCCACCTGAGACACCAGGAACAATCTCTGCCATACCCATGGCCATACCTTTCAGCATTAGCGAAAGAGGCTTAATCTTAGTTTTCTTATTAATCTTAGTGTTCTCTTCCATATATTGCTCCCCTTCTGTAAGATGCATCTAATTCCTTCGATTCTTTCTTATCCTTTTCTGTCCACTCCGCAAACCCTACAGCAGTTACATCTGGTCTACCAGCATCAATCCAAGCTGACATCCAGACAGAACCCAAGGACTGTATAGAGGCTCTCATTCTATCTTCTACCATTCCGTCCATCTCATTAGAATATAATGCAGCGAACTCAGGACACTGTGTACGAATCGTCTTTTCTAAGCGCTCATCAAAACAGAATTGCCTATCCTCTGAGATCGTCTCAGTAAGTCTTTTCTCTATGGAAAGAACGCTATCTAACAGGATGTGACTATCGTTGACAACCTTCCATGCATAACTGTTTATGTCCCCTATATATTCGGCCTTACCTACAAAAAAGTCATAGTACTCATCAGCAAATAACTCAGGTATTCTACTTTCCCAAAAGGCATGAATACCCAACTGATTAGTAAGCTGACCGTTATAATTTTCTGTAGTATGTAAGGGCACATGCGCATCCCCTATATAATGTCCAATCTCTGCAGCGTACCTGAGAATACTTTTTTGATTTCTTGTCCTGAATGCTCCTACTAATCGCTTGTAGAACTTTGTCAGGTGGTATGGAAGAATCCCATAGCCGCTAAATATATCTTCTAATATTACTTTATCCGCACCTCTAAAAGCACTAATTTTTAGTGGCTCTATGAGTTCTCGTTCTTCCTTACTTATACTTATTTCACCGTCATAACGTCTCTGCTCTAGCACATCATCATAAAATCGATTGAGCTGCGGACTATTATGGATATGCTCATCGTAAAATAAGCTATCATAGCTTACGGTATCTGCTCCAGTAATAACATGACATTTAGCATATTTCCAAAAAGCCTGCGAAAATTCTCTTGGTACTTCTTTGATACCATCTTCGCCCCAATGATCTATATCTATATAATGTCTTATAGCCTCTTCCTTGACAGCATATCTTCTTTTGTCAGGATCTACTGCGTGCTCCGTTATAAACTCTATATTAGATTTGAAAAGGGGGATCATTTCTATCGGCAGCGTAAACACCGCCATCCTATTTATTTTCCTATGTCCAAAAAATCCCCATACAGTATCTTCATCATGATCACTTTGACAGGTATGTGATGGTGGATTACTAATCTCGCCTCTATAGCTATGACTTACAAAACCCATCTCTACTAAGGTGACAAGAAAAATAAAGAGCATTTTTTTCATATTAACTAACACTAGTATTACTGATAAAAGTAATCATAAGTACGCAAATATTTTAACATCAGCCTTTGTTGTAACAAGTAAAAATCTCCCCAACTACTCTGCGCATAGAATCGCTGCACCTTTTTAAGAGACTCTAATTCTATCGCGGTAAGGTTAGGATTCCTGACCTGTAGTACTGGATATAACTTGAGACTTTTCTTGCCTCCATTTTTATACTCAAATGATAAATTGGCAAACGGAACAAGCTGATTAATAGAATCCTTCCTAGGATTTTCATTTTCTAAATATTCCGCTCCCAAACTTTTAAAATTTTGTATATATGTTTCTGCTAGGTTCTGGTTAAGCTCCGTTGAAAATTTAGGTACTCCCTCGTAGAATGGACTAACTGAAAATTTACCTCCTTCTTTTTCAATCTTAAAAGAAAGATTTTTTTGCTTGGGATATTCTATAGCTGCATATACGATATCTTCAGGTTTCTCATCGAAAACTACCTTTGATCTCCACTCCATTGGTCTTCTCAAGAATTTTTCTCTAAGCAGGATATCTTGTCCAGGATATTCTAGAACATAGGGCTGGTCGGCACCAGCCATCAAAAAATAACTGGCCCTACCGTTGGCTGTATTACCTCCTATATAAAATGTTCTAATAAGTTCATCACCAGAATCATAGACCTCTACTTTTGTACCTATTTTTCCTAGCTCAGTAATAATATTTTTAGTAGCTGCTTTAGGAGGTATATACTTTATACGTGCGTTTTTAAAAAAGCCCAACATATCGCTTACGGCATATTCGTTGGCCTTGTACTTACCTTCGACTATCCATGCATTATCTTCTTTGGTCAAGGTAATAGGCTGCATATTTTTCTGTGCTATAAAAACCTTAGCTATATCCTCAGTATCCTCTATCTTGAAGGCTCTATCAGAAACGTCTAAAGCATTCTGATCTGACATTTTATTTCTCAGCACCAAGACAGCAAGCAAGGATAAGCCAATCAGTAGTAATAGTAATAATCCTGTTTTTTTCATATGCTTTATTTACTATACTTTCTTTTTCTTAAATAATTAAATGATAAGCCAAATACAAGTAATAAAAACAACGGCAAACCTATGTTTAATAATCTGTAAAACAAATTATCTTCTGATGCTTTTATGGTATTAAGTAGTCTAAGTTTTACTTCTTTAGAACGCGAATCTAAGAGTCCATAATCATCAACCATATAATCTATAGCATTAATGATAAAATCTTGATTACCCTTGTATACTTTCTCTTCCCACTTATTATACCCCATAGGGCTAATCTGGTTTCTATCAGGGTTATAAAGATTCTTAATAAAATCTCCATCGGTCACAAATAACTGCTTTGTATTAGGACTTTGCTCTACAAAATCAGCATCTATTTCTGCAAGCGTAGATCGCATATTTTCTGATACTCTGTTCTTATACAGTGATTCGAATTTTCCTTCGACTAGTAAGGCAACTTCCTGTGGTCCTTTATCGAATTTGTTAGGATCAGGCTGATACCTCAGTATCTCAAAATTCAATCTCATAGGATATCCCTGAAATCTTGTGTAGGGCGATGACTTTAGCAGAAAAGTTTTCTTAAGCGGAGTTTTAGTTTTCACCGTATCTAATGTACTCGGGAAAAACATATTGATCCGATCTATATTTTTTACTATAGGATGAGCAGAACTAGAGGCAATCAATGGATGATAGAACCAGTTAAATAATTCTAATTGAGGTTTATCTCCTTGCTGACCTACAACCTGAGGAATCTTAGATGATTCTAGATCTAGAATAAGATTATCCTTAAACCTAACACCGTAGTTGAAAAACATATCATCCAGATTCAGACCATATTCTCTAGGAACATAGAACTGGTTTCTTGCTATACTGTCTAGATTGACTTCATACTGATCTATAAGCCAGATGACCTTGCCACCATTCATGATATACTGGTCGATAATAAACTGTGATCTCGGACTTATCGCTATCTTCGGTTTCGCTACTATAAGTACATCTACCTCAGGACTTATTTGGAATAGACTATCTATGTTCAATCTACCCGTGTCGTAATGTTGCTTAAGGATTCCTTCTAATGAAGCAGTCTGTGATATATCCAGTTCTCCGTGACCTGCAGTAAAGACTATATTAGGTTTGTCCTTGTTCCATACTTTATAGAATGCATCTGTAAACTTATACTCAAGTAAACTCACAGAGTTATTTAAAATCAACTCATTAGGAACACCTAGCTGTTGTTGTTCGAGCAAACTTACTATAGATGTTCTATTAGAAAATTTCACAATAGCATATGGATAGATATACTTCTCTACCGTTTCTTTTCCATCTTCGATCCTTATGCTCGTGGGTGTGATACCCATATTCTTTAGCGCCTCTCTTTGTGTGTTGACCTCTGAGATTGACCCTTCACTTGGATCTATAAATTCATACTGTATATTGCTATTCAGATCTTCTAGTTCTCGCAATAAATCATTAGTAGAATTTTTTAGCCTCTTAAAGCCTGCTGCCAACTCTCCATCTAGAAAAACCTGAACTAAAATATTGTCATCTATATCATCTACTAAGTCCACTGTAGAATCTGAAAGCGTAAATCTTTTGTCCTCTGTGAGGTCTAGATGGGTGTAAAAAAACTGAGCTAATACATTAATAACAATGAGTATAGCTAGTACAATAATTGCCTGAAGTATTGCTTGCGAAATGTGTTGCTTCCTCATACCCACTTCCTTTTACTGAGTGAAACAAAAGTGAGATAGATAAAGAAAGTTATCACCGTAATAAAGTAGACTAGATCACGCGTATCTATCTTCCCTTTACTCATAGATATATAATGGTCATCTACACCTATGCTTCTTACAATAAGATCTGTCTTACCAAAAAAGATAGGCAAGCCACTCAGATAGGACCAAGCAAGATACATGAAGAAACACATAAATACTGCCAATATAAAAGCGACAATCTGATTAGCACTTAGAGAAGATGCAAACACACCTATCGCAACAAAGATCGCTGCTAGAAAAAATAAGCCTATATAAGATCCTATAATGGCTCCAGAATCTAGGTTGCCTACCGGACTGCCTAAGCTATAGACCGAATAGTAATAGATAAACGTAGGTAATAATGCAAACAAAACTAAAGTAAGACAGGCAAAATATTTAGCTAATATTATCTGTGCATCTGTTACAGGTTTCGTTACCAGAAACTCAAACGTACCGTGCTGTTTTTCTTCTGCAAAACTTCTCATAGTTATAGCAGGTATCAAAAACATAAATATAAATGGAGCTAAACTAAACAGCTGGTCTAGGTTAGCATATCTACCATTAAGAATACTTGTCTCGGTAAAAACCCACATGAAAAGACCTATGATAATCAAAAATATGCCTATAGTTAAATAAGCTATCAGCGAGCTAAAAAATCCATTCATTTCTTTCTTATAAATACTCCACATTAGTTCTTCGTATTTGTAAGTTTTTTGAAAACATCTTCTATCGCTTGTTCCTCTTGCTGCATAGACAAGAGCTTATCACCGGCCTGCACAACAAGATCAAAAACTTGTGGTCTTATATCCGCTGATTTATCGCTGAATATTTTGATTTTCTTATTCCCTATTTTTTTGATGTCTTGAACCCCGTGAATCTTTTGAAATATAGCAGCATCTATTCCATTCATAAGTTCTATGGTAATAATTGCCTGATCTGTAGGAGCTGTTACAAATGCTGAGGTAGCTTTATCCGCTACAATTTCTCCTTTATTGATAACCACTACTCTATCACAAATCGCTTCTACTTCTTGCATGATGTGTGTAGAAAGAATTACAGTTTTTTCTGTACCTAATTTTTGGATAAGATTTCTTACTTCGACAAGCTGATTAGGATCTAGCCCTGAAGTTGGCTCATCTAGAATCAATACCTCGGGATCATGTATGATGGCCTGTGCTATCCCTACCCTTTGTTTATAGCCTTTAGATAACTGGCTTATCTTCTTAGTTTGTTCTTGTTCTAGACCTACTAATTCTACAACTTCCTCCACTCTAGATTTCTTATTACTAATCTTATGAATTTCTGCAACGAATTGCAGATACTCTTTGACATACATATCAAAATAAAGGGGATTATTTTCTGGTAGATAGCCTAGTCTATTTTTAACCTCCTGAGGCTTCTCTTTGACATCAAAACCACACACCATTGCAGTCCCTTCATCAGACTGCAAAAAGCAAGATAAGATCTTCATAGAAGTACTTTTTCCCGCTCCATTGGGTCCTAATAGGGCAATAATTTCTCCCTTATCAGCTGAAAAACTCACATTATTTAGGGCTTTCTGATCGCCATAAATTTTGCTAATATTATCGAGTAACAATGACACTTATAGGTCTGATTTTTTTGATTGCTCAATATAATTAACTATTTCCTCAATACTCAAAGCATCTGATACATTATACGGACCAATTGTCGTTCTTCTTAACTGACTAAGATATGCCCCTACTTCCAAAGACTGTCCTATATCGTGGGCAAGTGATCTTATGTAGGTTCCTTTTCCACAGTGAATGTCTAATTTGACATAAGGCAACTCCACATTTTTTACCTCTAAAGAGAAAATCTCCACTTCTCTAGGATCTGGTCTTACCTCTATCCCCTTTCTCGCTAACTTATATAATGCTTGTCCATTCTTTTTTATTGCAGAAAAAATCGGTGGATACTGAGCTATTTTTCCTCTATAGGCTGGAAGTACTTCTTCTACAAGTTCCTCTGTAATATGATCCGTAGGCTTAATATTTTCCTCTTCTAATTCTGCATCATAACTTGCAGTAGTAGCTCCTAGCTTCATGGTTCCTTCATATCGCTTATCAGCCACAGTAAGTTCGGTAAGCTTCTTAGTATATTTACCGCAACAGATCAATAACAAACCGGTTGCTAAAGGATCTAGCGTTCCCGAGTGACCAACCTTTATCTTTTTTACACCTATACTATGTTTTAGCTTGTATCTCAACTTATTTACAACATCAAAGGAAGTCCATTCTAAAGGCTTGTCCACTAAAAACATAGCACCTGCTAGAAAATCATGATCTTCTGGAAGATAACTTCTTGTTATGATATGCTCCATATTATCGTTGACTATAGATAATTGCAATTACCGCGACTACAAAACAGTAGTAAGAGAAGTACTTAAGCTGGCTTCGTTTCACAATAGAAATCATCCAAGTACAGGCGACAAGTCCAGTAAGGAAGGCACAGACGAATCCTATTCCTAATGGAAGAAAAGAATCACCATAAGACTCAAAAGATCCATCTAGCAGATCTTTAGCCATCTTACCGAAAATAAGTGGAATAACCATCAGGAACGAAAATCTAGCAGATTTCTCTCTGTCTATTCCAAGTAATACGGCTGTGGAAATAGTGGCCCCAGATCTAGAAATCCCAGGCAATATAGCTATAGCCTGAGCAACACCTATGATTAGCGCCTCCTTAAAACCTACAGACTTGGTTGTATTCTTAGCGCGATCGGCAACAAATAAGATGAGTCCAGTCACTACGAGCATACTACCTACTAGTAAGAGGTTTCTACTAAAAAACGATTCTATAAGTTCATCAAAAAAGACACCTATAAAGGCGGCGGGTATCATAGATAATACAATCTTAGCAACAAATGATCTTTGCTCGACGCCTGACTTATTGATTGATTTAGTTATAATCTCCCAGATATCTTTCCAGAAAATAACAATGGTACTTAGCGCTGTTGCAGCATGAAGACTTACAGTCATCAGCATACTCTGCTCATCTAGGCTATCATCCTGAAGGATGACCTTACCGATCTCTAAATGACCGCTACTACTTACTGGTAAAAACTCTGTTAGCCCCTGGATAACTCCAAGAACTATAGCCTCTATAATATCACCCATTTATAATCTTATCTCTTAAATATGGCGTAGACTCCTACTCCTAATCCGGCAAGTATGACGATAGGAGCTACAACTGTTCGCCTAGCACCGTATATAAGGGATTCGTCCCAGGTGTTAGGATCTGGCATATTCCCTCCTAGCATGAGTAACATTCCTAAAACAACTAATGCAATACTTGCTATGATAAAGATGTAATTCCCTTTATCGAATATTAGTTGAGAAGGGTCCACTGTACTAACTGTCGTTTTTGTATTAGTAGACCTAGAAGAAACAGTAGGAACTAATTTCTCCTTCTTAGTTGTTACAACTACTTTCTTATTGGATTTAGATTTTTTTGCCATGTGTGTAAAGTATTTTTACAAAAGTATCCATATTTCGCTTTCGCCTGCAATTCTAGGGCTTTAATTATATAAATCATACAATTGCTTAGACAAATATTTATTAATTAACCTACTACTGCTCAAACGCAAAAACAGAATTCCTACCGAAAGTACGATAATAATCGTAATTACTAACCAGTGCCACTGTAGTATAGAACCAAAGAATGAATCACCATATTTTACAATAAGGAAAATAAAACCTATCAATAGCGATGATATAATACCTGAGATGACCCCTAATTTGGTAGCTTCTTGGATATAAGGTTTTCTTATAAAGTCATCTTCAGCACCCACAAGTTCCATCGTCTTTATTTCGAACCTATCGGCATAAAGCTTCAAGTTCAGTGTACTAAAGATGATAACGAGAGCTAATAACCCAAATAGGATCGCCAATCCCAAGACTACCCAGCCCACCTTAAACAAGTTAGATTTTAGCTGATCATACAAGACACTCTGGCTGTATATATTCCTAATACCTTGCTTACCCTCGAGGGATGCCTCTATAGAACCTATAGCATCTGACTGCTGGTGGAAGAGATTAAAAATTACAACATCTCTAAATGGATTGCTATCGACGCTAAACAAAGAGGTATCCATCTCTATTTCCATAATATCTGTAGCCTCACTTTTTTCTATAAATGTTATAGACTCCTTTATAACTTCTTCCCTTTTTTCTAGGTGATTAAGAACTGAAGTAAGATCCTGCTTGTTATAAGAATCATTAAACTCGACTACATGTTTTACCTTTTCTTTTAGAATCTGCGTAATATTGTTAGCATGTAAAAAGAGTAATAGGTATAGTCCTGCAAAGAATAGTACTATACTTGTAGAAAGTAATACGTAATACTGATTGCCTTTTTTATTATTATTTGTCAATATAATTTCAATTATGACTGCAAAAATAACAAATAGTTATATAAACAATATTTATATATGTGTCTTCTTATTTTTAAGTCTACATTCTTTCTCCTTAAATGGACAAATTGTGCTACCAAATGCATCATTTGAAGAAGAACCTGCAGATGCTACAACTCCCATGGGGTGGCTTCCCTGTGCAGAATTTACTACTCCAGATATATTGCCAGGATTCTGGGGTGTATATACGGATGCTAGCGAAGGAGATACTTATGTGGGTCTGATAACTAGAGATAACGGAACTTTCGAAAGCATAAGTACTAGATGCTCTGCCGATATGCTTGCTGGCATCTGTTACGAATTCAGACTTGATCTTGCACATTCCAAAACCTATTCTGGCTTCAATAAGGTTATACAACTAAAAATATGGATAGGTGAAGAAAAGTGCGATAAAGATCAGATGATTTTCTTCTCGGAAAAAGTGAAAAATAGTGATTGGGAGCAACATAAGATTAAATTTACGCCAAAAAAAGATGCTAGGTATTTACATCTAGAGGCCTATTATAAGGATGGGAGTTTTGCTCACAAAGGCAATATCCTCATTGATAATATTAGTCCTATTGTATTCTGTAAAGGAGCATAAAAAAAGGTATCGTAATAATCTAAAACCTAGAAATCTTAATATAAGTCCAGTAAACACTAGTATTTAGAAGTAGGACCAAATTATATCTAGCAAGAAAAATTTATTATTTTGCGCAGGTTAGTGACCATAAAAATGTAAATCTGTCTCTACCATAGACTGCAAACAAACGAAACGCAGTCAGACAGAGTTAACATATAAATTATATAAACAAAATAACTAATGATGAAAAAATTATTTTTTACACTATTCGTAGCATGTATATTCGGAACAAGTGGTTTCAGCCAGACACAATTTGGAGGTGGAATTTCATTTGTTGCATCAGATGGATCTGCTATAGGTGTAGGTTTAAAAACAGCTTTTGACGTAACAGATAACTTAAGATTGGGACCTAGTTTCAATTATTATTTTGAGTCAGGAAGTTCTTATTCTGTTGATGCAGATTTACAATATAAATTAGCAACTATAGGTGACAACACATTGATCTATCCATTTACTGGGTTAAATTTTGCTAACCTTAATGGATTAGGTGTAGAAGTAGGTGTAAATCTAGGCGTTCATGCTAATTTCCCTGTAACAGATATTCTCAATGTCTATATAGAACCGAAGTATGTTACCCTAAGTGATGCCGATGGATTTGCAATCGCTGCAGGTATCTTCTTCTAAAAAACATATAATACATATTTAATAGACCTCTTTTGTATTACATAAAAAGGGTGTTTTTTTATGTCAAAGACTGAATTGAATCTTTAACCTCTCTACCAAAAATTTATAGGTATGGTAAAATGAGCAGACATAGTAACCCTTCAGGCTACACTTCTTTCTATTCATTATACCTAGCGCGTTGCGCTAGGCTAGAAACATAGTAGCCCTTCA
>CAYYWZ010000002.1:31603-44211 GCA_964475415.1 uncultured Saprospiraceae bacterium | reverse complement strand
TTCTATTCATTATACCTAGCGCGTTGCGCTAGGCTAGAAACATAGTAGCCCTTCAGGCTATGGATAACACATTAGATAGATCGATATATTGACTACAATTTTATATGAAAAATTAAGTCCAAAAAAGCTCAAATCTACCTCAGTATTCAAGCAATAATTATTATCCCCTAAAAAATTTAAAATTACTAGTAAATCCAGCCTGCAAGGCTGGCATATCCCAACCCAGTGTATCACAATGGGTAAAGAAAGAGAATCGTAAAGTAGCCTGTAGGGCTACCATGTTCCATATCTATGCAAACACTTCAGAATTCTTGTGCAATAAAACAACTAAACTTATCTGTATATGCTTATTGTAAAAATGAGCAGACATAGTAACCCTTCAGGCTACACTTCTTTCTATTCATTATACCTAGCGCGTTGCGCTAGGCTAGAAACATAGTAGCCCTTCATGCTATCGATAATTAAATGATTTGTCTGATGGATATATCCTCGAAATAGCTATTGTAGTATTACTTACCTCGTTATGCTACATTATCATGTTTTATTTTAAAAATTTGACATAGCTAAACCCTTTCGTTAAATTGCAGAGATGAACATCTTAAAAAAAATATTATGGATAATCGTTCTATGGAGCACCCTACCCATGAATGGTTGCAAAGAGTCTAATAGCACCGTCAAGAAAGAAAAAATAATGAGCAAGAAAATAGATATCCAAGGTCATAGAGGATGCAGAGGTCTCTATCCAGAAAATACCATCCCAGCTTTTGAGCATGCACTTAATCTAGGGGTAAATACACTAGAACTAGATGTTGTTGTCTCTAAGGATAAGCAACTTATTGTATCACATGAGCCATTCTTCAACCATGAGATAGCTATGGCGCCTGACGGAAAAGCCATTCCAAAGGAGAAAGAAAAAGAACATAACATCTACTTACTAGACTATAATGAAATAAAAACATACGATGTAGGAACAAGCTATCATGAAAAATTTCCTGAACAGAAAAAAATCAAGGTGCATAAACCTAGCCTCACAGATATGGTGAAGCATATAGAAGCGGAAGCAAAAAAAATAGGAAAGCAAGATATCTTTTACAATATAGAATTGAAGAGGAGACCAGAATGGGACAACAGCTACTTACCTTCTGTGAATGAATTTGTAGACATCGCAATCAAGACCGTCTATGATCTAGGAATAGAGACGAAGACCTCCCTACAATGCTTCGATGTACCTTGTCTACAAATCATGCATGAGAAAGATCCTTCTATACCTCTAGCCTACCTTATCGAGAACAAAGACAGTATAGAAGAGAACATGGAAAAACTAGGTTTCGTACCTGCCATTTATAGTCCTTACTACAAACTCGTAGATAAAGATATGGTAGCTTACTGCAATAGCCATAAAATGAAACTCATCCCTTGGACACCTAATGAACTAAGTGATATAAACGCAATGATAGATCTTCAAGTGGATGGTATAATAAGCGATTATCCCGATAGGCTAATAAAAGAAATTAACAAACGTGGCTAAATTAAAACTAGATCTACATGACATCTATAATAAAGGCTGGCTGATAGACAAGGCTCTAGAAGATATTATAGAAGAAGCGATAGAAAAAAAAATAAAGACGGTAGAAATAATTCCTGGTAAAGGTAGTGGTCAGCTTAAGAAAAAAGTATTGCGCTTTCTAGATCAGAAAAGGATCAAACAAAAGTATCACCGCCTAGATAAAGACAGCAAAAATTTTGGCAGACTATTTATCTATTTCAAACATAAGTAGGCTATGCACCTTGTAAGTCCATACCAGCCTACGTTTCCATTTACCGTGTCTAAGATTAACACGATCTACCCTTATCTGTTTAGAAAGATAAGTCACATAGAAATGGAGCGCGAAAGGCTTACTTTAGAAGATGCTGACTTCTTAGATATAGACTGGATGCGGCAAAAAGAAAAAACCAATACAAAAGTTGCAGTCTTATGCCATGGTCTAGAAGGAAGTAGTTCTTCTAAATACATCAGAAAAATAGCTGAACATCTTCACAAAGAAAAGTTCGACATACTTGCTATCAATTATAGAGGTTGCAGCGGAGAAATCAATAAAGCGAAACGCATCTACCATAGCGGAGCAACCGATGATCTACAAGAAGTCCTCACCATGAGAACTAGTGATTACGAAAGTGTGTTTCTGATAGGATTTAGTCTAGGAGGCAATTTGGTATTAAAGTATACTGGAGATCCTATGCAAAAGAAAATTCCTAATTTGAAAAAAGTAGCTGCGGTCTCCGTACCGCTAGACCTTAAGGGATGTTCGTTAGAAATGTTATCAAAAACCAATAAGCTCTATACCGCTAGATTTGTAAAAGACTTAAGTCAAAAAGCTAAATTGAAGAACGAGCAATACCCTGGACTGATAGACCTAGATATATTAGCAAATGTGAATAATGTCTGGGAATTCGACGATAAGATTACAGCACCATTACATGGATTCAAAGATGCTGAAGATTATTATAGTCAGTGTAATAGCAAGCAGTTTCTACCTGAGATAGAGTACCCAGCACTGATCATCAATGCTCGAGATGATTCCTTTTTATCAGAAAGTTGTTATCCAAGTGATCAAGAAATAAAAAATGATAATATACACTTTTCCTATACTCAGCATGGAGGACATGTAGGCTTTGTAGAATGGAGAAAAGATGTCTATTGGCACGAATCAGAGATTATACATTTTTTCTCGATGCAAGACAGTTAGATGGTTATAGATATTATCAATTTACAATCGGCTGGAAATGAGGCTGAGACAATCAGACAATGTATAGAATACTTTGGATTCCAAGTTAGGCTATATCCTGTAGGTAGGCCACAAGATCTTATCGACTATCTGAAAGGAACAAGTAGGCAGATAGGATTTACAGATTATATTATCCTATCGGCACATGGAGATGATCTGGGGTTTATCCTGCCAGCATTATCTCTGGAGCTATACAAAGAGGCAGAACCACGATCTACCTTTCTCCCAGACCAAATTTTAGAATACGGCAATTTACATAAAGAATGTGTCATATCAACAGCTTGTATCGCTGGTATTGATACTATGGCAGAAGCTTTCCTTGAAGCCAATGCATCTAGCTATATCTCTCCTAGCAAGGAAATAGAAGGTAATGCTAGTTTGATATTTATACAGCAGTTTTTTTACCTGCTATCTACCTCCAAATATTCCATACAAGAAATATTTGAAAGAGCTCAGGACTTAGATGACGAGACTGGAGCTTTTCAAATCTGGCGGCAAGGGGTGTAGGTACTATCAGCAAATGGCCAAAGATCTAGCAAGTTAAAAGTAACATTACCATTAACCATTACATTCTAGCCTTGCGTCAGGGGTAGTAGGTAATGCCTGTAGTGCAACGTAAGGCAGGTGCGAAGTACCGAAACAAATGTGGAGTACCGAATGACCCGACCCGTGCAATGCTATGCGCAAGTAGAGCTAGCGGAGGAAGGCTTCTAGTCTTACAGTGGGTCAGATTACCAAAAAGAAAGCTTACGATAAATAAAGGTACAGTATCAAAAGAATGAGAGGCCTTCCTTCGCTATAGCTTCGGCAGGCACGGGAGACGCCCAAACCTCACTAAAATCATTACAAAAATTACTTGGTGACAAGGGTGCTTTTATTGGCGTCTAAAGGGTATATTCTTAAATAAATCTATAATTTTGCATCCTTATGAAGAAGATTATGAAATATACTATCCTACTCATTGTTTCCCTTATTGTGATGATCGCTTGTAAATCAGAAAAAGAGGAGACCTATACTGAAGATATTATCGAAGTCTATAAGGTCATTACGGAGAATGGCGAGTCTGTACGGGGTGCTATGACTTTTTCAGAATCTGACCTGATCGATCCAGGTGGGCGTATCGTACAACATAACTTTTATAATGCAGATGGCAGCTTTAAGGGGAAAGAAATTTTCGATCTAGCAAAGAACTCAGATAAGATTCTGGGATCCAAATATTATGATGGTCAGGACTCATTGCTAAGCTATTATAAGTTTGTATATGATGAAGAAAAAGTAGCTAGAAAAATAGCTTTCGATGCTGCTAATGATGATATGTTGAGAATAGAATCATTTGAGTATGATGATCAAGGACGCAAGCGTATCAAGGATATCAAATCAAGTGATGATGTTACGCAGAGAAGATATGTGTATACCTATGATGAGGATGGCAATGAAAATATGGTAACCATCATCAACCCAGCAGGGGAAATTATATTTAGAGAAAACTATCAGGTAACACAGGTCAATGATAAATTAGAATGGAGAGAAAGATGGGGACTTATAGATGATAAGCCAAATAGTTACTCCTTAAAAAGTGTAAGAATTCTAAAAAGAAAAATATAGTTAGGCATGGATTTTAATCATAAGGAAATAGAAGCTAAGTGGAAATCGGAATGGAAAACTAAGGGCATTTATAAAGTCAAGGAAGATCCTAACAAGGAAAAATATTACGTCCTCGATATGTTCCCCTACCCTTCTGGTGCAGGCCTCCATGTAGGTCATCCCCTAGGATATATTGCCTCAGATATTTTTTCTAGATATAAGAGATTGATGGGATTCAATGTGTTGCATCCTATGGGTTTTGATGCTTTCGGATTGCCTGCAGAAGAGTATGCTATACAGACAGGTATCCATCCTGCTGTATCGACTTCTCAGAACATAGTAAGATATAAAGAACAGTTTGGTGATCTAGGTCTTTCCTTTGATTGGGACAGACAGGTTAGTACTTGTGAACCTAAGTACTACAAATGGACACAATGGATATTCTCAGAAATATTTGAACATTATTACGACTTAGATCAAGATAAGGCCGTATCCATAACTAAACTAAGAGAAACATTTGCTGCCGAAGGTAATACTAAAATAAACGCTGTACATGATCATGAAAATTCTTTCTCCGCAGAAGAATGGAACAAAAAATCTCATGTAGATCAAGAAGAAATTATCATGGACTACAGACTGGCTTACAAAAAAATAGGCTATGTCAATTGGTGTGAAGAATTAGGAACTGTTCTCGCTAATGACCAAGTCAAAGATGGATTATCAGAACGTGGTGGACATCCGGTAGAACAGAAGGCTATGAGTCAGTGGTACCTCAGAATTACTGCTTATGCTGAGCGATTACTCCAGGATATGAATGATATCGAATGGTCTGATGCACTCAAGACGATGCAGAGAAACTGGATAGGAAAATCTGAGGGCGCAAGTATAAGCTTCCAGATAAAGAACAGTGAAGAAAATATAGAAGTATTCACAACTAGACCAGATACGATTTTTGGAGCTACGTTTATGGTTCTTGCTCCTAAGCATGAACTGGTAACACAATTGGTTACAGAAGAAAATAAGCCAGCTGTGGATGAGTATATTTCTTATGTCAATGGCAGATCTGAACTAGAAAGAATTTCTGAGAAAAAAGTAACGGGTGCCCCACTAGGTGCTTATGTTATCAACCCATTCAACCAGAAAAGAATACCGATCTGGATAAGTGAATATGTTCTTAAGGATTATGGAACAGGAGCCATCATGGCTGTACCAAGTGATGACGAAAGAGATCATGCCTTTGCTACGAAATTTGGTTTAGAAATTATTCCTGTAGTGGATAAGTCGGCGCATGAGGGAGCAAGTAAAAGTGACAAGATAGGTACGATGATTAACTCTGATTTTCTAGACGGGATGAAAGTTAAGCAGGCGATCAAAACCATGTTTTACAAAGTAAAAGAAATAGGTGTCGGTCAGAAGGAAACTAATTACAGACTAAGAGATGCTAACTTCTCTAGACAAAGATACTGGGGTGAGCCATTTCCTATCGTATATTCTAAGGATGGTATTGCTGAAGTATTGCCTGAGTCGGAGCTTCCTCTGGTCTTACCTGATACGGAAGACTTCAAACCAGGAAAAGGAGGACAGTCTCCCCTATCTAGATTAAAAGAATGGAACACACTTCCTGATGGTAGGACTAGAGAAACCGATGTGATGCCAGCGGTAGCAGGATCATCATGGTATTTCTTAAGATATATGGATCCCAATAATGATCAAGAGTTTGCTAGCCAAGAAGCGATAAATTACTGGAAAGATGTAGATCTCTATATCGGAGGTGCGGAACACGCTGTTGCCCACTTGCTTTATGCAAGGTTCTGGCATAAATTCTTGTTTGATACAGGTCGAGTACCGACTAATGAGCCCTTCAAAAAACTTATCAATCAAGGAATGATACAAGGTGTAATAGAGTTTATCTATATGCTTAGAGAAAAAGTAGATGGCGTAGCAAAATTCTTTTGTGCGGGACTTGCACAAAAAATGGAAGATACAGCCTTTGTCAAAATTCCTATCCATATAGATTTTGTTATAAATTATGGCAGTGAACAATCTTATTTGAATAAGAAAAGTATAGATAAATTCCTAGCTTGGAGACCGGAGTACGAAGGTGCTATTTTTGAATGTTCTAAAGGCACTTATCAAAATGGGAAATTTATGCCCAATGGAAATCATACAGATTCAGAATTGGTTACTCATTCTGAAGTAGGTAAGATGTCAAAATCAAAATTTAATGTCATCAACCCTGATGATGTTGTAGGCAAATATGGTGCGGACTGTTTTAGAATGTATGAGATGTTCCTAGGGCCTATAGAGCAATCTAAACCATGGGATATGAACGGTATCGATGGTGTATCAAAGTTTATAAGAAAATTCTGGAATCTATACCACGATGCAGAAGGCAGTTTTGTAGTAAGTGAAGAAAGTGCTAATAAGGAAGAATTAAAAATCTTGCATACTGCAATCAAGAAAATGCATAACGATGTTCCTAACTTTTCTTTTAATACCGCTGTAAGTCAGTTTATGGTTTGTACAAACGAACTAAAAAAACTCAACTGCAATAAGAAAGAAGTCTTGGAGCCGCTGGTAAGGTTACTAGCACCGTTTGCACCGTTTCTCACAGAAGAGCTATGGCATAAACTAGGCAATACGGATAGTGTACATCTAAGTAGCTACCCTATCCACAACGAAGAGTATCTGAAAGAATCTGCAGTCATGATGCCCCTTAGTATAAATGGCAAAAAACGTTCAGAAATTATGGTTGATGTCAATCTAGATAAAGAAACTGTACAAAAACTTGCCTTGGCTGATGAGAGCATCCAAAAATGGACAGAAGGCAAGGAGGTTGTCAAGGTAATTGTCGTTCCTAAGAGAATGGTGAATATTGTAGTAAAAGCTTAGTGTATAAATAAACTAGGGTTGATCGTTATCGCGAACTCTTAAGAATAGCTACTCTAAATTTTATTTAAGAGTTAACAAGGCTTTCGGCTTCCTCAATACTTTACCGATAGAAACTAAGGATATGTTTTGTCAAAAGTCATATAAAATGATTACTTTATGTACAACAAAACATAAAGTATGAAAAGATCATCTTTTTCTTTTATAACCATCATGCTTTTATTTCAGTCATTGACTAGCCAATCTTGGGGGAAAAAATTCTTTGAAAATACTGGAGGCAGTGAACATTTAGAGCGTATCTCACAAACTACTGATGGAAACTATGTTATGGCAGGCTACCATTTTGATAACGTAAATGGTGGAAACATATTCTACAGTAAGATAACTCCAGAAGGAAAAGTCGAATGGGTATTAGATTTTGGATCCGCTGGAACTTATGAGGCAGCTAGAGACATCATATCTACACCAGATGGAGGGTTTATTATCCTATCAAATAGAAATGGTAAATTAGACTTGATATACTTTATCGAACAAGGTGTGGGAGTAGAACTAGTAAACTTCAAAGAAAATTATAGAAATCTTGCTAAAGGAATAGAAGTACTCGCAAACGGAGACTACCTTATATATGGCTTTTCTGATATTAACCCTGATATCGAAATAAATGAATACGAACAATTTTTACTACGAGTCACGTCTACAGGAGAAGTCGTATATGATATAACAGTACCTTTCGAGAAAATACAATATGATCTAGCGATCGAAATCCTCGATAATAAAGAAGTCTATATTTCTTCTTTTACCTCTCCAAGTGAATTAGTGGATCCGCCGGAAATGATATTGAGTAAATGGGACCTAGCAACAGGTGAATTCCTATGGAAGAAAAACATGGGACCTGGAATCCTGACAGATATGATAGTCAAAAATGATAAGCAAGGAATTATTGGCGCTAGTACCACTGTAAATATAAACCAAGGAAAAACCTGTAAACTGTTAGATATAGATCAAGAGGGAAATATTTTAGAAGAGTTTCTAATCAGCAACTCCCTACCCTGCGAAACAAAAAACCTCATAGAACTAGATGACGACCGCAAATTATTATCTGTCCTTGAATATAATAATATAGGAATAACAACTTCCTTCTACACCTTAGATAGTACATTCGATGAACTATGCAAGATTAGCTTTTCGGACAATCAGCAAACTACTCCTGTAGATCTGATACTAACATCAGAAGATAAAATATTACTCCTGTGTCATATTCTAGAAGAAACAGGAAATGGGCAATACAATCAATTTCCACTATTGATATCTTTAGATGATCCATGTGAGACGCCAGACATACTTTCTACCTTGGATAATTCTTCTATACCAAAGATAGCTATTAAGATTAGTCCCATACCTTTTACTGATATTCTAAACATAGATACAGCTATCTCTACATCCAGTATTCAGCTTTACAGTGCTTTAGGAAATCACATAGAGCATATAGATATTGGCAATAGAAGTATAAACTTAGCGCATCTAGAAACAGGGACTTATTTCCTGAGATTTATTACAACTGACCACCAAGCTATAACGAAGAAGATTATTAAGGTAGGTGGTAACCAATAACTTTTTGTTTGGTTATTGTATTTCGCTAATAAGTCCTTATTTACTCATTTTTGAAAGCAATAGCTTAGCTATGGGGTGTAATATCTCTTGTCTAAAATCTTCGTCATAATCACAATTTGCAAGTAAAACTAATCCAATATTTTCTTCCGGAATCATTACTAAATAGCTTCTGTATCCCTTATCTCCTCCATAATGACCTATCGCTTTTTTAGAATTAATAGTATATAGCTGAAATCCCAAACCAATATATGGATAGGAATCAAATGAAGGCTCTAACATTGAGGAATAAATACTCTTTCGTTCTGAATTGTTTATATTTTTCATAAACCAAATCATCCAATTACTTAAATCTGCTGAAGAAGTATTTAATGTACTACTTGGCGCATGTTCTCTTGTATATGGATAAATCTTTCTTTGATATATAACTTTTGTTAACCGATTTCTAGAATGCGGTGATGTCTTTAGCGTATCAAGAATTTTAAAATATCTAAAGTCACTATTATACATACCACTGTTATCCAAAATTTCTTCTTTTACAAAATCTTCAAAAGTAGTAGCAGATAATTTTTCTATTATATAACCTAAAATGTTATAGGCGAGATTATTGTATTTGTAAGCAGAGGAAGGTTTAGAATTAAGTTTAAGATTTAGTCCTAACACAAATTCTTCAAGGCTACTTTCTGATTGATTGTTATTATCCCAATGATATTTGTTAATATCAGTTAATCCAGATGTATGGTTTAACAAGTTTTTGATTGTTATATCCTTGACTCTAAGATCATCATATTTTAACTCAGGAATTAGGTCAATTAGTTTATGATTAAGAGATATCTTATTTTGTTCAACAAGATTCATAACAGCAACAGCTGTAAACAATTTACTGATCGAAGCTGCATGGAATACGGAATTTTCAGTAACAGGATTAGCACTTTTAATACTCTTGACACCATAAGCTTTAGTATAAAATATAGAGTCATAACTAATTAATCCAATAGCCAATCCTGGAATATTATATTGATTCATTTTATCAATGACAATCAAATCAATTTTTTTATCAAGATTATTTAACGATTGTCCGATTTCAAGGTCTTGCCTGAATGGCTGATTAGAGCATGATTGCAAAAATAGCTGAAATACAATAATCGCAAATAAGACTGTTTTGTTCATTAGTATTTTTAAATAATTACTAGACTGATCTAAGATTATATACTAAGCTAGTCTATCAATATCATAATCTAGCGCGTCGATTGTTGCACTTATAGTACCTAAGGCAGGACCAAACATCACCCCGATTACAGGAATAAGTAATAGGGCAAGATATACAGCACCATTGCCCATCGCCATACCTTTATTATCTTTTACAAATCCTACACTCTCTCGGACATTCATTCTTCTTTCTAAGTAATAGTCTATATTTCCAAAACCTGCGAAATAAGCTTGGACCATAAAAATACCGATTACAGAAAAGATACTGAATAAAGGAAACAGACCTATCAACATAAGTAAGAAGGTAAAGAATAGTTCTCTAGATATATTTCTAAGCGCAATTCTAAGGCCTCTTACTAGATCTCCTATAGCTTTAGAAAAAGAGAATTTTTCAGGTACAACACCTGTATATTTCTCTTCTATCTCAGCACTTATCATACTCATGAGCGGAGCCTGAATAATTAGCATAACATATCTAAAGATAAATGAGAATACGATCAAAAATCCGGCAGTAGATATCCAGCTCATCGCTGTAGCAAAATATGCCTTTCCAAAACTGAATTTGTAAAAAGAATCTACTAGATCGGTAAAATAGGTACCCATTCCACGGGCTGAGAAAAACAGGCCGATAGCTACAGCAACCCCTATTATTCCTGATAGAATGAAATACTTGATTAAGCCATATTTACCTATTGCTGGAATGGCATCGAAGTATGCATATATGGCTTCTTTACTTTGTCTTATCATAATGATGTCAATATAGCTGATAAGTTTATAGTAAGTCCATATTTATCTACAAAAACAAGATAAAATCAGATCGAGCACACTTTTTCTATGTTTTAGGAACTGGAGGTTTCTTACGTTTTGTTTTAAAATACTCTTTGAGTTCTTTTTCTGACATGAAACCAAAGTCCATAAAAGTTGTTTTAACAAACTTCTTAAAATCTTGATAATCTTTACCTCTCTTGTCCGTATACTTCTTCTTAAGCTTATTCACATATTTCATGCTCATTTGCTTAATATCTTGATTGAACTTCTGGTTAGAAAAGATCTCCATATACTGGGAAAAAATCTTATTGATTTCGAAATATTCTGCATAATCTTCTTCTGGAAGATTGCCTAAGAAGGTCTGAAAATATCCCTTTACAGTTTCTCTAATACAGGCATTTTCTGTAGATCTTCCTGCATTCTGATAATAGTATTCTCGTACCTTATCTATACTTTCAGTATGTACAACACCTTTACCATGAACGATATCTATAGTATTATAATACTTTGTGATCTTATCTTCTGTCGTTCTAGAAATACAAGCTGCTAACCTTTTTTCAGAATCTCCTGAAACTCCCTTAGTAGATGTGGATAGAAACTCTAACATACTCTTGAAAAACCAATCAGCAAATTCCGGCTTAGCTCGCAACTCATCAAAAGCCGCTGTCACCTCACTTACTATTTCTGTAGAGTAATCTCTTGCTATAAGCATCAAGATATCCGCATACTTCGTCTCTGACCTAAGCTCTTTGTTCTGAACTAACTCCAGTATCTCCGGAGCAAAACTAGAATTATCAAATCCCGCTTTAGCTCTATATCTTAGGAATCTATCCATAGAGTGCGCGTTAAGATTTAACTCCGCCTTATTGGTAGGGAAATTTGTAGAATTAAATACTAAAGACTGAAATTGCTTTCTATATTTTACAAGACCTGTACGTCTTGCTGGCTCATGTCTATACTTGTCTATTTTTTGTGAAAGCAGATAGGATCTTACTTTCTTATTTTCTACCTGCTCTAGCAAATTAGAAATCCATATATCACTACTCAGTGCAAAGCCTATCTGTATAGATTGTCCAGCACGATTTCTTACCTGATCAAAGTTAGATGAATTAGCTATAGCTAATAATATATCTTTAAAATGATTCTGTGGTCTAGAGTACTTTACTAGTTCATTTACTTCTCCTCTTAATACGGAGTACCCTAATACCTTAGGAAGGTATAGACCCTCAAATTCTGGATCCAGAAGATACTTCTCAAATGACTCTAGCTGTAATGGATTCTCTCTTGCTACCCGCTCGTAGAGTTCATGCATCGAAGGCTCAAACTTTTCTTGAAACACTTTGTATTGTTCATCTTCTTCTTCATCCAGATAAGCTTGTAATTCTGGAGAATTCTGGATACTTACTTTGATATCATCTAGTATAGTCGAATATCTAATGTCTAAAGGTTTCATAAAAAAAGTTTTACTATTAATAATAGGAAACCTAGCGAGGATATTAGGCCTAACTAGGTTTCTTTTTTACAATCTTGTTATCTCTTTCTCGAATAAAAACATGCGAGAAAGGCTTAAAATAAATTATTCTTCTTCACTTGCTGCAGGCGCTTCTGGTGCCGCCGCTGCAACCTCTTCTTTTACTTCTGCAACCTTCTCTGCTGCCGCTTCGACAACTGGAGCTGCTGCTTCAGGTGCTTCTACTTTCACTTCTTCCGCTGCTGGAGCTTCTACTTTCGCCTCTTCTGCTGCTGGAGCCTCTGCTTTAGCCT
>CAYYWZ010000002.1:0-31503 GCA_964475415.1 uncultured Saprospiraceae bacterium | reverse complement strand
AGCCTCTTCAGCGGCTGGTGCAACTGCTTCTGCTACAACTTCCGCAGCAACCGCTGCTGCAGCTACTGGTGCTGTTTCTTCTCCTTCTGCTGCTGGTGTTTCTCCATCTTCTCTAAAAGCAGCTGCTGTTTCTTCATCTACTTTTTTAGCCTGCTTAGGTTTAATTTCACCAGATAGTGTTTTCCAGTAATTTTCTCTTTCTAGTCTAGTTTCTTCGAATCTAGCTGCTACCTTCGTTTCCTTAGCATCTACAAATTCTTGATATTTTTTCATCGCTGCCTCTTCAGTCAAGGCACCCTTAGCTACACCTCTCATAAGATGTTTTCTATATAGTACGCCTTTGAATTTGAGTATTGCTCTGGCTGTGTCTGTAGGTTGTGCACCTCTTGTCAACCAATCATAAGCACGATCTCTATCTAGATCAATGGTGGCAGGCTTTGTCATAGGATTATACATTCCTATTCTTTCTATAAACTTACCGTCTCTTGGAGCTCTTGCATCGGCTACCACGATGTGATAATAAGGATTTTTTGTACGTCCTCTTCTCGCTAATCTAATTTTTACTGACATTTTATTAAAATTTACATGGTTCAACCATATCCGTATAACTTGAAATCAAGCGACAGATTTTTAACGGGTGCAAAGTTATCATTATTTCTCATATAATGTATCATTTCCTAGTAATTAGCTTTAAATTAGTATTTCATAAGTTACTGATAATCAACTATTATTATCAAAAAACTTAAATTAAATGATTATTTTCTATTAATTCAAGATTAAAATCATGGCTTTTTGTTCTCTATCTTTCTAGAACTATCAAGGATTTTATACCTTTAAGCGCACACAGAAACAAGTGAAGAAAGCAGCTAAAACAAAAAAACCTACCCCCCTGATGGTTCAATACTTTGAACTAAAATCAAAGTATAGTGATGCTATCTTATTATTTAGAGTTGGAGACTTCTATGAAACCTTCGGAGAAGATGCTATAAAAGCATCGAAAGCACTAGGAATTATACTTACAAAAAGAAACAATGGCGGCTCTAAGATAGAACTTGCAGGATTCCCCTATCATTCTCTGGACTTATATCTACCCAGATTAGTGAAAGCAGGGTTCCGAGTAGCTATCTGTGAGCAATTAGAAAAACCAAGTAAGGAAAAGAAGATTGTAAAAAGAGGAGTAACAGATGTTGTCACGCCGGGAGTAACACTCAATGATAAACTACTCAATCACAAGGAGAATAATTTCCTTTGTAGTATACACATAGAGAAAAATGACTTCTATGGTATTTCCTTTTTAGATATCTCTACAGGAGAGTTCTATGTAGCAGAAGGTAATGCTGAGCTAATAAAGAAATTGGTCAATAGTTTTACACCTGCAGAAATATTAGTTTCTAAAGCCAAGAAAAATCTATACCACGATCTGTTTCAAGATCAGTATTATTGCTACCAACTTGAAGAGTGGATATATCAGACAGATTTTACAAGAGAAAAAATTCTCAACCAATTCGGTGTACTTACGCTCAAAGGATTCGGAATAGAAACATTAGAAGCTGCTCAGATAGCAGCAGGTAGCATATTACACTATCTAGAGTCTACAGAGAAAAATCACCTCGACCATATTACAAAGATCAACCGCATACAGGCTGAAGACTTTATGTGGTTAGATAGTTTCACCATAAGAAATCTAGAGCTGGTCTATTCTCAGCATCACACAGGTAGCTCCTTGACAGATATAATAGATCGTACTACAACGCCTATGGGAGCTAGAATGCTGAAGCAATGGATACTGATGCCGCTTCTTTCCACTAATAAGATAAAAGCGAGACACAAAGCAGTAGCTCATTTCAAAACACACATAGAACTATCCGACGAAGTAGAAAGTTATCTTAAAAAAATAGGCGACCTAGAACGGATGGTTTCTAAGATAGCAACTGGAAGAATACATCCTAAAGAAGTGATCGCTCTGAGGAACGCAGCCGAATGTTTCCAAGTTATAAAAGACTTATTACGGCATTCCGAAAATGAAGAACTTATCTTGCTGGCAGACCAGATAAATCCTTCAGAAAAACTTATTCTCAAAATCAAAGAGGCACTACAAGAAGATCCTCCTGTCAATGTTCTAAAAGGAAACTGCATACAGGAGGGATACAATTCAGAATTAGACGATCTGAGAAATACGATAAATAACAGCAAACAATTGCTGACCGATATCCAAGTTGCAGAAGCTGAAAAAACAGGTATCGCTAATCTGAAAATCGGATTCAACAATGTATTTGGCTATTACTTAGAGGTAACTAATAAGTATAAGAATAAAGATCTGATTCCTGAAAATTGGGTAAGAAAACAAACGCTTACCAATGCAGAAAGGTATATCACCGACGAACTAAAAAAGCTAGAGACTAAAATTCTTAATGCCCAGGATCTAATACAAAATCTAGAAAGCTCACTATACAATGAGCTTGTTGTCTTTCTAGGAGGCTATATGGAAAGCATCCAATTGAATGCGCACCTCCTAGCGAAAATAGATTGCTTACTATCTTTTGGAAAGCTCGCTTATAAGCATGATTACTGCGAGCCAGAAATAAATAATTCGCTGGTTATAGATATCAAGCGAGGTCGGCACCCTGTCATAGAACAACAGATGAAGCTCGGAGAAAACTATGTTCCTAATGATTTATTCCTTAGCAACGAGGAACAGCAAATCATTATGATTACAGGACCTAACATGTCTGGTAAGTCTGCTGTACTGAGACAGAGTGCACTGATCGTTTTACTAGCTCAGGCAGGTTCTTTTGTTCCGGCGAAATCGGCTAGTATAGGTATCGTGGACAAACTGTTTACTAGAGTAGGCGCATCAGATAATATCTCCAGTGGTGAATCTACCTTTATGGTAGAAATGAATGAGACCTCTAATATTATGAATAATATTACAGATAGAAGTCTTATCCTCTTAGATGAAATAGGAAGAGGGACAAGTACCTATGATGGTATTTCTATAGCCTGGTCTATAGCAGAATATTTACACGAAAATGAAGCTGCAAGGCCTAAGACATTATTCGCTACACACTATCACGAGCTCAATGAATTAGCTAACCAATATCCAAGAATTAAGAATTTTAATGTATCTACAAAAGAAACAGGTAACACTGTGATCTTTCTAAGAAAATTAGTACCCGGAGGAAGTCTTCACAGTTTCGGTATCCATGTAGCCAAACTGGCTGGTATGCCTGTAGAAATCTTACGTAGAGCAGCGGAAATCTTAACGGAACTTGAAACGAAATCTGTAGGCAATGGGTCAAAAGAAAAGCTGAATATTCCTTCCCCCCCAGCCCAACAATTCCAGTTGCAAATGTTTAGCTATGACGATCCTAAACATAAAGAAATAGCTGATGCTTTAGACACCTTGGATGTCAATGCTATGACGCCTGTAGAGTGTATGCTTAAACTAATAGAGTTGAAGGAGAAAATGAAAGAAACCTAAAATAAACGTTTAAGTCTATTAAATCCGTATTATGCATTAGAACTTCGTAATGAGGGTTGAAAGAGCAATAAAATATAGGATTTTCCTGACTAAGGCATAATACCGCTATGGTGAAGGAAAAAATCAAGCGTAGCGCTCTGTCTTGCAGGTTTTTCAAAACACAATAGATTTTCTATTGCATAATTCGGGTCAAATAAGCTTACTTTCCTTTTTTAGTCATGTCAAATTTAAAATCAATCAGGCTCATCATACCCTTCCACTATCAGGTCATGCAAGAAAATTTCTTTAGGACCATCAGCATTCCAAAAGAGGATAACTATAGAGTCATAGCTACTCTTAGGAGTTTTGACATCTATATGTATATTCTTAGACTGATGTGCATCTATTAGTCGCTGCATTCTTATAAAGTTAGATTGAACTTCCTCTCCTTTGTTTTTAAATTTCACGATAAACTGGGTCATTTTCCAATACTCCCATTCTTTATTTTTTATTCTAGCATTAACCTTTGCTCTTATCCACTCAGGTCTATATTCTATTGGAAACTCATAGGTTGGTGTGTACTGCACATCTGTATACAGGGCATAGGGCTCACCTTCTGTCATACCTCTATATATTTCTTTGACATTTTTTCTAACACCTGTAAAACTATGATCTGTATCTAGCAACTTCAGATTGTCCTTATCAACTTTAAAAGTACCAAGGGTCTTCCAATAATAAGCTTTGGTCATCTGACCAACAGCTAATATTCCTCCTCTGTGAGCTTGATGGGTGAACCATAAGTTTAGATATATAAATATCAATATAAATAATCCAAAAAAATTCTTAATCAACAAAGACCTATTTGATAACCAACTAAAAAAAGCTGCTAGAGGAAAAATTAAAACTGCATAGGCTTGTACCATCGTACGCTGCCCTAAGGCACCTCCATACCACCAGATATCCCATGCAAAAGCAACATAGATAAACAAGGCAGAGAAGATAAAAATCGCTAAGAAAATAGACTTGAAATTTCTATATAAAAAATAAAAACCTATCAGAGAAAATACCATCAATGGTGAGTACATTAACCAACCACTCTTGTAACTGAATATGCCATCCATAAGATGGGGTCTCAGCCAACTGAAACCTTGATCTTCATAGGAGTATACTATCCAGTCCCCTGAAACATACTTCCAGTAAAGTGGTTGTATCATTGCAGTCAAAGTTCCCACTAACAAGGCTAATAATATTTGACTACGTTGATCCCACAAAAACATTAATCGATCTCTAATCCCTGTAAAAAATGGTGGACTAATGATGATCCCTAATGGAATGATAATAGATAATAATTCCGTAGGTCTTGTGATGGTAGCTAGTCCACAAAGCAAACCTATCATGATTGCAGGCAGCCTTTTTGGTTTTTTATAATATAGAATACTTACATAGATCAGAATGGCATAAATGGTAAATAAATTATTATGTGTCATAGCGCCATCTATACCCGCATAGTTTAGATAATTACTCCCAAGAACTAGGGATAGCAAAGTATAGGAGACTACCCTATCTTTAAAAAATAAAAGCAAGGATTTTCTAGCAAAAAACAATCCCAGAAAAGCAAAAAACAGACTTCCCATTGCTATCATAAACTGATACGGCCTAGAGAATCCATCCGCCTTATGAGTATCAGAAACCTTAGCATAAAGGTGAGCAATCATAAAAAATGGTGTGTACTGGATCGCTTGTCCGATAGGATATTTCATTACATAATTTCCATTCTGATGCTGGAAGGCCTGCTGGAAATTAGGTGTAGGGCCATATTCATTTAAGATCTCATCTTTAAAGGCGCATTTCTTAAGATCCTTATAGATAAATGTTGCAGGCAAGTACATATAATATCCTGATGCATCCCAAGATATTGTAGCCTCTGTGCCTGCCTTTTTCCATTTAGGATAATAGAATACATTCGTACAAAAAAGAATTGCACAACAGAAGATAAAAACTTGCTTAGAAGTAAATTTCATATAACTCTATATTCGCTTTATATGCTGGATGATGAAGCTAACAAACTCCTAGAGGAAAGTGAAATTTAGACCTCACATTCTGATTTCTTGTATCCCATCTTTTACAAAAAAAAACTGGCCAAGAAACAATCTCGACCAGTTATAAAAATTTAAGTTTAGCGAATACTATTTTACAACAATTACACCTTGTGTATATGCTTTATCCTTTTCTAATATTCTCAAAATATAATATCCACTTTCCACATCTACCAAGGATAAATTTTTAGTGATCTTCTGACCACTTATCCTATGTTTCTGCAGTATTACACCCGATATATTTATTAGCTCTATTTGTAAATCAGAGATCTCATGTAATTCTAAATTTATAGTAAGCGTTTCAGCAGCAGGTTGCGGATATACTTCTACTAAAGAGATGTTAGCAATCTCATGGAGACTACTTATAAGATTATCTACTGTAAACATGAATGTAGATACACAATCATTCTCATCTGTTACTTCTAGACTGTAATCACCAGCTTCTAAGCCACTTATATCTTCTGTCATAGCTCCATTGCTCCACAAGTAAGTATAGGCACCCGTTCCTCCTGCTATGCTTACATCGATAGATCCATTACTCTGAGCAGCTTCATCATCCACAATTGTTTCCTCAGATATAACGATTTCTGTAGGTTCAGATATATTATATTCTTCAGATATAATATTTTCCTCTGCATCCGATATCGTCACAATATAAGTACCAGCAGATAAGCCTGTTAGATCTTCTTCACTAGAGCTGAATCCATCAGGACCTTCCCAAGAAATGATATAACTTGGAGCTCCTCCTGATATACTTAGATTTATAGAACCTGTTGCTTCACCAAAGCATAGGATCTCCCCTACCGTTCCAGTAGATTGCAGAGGTCCTCCTATAGATACAGCAGCACAGGTCATGTCAGATCCACAGTCATTTGTAACCGTCAGACATATTTCATAGGTACCTTCTCCTAGTTCTACATCCGGATTTTCTGCAGTAGATGTTTCTCCATTACCGAAATCCCAAGTGTATGTATTATCAGAACCTTCAGAAATATTTTGTAACACAACGGTCATGCCGACCACATCAAAGTTAAAAACAGAAACTGGTTCATTATCTTCTAATGCCACATCTATAGTTTCTTCTGTCGTACACCCATTCTCTGGATTCGTAACGATCAGCTGGTAAGTTCCTGGCATATCTACAGATACAATTTCTGTATCACCTCCACCTACGATATTACCATCATCTGTAGACCAAGATATATTATTTGTCATCGCAATATCTACCTCAATCTGAATATTATCATCAGAACAATCTAAGATATATAAGGGATCAGGTATATTGATCATAGGAGCTTCCATATCACTTACAATATCTATATCCTGCATGGAAACACATCCATTACTTGCATGCGTTATAACAGCAATATATGAACCTGCTTCATTTACTTCTAAGTTCTCATCAGCGATTACTATATTTCCATCTTCATCCATATATCCCCAAGCATAACTATAGCTTTCATCTTCACTTATGCCAGCTTCTAGTAATAGCGAAGTGGTGTTACAATTAAGTATACTTGCCACATCTAGTGGTACTTCTGGAGTCTCTGTTTGTTCTTCTACACTCTGTGTAAGTTCCGCACTACAACCCGTTACTGAATTTACAACGACCAGGGTATAAGCGCCAGGAGCTGTCACTACTAGTTCTTCTTCATTTCCAATGACATCGCCAGCTGTATTTGTCCACTCATAGGATATCTCAGCACCAGTGGCAGAGCCTTCACTCGATAAGACTATGGTTGTAACATCACAAGTAAGAAAACCCTCAGAAACTACAGCTATAACTGGAATATCTGTATCTGCTTCCACAGAAACTTCTGCAACAGATATACAACCTGTGTTGCTATCTATTACTTCTAAGGTATAAGCGCCAGCTTCAGATACTTCTACTGTCGATTCAATTCCTAGCAAGACATTTGCATTATTATACCAATTGTAAATAATATTAGCACCAGTCGACGAGCCCACACTTTCTAGAAGAACTGTAGTTTGTTGACAGTTTATACTATTATTACCACTAGAAGCGACAGCCTCTGGAGAGTCCTGAGCTTCTACAGTTATAAAGGAAGAAAAAACGCATCCATTATCATCAACTACTTCTATATCATAAGGCCCTGCAGGTAACGCAGGAGCAGTCACTCCACCTATTTGATTTCCATTGACATAAATAGAATAAGGCTCTACTCCACCATTTACATACACATCTATGATTCCATTATCTTCTCCGCAGAGAGCATCCTCTGATGACAAATCCACTTCTAATTCATCAGGCTCAAATATTAGGAAGGCATCATATATCTCACAGTCGTTACTAGTGTTTGTAATAGTCAGATCATAAATTCCAGGTTCTAGATTAGATATAGTTGCTGTACTTTCTCCATTAGACCAATTATATAGTAAGGTAGAATTAGAGGCTACATCTACTGCTATAGATCCATTATTGTCGTCATAACAATTTATATTTTCGATAAACTCTGCCGTGATTTCTATATCCGTATCACCATTTAATAATTCTATCTCTGCAGTAACAAAAATTCCGTTAGCATCGGTAACCGTTAGCCCATATATATCGGATGGCACATTTATGAGATTTGTATTACTACTATTATTAGACCATATATAATTAAGAGAACCTGCTCCTCCCGTCACATTAGAAAATACAGAACCATCTAGGGAACATGAACCAGGATCCGTTGTAGGAGCCGCTGCCATAGCAAAAGATTCAAAAAATATTTCTTCCCATCCTCCTACATTTGGCTGACCTACTTCATAGGTGCCATAATCATTTGCATTTACGGCATAGATTGTAGGCCAGTAAGTTATATTATAAGCTGTGGTATAACTCAGATCATCACCTTCTAAATTTATAATAGGATACGGCACATCTGTCCAGTCTCCATAGGTGGTATTATTACAGCCTTGGGGTCCGTAAAGGCATGCTAGGTTTGTCGCAGGATGAGCCTCTATCATAAAAATCATAATCTCATCTGTTCCATCAGGTCCATACTCTTCCCAGAGTGTCTCCATAACCCCACTGTTATGATAATTCCAGCAAGGTCCGCACCAGGTAGCTGAAAAATCTAGAAGTACATGTTTTCCCTGATTTAGATAATCGTATAGGTGATGAATATTTCCGTCAATATCTGCGAGCGTCCAGTCAGGTGCCGGTGTCCCAGGAGCTAACTCTGCATAGCTCATATTGAGGGTAAAAAGTAAAGTTAAAGTAAAGTAAAGTTTTTTCATAGTTGAATTGTTTTTTCTAAAATAAGAAAAATAACATGACTGCAAAAATATTTTGCGGAATTAGGGTATAACAGAATAATTAATGGTGAGCAATATAAGTTTTATCAGGGCATGACACTTCGTTCCTCAGTGTCGCTCCCTTACAGGCTCGTTAATAACTCGGCCCCCAGCTTCCCGCTTCAACTTATCACGGTCTGATCGCTACGCGCTCCCCTTCCAGACAGCTCATGCGGCTCCTCTATTCAAGAAGATCCATATCCTTTTATGATTATTCACTGTAGTAGTTATTCGCTCATCTTTCACCTACTTTATTTTTATACTTACTAGGCGGCAGCAACTCGTTGGAAAAGTTTCTCTTCTTATAATATCAACATTTTATTTGTACAACTTTACATAAATACAAGAGATATACGAATGACTATTATACATTCTCTAAATCTTCAAGATGATGTTTGCCACACTTTTCTAAGACTAGTAATTCTAATCAGGGTTTATCTGCCTTAGCGGCTTCCTACACATCACTCTTCTTTGGGTAATATATAGACAAGAAATGAATTCGGAAATGATTTACATTCCACCCATACCAGGGAAATTTTTCATCATCTGATCCATCCCTTTTCCTTTACTCATCTTATGCATCATCTTACGCATCTGATCGAATTGTTTAATAAACATATTGATCTCATGAATGTTTCTTCCGCAACCTTTAGCGATTCTTCTTTTACGATTCATGTTGAGTGCCTCCGGATTAGCTCTTTCATGAGGCGTCATAGAATGGATAATGGACTCTACCTTTGCAAAGGCTGAGTTATCTATATCCAGATTTTTGATCTGCTTGCCTACCCCAGGTATCATACCTAGTAATGACTTAAGATCTCCCATCTTTCTTATCTGATTTAGCTGACCTAGGAAGTCATTAAAATCAAATTTGTTTTTCTTTATTTTAGTCTCTAAACGCTTAGCCTCTTTTTCGTCAAAATTTTCTTGCGCCTTTTCTACAAAACTCACGATATCTCCCATCCCTAGGATACGCTGCGCCATCCTATCTGGATAGAACACATCCATCTTGTCCATCTTCTCTCCTGTACTGACAAACTTGATTGGTTTTCCTACTGTATATTTTACAGACAAGGCAGCTCCACCTCTCGTATCACCGTCGAGCTTAGTCAATACAACTCCAGAATAATCGATTCTTTCGTTAAAGGCCTTAGCTGTATTTACAGCATCTTGTCCAGTCATAGAATCTACGACAAACAAGGTTTCGTTAGGCGTAAGTGCGTCTTTGATTTGCTCGATCTCGTTCATCATCTCCTCATCTACAGAGAGACGACCTGCTGTATCGACGATCATCACATTATAACCATTAGATTTTGCATAAGCGATTGCATTTGCTGCAATATCTATAGGACTTTTATTTTCTATTTCTTTATATATTCCTACTCCTATTTGCTCCGCTAGTACGCTGACCTGATCTATGGCGGCAGGTCTATATACATCACAGGCTACCAGTAGGGGTTTGAGTCTTTTCTTTTCTTTAAGATATTTCGCTAGCTTACCAGAGAAGGTAGTTTTACCAGATCCTTGTAGCCCAGCAATCAAGATGATAGCAGGATTACCTTTTGTAGCGATTCCTTCAGCCTGACCTCCCATGAGGTCGATCATTTCGTCCATGACGATCTTGACCATCATTTCTCCAGGCTTTACCGCCTTTAGGACATTATCTGAACCGAGCGCTTTTTCTTTTACCTTATCTGTAAACTCTTTAGCAATTTTGTAATTAACATCTGCAGCGACTAGTGCTCTTCTAATTTCCTTAATCGACTGGGCAACATTAATTTCAGTCAATTTCCCTTCTCCCTTAAGATTCTTAAAGGCGCTATCTAGTTTATCTGTTAAATTATCAAACATATCCTTATTCTAATTTGCTGCAAATATATTGCATTCTCAGAGAACTAAAAATTCAAAATATACTTGATCTGCACTATTGGCTCCAAAATCTTAAATATTTCCCATAATTATCAATTTTAGGCTATAATAATAGCCCCGCTGCTATACGTTCCTTACCTTTAGTGTTATAAACTTAATTATACTGCACAAATGAGAATACTCATTCTACTTTTTACCCTCTCTATATTTTGTTATTCCTTCTCAGAACCCAAGGTAGGTGAGATTATAGATTCGTTTAATGGCGTCGATGTACACTATAACGGGAAGATTTACAATGTACAAGGAAGAAATGTAGCACCCGATGGCTACAATCTGGGGCTTAGGTACCAGTGTGTAGAATTTGCAAAAAGATATTATTACGAGTACTATAACCATAAAATGCCTAATACTTATGGACATGCTAAAGATTTTTTCGATGAATCGCTAGGCGATGTAGGCTTCAATAAGACGCGAGGATTGATCCAGTTTAGAAACACAAGACGATATATGCCTGAGACTGGTGATATTATTATCTATGGACCAACTAAGAAAAACCCATATGGACATATGGGGATAATAAGCTGGGTAGGAACTGACAAGGTAGAAATGATCCAACAAAACTGGGGTAAAAAAACAAGAAGAACGCTTAAATTAGCAGAATATCAAGGTATTTATACAATAGCTGATTGGGAATTAGTAGGATGGTTAAGAATGCCAGCTAACTAGATGAGGCTTGATATGTTCGACAATTAGCAAATACTGATCATTATTAAGGAATAGCAAAATTTAAGCGGTTTCATATTCGTTATTACTCGTAGAATTACGATACAACTTAAAAATCAATGAAGTACTTTTTTACAATTATATTTTCTACCCTTCTGTTGTCAGGTTTTTGCCAAAACGCAGTATTAGAAAAATTCAGTGGTATCCCTGCCAGTTCTAAAGTTCATGATATCCAAATAGATAAAAGCGAAAACGTCTTAGTTGCCACAGATAATGGTCTCTACAAAATCACTGGTGGTCTAACACAAGATTTATATACAGGTATAGCTGCTTATTCTATAGCGATACATCAGGATGATAGCTATACTGGATTAGCTAATAACAATATACTTAAAAATGACTCTAAGGTCTTTACACTTCCAGAAAAAGAAGCTGAGATCAAGAGCATGGAAGCTCATGAAAATAAGCTGTGGGTAGGAACAAATAAAGGTGTGTTTGCTTACAACCTAAAGACGCACAAACTTATAAAGCATTACAAGAAATCAAACTCAAAACTAGAATCAGAACAGGTAAACTTCCTTTACCGAGATAAAAACAAAATACTCTGGATAGGAACAGACAAAGGTGTAATGAGAATAGATGGTGAAGACTGGAAGCTAGAAGATAAAAAGAAAAAATTCATTGCAGCCATAGAAAATGAAGAAGGGATGTGGTTACTCGATGATGAAGAAATGCATCTTATAGAATATAGCAAAAGATGGTACCCTATAGGTCTCAGTCAGGGATTATACAAGGGAAGGATAAACGATATTATTCTTGACAATACAGGCAACTTGTATGTAGCCTCTAACATGCTCATCCGACTTAACCCATACACAGACGAGATAGAAGAATATACAGAAGCACTAGGATACCTAAGTAAAGAATGTCTAGCATTAGCTTCTGATCCCAATGGAAATATATGGGTAGGAACTAAAAGCTCTGGGCTGTATAAAATAAAATTTACAGAAGAAGAAAATATACTCAGCGCTATCTGTATCGTAGAAAACGAAATCTCATGCGACGGAAGCCAGAATGCTAGTATAGAAGTCAAGACATCTGGTGGTACAGAACCCTTTTCTTATAATTGGTCAGATGATAACTTATCAGGACCTAACCCTCAGAATGTAAGTCCAGGAGAATATCAACTAGAAATTATAGATCAGAATAATCAAAAATTTGTACAACAGGTAAATATCAAAACACCTGCACCACTAAGCGGAGCAATTGTAGAAACAGAACGCATACAAGTTTCTGGACAAAAAGATGGTTATGCTAAAGTGCTTGTACAAGGTGGAAAGTCTCCTTATAAAGTAAGTTGGGCAAGTGGCGAGAATGGCATAGAAGCCTACAAGCTTCCTCCAGGTGAGCAGAAAGTTACGATTACTGATGTCAATAATTGTAATACTTCAGTAGCTTTCGAGATAAAGAATGCTAAGCTTATTCCTGACTTAGACATTACTAAAGTAACCGTAGGACAAACCCTACAGGTTAATCAGATATACTTCGATGCAGATAGCACAAATGTTACAGAAAAATCATTTGCCGTGCTAGATGAAATATTCGAATTTCTAAACGAAAACCAGAATATTGCTATAGAGATAGGTGGACATACCAATGGAATTCCATCGCATGAATATTGTGATGCACTTTCTACCAGCAGGGCAAAAAGTATAGCTAACCGTTTGTATGAGAAAGGTATGCCAGAAAGTAGAATAACCTATAAGGGTTACGGCAAACGAGCACCTATTGCAGATAATAATACTGTAGCTGGAAGAAAGAAGAATCAGCGAGTGGAAATTAAAATACTAGCCATAAGCGAATAAGGCATGAAGATTTTTAATGTTCTTCTTGTAGATGATCATCCTATAGTGCTCAGTGGCTTAAGAGATATCTTTGCAAAGATACCCAATTGCGAGATAGTTGGACAAGCAAATGATGGACTTACAGCGGTCCAAATACTGCTAGAAAAACAAATAGATCTTGTTATACTAGAGCTAAAAATTCCGTTGTTCTCTGGACTGGAAGTATTAAATAAAATAAGAGAACTCAACATAGATTCAAATGTAATTATTCTTACATCAGATGTAGAAAAGCAAAGTTATGATAATGCCAAAGCCATAGGCTGCGAAGGTTATATTCTTAAGAATTTTCCAGTACCTGAAATTAAGAATACTATTAATGCTATTCTTCTGGATAGGACTTACTTTAGCAATAGGTTGGAATCCAGTCTCAAAGAGCTAACGCCTCTACCCGATCTAGATAGACTTTCCAAAACAGAAATCAAAGTACTGGGACATGTTGCCAATAAACTGACGAGCGCTCAGATTGCTGAAGAATTATTTATTAGTAAAAAAACAGTAGATAATCATAGAAATAATATCTGTAAAAAACTAGAGCTGGGTGGTGGTCATAATGCACTAGTAAACTGGGTATATGACAATAAGGAATTTATAAAAAAGACATAAAAAAAGGAGCTCGTATGAACTCCTTTATATTTTATATTTGAATAAGTTTTAGTTTGCTTCCGTTAATTCCGGAGCTTTATCTTCGATAAATTTCTTACCGTCCCACTTTCCTAACCACTCTATATTTTTACCTATTCTTTTATAGTTTAGAAAGCTGTATACAGCTTCGTCTTTGATTTTTCTCTTGATGGTAATAGAACCTATTCCCCCATTTCTTATTTCGAAATAATAGAAACTTTTTCCATAATCAAACTTCTTCTTTCTTGCCATAATGTATCTTTTTTCATTTAATTAAAGGTCGATCAGAGCATATAACCTATGCTTTTACACCGATCACTAATAATATATAACACAAGAATAGTACAAAAAATTGCAAGACAAGGCAATTAAATAAAAAATCAATATTATATTTCGAAAAAAATGATTATACAGTATTTTAATTCTTCCCTTTGGAGAACTTTCCGAATTCATAACTAGTGAAAATCTAACGAAATCCTATACTTTAGTCTTACCTGACTCTAGAACTAAGTAATGATGCTAAGATACATGAATAAATTATCGAGAAACCAGAGCTCTAGCATGACTATCAATATTCCTATAACCATAAGCGTTATAGATAAAGTTAAGAGGTATCAAATATTGCAAAGTTATCAAAAACCTTCATTCTCACGTTAAGCCTATAGTACAATCGTTACGCTACCAGAAAGTTGGATCTCCTGCAATGAATCATCACACCTCCTCGTACTGAAAGTAGCAAACCATATATAAGTACCTGGAGCTGCCCTATTGTTTTTGTAATTGCCGTTCCACCCTATCTCAGGATTACTATTAGAGAATACCTGATTACCCCATCGGTCATAAATTATTAAATTATAGGCTTCAACTGGATCACCTGCGAAAAGCATAAATTCATCATTTATACCATCATTATTAGGAGAAAATATATTAGGCTCGTAGACCCTTTCTTCCGAAGCAGTCACCGTATTTATTACCTCTATGGATCTGACGGATTCACTGCACCCATTGGAAATAGAAACAAAATAATTTCCTCTTGTACTTATATCTATGCTAGAAACGGTTTCTCCTGTACTCCAGAGGTAGCTTAGATTTTCCTCAGAAGATAATACACCCGCATCTATAACCAGATCTTCTACGCCGCATACTTCTATGGTGAGATCTTCTTCCACCTCTATATCATCTGGTTCTATTACTGTGAGCATAAGACTGGTATCACAAGATGTAGATGAAGGAATGATAATCGTATAAGTTCCTTCTTCTACGATGAGCACATTCCCAATCTGTAAAGTATCTTCTCCACAAAATATCACTTCTCTCTCTGCCATAATAAATGGTTCTTCTTCTACAAAAAGATTAAGCATCGTATCACAACCTTCTTGCGATGCCAATAAGATATTGTAATCACCTGGCGTTGTAATAAGGGTGTCTCCTATGGCAATCGATTCATTACTACATAGTGTAATGGCTTCACTCCTAGTATTTAGTGGTAGCACTAATAACTCGAGTTCTACTATGGTATCACAACCAGATACAGCAGCTAGATTAAGATCATAACTTCCTGTTGCAGTAAAAGCTTCTCCTCCTATCGTGTAAGTATCTCCTTGACATATTTCCTCCTCTAATAATAAAAATGGACTCAATTCTGATACTATATTAATGGTTACTATTGTATCACAAGACTGATTCGAAAAAAACACATCATCATACAAACCTGCTTCCGTATAGATTACTCCATTAATTATAATATCCTCATTTTGACATAGAGATCTTTCTATTTCTAAGGTAGGATTTTCCAGTACTTCTAAGTTCAAATCTACTAAGGTATCACATCCCGTTACTGCATCTAAACTAAGCTGATACATCCCTGTCTCATCATATGTCACACCACCGATCATGATAGATTCTCCTTGACATATAGTTTCTATTAACCCAAGGCTAGGCTGAGCTTCTACAGTAAGGTCTAGGGTGATGGTATTAAATTCATCCACGATAATAAAGTACACATCTTCGTCGCAGTAATCTATTCCTAATAAATTAAAACAGGTTCCCTCACAAACAGTTTGACTTATATCTTGATTGATAATTGTTTCCATGATTACAGTTATACTAGCAGAGAAATCACATCCATTAAAGACATTTATAACTTGTAGAGTGTAGACACCTTCTTCGCATACACTAGGGTTAAAATCACTAGAAGAAAAACCATTAGGTCCAGACCAATTATAATCATAAAAACTCTGATCTTGCAAATCTGGTTCTAAGGTAACGCAAGGACTTTGGGCAGAAATCGACACCTCTGATGGATTAAAACTAAAAAATGGGAAATCTAATTCGTCAAATACAGTAAAAGATTCACTTATAGTGCAACCAGATTCCGTAGTAAGCAAGGTGGCTATATAAGTTCCAGGCTGACATACTGAAATGTTACTTTCGTTAAATACATTACCAAATTCATCCTCCCAAAAAATAACAAAATCTTCATTACTTCCTCCAGTAGCATCTAGTATTGCGCATGGATTATAACAATCTATTATATCATTGCCACTAGTCTGGAGAAACATATCTACACACTCACATCCACCTCCCATGCCTATGGTTATCGGTCCACAAGGATATTCAGGAATTTCAGGTATGTCAAATAACGAAACATTAAATGATCCATTACAAGTTTCACAAGCTAGTGAATCCTTATAGTGCACCGTAGGATCTAGTGTAAGCAAGGAATCAAAAGTCCAATTTTCTGTCCAGAGTAATTGCATCTCTAAATAACCTTCTGCTGGAAAAGGTGTATCGTTTATCCATCTAAAAATAGAAAATTCGATATCTTCTGGGCCATAGTAATCTGCTCCTGGATCTATTACAAAAAGATATTCTTGGCCATTCAAGATTATAATGGTACTATCCATCAACTGTAAAGTATCTAGTCCAGCTTCCATAGATAAATAGTTCCAATTTCCTCCTAGATGTACAGGTATCTCAAGATATAAAGAATCGTATGTGATGCTATCTATACAACTTGCATCAGGAACAAAGCACTTACTTGGAATCTCACACCCTTGACCTATATCTAAAAAATTATCTAAAACTAGAGAATCTAAGAATTCTAAAAAATCATTATCTATAACATCACCTGACTCCAATGCTACATCTAAAAAAGCATCTTGGGTTCCTGACCAACAAGAAGTGGTTGATGTTGTAACTCCTGATGTGGTAACATCTATATCTAAGGCTGCACAAGAATCATCAGGGTCTGGTGTTGCCTCAGGCGTATAAATCGCAGTGGCACAGGTACTCATTGTACAGATTTCCCATTCAGGAACTGGAGGATCTTCTCCGCCTATCGTTACAGCATATTCACATGGAACTATAGCTCCTTGATGACAATTGATTGGACCATAGGTCAAACCTGTATCCGTATTATTTGTTATTTGTCTTGTACTGGGATCTTCTACATATAAGGTTAAGGTATCCGTGTTTTCGCATATGCCTGGTATTTCAAAATGGTAAACTAACTTATATATACCACATTCTGAAAAAACAAATCGTACAGCACCGCCTCCAAAGTCTGTCATCTCTACTAAGCCATCACCGTCCTCGCATTCATAGGTCCAGAATCCGCCAAGTGGACTAGGAGCCAGCTGAGCACTGTAAGTTGTCGTACATATTAATTGATCTTCGGCAATATTGATTTCGCATTGGGTATGCGCATTATTTATCGTAAATAGGGCAAACAGTAAAAAGTATAAATTTTTCATTTCCGTATTGATTTGTCCTATCTAATTGAGCATACAACTATTGTAATAGTTGCCTACGATGATATTTTTCTTTCGGATCATACCTAAGAAACGATAAGATAATAGATTTAGTTCTCTGGATGAAGACCTTATCTATCAAGTGTTTTTTATATGTATTTGCATATAAATATAGAGATACGTAAAATATTATGCGCAAATGCATATAATCTTATGTTTTAAGTAAAAATTATATGCTATTGTGTATAATTTTTAAATAACTTTTGCAACGGTCTAACAAAGATGTAATCTTGGATTATATTTTAAAAATTGATCTGGAAAAATTACCTGAAAAAATCATGACAATGGTTTATAGGCTATTGCCTTTATCTCGATCAATAAATTCTTATGCGGTAACTGATGGACGGCAACTGTTGTCCGAGTAGGGCCTGTTTCCGAATTAAAAAACTGACCATAGACCTCGTTGTATCCTTTAAAATCTTTCATGTCCACAAGATAGGTTCCAATATCTATGACATCCTCTATTCCTGCACCCATGCTCTTAAGTAGTGTATCTATATTTTTAATAACCGCTTCCGTCTGTTCCTTTATATCTAGTGTAATATTTCCATCCTTATCTATGTGTACACCCACGTGCGTATTGTCAGATCTTCTACTGCTCGTTCCTGATACGTAGATAAAATCTCCTACCCTTTTTACATGAGGATAATTACCTAGAGGCTGTGCACTCGTCTTGATTACTTTATTGCTCATCATCTTACTTTCTTAGTTACTGTAAAAAATAAATTATTCTGGAATCATGAATGAATATTCTACTACTCGTATAATTCTTTAACTTTAGCATAGACTTCATCGAGATTTAGATCTTCTGCCTCCTTGTCTTTACATAATTCTAACAAGAGTTCATCCTGTTTCCTACCTAGAATCATCGCTTCTCGATAACTGAGATCTTCTCTGAAAGTTACCAAGGCATACTTAGAATAATAATCTGGATACTGCTGTTCCATCTTCATTTCTAATATTCGCTTTTGTATAAAATCAACTTGAGATACGTGATCTTTCATTTCATAGAAGTTATCCAGTGCGAGATCTGCAATTGCATCTGCATTAGGTTTTCTAAGGTCTTGATAGTTTTGCAATAATTCTCCCCATGATTCAAAACCCTTATCCATCAATTCAGAAAAGACTTTTACATCTTCTAAAGAAGCATTCATCCCCTGTCCATAAAAAGGTACTATCGCATGTGCTGCATCTCCTAGTAAACAGTTTTTTCCATAAGCCTGCCACGGATAGCACTTGATCGTTCCCAGAGTTCCTACAGGATTATTTCTATAATCTTGCACAAGATTAGGAATATGTTCTATTACATCCGGAAATTCAGATCTAAAGTAATGCATTATTTCCTCTTCTGTATTTATAGAATCGAATCCAAATTTTCCTTCGTAAGGATTAAACATGGTGACCGTAAAACTACCATCAAGGTTAGGTAGTGCTATCAGCATGTGCGCCCCTCTAGGCCAGATATGAAGGGCATTTTTTTCTATTCTCCATCCTCCGTCTTCAGCAGGCGGAATACTTAACTCCTTGTACCCATGTCTGAGAAAACTCTGAGAATAATCAAATAGTAAGCTTGTAGTCTTTCCTATCATACTTCTTCTAACAATCGATCCAGCACCATCTGTTCCAAAACAAATATCCGAGTACACATGCTCCATCGTCTTAGACATATGGTCAAAAAAAACATGTTCTCCATTTTCTAGATCTATCTCTTTGCATTCATTGTCAAAGACAAGCTCTACATTGGAATACGATTCCACTTTGTCTAGCAACAAAATATTAAGCCCTTCTCTAGAAATAGAATTGATATACTCATCATCCCTACCGCTATACTTTGAAAACCTTTGCGTTCCATCGGCTAGATGCAATTGCCTACCGTACATGGGTATGCACAGTGCTTTTACTTCTTCGGCTAGACCTACTTTTTGCAAAGCACTTATCCCTCTATTTGATAAGGCCAAGTTGATAGATCTTCCGCCAACTAATTCTTCGTCTCGCATATCAGGTCTCTTCTCAAATAACTTGACCTTATAAGCTTTCTGGGCTAACATGATAGCCTGTAAACTGCCACATAAACCCGCACCTACTATTAATACACTTTCCTTTTTATCCATTGATAGAATCACTTAATATATTTACAAATCGCTCTACATCACCAAAACTATTATACAGCGGTACTGGAGCTACTCTGATAACATCTGGTTCTCGCCAATCTGCAATTACTCCTTTCTTTGTGATGATATCAAAAATTTTCTTGTCCGCATTTTTTACCTGAATAGATATTTGACATCCTCGTTCATCTTCCGCGGAGGGCGTAATTACTTGTACCTTATCTCCTGAAATTGTAGCCAGTCTTTTCTCCATATAATCTGTTAAAAGCCTAGATTTTTTTACTAGGGCTTCCATCCCGACCCTAGAAAAAATATCTAATGACGCCCTTATAGCTGCCAAGGACAATATCGGAGGATTACTCAGCTGCCATCCTTCAGCTCCTGGTATAGGATCAAAATCGTGTCGCATGTTAAATCTAGTAGATTTGTTATGCCCCCACCATCCAGTGAATCGAGGTAAGTCTTTGTTATTTGCATGTCGTTCATGTACAAAACATCCACCTAGACTTCCAGGACCAGCATTCAGATATTTATAGGTACACCATGCTGCAAAATCTGCATTGGAATCATGCAGTTGTAAATTTACATTCCCAGCAGCATGCGCTAGATCGAAGCCTACTACACAACCTTGCTTATGTCCCGCCGTAGTTATGGACTTCAGATCATACAATTGTCCAGTATAGTAGTTTACACCTCCCAGCATAACCAAAGAAATATCTTGACCATGCTCTTCGATATATTGCAATACATCTTCTTTTCTTATGCACTCCTCCCCTGCTCTCGGGTGAATTTCTAAAAGTGATTCCTTAGGGTTATAACCATGAAATTTTATTTGTGATTCTACCGCATACTTATCGGAAGGAAAAGCATCTCTTTCTATAAGAATTTTATTTCTTTTTGGCGTAGGTCTATAGAAAGAAACCATAAGTAGATGCAGGTTAGTCGTGAGTGTATTCATGACTACAACCTCTATCGGTTTTGCCCCGACTACCTTAGCCATAGATTCTGTCAAAAACTCATGGTATGGCATCCAAGGATGCTTAGCATGAAAATGCCCTTCAACTCCTAATTTTTCCCAATCTAGCAATTCTTGTTCTATATACTGACGTACAGACTTGGGTTGTAAGCCCAGCGAATTACCTGTCATATATACATACTCCTCACCCGATGACTGAACTGGAATATGAAATAAATCTCTGTAAAATTTTAATGGATCTTCAGCATCTAGTTCCTTCCAATCCGATTTACTATTTACTATTTCTGAACTCATCTTAGACTACGATTTTCCTTTTATTCGATTATAAAATAATTCCGTTCGGTCACCATAGAGCCATTTGACAATATGATTACTCCAGATATTATCTTTTTGGTTTTCTGAAATAATTCCTAAACTGACAGCATCATCTAACACCTTACCAGGATAGCTATCTATCACATTTTCCATTTCTCCTAGTGGATACGGATCATCTAATCCCAAGACAATTTGTGACACCCCCTGTCTTTTTATCAGCAGCTCTAGTGAGTGTACATCATGCACAAGAGTATCGTAATACACATTAGAAATAGCTTGTGAATCAGATGGATTTGTCGCTCCCTTAAACAGATCTGGCCTACCATTAAAACCCTGTGTTCGCCTACCTATATTGACCTGAGCATATTGATTTCCATGCGCGTAACAGGTTCTTAGTCTAGGATATTTCTGAGGATAATTAAGGAGGGAAAATACATGGTAATGGTCTGCCGTCTGAGCACACATCCATATAAGGTGAAATCTCCAAAACTGATCTTCTAGCTTGATCATATCCGGACCATTGTATGGATGGATCTCCATAGCAAGACCTAACTCATTCGCTAATTCAAAGATAGGTTCCACCGATGGATCGGCCGTAGAAGTCCACTTACCTGCCGCATTGACAAAATGAGTTGGCAAACATAACAAAGTCATATTATGCTTATACACACATCGCTCAATCTCTACCAAAGCATCTTCTACGTAGGCTGCCTGCACTACAAAACCTGTGGTAAACTTATCTGGATAATCTGCCTGGACGCTGGCGTTAAAATCATTCTGAAACCTGATCACATCTTTGGCTAATTGTTGACTATATCCATTGCAATACAATTGCGATAAATTCAGTACTACCTCATGATCTATATTGTTTTTCTCCATCCATTCTAGTTTCTCTTTGAGAAAGAAACTAGGGTCTGTGATCGGTCTGGACCAATTCTGCTGACGCATATATTTCCGATCTGCATCCACCCAGAAAATCTCCTTGTTTTTCATAAAAGAAGGAATAAGTTCTGGTTCTGGGAGCAGATGCCCGTGTCCATTTATTCTCAGTCGATTTTCCATAATCTTTATTATGCAGACTTAGATACAGGTGGTTCCATTGTCGTGCCACACTTATCACAAGTCCTTAGTGCTAGATCAGAATAATACTTATCAAAGATAACTGGCATATCCGTCTCTATATTCCCTAATTTGAATGGCTCTCTATATAATTCTTCATGGCAGTTTTCGCAAAACCATGCGAGTCCATCCTCCATCCCTTCTGGTCTTTTCTGCTCTATTACTAGACCTATGGTATTAGGTCCGCGCTGCGGAGAATGAGGAATATTAGCAGGTAGTAAGTAGATCTCCCCTTCTTTGATATTGATATCTTTGGGCACGCCCTCGTCGATTACCTTGAGTGTAATATCACCCTCTACCTGATAGAAAAATTCGGGTGTTTTGTTTAGGTGATAATCTTTTCTAGCATTAGGTCCACCGACAACCATCACGATGTAATCCCCACCATCCCATACACATTTATTTCCTACGGGAGGTTTAAGCAGGTGCCTGTGTTCCTCTATCCATTCTTTAAAATTTACAACTGGAAATAATTTTGACATGATATCTGTATTTTATTTAAGAAATCTGATTATACAATTTATTCTATTTGTCAAAAGCGATACAAACGTTTTTAGCTTCTGTAAAAAATCGAAGTGCTTCGTATCCACCTTCTCTACCTACACCAGAGTTTTTCATCCCTCCAAATGGTGTTCGTAGATCTCTATGCAGCCAAGTATTAAGCCACACAATGCCTGCCTCTATTTTATTTGCCATACGATGTGCTCTACCAAGATTTTCTGTCCATATGGTACAAGATAATCCATAATCTGTATCATTAGCAAGGTCAAGAACTTCCTCTTCGGTTTCAAAAGGCATAATGGTCACTACAGGGCCAAATATTTCTTCCTGATTTGTTCTACAACTATTCGGCAGTCCTTCAATAATGGTAGGCTCTATGTACCAGCCGTCTTCTAGACCTTCAGGATGCACCGACTTTCCTCCACATAATATTGTTCCTCCCTCTTCTTTGGCAAGTTCTATATAAGAAAGAATTTTCTTGTAATGTTGTTCAGAAACGATGGCTCCAATATTCATTCTTTCTGTCATCGGGTTACCCACCTTGAGCTTTTTAGCTTTGTCTACAAAGTCTTTTATGAATTGCTCATATATATTGGCTTGGACAAATATTCGAGAACCACAAAGACATATCTGTCCTTGGTTAGAGAAAGAAGAATTTATTGTAGTCTTCAGCATCTTATCATAATCACAATCACTAAAAATAATATTGGGATTCTTACCACCCATTTCTAGTGAATACTTCTTAAATAGTGGCGCAGCAGTTCCAGCTATAGATCGCCCTACCCTAGTACTTCCTGTAAAGGATATGGCCTTGATATCTTTATGAGTAGTCATACTTACACCTACAGGATCTCCATTACCATGTACGATATTAAGAACTCCCGGTGGCAGACCTGCTTCTATACAAATTTCTGATAGCAGAAAAGCCGTATAGGGTGTCACCTCTGAAGGTTTTGCTACTACTGTATTTCCAGCTGCGATTGCAGGAGCTATTTTCCAGGTAAATAAATATAAAGGCAAGTTCCATGGCGAAATACATGATACGACACCCAGCGGTTGTCTAAGCGTATAATTGATAGCACTTGGCATTTCATGAGTCTCTTGTGTGAACTGGGTTATCGCCTGAGCAAAAAACCTAAGATTACTAGCACCTCTAGGAATATCAACCAACTTAGACAACCATAATGGCTTACCATTATCTGTCGTTTCTGCTAAGGCAAGAACTTCTAATTTCTCTTCTATCAGATCGGCTATTTTTGTTATAATACGAGATCGCTCATCTGTAGAAGTATCTCTCCATAAAGGGAAAGCTTTCTTTGCCGCAGCTACAGCTAGTTCAACGTCAGTCTCTCCCGAATCTGGTAAAGTAGCATATTGCTCCCCTTTTGCAGGATTGTATAAAGGCAAAGTTTTACCTGCTTGCGCATCTATTAATTTACCATCTATAAAATTTGATAATTTGATCATATTATGAACCTTGCTGGGTAGTGTAATAAAAACTCAATTGCTTCTTTATATCATCAGGTAAGATAGGAAGTTCTGATCTAGGAATAAGCAAGGTTGAGACATTATGTAAATCTTTAAATATATGATGCTTCTCAGCTGTAGCATTGAGATAAGCGTGTCCAGAAGATCCTCCTGTTCCCACTTTATTTCCAAGCATTCTTAGTACCATCTGCGCATGTCTATATCTCCAAGTTGTCAATGCATCATCTATTTCCACTATGCAGGTCAGCAATTTGAACGGCAGATGGAACAAGGGTTCATCTCTATAAAGGTTGATAAGCAAAGCAGCGAGAGAAGCTTCGTAAGACATTCTTAATTCGCCCTCAGCAACCATCTTGTCGTGTGCTTCTTTATTGAGCACTGACTTAAAATAGGTTTCTGTATTACCAAGCATCTTCTGGCGCATTTCTTTTTCTTGCGCATCTAGATACTGAGATTTTATAATGGCGTCTTGCTCTTTATTAATCATCCGCTTAACAGCAGCTGTATATTCTTCGATAAAATTAAAACTACCTAACTTAAGAAAAGGAGTACGCTCTAGCCATTGCTCTATAGCTTCGAAAAGAGAAAAAGAAGATTCTATTTCTTTAAGCTCTATTTTCTTTTCCTCAGAAAATACTGAAGAAAAAGGACAACCATTGTAGGTCAATCTTTTTTTCTCTTGCAAGCCTAGCAGGGTCTCTATTTTTCTAAACTGAAAACTCTGGAAGCCAGAGGCTGGAAAAAGATAATTTCTGAAATCTAAGAAATCAAGTGGCGTCATGGTCTCCATAATTCCTATCTGATCTACTAATAATTTTTGTATCTCTATAATTCTATCCAGTCGACTTATAGAGGTTCCTATATTTCGCTCATCTACATTATCTGTCTTGAATAAACTCAGTACAGATTCTAGCTCATGAATAATTTGCTTAAACCATAACTCATAAACCTGGTGGACGATTATAAACAACATCTCCTCATGTGCAGGATTTTCTTCTAGATCTGCACTTCTCAGCTGTTGAGCATCTAAGATCTTATCGAGTCCTAGATAATTTTTATAATGTATCGTACTATATTTTTCTTCCATAATATTATTGACAAATTATAAGTTAAATGTGCCGATCTGTTCTTGTATTTCGCGGGCTCCTGAAGTAAGAATAGCGACATAATCCTCTATTGCTTCTTCTCTAAACCTATCTGCTGGACCAGCAGCACTCATAGCAGCAATCAATTTACCTTCGGCATTGAATACAGGAACGGCAACACAGATAAGACCTAGCTCTAATTCTTGCCGATCTATAGCAAAGGACTGTTCTTTAATTTTTTTAAGTTCTTTTTTAAGTTTAGATTTAGAAGCTATCGTAAAACTTGTTCTCTTCACTAGAGGAATATGTTTAAGATATGCTTTGATCTCACGATCTGACAAATAAGCCAGTAACATTTTCCCTATTCCTGTGCAGTAAGCAGGACTATACATACCTACAGAAGATTTTAACTGTAGTCCCATCGGGCTTGCAATCTTATCTACCATGAGTACTTCATAAGCTTGTAGTACTCCGAGGTGAACGGTTTCCTTTATTTCTTCTGTAACTTTCTGAAGACAAGGATGCGTTATATTGACTAGCGAAGTTTTAATATTTACCCTGTTGCCTAATTCAAACAATTTAAGTCCTAGATGATATTTTTCTGTTTCTGGATTCTGTTGTAAAATACCTTGTGAAGCCAAAGACGCCATTAGCCTGTAAGTAGTACTTTGATTTGCACCTGTAGCTGTTGCCAATTCACGTACACCCCATGAAGGTTTCTCTTGAGAAAAATAGTTAAGCAAGCCTATAGCTTTCAGAACAGATGCATTTAGCGTTTTTGTAGTTTCCATTATTTACTTTACTTGGATACTTACCGCTCCTAAACTTTCTGCAGTAGCTTTTACAACTTGACCAACTTCTATATAAACTGCTGGTGTAGCGGCACCTGCTAAAATAAGCTGCCCCTTAGATAGCTGCTCTCCATTCTCTAGAGCAAGTCTAGAGGCTGCAAACAAAGATTCTAGAGGATTACCCAGTATAGCATTAGAGTTACCTTGTTGAACTACTGAACCATCAACAAGTAATTCGATTTTGAGATCTTGTAAATTGGTCTTGGCATCCATCCACTCACCTACTATATAGCCTGAAGAAGAACAATTATCCGCTATGACATCCTCTAGTGAAAATTTAAAATTAGTGAATCTGGAGTCTATAATTTCTATAGCTACGGCTACACCATCTATATAGTCAAGATAATTCTCCTTTGATAAAAGCTTATCTACGTCCTTCGATAAATGAAAGGCAATCTCAGGCTCTGCTCTAGGATGAATAAAATCTGACTTCAACAAACTAGATCCATCATCATATTTCATCTTACTAGTCAGCCTTCCCCATATCATATCATGGACGCCCATTTGTTCCATTTTGGCTTTACTAGTAAAGCCTAATTTGATTCCTGTCTTCTGTTCTCCTCTCTCATATCTTTTCCCTATAGAGATAGACTGTATGGCATAGGATTCTTCTAGACCAAATTTCTGTGCTACGCTGATTTGTTCTATGCTCTTAGCATAGCGTGCCGCGTGATCTAGCTTATTTGCAATTAAATTATAATTCATATAGTGTTTCATTATGTGAAACGGTGTTTTTAATTTGTATAAATCTACAAATTATTGTTTAGAAATAAAAGTGATTGTTGTTAGTAGTTCTAACTAACATGATAAATATTGGTTTGTAGTAAGGGGGGCTACAAATAGCTTCCTGTGTTGAATATTATTTTAACTTTGATAGGAACAAGATTTTAAATTTAAAACTATTACAATAGACTAATATGAAAAAGTATTTATCAACTACAATTCGAGAATCCAGAGTGGATATGGGACTATTGTTTCTTCGAATAGCTGCTGGAGGTTACATGCTAACTCATGGTATACCTAAACTAATGAAATTAATGGGAGGAGATTTAGCTTTTGGAGATCCTATAGGAATAGGTGCAGGTCCTTCTTTAGTTTTGACTATTTTTGCAGAAGTAATCTGTGCCATTCTTATTGTTATAGGCTTAGGTACAAGACTAGCTACTATTCCTTTAATAATCACAATGCTAGTAGCTGCTTTCATAGTTCATGGAGCTGACCCTATTGGTAAGAAAGAGTTGGCATTAATTTATTTTGCCATGTATTTTGTTCTATTTCTTATGGGAAGTGGCAAATACTCCTTGGATAAGAGGTTGTTCGGATAAGGATTACTGTTCTTAATATGAACTGAAAATATTGGTTTGTGTTCGGGGGACTACAAACAGCCTCATAACTATTGATTTGTGTGAATCTACTTATGCAACCATCCTTTGATATGGTCATGTCTTATCCACCAGCCACCATTATTTTCTGCCAGAGAAAAGATTTGTCTACTCTTATTGCCGATACCAGGATTTTGCTGGGCAATAGTCACAGAATTACTAGTTACCTTAGAAATGATAGCTACATGTCCATAAGGATTAAATGAGGCAGCTCCAAAAATGAGTATATCTCCTACTCTAGGTTTAATTTCACTACCATTTCTGTACTGGAACAAATCTCTTTTTTTGCTATAGCCACCATCCGCTAAACCATATTCGAAAAAGTCTTTAGCATGACCATAGCTATCAGGCATCTTATGATTATAGTATTCGTAGTAATACCTTTTGACAAATTCTACACATTGGTACTTCAGTCCTAGATTATAACCATCCGAGGTTACATTTCTACCTAGGACATTTTTCACTCTACCATTATAATAGATATTGACTCCATTAAAGTTGTCTATAACTTTTCCTACTTTGGAATTGGTTTTGACATTAGACTTTACCTTAGTTTTCGAAGAAGAATTCTTTGTGTCGCTTTTTTCTTTTTTGCTATAATCAAAAGAGGGCCATTCTATATCAAAAGAAAATATCTCTGGATTAGGTTGCACTACAAACTTATACAATACAGTACTAGCAATTGCAAGTGATATAAGTAGGGAGATAAATTTAGCTTTGTTCATTTCTAGTTATAGAACAGAATAAATGCATGTTTTAATCTTTACAATAGATTAAAAATTTCTTAATAATAAGAATAAGTGAGTAAAGGGCTTATTTTCGCAAAGTTTCAGCGTATTTAGCCACAGCTACAATTTCTGCATCAGATAATATTCCTTTGTAAGGCGTCATTAATCCTTTGCCGTGGTAAATCTGAGCTACTGCCTCCTTCATAGAGATTTCAGACTTTGTCAGATCCTTTGCACCATTGACCATCATGTTACCCTTAAAACCGTGACAGAGTGCACAATTAATTTTGAATAACTTCTTGGGATCGATATCGTCAAGATCGCCTTTGGATACTCCCTTTATTATAGATTCTGCTTTTGCCAATTGCTCAGGAGTAGCTCCCTCCGCATTTTGATCATCTTGAGCCTCTTCAGATGTGGAACTTGTAGATTTTTTTACTGGCGCTTCCTTTTTCTCAGATTTCAAATCTTTCATCTCGTCTAATACGGACTTAGATTTCTTGGTACTTGTTGTAGTTTTTTCTGCAGAAGTATTTTTATTAGAATCTCCCCCACATGAAACAATCATTATTAGACAACAAAAAATAAATAGAGCGGCAATGTTAATTTTCATCAGTTCAATCTTTTTACAAATCTATACAAGAACATGAAATAATATGCATAAGAAGATGAAAAATTTTAGAATTCTAATAGATTAGATATAATAATTTTATTCCTTATTTATCAGTATGTTTTAATTAATCTACCTAGATTACAATATCAATATATCCATTCTATATAAGTTTAACATAAGCTATTAGACTATTAAGGGTATACCATTATGCTCAAAAACAATAAGCTTACTATCTTAGGTTTCTGTATATAAAGCTAATTTGATGAATTATAAAAACTGCCTAGTTACTTGTCTAATTCTATTGACATCTGTATTTTACATGGCTAGTCAAAACGCCGTAAGTATATCTAGTACAGACTCTTATCCCACCTTTAACAATATAGGAATACATTTAGTTATTTCAGGGGATGACAATCTAAATAGCGAGCTTACTATTTTCTACAAAGAACAAAATCAGTCCGATTACCAGCCTGCAGCTAGGACCATGCGTGCTTATCCTGGATTGGTTATAGATGGAAATACTACAACAAGAAATTATCATGCAGGAAGCATTATGCACCTAGAACCATCTACAGCATATGATATCCAACTTATTTTACTCGATCCAGATGGCGGAGGAAGTACTTCAGATATAACGATTAGTACCAAGTCTATTCCAGAACCCAGTGCTGTGAATACTCGATATGTTGCACCAGGAAATGGAGGAGGCGATGGAACTGAAGCAAATCCATATCTAGGCTTACAAGTAGCAGCTGATAATGCTATCCCTGGGGACCATTTCATCGTACTTCCCGGAAATTATACACCTTTCACTTTACTCACAAGTGGTGACAACATGAATCTCATTAGTTTCCAAAGTCAAGCATTACACCAAGCTGTTATAGATGGGAACAATACTAATGCAGGGATAGTAACCCTTGGGGAATTTAATAATACTATTGCCCATATCATTATAGATGGGTTTACTATACAAAATGGTGAAAGAGGTATAGATGCGCAAAACGCACAGTTTGTTACCGCCAGAAATAACATTATTAAGGATATAGATTATGCCTATGTCAATAGAAGAGAATTTGGATTAGAATCTGATCAGTATATTACTAATAACTTAATGATAGGAAGAAGTATATGGCCATCAACAGGAATTCCAAATGAACGTGCCATTGACATCAGAGGAAATACAAATGTAGTAAGTTATAATACTATAAAGAATTTTGCCGACGGTGTATCTACTGATGGACCAGCTTACGAAACTTCTTATGCTCTAGATATTCATAACAATGATATAATAAATATTATAGACGATCATATAGAGGTAGATGGAACCATATCTAATACACGTATATATCAAAATCGTTGCTTTAATGGAAGGGCTGGCATCAGTATAGCTCCTGTATACGGTGGACCCGTATACATATTTAGAAATATTATATTCAATTTGGAAAATACAGCTCTCAAGATGAACAGAGGACCATCGGGAATTATAGTTGCACATAATACTATGGTCAGTGACGAAAATGCAACTCAATCTACTACAGGCTGGCAAAACACCTATTACAGAAATAATCTTATTCTAGCATCTAGGTATTGTTTTGAATTGTTTGGACTTGTAGGTAGCAGTGAAGACAACTGGGACTATGGAGCTTATTATTCTACTAGAGGTGGACAGACAAATACAGAATGGTTCAAATGGAATAATATTCGATACGCCAATGTCCCTGTGCTCAATGCAAGTGGCATTTTAGAAATGAATGCAATAGAGGTCGCATTTAGTGATTTTGAAAACATAGCACTACCTGATCCCTACCCTACAGAATATAGCACTAATGAAAGAGACTTTATGCCATTGCCTGGATCTAATGTTATAGATAGTGGAGAACCATTAACACACCTGAATGCTCCTTTTGTTTCTGATGGAATGCCAGATAGAGGTGCGCTAGAATGGGGAGAAGAAGAACCAAGATATGGACACTATTTCCCTTGCGATGATGGTAATCCTTGCACTTCTGATGACAATATAGATTTAGATTGTAATTGTACAGGCGTAGCATTAGATATAGATGAAGACGGCTTATGTGACGAGTTAGATCCTTGCGTTTTCTGTGCAGATCTTGCTATAACACAATCCCTACTACCAAGCATCGCTAATGGGCCTACAACTACCTACTGGGAACTTCGTGTTCAAGAAGTCGAAGGCTATGATACAGAAGGCGCTATAAATGTAGTTTTACCTAAAGACTTCAAACTGCAAATAACCTGGGATCCTAATGGCATATCTATAGGTCCTTACACAGTTAATAATTCTGTATGGACTTATGACAACTCGAATCCAAATTTCCATATATGGAATACAAATTCAGTTGTAACTGGATCAAGCAGTTCATCTTTAGGATTTGAAGCCCTCTACGATCCATCCAATACTTTTGGTTTGGTCAATTATACGTGTACTATTTTATCATCTAGTGGAGGTGAGATTAATTCTACTAATAATATAGACTCAGAGACACTATCCTATTTTACGAACTAATGGGATGATTATATTTCTGAGTTAG
>CAYYWZ010000001.1:234598-236352 GCA_964475415.1 uncultured Saprospiraceae bacterium | reverse complement strand
TTGAAAATAGATCGGTATTAGTGACAAGGGGCTAAAGCCACCTTGGAATAATGTTAGGATCGAAAAAATAGGCCCGTTTATTATTTATTTTTCCATTTCTTTCCACCCCCAGACCCCTCAAGGTGAATATGAAATTAGGAATAAATATATATTTTGTCCCAGATAAAACATCCCCTAGAATAGGAAGATGATACAACATAGCCTTGAAAGGGCGAAACAAAAACTAACCTCTGATTTTATAAAATACGGATCAATATTTACAACAATCATAGCTTATAAAAAGATATTCTTTTTTACATATACAGAAAACAACTTACTTTCCTATCTTGTTTTATATACTTGACGTGTAAGAGGAACAAAAAGAATTTACAAATAAATGCTTAATACACTAAAGCTAGAACATCACTATACGGTAAAAGATAAGATCTCCTTTCCTGATATGGTCTGCAATGCGGGAGATACCATGCTTATTCTAGGTCAGTCGGGTGTAGGGAAGACTACCTTACTGCATATCTTAGGAGGACTACTAAGACCGACTAAGGGATCTGTATCTATAGATGGAAAAAATATGTATGATATTTCTTCCAGTAAGATGGACGCTTATAGGGGCGAGCATATAGGTATTATTTTCCAGCAAGCTCACTTTGTTCAAGCACTGACAGTAAAAGAAAATTTATTACTAGCTCAGCAGATGGGTGGCAAAAAAGATATAGTTAAAATAGATCAGCTGCTTAATAGTCTTAACATTACTCACAAGGCTAATAAGTATCCAGAGAACTTAAGCCAGGGAGAGAAACAAAGAGCGGCCATCGCCAGAGCACTGGTCAATAGTCCTAAAATTATACTTGCCGATGAGCCTACCTCAGCACTGGATGATAATAATTGCAATGAGGTCATCCAGTTACTAGAGCAACAAGCTAAAGAAGCGAACGCTGCACTTATCATTGTAACACACGATAATAGACTGACAAAAACATTTGCAAACCAAATTATACTACAATGAGTTTGCTAAGACTAGCTTGGAAAAACATAATCAATAACCCGCTCAACTTATTGTTGAACATCGTCTTGTTTGCAATGGGCGTAGGCCTGATCAATTTTCTTTTTATGGTCAATGATCAGCTTAAAGAAAAGTTTGACAACAATCTAGCGGGTATCGATATGGTGATAGGAGCTAAGGGCTCGCCTTTGCAAATGATACTCTGCAACATGTATCATATAGACAACCCGACAGGAAATATTGAGATAGGCAAGGCTAAGGCTTTTCTTAATACTAAGCATCCACTTATCAAGAAAGCAGTACCGCTTTCTATAGGAGATAGTTACAAGGGATATAGAATAGTAGGAACAGACTACTCTATATTAGAATTATATAATGCGGAGATAGAGCAAGGAGTAAAGTGGTCGTCTCCATTAGAGGTTACAATAGGTGGTATTGTAGCTAAGAAGACAGGATTAAAACTAGGAGATAACTTTTATAGTTCTCACGGATTAGTAGACGATGAGGACTTAGAACACGAACATAGTTCGTTCAAGGTAGTAGGCATACTTAAGAACACAGGATCAGTTATAGACCAACTTATTCTTACAAGTAGTAAGAGTGTCTGGGACGTACATGATCATAGTGGAGACAGCGCAACAGCAACAACAGAAGAAAAAAAGATACAGGAAACTGATCACAGTCATGATCACTCAGGACATGATCACGACGACCACTCAGGGCATGACCACGATGATCACTCAGGACATGATCA
>CAYYWZ010000001.1:0-234498 GCA_964475415.1 uncultured Saprospiraceae bacterium | reverse complement strand
ATGATCACGACGACCACTCAGGGCATGACCACGATGATCACTCAGGACATGATCACGACGACCACTCAGGGCATGATCACGATGATCACTCTGGACATGATCATGGAGCTCACGATCATGCTGATCACAAGTCAGTAGAACAATTGAATCTCTTAGATTATCCTGATAAAGAAATAACGTCTATCCTGATACAGTTTAAGAATAGAACAAATTTCCAGGCGCTAAACATGCCGCGAAATATAAATAGCAATACTGACCTGCAAGCAGCTTCACCTGCGATAGAAATAAACAGACTATATGATATGGTAGGTGTAGGAACTAGAGCATTACAATCTCTAGCTATTCTTATTTCTATTGTATCAGCCTTAAGTATTTTTATATCTCTTTTCAGTTCATTGAAAAGAAGAAAATACGAGCTCGCTCTGATCAGAGTGCTAGGAGGAAGCCCTTCTAAATTATTTTTATTGATTATCCTAGAAGGTATAATATTGGCGCTTATATCCTTTGTCGTTGGAATCTTACTCAGTCATGTTGCGATGTGGGTTATGGCAGATAAGATGTCAGACGCGTATAAATATAGTTTTAACCCTTGGCACTGGGATAAGAAGGAATTGTTCTTACTATTGGGATCATTAATCTTAGGATTTATAGCTTCTGTAATTCCTGCGGTTAGGGCTTATAGAACAGATATTCATAAGACGCTAAGTAAAATTTAGAAATTTAATCAATAACAGATCTAAGCTTAATAAGCAATTCCCAGCGGGAGCCTACATTCATTTTGCTGTAGATACTTCTAACATGAGATTTTATAGTATTAATACTTACAAAGTTTAATTGAGCTATCTCTTGATTTGAATGGCCTTGGAATATTCCATTGAGAATATCATACTCTCTGGTTGACAATGGCGTAATGATTTTTTTATTTAGTATTTCTAATATTGGAAGTCTATTTATATTTTTATTCTCATGCGTAAAGAGAGCAATCTCAAGAGTGCTCATGAGTTCCTCTTCTGTAAATGGTTTTAACAAATATCCTATAGGGTGTGTTAGTTTTACACGCTTGAACTCTTTATTTTTTTCTATCACATGTCTTTGACAATAACTTTAAAAAAGACTTAACATAATCGATGTAATGGTTTCATTCCAACTATTGTTATACCTTTACACCTAATAAGTATGAATATGCGTTGGATATTTCTTTTTGTAGGCTTTTTATTATCATTTTCTGCCAATTCTCAGGATTCTTGGGGTACTTTAGCTATGATAGAGACCACTAAGGAGTATGATCCTGAATTCGGAATAGAATCTTTCAAAGCAGTAATAAGTCCTGTCACGCATGCTATGAATGGCAAAGAAATCATGCTCAAAGGATGGATAATTCCTATTACAGGAAAAACTTCTCAGAGTCATTTTATGTTTTCTAAGTTTCCTCAGGACATGTGTTTTTTCTGTGGTAAGGCTGGTCCAGAAACAGCTATACAGGTTTTTATGAAAGATGCCAAAAAGGTAGATTTTACAACAGATAAAATTATGCTTAAGGGAGTTCTAAAAATTCATGCTGATCAAGCCAGTGGTTTGTTGTATACACTCGACAATGGTGAAATATTAAATATCGAAAAACAATGAGAAAATTATTTTCTTTAGTTATTATAACAGCTTTCTTTTTTCATGCGCCTGTTGTGGCACAAAGTGGCAATAGCATATGGAAAACCTTAGCTAAGATTACCTACAAAAAGCAGTATGATGAGTTGATGGGATTCAAGATTGATATCCCAGTTTTTAGTGATGATATCAAAGCCCTAGAAGGTAAAGAAATAGAAGTCAAGGGATACATTATCCCTGTAGAAGGATACAAGTCTCATAATGAATTTATTTTCTCCGCCTTTCCTTATAACATGTGTTTTTTCTGTGGAGGAGCTGGTCCCGAAACTGTCATGGAAGTGGTCTCTACAGATCCTGTAAAATATACGGCGGAACAGATCGTACTGAAAGGAAAACTCAGCCTCAACTCAGATGATATTAACAGACTTATGTTCCAACTTACGGATGCTAAGTTGATAGATGATTAAAGCTAGGTTAAGGATAATGTTTAGGGCGTGACTCATCGTATCTCAGAGTCGTTACTTTTATCACTTGTAAGTCTTATTTCTCGATTAAGAGGATTTCTATTATTTTTCTGCCTTCTATATATCTTCCACAGAAAGAGTCTATACTATGTGGTTCTACTTCGCAGATATCTTCACAGTTTTCATTGTATACAAAGAACCTTGTTAGATCAGCACATCGAGAATTTAACTCGATATAGTTTTGATTTTCAAACTCAGTAAGGGTAAAATAGAATTTACATTCTAGTTCCTCACCATTATAGCTTTTATAAGCCTCGCTAAAGTTATTGCAATCAAGAAATGATTGAACATCAGTATCGTTCTTAGAGCAGGCTAGAATTGTACTTATATAGAGTAATAGAATTAAATGCTTTATTGATTATCTCTTTTTAATCTGAGACCTTATAAGCATAGACCTTTAAAATCAAGTATAAGGTTGGGTGTTGAGTGAGTTTTTTATTCAGTTCCATTTTTTTTCAAATCCCACACACTAAAAATTTGGACAAATACTATCGAAAAAAACATGATACAGTAGTAAGTAAAAAATCGCCAGACAGAAATAATGAGTGGTAATAATTTGTCCTCTATCTCCCCATTAAAAATCAAATAGAATGATGCCTCAGCTCCTCCAGTAGCACCTGGAGTAGGGACAAATATCATAGACAGATAGACCAGCCATTGTTGCAGATACATTTGCAGTGTATCGAACTGTAGCTGCAGGGCTGACAATACAACAATAAGTACAGTAAACTTAGCAACCCACTGAGTAAGCATAATGAGAAAGCTCAGAAGAAATCTCAACTTAGCTTTGCGTAGAATCAGCAACATAGAGGACCTTAGTTCTTGTAAGTTTTTACTAAACGTAGCCTTGAAATTTCTAGCACTGCTAAGTATATTCTGAGGTATATATTTCCTTAGTGCTTTCTTTAGAATTTTTTTAAAGAGCAGGTAGATTAGAATAATAATAAAAGCAAGACTTAGAAATACCAGGGCATTACTTTTTACATAATTACCAAAAGAGGTAAATATATCAAGGATCGTATCTTTTAGAAAATAGCAACCACTTAGAAAGGCAATGGAATACATGATAAAATCTTCTAGGGTCCCTAGTAAGGTAAGGGTTCCAGCTTTTCCTGCGGACATACCTCTTTGCATAAGTAAGCCTAGCTTGATGGGGCCGCCTCCTATAATGGTTGGTGTTATAGCGGCCCCTAGATCCGCCGTTACAGCTATTCTAAAAGCCTGTGTATATCGGATAGGAAATTGCAAAAAACTGCTCCATAAGACCATCCTAAGAGCATGTCCTAACCAAGGGACCATAATGAGACCTAGTATAAGTAAAATGTAGGGCAGCTTAAGTTTTGCTAGGTGTGCGAGAGAAGAACGGTCTGTAGTCAATAATAGAAATAGTAAGTGCGCAAGTATGCCTATACTTATTATAATAATAAGTTTGTTAAATATTTTACTTAATGAAGTGTCGTTTTTCACAATTTAGATTTGACCGCTACAAGCACTTAACAAGGGGACGATACGAAAATAAACAATTATAATTCATCACTGTCTTGTCAAACTTAATATTACGATTTTTTAAAAGAGCTAAAAGTATCTTAGAGAAGCTGTAAGTACCTTCTATACTTGTTATATAAAACGTAGTTCTTAAGCGTCACAGGAATGGGAATGGAAAGTTATTAACTACGGGCAGTTATATACTACACTTAATCGTTAAGAAATAAGGAAATAAACTCAGCCATAATCATCGAAGTCGCCCCCCATAATACTTGACCATCAAGATCGAAGTAGGGTACATCTTTCATAATACCTTGTCTTATTTTTAAATCTTTTTTCTTTAGGTTTTTGAACTTATAGAAACCAGAAAGAGGGTAGTGGATAAGACCAGCAACCTCATTTTCCTCGGGTATGAAGTGGAGTTGTAAGGAGCTATAAGCTACCACTGGTGTAATCAGAAAATTACTTACATATACATATAGATCTGAGAGTATCCCTAAGATCTCGTACTGCTCAGGAGGGACACCTATTTCTTCATGAGTTTCTCTCTGTGCACAGCTGATCATCGTGTCATCGTCTTCTTCTTTTTTTCCACCGGGAAAACTGATTTGGCCAGCATGTTTATCATCAGGGTGGCCACTAGCTCTAATCATAAAAGTAACGATAGGTTCTACCTCGCCTTGAGATATAAGAAGAAGGACACCTGCTTTTTTATGATCATCTGCGATATCGTAATAACGCGCAGCTTCTACAGGAGATAACTTGCTCTGAGCAACTTTGCCAGGAAGATCTTGTGATAATCTATTTTTTATAAACTCTGGAGAAGGTAATATCATATAGAATTATTACACGCTAATAAGTGTGTATATAAATATCGAAAAATGTATAGATAAAAATTAGGTATTAGACTTTTGAAGATATTTTTCTAAAGCCATAGACATAGATGGAATTTCTGGCATAGGAGCTTTTATGTTGATCGTAAGACCATGCTCTTCTACAGCCTTGCTTGTAGATTTTCCAAATACCGCAAACCTTGTTTCATTCTGTTTGAAATCTGGGAAATTTTCATACAGAGACTTGATTCCAAGAGGGCTAAAAAATACTAACACATCATAGGTTATATCACTTAGGTCACTAAGATCAGAACTTACGGTTCTGTACATCATAGCTTCTGTATAATCTATTTCGTGCTTTTCTAAAAAAGTCATCACATTTTTTGCACCGAGATTAGAACAAGGAACAAGAAACTTTTCTGTGCTTTTATGCTTAAGTATGGATGATTCTAGATCTTCTATTTTTCTTACGCCTACGAAAACTTTTCTTTTTCTGTAAACAATAAATTTCTGCAAGTAATTAGCGATGGCCTCAGATAAGCAGAAGTACTTTGTGCTTTGTGCCATTTTGATTCTCATATCCTCACATATTCTAAAAAAGTGCTCTATAGAGTTTTTACTTGTAAAGACAATGGAAGTATAGTCATCAGGTCTGAGTCTATTTTTTCTAAACTCCTTTTCCGTAACTCCTTCTACATGAATGAATGGTCTCCAATCAATTGTAAGACCCCATTTTTGTTCTAAATTATAATAAGGAGATCGCTCTGGTTTAGGCTGAGATATCAGAATTGTTTTTATCTTTTTATAGCTCTCTTTCGACTTTGCTTTCGTACTACCTGAACCCATAGAAAAACTTGCTTTTGAACTAAAAAAATATCGCTAAATATATTGGCTCATGTATTTCATAAAAATGACTAATGGGCCGATTTCGCAAATGCAAAGATAAAGAAAAAAATGAAATTGGTTGTTCAGTAAGTGTCGCGAAGATAGTAGAACACCTCTAATAGATCTAATAATGAACATTAATACTAATAAACTAAGCACTATAAGGAATAAAGGATGCTTTAATTTTTCTGGTCCGAAAGCCAAAATAAAGTTAAATGGCACTAAAATAAGGCCAAAAACGATATTATAAATCTGCACCGTAAAACTATATTCGCTAGTTTCCTTTTTTATCCCTTTAAATATTGTCCCAAGCAGGAAAAGCACCCCATGCCTTACATTATATATGGTAAGGATCACCGCCATGACTGTCAGATACAGCTTACCAGAGGTGATACTAATCTTATCGGACAGGTAGAGATAGAAAAATAACGATATATTGATAATAAATAGGATATAAAGGATCACATAGGTAAAGGTCCTACCATCATCAGACTGCATCTTGATCTGCTTGAGATAATTTTCGTTATATACAGACCTTATGATATTAGAAATTGTTTTTCTTCCGCTAGTAATGACTAATGCTAAAATAAGAAGACTTATAAAAAGGAACAGTAAGGGCAAATTCCGCTTAAAGAAATCCTTTTTTTCTTGCTCTACAACTACCTTATTGATCTTTTTGGTCTTGGTAAAACTGTTTTTTCTTATGGGTACATGAGAAACATTAAATGGATTTTCTCCAGACCTTATCGGAACAGTAGCTATCTTATTAGTGGCTTGTGTATTGGATGGATTGCTGGTTACTTCATTTATACTTGTAGGCTCTATACTCGATGCCGTAGGATTCGGAGTCGTGATGATACTTTCTTCTGTAGTTTCCCTTGTAGTGTTTGTTTCCTCAGTATTTGTCCTTACTTCTATAGAAGTACTTCCGGCTTTTCTGTTTTTTATGTCAAAAGGATTCTGCGTAAATCCTTGAAGACTCATAGCCAAAAATAAAAGCGATATGAAAAAACGTAAGTACATTATTTTTACAAGAAGAGCACTATGTTATTTTTATGTAATAATCGAGAATACATTTAATATATTGTAAAAGTAAGGATTAATACCCATTGAACTAAAAATTGTGTAATATAAGATATAGAATAGATTAGTAACCGAAGAGAATAAGCTCTTAGTTGCTTCTATTACAGATATAATAGAAGAGTGTGTGCATCGATTTTTTCTTCAACTAGATATTAAGCTTGACAGAGGAGTAATAATTAAATTACTTTAAAATGTGCTGTTAATACTCTGTTAACTAGAAAAACTATAAGGAAAGATGCCTTAAATTGTAAAAAAATAATCAATGCCTAGTAAATTAATTAAAAGATTACTCTTTCTCGGAGGTATCGCTATAGCAGGTATTATTTTTATACAATCTTTCTGGGTTATAAAGACATGGAACTTACAAGATGATGAGTTCCACCTAAGTGCAACCAGTGCCTTAAGAGCAGTTGCAGAGCGTATCGGCACCTTATACAAGACAGATCTTCCTAAGCAGAATCTCATTACTAGAAGATCTACTAACTATTATGCTGTAAATGTAAATAGTGAGATAGATGCCAATGTTCTGGAAGATTACCTGATCCAAGAATTCGAAAAAAGATCTTTGAATACTGATTTTGAATACGCAGTTTTTGACTGTGATTCGGACAGCTTAGTTTATGGAAACTATTGCGACCTTGCTGATGACAAGATAGATGGATCTAGTAAAGAACAACTTCCCAGATTTAATGAGCTTATATATTATTTTGTTGTAAAATTTCCCTCTCGAGGCAGTTACCTGCTTAGTAATATGTGGCAGTCTGTTTTGTTTAGCATTATCGCTCTGCTAGCTGTAATGTTTTTTATCTATGCTATATGGATTATCCTGAAGCAGAAGCAATTGACAGAACAACAAAAAGACTTTATCAACAACATGACGCATGAGTTTAAGACGCCAATCTCTTCTATCAAGATTGCCTCAGATGTACTCATCAATAATAGTGCGATAAAAGAAGATGCTAGGATGAGTAACTACGCAGCCATTATCAAGAATCAAAATGAAAGACTGAACAATCAGGTAGAAAAAGTATTGAACATTGCTAGATTAGAAAACGATCAGTTCCAGTTAAAAAAGGAAAAAATTAACCTCGAAGAAGAACTAGTATCTATTCTATCTAACGAGCAAATGAAGTTCGAAAAAAAGGGTGGCTATGCTAAGATAGATTTCCCAGACAAGGAGATACATGTACTGGCAGATCGTCTGCACTTTACTAATATTATAAGTAACATATTAGACAATGCATTAAAATATTCCAAGACCGAGCCGCAGGCAATTATTTCTGTAAAAGAACGTAGTGATGAGATCAAAATAGAAATTAAGGATAAAGGCATAGGCATCACTAAAGAGAACCAAAAAAAATTATTTAGCAAATTCTATAGAGTACCTACTGGTAATGTGCATAATGTCAAAGGCTTCGGACTAGGACTATATTATGTACGAAATATCAGTAGAGCACACGGCTGGCGAGTAGAACTAGAATCTGAAGAGAGCAAAGGAACAACTGTAAGTATCTCTATACCTAAAACAAACGTATAAGATGGCAGAGAAGAAAGCACATATTATGTATGTAGAAGATGACGAAGTATTGGGCTTTGTTACTAAAGACAACTTAGAAATCAACGGTTACCAAGTAAGTCATTTTCTGGACGGTAAGGCAGCTAGCAAGTCGTTTTCCGGAAATGTATTTGACCTATGTATTGTTGATGTAATGTTACCAGAGATGGATGGATTTACCTTGGCTGAGGAGATAAGAAAAAAGAATCAAGAGATCCCAATATTGTTTCTTACCGCCAAGTCGCTGAAAGAAGACAGGATCAAAGGATTGCTCTTAGGTGCAGATGATTATATTACTAAGCCGTTCAGCATAGAAGAGCTAATCCTTAAGATTGAGATTTTCTTAAAGCGTAAGCATATACAACAAAGAACACCTCAGACAATAATGTCTGTAGGCCAATACGAGTTTGATCATCCTAACCTCAAACTTAAAATAGGAGAGGAAGAGAAAAACCTTACACAGAAAGAAGGGGACCTTCTTCAGTTACTTATAGAGAACAAAGGCAATATTCTTAAGCGTAATGTGATCTTAGAAAGACTGTGGGGAGAGAATGATTATTTCCACGGTAGAAGTATGGACGTCTTTATCAGTAGACTCAGGAAATACCTTAAAGCTGACGCTAGCATCAAAATAGAAAATGTTCATGGCGTAGGATTTCGGCTAGTTGTTTAGTTTTTATGATGGAAATCCTAAAAAGGCAGTTGTACTAGCTTATCCTAAAGTATTATAAATCGTTAATCAATGGATTTTCTAAATTCAGTAAATTTTTTTTCATTATTTGTTGGTTTGTGACTAAGGCGTACATTTATAGATTCAATATTTCCAGATTTCAAATGGGATATTCCATCAAAAGCCATGTGACAGAATTCACAATTTGATTCTACGTATTTTTTGGTAATAAGTTTTTGTATGATTGTGGCGTGTTCTCGAGGATCTATTGTTTGTTTTTCAGGATTATAATATACAACTAGTTGTAAGGTTTTATCTTTTGTAAAACAGCTCCGAAAGGTAAAAACGTGTCATGTTCTTCTATGCCTGAAGAAGCGGAGTTGATAGCTTGAGTTGAAAAAGCTATCATTTCATTGATGATGTTAGACTAGTCTTTCTTTTTAAATAAGTTGAATAGCCTCATTTTGATTTATATTTTGTTAGTAAGTTGATGGTCGTGAAAGGTAAATGGTTGTAGTTTATTTTTTTAGTCTACAGTTCTACGTTTTCATCTTCTTTTTTGATAACCCGTATAGTTTCTATCTTGGTATCACTTACCTGTTCTAGAATAAAAGTATAATTATCAAAAACGATCTCTGCACCAGACTTTGGTATGGTCCCAGAGGTCATTACAATGTATCCTGATAGCGTCTGATATTCTCCTTCTGGTATTTCTAGATGCTCGTACTTTTCGTTGATATAATCTATTTCTAGTCTTCCTGAAAACAAGTATTCGTGATCACTGATCTGCTCTTCTATAAAGACGCCTTCGTCGTACTCATCTTCTATCTCTCCAAAAATTTCTTCTAGAATATCTTCTAGGGTAAGTATACCGACCATCCCACCGAACTCATCTACGACACAAGCTATATTGACATTATCTCTGATAAACTCTAACATCAGATCTTTAAGATTCATAGCTTCTGGAACGAAGGGTATTTCTAGTTTTATGTTTTTTATCTTTTTGGGTTGTTCGAATAATTGCTGATGATGTATATATCCCACAACATTTTCTATATCACCATCTATGACAACAATTCTAGAATGCTTAGAAGACTGGAATAGTGTGAGGGTTTCTTCTGGTGTTGCGTGCTGGTCTATCACTACTACCTCTGTTCTAGGTATCATGATATCTCTTACTTTTTGCTGGTTGAGGGTAAGTGCATTGGTAAGTATTTCCTTATCGACGGTAGTATCTTCTTCGCTGAGGTTAGAATCTATAAAGTGTTGCAGGTCCGAACGCGTTAGTTCTTTTTCTATCTTATCTAATGGAGCTCTGAAAACATACTTAAGCAACATGTTAGATAGCAGGGTCATCAGGTTAGTCGGTATGCTTAATATGGACTTAAAAAAACTAAGGGGATAGGCCATTGCATAGATGAACTTGTTGGCAAATAATCTCGCTAAGGTCTTTGGTAGAAATTCTCCGAACAGCAATACAACTACTGTAGTCAACAAGGTATTAAGCAATAATAAAGCAGGGCCATCAGAAAAATTAGGAAACAAATACTGACTGGTAAACTGTGATGCAAATAAGGTAAAGGCTATCAGAGCAATATTGTTACCTACAAGCATAGTTCCTAGAAATTGCTTAGGCCTATCATAGAATCTACTGATCATAGCACTACGCTTATCACCTTCTTCTTGTTTTACAGCAACACCTAGTTTGCTGGCAGAAATAAAAGCAATCTCAGACCCCGAAAAAAAAGCGGAGAGCAAGAGAAAAAATACAATCAAAAATATAAGTCCCAAGGTATATTAGTTTCTTTCTTATAAGTTAGGTTTTTCTGGTGTAGAAGATCTACTATTTCCAGAAGTTTCTTCATCAAGTAGTCCATCAAATTTCTTGATGGCTGACATTTTCTTTTTTATTTCGAACCTAGAAAAATCTTCGTTAGCTACAACACCGAAGCCGAACAAGGTATCTCCTAAAGAAGGCTGCATGATGAGTACGGGCTTATCTGTTTTTAAGATTTTTTCTTTTTCATCCCAGATGAGTTCTAGGGTTTTCATCTTGTCGTCTTGTTTGTTATATACGAGGACATCGTCTTTGACATATACATTGCCTTCATTTTCCCTTCGGATAGCATAATTAGCTTCTAACCAACTCTGCGCTCTTCCCGCCTCGTTATAGAAAGTAACATTTACACCCTCAGGAAATTCCTCTATGTTTTCTTTATTCTCTACGTGCCTTATCATTTTAGGCGCTTTTATTTTTACACGTACATAAGAAGAATCACTGTAGAGAATTTCTACATCAGTTGCTACTTCAGTGATAAGTTCTTGATCTGTGAACAGAGCATCTATATCTTTCACCTCATTGGTGCAAGAGGTCAGCAAGGTGATTAGTATTAGGGATACAATTCGTATCACCTGACAAGTGTTACGGTCCCTGCATAGTCTATTACAACATTATCTATCCATCTTACCTTAGCGAGCCAGGTAAAGACTCCAGGTTGTAATAAATCTGTATTGAACCGACCATTCCATCCATCAGTAGGATCACTCAGTATTACCGTACTGCTGTCAAACATAACATTACCCCAACGGTCATAAATGGTAAGTAATTCCATACCCGCTGCTGCTGGTCCTGCGAACAGATTAAAGAAATCATTCTCTCCATCTCTGTTGGGAGAGAAAACATTCGGTGCGTATAGAGGTCTTACAATATTAGTGGCAATGATGAGCTGATCTGTAGCCGTACATCCATTCTCATCTGTAACGGTTACCGTGTAGGTGGTTGTGCCTTGTGGTACAACATCAGGGTTAGGACAGTCTGTACAGCTTAGTCCTTCTGGCGGAGACCACATATAGGTAACCGTGCCTATTCCGTTTTCATGGATAGCATTTATAAACGTTCCAAAACCTAAATCTACTTCCTGATCTTCACCGGCCTCTACGGTTACCTCTGGAGGTTCCTCTATGCTTACGAAGGTACTATCTATACATCCTTTTATATCTTGGACATATATTAGATAATCACCTGCAGGGAGATTATTGAAAGTTGTATTAGGAATAAAATCTATACCATCTAAGCTGAAACTATACTGGGGAAAACCTAGTGAGCCTTCTGCAAAAATCTGTCCTGTCTGACCAAAGCACCCTATATCTGAGGTAGAGGCGGAAATATCTAATTGAGAGAAATCATCACAACATGGTTCCACAAAAATATCTAAGACTTTTGTCACCAGACAGCCTCTACTACTTTCTACTGTGAGGGCAACAACCTTGTCGCCGAACGACTCATAGACTACATTATGGGGCCCGGGTCCAGAAGCAAAACTAGGTTCAGCACCTACACCGAAGTTCCATGTCCAATTTACAATTGCATCGGTTGCAGAGGTAGAAAGGTCATCGAATATAATCGTCTTATCACACTCAAAAGCCTGTACGGCAGTTATATCAAAATCCGGTTCTGGACCTTCGAATGTTCCCGTTCCACCAAACTCAATACTAAAGCCAAAACCAGTATTAGAAAAATTATTTATAATCAGAGCATAGGATACTCCAGCTTGCATATTTATAGGAGCGACAAAATTATTGTCTCCTGGAGCACATCCTGCACTTTCTGATATATCTGTTTCTCCTTCCGCTAGTCCAGTTGGTCCGAAGCAAGGATCACTTACTCCACCACCTTGTTCTCCTGAAAGCATGCAACGCAACGCAACTCTGTTATTACAGTCTGCAAGTCCACCAGGGAGTTCATACAAAACAAAATCAAGATCTTCTTCAGGGTTATTTATGTTATTTGGCGTTAGTGTAAAGGTTAACGATCCAGGATCTTTACAAGTCCATGTGTACCATACGGATGCTCTCTCTCCATCTTGGCCAGCACCGACACAGGGTCCTGTCAGTTCGTTTTGAATATTTCCAGTACTGTTAAGGTTAGCAACTTGGAAAGGTGACTTGTCACATAAGATTACAGATTCTGGACAATCAGATTCTGGACTAGGTACAGGAAAGAAAGAATTTATACATAACCTGAAAGGTCCTCTACTTCCATTTTCTCCATCTATTCTTAAGTAATATACTTGGCCGATAGTAAGGTCTGATATCGTAAGGTCTGCCACGAAAGTTCCTGTTCCGATAGAGTTACAAGCTAGTTCGTTTAGCGCATTACAATTTCCTTCGTAGACTACAATAGAAGGATTGACTAACCCTGCATTGGCGAATGACCCATCTAGGTTTATATAAACAGCTGAGGCTGTAGGAACAAAGGTGTACCAGATATCTGCTTGCGATCCTCCGAACCAGCAGAAAGGAAGAGCATCTGCTGAGGCTGTAGCGCCGTTATTGCTTAGGTTATCGTTATCTGAGCAGAAATCAGCAACATTTCCCAGAGCCGTGGCTGTGATGCATTCATCATTGAATACCTGAGCGTAACTAATTGTCGTGATCGCTATTATGGCTAATGTTAATAACTGTCGTTTTATCTCCTTCATATATGAAGTATTGTGTACTTTATTGTGTTGCAAAAATATAACATTTACACTACAAAAGTGTTTAAATGCCTTAATATGGTAGCATAAGTAGCAGATCTTGTAACAATAAGGAACCTTTTACAGGCATTTATTCCTTTCATAACGATAATAAGACCGATCTTTTTGTGAGGATGTGCCGCTAAATAGTAGAATTAACGGATTTTTAAGCTTTATTGTCGTAATAAACTAGATTTTCATACTTTTCGACCTGTGATTCTAGATTCATTATAAAAACTGGAAAATGCTTTATGTAGTCCCTACACCTATAGGAAATCTCGCCGATATCACGTATCGAGCGGTAGAAACTCTTAAAAATGTAGATTATATTCTCGCAGAAGATACTAGAGTAAGTAAGAAATTACTTAACCATTATGGGATAGATGTCAAGTTAGTTTCTTACCATGCACATAATGAGCATAGTGCAACGTCAAGGCATATTACAGAGCTGGAAGAAGGAAAAAATATAGCTATTATTTCTGATGCTGGAACGCCTGGAATATCTGATCCAGGGTTTTTACTCATTAGAGAAGCGGTGCAAAAGGAGCTGGCTATTACAGTCTTACCTGGACCCGCTGCAATGATTCCTGCGGTAGTAGCCTCAGGAATTCCCTGCGATCGATTTTATTACGAAGGGTTCTTACCACCGAAAAAAGGAAGACAGACGCGCTTAGTCTTTTTAGCAAGTTTAGACCAGACTTTTATTTTGTATGCATCTCCTCATAAGATTGTAAAAACACTAGGTCAACTGATAGAACATTGTGGTGCCGATCGGACTGCCTGTGTGGCAAGAGAAATTTCTAAATTACACGAAGAGATTACGACAGACACTTTAGAAAATCTGCATAAACATTACACAGAAAAAGGAAAGGTCAAAGGAGAGATCGTAGTTGTTGTGGCTGGTAAAGAGAAGTAGGTTTAAAAAGGAATCTGATTTATTTGATTTCGAATTAGTTACAGAGCAACTAGATGTAATTCCTATTTATTATATTAAGTAGAAAGACTACCATCTTTAATCCTTATTAACTGATAATTTCCTTTATGGGTTGTTTGTATGTGGTAGTTACCTACAAGGCAAGACATATAAACAAAGAAAAAGAGTTTTGGAATGTAAAAATGATCTATACTAAGAGAAAACTAAAGCCAAGTGAATTTCGGAATCAAATGTTTAAAAATTAGTTAAGTTCAAAATGCTAAATTAGATTATTAAATATAGTCCAAAATGAAAAAGTGTGTAACTAGAAAAATATTTGAAAAGGAATTTGAACCATATTGTAAAGAAGGAACACAAATATGGGTCGTTACAAGAGTAAATAAATTGCCAATAGAAATTACTAAAGTAGCAATTAGTCTCTCCGAATTAGAATTTATAAATTATGTTCGAATTTGTGATGAAACATTGTCAGCTTCTAGTGAAAATTATCCTAAGAGACCGAAAGTTCCTATTACAACAATGAACCACATCTCAGCGGTAGGGATTCAAATTCTGTACAATACAAAATATAAATACATCGACTTTTTTGACATTAATTCTCCTATAAAAGGTAATGGAAGTAAAATGGTCGATGCTGTTTTATCAAGATTGCCTAACGATTGGAATCCATCAGTTTTAATGGATTGGAGTAATGGCTTCTGGGATAAAATGAAGCAGAAACATAATGAATTCGAATGGTTAATGAGATAAGCCCAGTAGGTAACACTAGTTGATGATCTAACTCATAGTAGTGATGAAGCTTCTGTAATGGAATTGGAGCGAAGGGGTTAGCAGCTTAATGTTATTTTAGTTGACCTTGTCAACTATGAAGTCAACTGCAGTGATGTAGGAGAAACTTCATAGGAAGAACTCACTACATAAACATTAACTGAAGAGCCGTATGATGGGAGACTATCACAGCCTGCCCTGAGCGCTGTCGAATGGATACGGTTTTGTGAGAGGTTTAGGGTGAAACTCCCTTTGTCTACTCGATGCACAGTTATAAATTAAAGTGGTAATCAGTGCGACTAGAATATATGAGCCGCTTGCGAATTTTGGAAAGAGCTCAATGGTGTCAAAGAGTATTTAGAGACTTGGTGCGAACATCCCTACTTTTCCAGAGTAATAAAACATCCCACTGCCTCAGTTTCAGAATAGGGGAGTGGTGATCCATTTTGTATCGCAATTAATACATCCTCTAACTCAGAGGTATTGACTACACGTCGTCTTTTGCCTAGTCGTGCATACATATTATCTATCCTGCCTTTGTACAGCATTTTTTCTTGTGTCTCATTATAGACCACGACCTCTGGTGTAACAGTAACGCCAAAGAATTTTGTTTTCGTTTGGTAATATTCTCGCTTAAGTGAGAAAGGAATACTATACTTTTCTTGGTAAGCCTGAATACCTTTTTCGGAAGAGTAACGGTTAGGAAATAGTCCTACGAAGGAGAGATCCTCTGTGTTATATTTTGCATGAAGCTCGGTCATAAGCAGACTATAGTCTTGACATATAGGACAATCTTCGCCCATGAAATAATAGACAGTTATGCTGTCTCGCTGAGCGGAAACTAGCTGTAGAGTTATCGTAAAAAGAAAGATCAATAAGTATTTCACAATACATCTAACGCAGGAAGCATGGATAAGGTGCACTAACTATATTAGTTTCTTTATAAAAACTTTACAAAAGATTATCCCTCTTCTCCGAATTCATCACCTTCTTCTTCGAATTCTTCCTCCTCTTCCTCGAACTCTTCATCGTTGGGTTTACTGATAACTTTTCTATCTGGTGTAGGTGTACTTTTTATCTGATCATACTGACTACAATCCGTAACAATTAGTTCTTCTTGCGGTATCAGAAACTTCGCCTCAGAATTGAAGTTTATAGAATTATCCCCTTCTACGCGTTGCATAAAATCTAGGAAGAAAGGCCTTGCCATAACCCCTCCTTGTCCATCCGCAAGGGAGAGAAATCTTATCCATGGATCTTCTCCACCAACCCAGGTACCGACAACAAGTTCTGGAGTAATACCCATAAACCAGCCATCTACATAATCGTTAGTGGTTCCAGTTTTTCCACCAAAGTCTATCTCTAGTTTATCTTTGACAAAGCTAGCTGCATACTGTAACATCTCCACCATAGCAAAATTATACTTAGGGTTGAGGGCTCTTCTTTTTTCTGGAACGGCATTATAGATTTGTTTACCGTTTTTGTCTTCTATTCTTTCTACAAATACAGGCTTAGTATAGACTCCATCATTTGCAAATGTAGCATAAGCACCTGTCATTTCTAGTACAGATACTTCTGGTGTCCCTAAGCAAATGGAAGGGTAGTTAGGTATTTTTTTACGATCTATTCCCATAGAAGAAGCAAGGTCCACGACTTGTGAAGTGTTACCTAGTTCTATCATTAGTTTGACAGAAACAGAGTTAAGGGAACGCTTAAGGGCTTCTAACATAGTAACTGATTCTCCAGAGAACTTACCACTAGAGTTAGAAGGAGACCATGATTTCATAAGACCGAAATTAGGATCATTAGCTGGTATACTATATTGCATATCCTTGATGCGCTGACAAGGAGATAATGCCTGCTGAGATATAGCGGTTCCATAGATAAACGGCTTGAAGGTAGAACCCACCTGTCTGTTAGAACTGATGTGGTCATACTTATAATATTTGTTACCGATACCACCTACCCATGTTCTGACAAATCCTGTCGAAGGTTCTATAGAAACAGATCCTAGTTGCATATGCATTCTGTGATACTTGATGGAATCTAGTGGCGTCATCTCCATCGTTTTTTCGCCATTACCTTCGTAGGTAAAGACCTTCATAGTTTGTTTCTTGTTGAACGCATTTCTAGTTGCTTTATTCAGCTTTACCCATTGACTTTCTAGCTCCGGCCAGAGGTTGCTGTCCATGATGTCCTTGTAGGTACGAGATTGTTTTTTAGTGATGACTTTACGATTTACAAGACCTCTTAGATGTCCTTCTTTTTGTGCTTCTGACATCATTCTGTTGATATCTGCATCTCGGTGTCGGGAATCAGGAAACGCATCTGTAATCTTAGAAAATATCTCAGCCATGTATACCTGCTTCAGTTGCTTGTATCGTTCCGATTCTCTTATCAACCTATTGAGACTACTTTTTCTAATATTACTTTGATTTTCATCTGCATCGTAGGTCCACGGATCTAGCCCCTTCCATACAGTAAAATATCTTTTCTGGAGATTACTCATATGATTGCGCATGGCTTTTTCGGCATGGCGCTGCATTTTCATATCTATAGTTGTATATACTTTGAGACCGTCTCTATATATGTTATAACTTGTACCGTCAGCTTTTGCGATTTTTTTATCCTTGAGTATTTTATTGACATACTTAGAAAGCGAAGCTCTAAAGTAAGGCGCAGCACCATCGTAATGGACGGACCTTTTAAAACTAGAATTATCTAATACTTCATTGCTGAGCTCTTTGTATTCTTCTTCTGTGAGAAATTTATTTTTTCTCATTTGGTTCAGCACTACATTTCTTCTTCGCAGAGAATTTTCAGGATATTTTTTTGGATTGTAAAGGTCAGGATTTTTCAACATACCGACTAGTGTTGCTGCCTCTATAATATTAAGATCTTTTTGATCCTTACCATAGTAAGTGTTAGCTGCCGCTGCGATACCAGAAGAGTCATATAGGAAGTCAAACTTATTGAGATACATAGCTATGATCTCCTGCTTGGTATATCTTTTTTCGAATTGTACAGCGATCACCCATTCTTTGAGTTTCTGCCATATTCTTTTTAGAGAGTTGCCAGGCTGTGGTGTAAAAAATAGCTTAGCGAGTTGCTGAGTTATCGTACTAGCTCCTCCTTTTTTCCCCATAAAAATAAATGCACGGATGGTACTTTTGACATCTATTCCTGCATGACCATAGAAACGCTCATCTTCTGTGGAAACTAGTGCATTTATGATATTACTATTTATTTCGGTGTTGTCTACCCACTTTCTATTATAACTGAACCATCTGCCGATTTCTTCTCGCTCACCATCTCTAGAATAGATGATCGATGCCTGCTCGTACTGAGGATTTTCAAGCTCCTCTGTATCTGGCATTTTCGTATAGGATACAAGAACAACCACCGCCATGGCGAACAGAACGCCCACAATTACCAATACCCAAAGCCATTTTATCCATGAATTTACGCCTGTACTCATGCTACAATTTTATGCATTAAAAAAATATGGGTAGTATCCGAATCTAATGTTCTTATCATAATACGTATAAAAGCCCAAATTTATTGGATTATAACGATATATTATAATATTCCTTAATATGATTCGTGTTTTTGTAGGACTGTTATTGGAATATTTAATCCTCTATTGCGGCATTCACAAACTCTTGCAAACTATTTCTTAAGCCTAGATGTCTATACGGGGATAACTGTATCATCATAACATAGGCCATATCATGATCTAGGTCTATCTTGAAATAGGTTCCTACTGCTCCTCCCCAGCCATAAACTTTCTCTTGAGTATCTACGTCTACTCCACGTATGGCAAATCCCAATCCAAAGCTAGCTTCACCAGCAGGTAATCTGAGTCGTTCTTCTTGATAGCTTCTAGTTTTCACAAGATGATCTGTAAACATAAGTTCTATGGTTTCTGCTGATAGTATTTTAGCATTACCTAGTCTTCCTTTGTTGAGCATCATCTGACAAAACCGGAGATAATCATAAGTCGAAGAGACTAAACCTCCGCCACCATTATAGAGTGTAACCTTGTCGGTATAACGATTACTATCGGCTCTTTCGGAAACAAATAGACCTCCTTCTTCATTCCAGCCATATCCTACCGTAAATCGTGATAACTTATCTTCGGGAAGTTGAAAATGCGTATCGTACATTTCCAAGGGTTCTAAAATAAATTGCCTTAAATACTGATCTAGTGATAGTCCAGAAAACAACTCTACAAGATAACCACAGATGTTAGTCGACAAGCCATACTGCCAGTTAGTTCCTGGTTCGAATTGTAGAGGAATAGAACTTAGTTTGTGTACAAACTCTTCATTGGTCTCGGAGCTATATAGTTCCGCAGATCTGTAATAATTATTAAGGTCAGTAAGTCGGCCGTTACCATAGTTGTAACCGGAGGTATGTCTTAGCAGATCTAAAATTAGGATAGGGTTTTCTGCTGGATACAATATGGAATCTCTGTAGATCTTTTGATGTTTGAATGCAGGAATATATTTGTGTAAAGGATCGTCCAGCTTAAACTTACCTTCTTCATATAATTGCATGAGTGCAACAGAGACAATAGGCTTCGTCATCGAGAAAATGCGAAATATACTTTTATCATCTAAAGGTATTTTTTCTTCTATATTATTATATCCATAAGTGTCAAAGTGCACTAGCTTTCCGTGGCGTAGGACAGCGACCTGTATCCCTGCTAAGCTTTGGTCATCAACTAGACTATGGAAATAGTTATTCATACTTTCTAGCGTATCTGACGATAAGGAGACTTGATCTGGAGATACTAAGTAGGCAGAATCAAATTGAGCATGAGCGGTAGAGCTCCAAATAGAAAAGATGATGATGTAAATTCTTTTAAGACGGATATCGTACATATAATAATTTTAGATAAATAGTCACAGGTAAAGTTATCTAGAAAATTATACTTTTATCCACTTCGGTATTTATAAATACTAATCCTTTTTATAATTATTAGTAATTATTAAAGTAAGTTTAACCACGCTAATTAAATCTCTAAAATCATCTTAATGAAGAATATAGGTATCAAGATATCATTGTTTCTTAATTACTTTGTTTTTGCAATTTTACTAAACAGTGTAGGTGCCGTTATTTTACAGGTTCAGAGAAATTTTGATATAACAAAGTCTGATGCAAGTATCTTAGAAGGATTCAAAGATCTTCCTATAGCAATAACATCATTTATTGTTGCTTCTTTTCTTCCTAGACTAGGTATAAAGAAAGGTATGTTGATAGGTCTATTTTCTGTGGCAATACTCTGTTTCATGTTGCCTTTAGTTGATGCTGATTTTTGGTATTTTAAAATTTTGTTTCTTGTAATAGGCGTTTCCTTTGCTATTGTAAAAGTGAGTGTTTTTTCTGTTATAGGATTGATAAGTGATGGTCCTAAGGAGCATAGTAGTTTGATGAGCTGGATAGAGGGGTTCTTTATGGTGGGTGTACTTTTTGGCAATGTGTTTTTTAGTTGGTTTATAGACGATAACAATCCCAAGTCGGAATCTTGGTTGCAGGTATATTGGTGGCTAGGAGCTCTGAGTATTCTAGCAGCAGTTCTTTTGTTCTTTACAAAACTTGATGAGCGAGAAGCAGTGAAAGAGGGAAGTAATCTGGGAGAAGATATAAGTTCTATGTTTAGTCTTATGATTAAGCCGCTTATTTTAGTTTTTGTCTTATCCGTATTTTTATATGTACTCATAGAGCAAAGTTTCCAAACATGGATGCCTACCTTCTACCAAGAAGTGTTAAGCTTACCTACAAGCATGAGTATACAGGCAGGTGCTATCCTTGCAGGAGCATTTGCTACAGGTAGAATTATTGCAGGTTTTGTCTTAATAAAAATGAAGTGGTTTCCATTTTCAGTATTTTGTTTAGTAGCTCTTGCATTATGTGTATTTGTAATGATACCGATGACTCAGGGTATCGAAATAGGAGCGGATATTTCTTGGTGGAATGCGCCCCTTGTAGTATATATTTTTCCTATCATGGGAATATTTTTATCACCGATTTACCCTACTATAAATTCTACAGTCCTCAGCACTCTGCCAAAATACATGCATAGTTCTATGGCTGGATTGATAGTTGTTTTTTCTGCACTTGGTGGAACAACAGGTTCTATTATTACAGGACATGTGTTTGAGCATTTTGATGGTAGGACAGCATTTTATTTATCCTTAGTTCCTATTGGACTTTCTATTATTAGTTTATTTATTTTTTATCGATTACAGATTAAGAAAATACCCAGTTAATGATTATTTCACCTGAAGATTTATATGGAGAGCTTTTTGTTGCTGTGCAGTCAAGTAGAATATTTACAGATGGAAAAACTTTTGTAGATGCTGTTGCATTACGCCCTGCACATGAGATCAACTATAGTTACGAATTAGAGAAGAGAGAAAAAGATTTTGACCTTAGAGCTTTTGTTCTTAAAAACTTTACTTTACCTGAGCAGGCATCAGAAGATATTACAGATGAGTTTTTACAAAATAAAGACAGAACGATAGAGGAGCACATAGATTATTTATGGCAATATCTAACTAAGCATACAGAGACGGACAACGAGTTTTCTAGTCTAATAGCTTTACCAAAATCTTATATCGTTCCAGGAGGTAGATTCAGAGAGATATATTATTGGGATAGTTATTTTACGATGCTCGGCTTACTGGAAGCAGGTAAGAAGGGTATGATAGAAAATATGCTAGACAATTTTTCTTTTCTTATAGATAATTGTGGACACATCCCAAATGGAAACAGATCTTATTTTGCAAGTAGATCACAACCTCCTTTTTTCTTTTTGATGGTTCAGTTGTTACGACAAGACAATACAGATTTTATTTTGAGAAAATACAAGGAGTATCTTCAGAAAGAATATAATTTTTGGATGAGTGGCGATCGATTAGTTGAGACCTTTGGTTTAGAAGTTAACAGGTATTGGGATGAGAAAGACACACCTAGAGCGGAGTCTTATTGGGAAGATGCTAGTCTCTTGGAATTTGTAAAAACGGACCCACAAAAAACGGGTAGACATATCCGTGCGGCTTGCGAGTCAGGCTGGGATTTTAGTTCTAGATGGCTAGAAGATAAAGAGCGATTGCGAAGTATAATCACCACAGAAATTATCCCTCTAGATCTTAATGCATTATTATATGGAATGGAATCTTTTCTGTTAGAACTTGCGGAGACTCCTGAAGAAGAAGAGTTGTATAATGATAGAATGGATACAAGAATGCAGTTTTTGGAAATTTGTTGGAATCCGATAGATAACATATTTGAGGATTATAACTATGTCAAAGCTAAGCGGACAGGTGTTTCTTCCCTTGCTATGATGTATCCATTATTCTTTGAGATGGTATCACAAGAGCAAGCGGATAGTGTTGCAGCGTATGTAGAAAAACATTTTTTGAAAGCAGGTGGTGTTATGACTACTTTACATAACACTGGCCAACAATGGGATGCTCCTAATGGATGGGCTCCCTTACAATGGATTACTATAAAAGGTCTGATGAATTATGGATATAAAGAACTAGCCCTAGAAATTGCCACTAGATGGACCCAGCTTAATGAGAGGGTTTTTAACAATACTGGAAGGATGTTAGAAAAGTATAATGTAGTAGATATGGATCTCGAAGCTGGCGGTGGCGAATATGCAGTACAAGACGGCTTTGGCTGGACGAATGGTGTGTATACTAAGTTAAAGGCTTTGTTAGCAGAAAATGAAAGCGTGTAATAAAGAGTAACTAATAAAACCCTTAGAACTGCTGCAACAAGTAGATAAGCTCCAGTCTTTTTAGAAAAAGATCTTTGTTTAGTTTTAGGTTTTTCTCTTGGAATTCTAAAAACTTTATTTCCCTAGAATTAACAAGAAACACAGAACTTTCTCCTAGAGAAAATTTTATATTTTCTGCCTCTAAAAGCATGGCAGCATCCTGTATATTTCTTTGTAAAATAGCAGAAGCCTCTTCTAAAAACCTTAGTTCCGTAAGAATGATATCTCTTTCGTTCTGGATGCTTTGTTTAGCTGTTATAAGAGTAAGGCGATTGTTTTCTTGTTCTATCTCTATTATCTTTTGCTCTCCACGGGCTTTTCTTGTAAACAGCGGATAGTAGACATTTGCTCCCACTTTATAATCATCAAAAGTATAGTTGATAACACTAGGATCATTGATCCGGAATAATGGGTTTATCGTTAGATCTATAGTGGGCTTTCTATTTTCCTTTGCTATTTTTCTTTCTAGTTCTAATTGTCTGTTATAGACTTCATAACCTTGTAGCTCAGTTATATTATCTATAAGGTTGTCTTGTAATTGCAACGCTAGAACCTCCTCTTGCCATTTTGTTAGGCCTAAGATCTCTGGTTCCACCTCATCGTCTAAGACTAAGGGTATAATTCCTTCTTGCCATAGGTATAAGTTTACTTCTATTCTCTTAGCAAGTAGCTCTTGCTGAGCTAAGAGTAGATTAGTTTGTCTACTGTTAAGAGCTATATTTACTTCTAGAGTATCGATAGCTGGTTTGTCACCCTCGAAAAAAGAGGCCTTCGTATTAGTTAATCTTTGCTCGGCAATAATTACCGCATTAGCAAATATTTCTACCTTCTGAAAACTTATCTGCCAGTCCAAGTAAGCTTTAGTTGCTGCAAAAATTATCTTATTTTCTATTTCTATTTTTTTCAGATTATTTTCTGCTCTTATAACTTCTGCTTCGTCAAGTACCTTTCTTCTTTCATCATAAAGTAATCCATTGCCAAGGGGGATATTTATTCCCGCATTTAAGAGACCATTGTTAGGCAGAGAATTTTCACTGCTTAGAAACTCTCCATTTGCAAACTCATAACCTGCTTCGAATTCAACACCATACCAAGTAGGAATCTTTACTTTGCCACCGAACTGTCTAAAGTAATTTTTGCTGTCAAAAGATTTTTCATCATATCCAGCATCTATAATAGGATCTACACCACCTTTTGCCTTAAGCAAATAAGCATCAGATTTCTGATCTAGCAAGTCTAACTGAAATAGATAGGGATGCTGAGTTTTGACAATTTCTATATATTCGTCGTAGCTTAACACCTGAGATACTTGTGCGTCACAGAAGTTCCAACAGCAAAGAATAATAGGTATAACTAGTTTCTTAATCATATAATATTTGTACTCGCTTGTATATCTTGTAAGGTTATATTGTGAGGGCTAGGCCTCTCATTTTCATCTACATGAACAAAAACTATTTTCTCTATACTTATGATTGTTTTTTTAGAAAACAGATTTCTTACTTCGCACTTGAAACTTATAGAGGTACGTCCGATATCCGTAAAGTCTATTCCTATTTCTATTACATCTCCTTGTTTAGCAGAATTTACAAAATCTATTTCTGAGATATACTTTGTAACTACTTTCTGGGAATGCAGCTTAGTCATTGCATAGATGCCTGCTTCCTCATCTATCCAGCGGAGCAGCGCTCCACCGAAGAGAGAATTATTGGCGTTTAGTTCTCCTGGCTTGACTAATTTTCTTGTATGAAATTTCATGTTATTTTAATCTTTTAATAGGTGCCTTGTCTTTAATTTTTTCTTGTTCATTATCATCGCTATAGAAGTCTGGTGGAAAACCATTAAGTTGTCTCCACACCTCGTAGTAGAGACGAACATTTTTTAGTAATATAAGACTTTCGGCACCTCCGCCAATAAGAACTTCTTTTGGCCAGGGATCTCGCTCAGAATCTTCTATTATCAGGATTCTATATTTCCCTTTTTGGTCTTTACTAATCTGATTGTCTATAGCAGCTACTTTCCCGGCAAAGGTACCAATAGAGTTTTCTGGCCAACCACTAAACACTACATTTGGCCAGCCATCAAAGATTATTCTTACATCCTGATCCTTTTTTATTAGCGCAATATCTCTTGCTGGAACAAAAATCTCTACTGCTCTCTTAAGATCTGAAGGAATGATGGTCATAATGTCTTCGCCAGCTTTTATATATTCACCTATTCCTTGTATTTTGGTTTCACTTATATATCCCGTAATAGGAGAGGTGATTACATATGATTGAGATCTTACATCATAGTTACTGTACTGGGTTTCTAGTTTACTTGCATCTCCATCCGCTTTGAACTTTTCTGATAGGGTAGACATTTTTTCTGCTCTCAGTTTTGCAAGTTTTTGGTCGAACTCATTGATTATTATAGAGGTGTTGTTTTGTAAGTTTTCTATCTCGTTTCTGCTTTCTGTCAATTTGTTTTGTAGATAATTAACCTTGGCCCTAGACTCTTGAAAACTGAATATTTTATTTTCCAGTTCTGTTAGAGATTTGATGCCTTTATCATGTAACTCTTGTGTTCTATTTTTTTGTTTTTCAGAGTTACTCATTTTTATTTTAGCTGCCTCTAGTTCTAGACTATCAGATTTTATTTTCAGTAAAAACTGATTTATTTTGATATCGTTTTGTTGTAATTTTATTCTCTTATTGTTAAGTGTATTTTCATATTGTTCATCTAGTAAATACGCTTTCTCTTGGTAAGCTGAAGCGGAAGATTTCTTAGCGTTGATCTGATCACTGGTCCTTTCTAGAAGTTTAGGATCTAGATAATCTTGCTTGGATTCAGAGATAACTACGACCGTATCACCCATAGAAACAAAGTCTCCTTCCTTTATTAACCAAGACTCTATTCTTCCATCTATAAGAGACTGTATACCTTGAGGTCTATCATAAGGGTTAAGAGTTGTTACAAAACCTTGCGATCTTACATTTTGAGTCCAGGGAAGAAACATAGAAAGTATAGCGATGATCGATATAATGGTAAGTAACCTTATGAGGACATTAGATACGGATCTGCTTTCTAGCTTGTGGAAAACAGAATACCTTTTTGTATCTATATCTTTATTGACAGAAACTTTACTAATATTAAGCATCCTGGTTTTACTTTAAGTTTGTGTGAATGATTTTTCCATTATCCAGTGTCAGTTCATTAGAAATATATTTATTCCAAGTATAGTCTACAGAAGAAACTATTATTTTCCATGGATTAGATGGATCCGTGATCCTCTTTATAATCATCTCTTTTTCATCCATTTCTACATGATCTAAGGGATCTTCTAATATCAGCATACTAGGAACAGTTGCTAGTGCTCTAGCAAGAATTATTCTATTTTTTATATTTCTTGGTATCTGACTTGCCTCTGGATCTAGCACAGTCTGTAAGCCCAGAGGTACGGAGGACACGAACTTATCTAGACCTGTCATTTTTATGGCACGCATAACGTTCTCAGGCGTTGCATTAGGACGTCCCATAGAGATGTTTTCTAGTATAGAACCCTGGAAAATATCGTTATTACTTAGCGCGAAACCTAGCTGGCTTCTCAGTATATTTTTATTCAGAGATCGCAGCGGAATATCTTTTATTTGGATTACGCCTTCGGTTGGATCTAGGATACCTGACAATAGATGAAGAAGCGTAGATTTCCCAGAACTAGCTCTGCCGTTTATAAAAAGAGATTCATTGGGAGGAAGTTGAAAATTGATATTGTCTAAGGTATACCCGTTAGCATCTGGATATTTGAATTTTACATTCTGAAAGCCTATAGAAAATTCGTTCGTCTCTTCAGCAAGAGAAAGACCTTCATTATTTTCTAGATCAAGATCAGTTACATAACCTATTTTCTCTAGGGCTGTGAGTACGTCATAGATAGAATCCAAAGAACTGATCAGCTTTTCTACTGATGCAATTATAAGGATGATTATGATTTCTGCGGCAACAAATTGACCGAGATTCATCTCTTGGTTAAAGACTAATATACTTCCAGTTATAAGTAAGCCCGCAGCGATTAATATCTTAAATCCTATAAGATAAAGTGCTTGATTTATTAAAACATTGAAATGCGACTCTCTTGCTACCAAGTATTTGTCTACGTGATAGTTGGTCTTATTAAGATTAAGATCTGAATTGCTGATAAGCTTAAAAGATAATTTTGTTCGAGCAATTTCTTCTAACCAAAAAGCAATTTTATACTTAAACTTAGACTCATATATGCTTGTTCGCAGACCTCTAGGCCCAGTGATAGCAATTATAATATAAATCAATGCTACAAGTACAAAACTAAATATAATAAAGAAAGAATGATACAAACTTAGTACAAGTAGACCCACGATAATCTGGAATAGAGCTAAAGAAAAATCTATAAGTATCTTAGGTAAACCTTTCTGTATAGTCATCGTGTCAAAAAACCTATTAGCAAGTTCTGGAGCATAATAGTTTCTGAGAGCACTATGTTTAATTCTAGGGATACGATATGCAAATTCAAAAGAAGCTCTACTAAATATTTTTTGAGCAATATTCTCCACTATTCTAAGCTGTAATATCTGCAAAACACCAGTGAGTGCAACACCTCCTATAACAAAGGCTACTAATACCATCCATGAAGCAGAGATTTCACCTCCCTGTATAAGATTAATAATGGCCTGTATACCTATTGGTAGGGATAGATTTACTATTCCATTAAAAAACGCATATACATAGACCTGCGAGATATCTTTTTTGTCTACTTGTAATAACTTCTTAAAACGACCTATCGGACTTAAACTCATCTATTGTCTATTTTCTAGCTATCAGAACTTTTTTCCGATTTAGGTTTCTTTTTATTTCAATATTTTTCTCCTTATGTTTTCTAAGGTATCTTTCCATATCTGCAGCACATTTTTTAAATAATAGTTTGAGATCATAATCTTTTTTACTTAGGATAAGATCGTGACCAGATACACCTATCTTAAGAACCACCTTATATAAAGGTAAGGGATTTCCCTCAGAAGTAATATATACATCTAAATATTGTAATTGTTTAAATTTTTGGAGAAGTATATAGGATTTCCATTTTAAAAACCTAATGTACCTATTAGAAAGGTCTGCATTATTCCTTATCGTAAACTTCATATCAATCAGATTTAAAATTGTTAGTATTACTTACTTCCACAAATGTAATGCTTTTTTTGTATTAAGTAAAGCTTTTTCTATATTTGGGGAGAAATACCAAAAACTATGTTAGGTGGTGTAAAATTAATTCTACCGAGTAAGCCCTATATTAAGGAGCCTCAAGATTCTAAATACGGTAGAGTTTTGTTAGAAAATTCAGTAGAACTGATGGCCGAAATTGGTTTCGAAGCTTTTACTTTCAAGAAACTAGCGGTAAAGATGGATTCCTCGGAAACGTCCATATATCGCTATTTTGAGAATAAGCACCTCTTACTTGTATATCTAAGTTCTTGGTATTGGGAATGGTTATCCTATCTAATATCTGTATATACACTGAATATTCCTGACCCAGAAGTTAAGATTCGTAAGATGATATATACACTTATACATGCAGAGACTAAATATGAGTTAGCGTCCTACATCAATGAAAAAAATCTTGCAGAAATCGTTAGAAAAGAAAGTTCTAAATCTTACCACATTCATGATATAGACAAGGAAAATAGTGAAGGATTCTTTCTTTCCTACAAGAACTTAGTGGATAAAATGTCAAACTTTGCAATGGAAATATGTGGCACCTTTTCATATCCGCACAGCTTATCCTGTAATCTGCTAGAGATGATCAATAATCAGAGATATTATGCAGAACATCTCCCTCGGCTAAGTAATCTGAAGTATAAGAAAAAATCTTTTCTTCAAGACCTAGAAGAAATGGTTTATTTCTTTGCGTTATCTGCACTTAAGAATAAGATATAGCTAACTTAAATTATTTGCATTAGAGGTCACAAATGTTTTTATCTCAGATACCTTCTTATCTCATCATTGGCTTTGTCTGTAAACTCCCTTATAGCCTCTCTGAAGAAAGTTTCATCCGAGGCAAACTGTTGCGAATTATTGATTCTAGTTTTTTCGTTTTCTGGTAGCGCACGCTCATCACCAGTATAACTGTATTGTTCTATATCTTGATCATATCGGATACGTATATTTTCTTTTCTAGTTCTTGTATCAGATTCTTGTATCCAGAGAAACCCATCTAATCTCAACTCTCTGTTGAGCGATTTTTTTGTTACCGATGCTTCTACTTCTGTATAGATCGGAGTCTTCAGACTATCAGTGTTATATCCAGTAATTACTTTTTCTGAATACCGACGGCTAGAATTGTTTTCGTCATCATCGAACTCTGCTTCTTCTAGTATCAATTCTATAATTCTAGTATAATCATAATCCACCCTTATACGCGTATGTGTTTCTCTCCATGCACCTTCAGGAACGACCAGATCATCTACATCTAGATATCGCTCTATGTTCCTGCTGTTATAAAAATCTTTGTTATCCACATTGACAAGGGTATACTCTGTACCCACCTTGCGCGCATAGGCCTTAGTACTTTCTATCTGATTACTATTCACAAGATGAAAATCAGAAAGTTTATCTAGGTCATCATAGGCATTTCTGGCTGGTTCTTTTTGCCCTGTTGTCTCAGCTTCTATAAGTGCATATTGTGCTCTATCAAATAACTTGTCACTAACTGCATAAGAAAGAGAATCATAGGTATTATGATTGTAGAAAGTATAGTGAGGCAAGTTGTATCGGAGGGAAGTAATTTCTTCTTCTTTCTCATGGATTTTACTCAGAATCTGATACGCTTCGGTATCTCCATCTAACGTACTTCTATAAGCATTTTTGTAGTAACGTATAGAATCTTCAGAAATCATCTCTGCTAGCACTTTTCTAAACAGGGTCATTTCTTTTCGGTTGATATCTCGTTTTTCCGCCTTCTTGTAAAGAATGCTATATGCATCATATAGGTTTCCCTTTTCATAGGCTTTGAAAGCGTTTTTACTACAAGAGAAAAGAAAACAACACAACATAAAGAGGAGACACTTTTTCATTTCGTTAGATTTAGGAATATCTAAATATAGAAAAAGAATAAGAGATCTTTTTTTCTAGAAGTTATATTTAATTTTCGCTTGACCGGATAAAATGAGATATCTAAACGTTCCAGGTTCATTAAACTCATTGAAAAAAAGCGCGTCATTCAATGAGGTAATTTGTTCTGCAAATTCTGGAATATCAGCTTGTGTTACTTTTATACTTCCTAAACCAGTGCTGCCACCGACTTCAATGCTTAGATTTTTCCATAAGTTTTTCTTGTAAGTACAACCTAGGGTAGGACCTATCATCCTCTTTTCTCTTTGGAAGGCTATTTCTTGAAAATAGGCACCAGAGAACATGGAAAAAGTTTCTGATTCATCATGGTAGGTCTGTCTATAGAATCCGATAAGATTTATATTCAAGGCATTATAGAGACTATACTTAATACCTAACTTTACTCTATAGCCATTTGTAAACATGCGAGTGTCACTAAGTTTATCAGTCAAGTAGGCACCTTCTATTTCTATTGCAAATCTTTTAATTTTTCTTTCTATGCCGAACTGTATACCGGGAAACTCATTAACAAATGCAGAAGGGCTAAATGTTAGACTCCACTTTTTACTTGGATCTAATATTTCTTGTGCAGAACAAAAATAGAAAACGGTGCTAAGGAAAATTGTATAGATATATTTCACTTGTTAAAGATCTATAGTTGCCGTAAGAAATACATTGTTTAGATCACTATAGTCATACTCGTATAGATTATCTGGGCCTACTACAAGCAGGACGCCATTGTTTACTATTACATCTGTAGCTCTATATCCTTCGAAGTGATATAGCTGGATAACATTTAGGCTATTCTCTACATTGAAAATCTTTAGCCCATTATTCGCCTCACATACAAAAAGAATATTATTGGATACGGCGAGACCTTTAGGTTCTTCCATCTCTACAGTATTGATGAGATTAGGGTTTTGTAAATCAGATATATCATATAATCTCAACTCGTTCACTGTGCGAAAACCACAACCAGCATCGAGATCCGTGGCAAGCGTTACATAGGCTATATCACCTTCTACAACTACAGGATCACTAAAGCAATTATCGATACCATCAAATTCAGAGTACTCTGTTGTACTTTCTTCTATTGGAATATTAGCAGTGTTCAATCTATAGATGTAGAGTCTTTCTCTAGAACCTATAAAAAGTACACCTGACCTATGGAACATCGATTCCACTCCGAATCCTAAACTTTTCCTATCTATTTCAGCTAATGCATCATCCGATTCTATTCGATATGTAATCAATTCATCATCATTTACAACATAGAGATGCTGACTTATAACTAGCATGTTACTATAAGATCCATTCGTTGCACCACTAGAACCAGGAGCTAGACTTAGCCCAGCATCGTCTGCACAGGAAAAAAATAAACTTAAACTTAGGATTGTAAAAAATAGGTATTTCATAGTAATGATTTTTTTAGCGCCAACATTTAGGATCTATTAGGGTAGTATTTTCCCAACCTATAACGATACCTAAACTCGTGTCGACACACTCAAAAGAGCCGAGATAGTCAGGGGGAAAAAACTGTTCTGAACGAGGAACAGTGTAAGCATTTTCTTGCGTGGACTTAACAACAATGTTCTGGATATCAGAAATATCTATAACATAGATGTCTCTACTATTGTCGGCAAACATAATATCTCCGTTTATGGTAAAATCTATATTCCCCGGAATATTCCAGAATGCTACGGTTATAGGAAACTCAGGATCTGTATTGTCAATGACATGCACGCCCTGATATTTTTCGTTGATATATATATACGGATTCTGTAAGACTATTTTCCCTAAACAATCGAAGGGTCTAGCTTCAGCACTACCAATTTGAATTTCATCTTTTTGAAGATAAATAGCTTTTACACCTAGAATTTCACTAGGGTTTTCTGTATCCCTGATACATGAAGTAAACAGAAGGATGAAACTTGTCAGTATAATGAATAGTTGCTTTGAAATTGTCATAATATCCTAAAAACGTATTTGAAATCTATATTGCTGTCAGATAATATGTAAAAAGGCAGAAGAGTTTCTCTTACATAAGAAATAGCAAGGCTAAGAGATAAAAAAAACCCTCGCACAAAGCGAAGGTTTTGTGGTACCTCCAGGAATCGAACCAGGGACACATGGATTTTCAGTCCATTGCTCTACCAACTGAGCTAAGGTACCTTTTGGTTTAAGTTGGTTTTCCAAATCAGAAAACTCTGATTCAAAAAGCGATGCAAATTTATGCTCTTTTTTATTACTGCCAAAGATTATCCCGTTTAATTACTTAATATTTTACGATTTCTTTTTAAGTCCTTCTACATAGTTTATATATCAGTTGTTAATATATATATTTATAAAATACTTAATTACCTAAAGATGAATATACAAGTAAAGGTGTATACAGGATATATAGACAGTCCAGTAGGGATACTCGAACTAGTAAGTTCAGATATTGGTCTAAGGTCCTTAAGTTTAGTAGACAAAAAGAAAAAAGCTTTTGAAAATAAGATTATACACTATTATATAGATCACCTCAAGGCCTATTTTGAAGGAAGTACAGAATCCTGCTATCATTATTTTGACTTCGGGGATCATACATTATTTCACCAAAAGGTCTGGAAAGCACTGCTAGAAATTCCTTATGGCAAGACTGTATCCTATAAGAAATTGTCCATCCAGATAGGTAATGAGAAAGCGATAAGAGCGGTAGGTACGGCAAATGGAAAAAATCCTATTCCTATTATTATCCCTTGCCATAGAGTCATAGGTTCGGATGGTTCACTGACCGGTTACGCGCTAGGTCTGGAGATGAAAAGAAAATTGTTACATCTAGAAAAAGCGATCCCTCCCGAGTTATTCTAAGTAAATAGAGGAAATTAGTTTAGTATATAAGGAGTATGGAACAAAAACTCAGGAACTATAGCCTTAAAGGTTTTCTTAGAAGTGTTTATCATTTTAAAATAGCCATACATTTTTCCTACAGGAGTGATCATTGGACACCAAGAATTATAGGTGTGACTCTGACCAGGTTCTAAGATAGGTTGCTGCCCGACTACACCATCTCCTTCTATAATTTTCTTTGTTTTGTTACCATCTATTATGATCCACTTTCTTGAGAGCAGTTGTACAGTAACATCGCTATTGTTTTCTATAGTAACCTCGTAAGAAAAAACATGTTGTATCTTTTGGTCTATGGCTACAAGTCGCTCGAACCTAGGTCGGACGGTTACACTTATTCCAGCTGTTTTGCAGTTATAGATCATAGAAAGAAAATATATCTGTAAATTAAATTACGCTTCTAATTTACCTAAAAAGAAGGATTCTACAAGAATTTCAGCTTCTTTTAGACATACATCTAGTGAATCATTGAGCAGAACGGCATCGAAACTATTTTCGAAAGTAAGCTCTCGTTTTATACGTTTGATTCTTTTCTTTAGACTAGATGTGTTTTCTGTATTTCTACCTTTTAATCTTTGGACAAGAATATTAAAGGAAGGAGGTTTTACAAAAACGCCGAAAGCTTTATCTCTATAGAGGTTTTTGATATTGGTAGCGCCGTTAACTTCTATGTCAAAAATTACATTTTTCTCTAGTTCCCATAACCTTTCTACTTCTGACTTGAGTGTTCCATAAAACTGGTCATCATAGACTTCTTCCCATTCTACAAATTCATTGTTTTCTATTTTCTCTTTAAAGGCCTCTGTAGAGAGAAAGTGATAATCTTTTCCATCTACCTCATGGTCGCGTCTTGCACGATTAGTTGCAGACACAGAAAACCCAAGAAAGTCATAGGTTTTTAACAAATGCTTTACTATTGTTGTTTTACCTGCACCCGAAGGAGCAGTAACCAATATCAGCTTTTTAGAAAACTTCTTTTTTTTCACTACACGATGTTTGCAATCATCTCTTTGATCCGTTCTAGATCATCTTTCATAGAGATGACTAGTTGCTGTATATTATAATCTTGCGCTTTGGCACCCAAGGTATTAATTTCTCTTCCCATTTCCTGTGATAGGAAGGCAAGTTTTTTTCCTTTCGAGCTTGATTGCTCCTCTAGAAATTCTAGAAAATAGTCACAATGCTGCTTGAGTCTCATTTTTTCTTCGTTGATGTCAAGCTTTTCTAGATAGTAGATCAATTCTTGCTCAAAACGATTAGAATCTGTTTTCTCATCAGAGAGAAACTGTTCTAAATTTTTTTTGATTCTATCTTTTACAGTATTAATTCTTTCTAATTCATACTGATCTACCTGAGTAAGAGAATGCATAATGCTTTTGACATTATCTGAAAGATCAGTAGACATTGCCATGCCTTCAGTTAATCTATATACATTGAGTTGATCTAGAGCAGAGTGGGTAAGACTTTTTACAGTTTCCCATTCTTCCTTATCTAATTCTGCTTGCTTACTCATGAGTACATTAGGTATTCTCATGATAGTCTGCATAAGATCACCATGGGCTATGTTTTCCTCGTCCATAATACCTTTGAGCTCCGTGTAGTATTTTTTGAAAAGCGTTTTATTAAGCACAAATGATTCTTCCCCAGCATCATTTTCTATCGTAATGCTAGCATCTAGTTTACCTCTTATAGCTTTGTCAAGGATGATTTTCCGCAGGGTAATCTCTTTTTCCTTATAATTATTAGGCAGTCTGAACCTCAGGTCTGTACTTTTTCCATTAAGAGTCCTTACCTCTACAATTATTTTTTTGTCTTTAAAGTCTTTGGACGCCTGTCCATACCCTGTCATTGAATATATCATAAATGCTCACTTACTTTGCCCAAATATACACTTCCTTGGGGTGTATAGAATATATTTCTTACTGTACTAATTGTAAATATAGCTACATATTTATACAACAAATAGCTATATTATTGAACCTGAACGAATTATAATATAAAAAAGTAAAAAAAAGAATGCTGAAAATTTCTAAGATTCAATAAAATTACGAAATTTGCACCTCTCAAGGAGAAAGGTGTTGAGAAGCATAACTTATTAATAATCAAATAAAAGCAATGAGAAAAGCAGATTTGGTCTCCACGATATCAGAAAAGACAGGAGTTCCTAAAGTAGATGTACTAGTAACTTTAGAAATGTTCTTTAATGAGGTGAAAAGTTCGTTGTCAGGAGGCGAGAATGTATACGTAAGAGGGTTTGGATCTTTTGTAATAAAGAAGAGAGCGAAAAAAATAGGAAGACATATAAAGAAAAATGTTGCAATAGAAATTCCTGAACATTATATACCATCATTTAAGCCTGCAAAAATATTTGTGGACCAAGTGAAAGAAAATGTTCACTCTTTGCCAGATGAAGATTCTAAGAAATAATTAGATGAACAAGTCCCAGATAGCCACAATCATTTTTTTTCTAGGGTTATTTTTGACATTGTACTTTGGATGTGAGACAAAATCTGTTGAACAAATACGTTCTGAAAAGTCTAGAGCGTTAAATTTTGAAAACATTAGTCCTAATACACTAGTGGATAGAGCGAGATCTCTGCTTAGTGATGATGACAAAGCATACATACAATCTCTAGAGTTTGAGAGAAAGCAAGCTCAAGATGATAGTACATCATTATTTTATTTAGAGCAATTAGCATCTAACTGGTATGCTAGAAAACACGAAGAGGTTAGTGGTATTTATGCCCAAGAAATTGCAGAAAAAACAGACACAGAGGATGCTTGGTCCATAACAGGTACAACATTTGCACTGTGTGTACAGAGGACGCAAGACGCTGATATAAAAGAATTCTGCTTTAATAGGGCTACGAAAGCTTTTGAAAAAGCTATTTCATTTAATCCCGAAAATGTAGAACATCAGGTAAACCTAGCGTTAGTTTATGTGGAAAAACCTTTAGAGGAGAATCCCATGAAAGGAATAATGATGTTACTGGATCTCAATAAGAAGTTTCCAGAGAACATTACAGTTTTAAATCAGTTAGGAAAATTAGGCTTTGAAACGAATCAATTAGAAAAAGCTATAGGTCGTTTTACAAAAGTGCTCAGCATAGATCCTCAAAATAGAGACGCTAATTGTTTTCTTTATCAGATATATAGCAAACAAGGGAACGAATCTCTAGCAAAAAAGCATTTAGAAGAATGCAATAGAACAGAATAAAAATTTATTAACAATATAAAGAAGTAATATGCCTTGCGGTAAAAAAAGAAAAAGACATAAAATAGCAACTCATAAAAGAAAGAAGAGGCTAAGAAAAAATAGACACAAGAAAAAGAATAAATAATATAGCACCAGCTGTATAGAATACAATATTGTGTCTAAAAATATAAGCTATTACTTCAGCGACTAAGTAATAAATGATTAGTGGTAAAATCTTATAATATATACATAAGAATCCGCTAACTAACTTACCATAGCTGTATTCTTTGCCGCCTGCTAACAATAAGCTAAAGAGTGGAAAAGGAGTTAATTATACGATCAACTCCTACAGATGTAGATATAGCGCTGATGGAAGACCGTCGGCTGGTAGAACTACATAACCAAAGTAAAGATTTTAACTTTTCTGTGGGAGACATCTTCCTAGGATCTATTAAGATGTTAAGACCAGGTCTTAACGCAGCTTTTCTAGACCTAGGCCAACGTAAGGATGCATTTTTGCATTATACGGACATAGGACCTCAGATCAATTCGCTCAAAAAGTTTACGAACATGACTTGCAATAAACAATTGCAAACGCATCTTCTAGATCATTTTGAGTTAGAACCTGACAATCCTAAAAACGGTAAAATAGACCGTGTTTTTTCTAGAAACAACCTAGTACTTGCACAAGTACTGAAAGAACCTATCTCTACAAAGGGACCGAGACTTACTTGCGAAATCACTTTGCCGGGAAGGTATATGGTTATGACACCATTTAATAATGTTGTAGCGATCTCTAAAAAGATAGGTGATGCAGATGAGAGAAAAAGACTTAAGCGTCTAGTGGAAAGTATCAAGCCCAAAAATTTTGGCGTTATAGTACGTACTGCCGCATCAGGTAAGAAAGTTGCTGATCTTCACGAAGAGATCAGAGACCTAACAGAGAATTGGAGAAAAATTTTCAATGAACTAAAAAGTGGGAGTCAGCCCAAAAAACTGCTTAGTGAACTAGACAAAACTTCAAGCTTAGTAAGAGATATACTTAATGATTCTTTTAACAGGATAGTCATAGACGATAAGGAACTCTATCATAATATTAAAAACTATATTAAGACAGTAGCGCCTGACAAAGAGAAAATAGTAAGTCTACACAGAGGACAATCTCCTGTATTCGAAAAATATAATGTAAGCAGACAGATCAAATCTTCTTTTGGCAAAACGTCTACTATGGCTAGTGGTGCCTATCTAGTGATAGAGCACACAGAGGCAATGCATGTCATAGATGTAAATAGTGGTCCTAAAAAGCAAAGTAGAGATCAAGAATCATCGGCTCTTGCAGTAAATCTAGAATCTGGCAAAGAAATAGCTAGACAGTTACGTCTCCGAGATATTGGTGGACTTATAATTATCGATTTTATCGATATGCGTAACTTTAACCATAAAGGAGAACTCTACAAAGCCATGAAGGAATTTATGAAAAACGATAGAGCACAGCATACGATCTTGCCCTTATCGAAATTCGGCCTGATGCAGATAACACGTCAGCGAGTGAAGCCTGTAACGAAACTAGATACTAATGAGCAATGTCCATCTTGTAGAGGAACAGGAAAAGTCAGCCCTACAATAGTATTATCCGATGAGATAGAGCGTAATATGGAATATATTATTACAGCACATCCCAAGTCTAAGATACTATTACAGGTTCATCCTTATCTACACGCGTACTTTAAGAAAGGACTTATAAGCAAGCAATTCTACTGGTACAAGAAGTACAAGAAATGGATTAAGATGGAACCTAAGGAAAATTTCCATCTAAACGAATATAAGTTTCTGGATACCTACAATGACGAGATAAGACTTAGATAGATCAAGAATAGAAGAGGGAGCGTCCAGTAATTATTAGATTATTGATTAAAGCAATTTATACTTTTGATCTCTAATATAGATATACATGCTCTTCCTGATAGAATACTAGTCGCACCACTTAACTGGGGACTCGGGCATGCTTCTAGATGTATCCCTCTAATAAGACTCTTGTTAGATGCTGGCAAAACAGTACAGCTAGCATCAGACGGACAGGCCCTAGTTTTTCTTAGAAGAGCTTTTCCTGATTTACCGTATCATGAACTTCCTGCTTATGATATACAGTACAAACACAGTACTATAGAAAAGAGTATCCTCTTACAATCTATTAAAATATTGTCCGCGATAAAACGAGAAAAGAAGACAACAGCACAGATTATAGAAAGAGAAAATATAGAACTTATTATTTCAGATAATAGATATGGCGTAAGGAATGATCATGTAAAATCTATAATTATTACACACCAGATTAGATTATTGTCAGCCTATAAATTTTTTGGGAAACCTGGAACATGGCTAAATAAAAAGTGGATACAAAAGTTTGATGCATGTTGGATTCCAGATTATCCCGAGAGCAAATTATCGGGTAGGATGTCATCGGAAAAAATCGGAACCCCTAAGATATTCATAGGACCACTTACCAGGATAGAGAAAGAAATCTTACCGACAGAAAATGAAGTGCTAGCTATTGTTTCTGGTCCAGAACCTATGCGGTCAAGATTTGCTAACAAACTTTTTTCTATGCTTGCTAAGCAATCGTTTTCTTCGATTATTATCGATGGAAAAGTTTCTGATAAGATTGTAAAAATTACTACAGCTAATTTGACTAGATATAACTTTCTAGATTCGGAAAAACTGAATAAACTTATCAACCAGAGTAAGATCATTATCTGTAGGTCAGGTTATAGTTCTATTATGGATCTATGCCACATGCAGAAGAAAGTAGTGTTAGTTCCTACGCCGGGACAAACCGAGCAAGTATACTTAGCAGAATATCTTAATGGTAATTATGGGTTTAAATCTATAGGGGAAGAAGAATTAGAAAAAGAGTTCCCTTTATTTATAGATCGTATGCTTTAGTTTCTTCCAGCAGGCTTTCTATTGAAAATAAATTCTTGCATTTTTTTAGTAGCCTTATCTAGAATAGTAGGCAATTCTTCTTGCTCTTCTTTATCCCATTTCCCTAGGACAAAATCTACTTGCTGTCCCCTCTTGTAATCATTGCCTATACCCATACGGAGTCTTGAGTAATTATTATTTCCTAGATATTGGTCGATATCTTTCAGACCATTGTGTCCACCATGACTACCTTTGGGACGCAGGCGAACATCACCAAACTTTAGATTAAGATCATCTATAAGAATAAGGATATTTTCTTGCTTGATTTTTTTCTTGTCCATCCAATATTTGACAGACTTACCACTCCTATTCATATAGGTAGAAGGCTTAAGTAACCATATTGTTCTACCCTTATATTTGAATGTTCCTAGATCTCCTAGGTTCTCGTGTTCAAATTTTACTTCGTTTTCAACTGCTAACTTATCCGCTAGCTCAAAACCAATATTATGTCTTGTAGAATCATAATCTGGATGCATATTACCCATCCCTACAACTAAGTACTTCATAGCATCATCAATTTCTTTCTGGCCAAATAAGTTTCTAAACCACTGAATCATACCACAAAAATGAGGGAATTGTTAATATTTTCAATATTTAACAGATTTATTTCTTAGAAAATGTCACCTTTTAGAAAAACATCGTCTTAAAGATAGTTGAATGCATTTTATTGGTTAGTAAAATCGGGCTGTAATACTTTATTGCAGCCTTTTTTTAATTTTGCACAACAAATAATGAAAAATGATACCTAGACCCATACAAGGAGACTGTAATCCCTACTTCTGGAACTATATAGATAAGTGTCCCGAAGGTGATATAATGGATTTTCTTATAAATCAAAAAGATGAATTTCTGGCCCTACTAGCATCTATACCTGAGGGTAAATTAGATTATAGCTATGCAGAAGGAAAATGGACACTGAAGCAATCCATTGTACATGTCATAGAGACAGAGAGAATATTTGCCTATAGAGCCCTTGCTGCGAGTCGAGGTGATGAAGCTGAAATTCCAGGTTTTGATCAAGATAAGTATATAGAGCTTAATGATGTGAGCCATATATCGCATCAGCTTCTCATGGATGATTTTGCCATTACTAGAAATTCTACCATAGTTTTGTTTGCTGGATTTTCTAGTAAGAATTGGGAAAAAGCATCTATGATTTCTGCACATATGACCATGGCTAGATCTCTACCTTATATGATTGCAGGGCATGTACAACATCATATAGAAATCATAAAAGAAAGGTATCTTGCGTAAATGTCTATATACTGGAACGATAGCATAAATTTTCTTTCTAAACTTACACCTACAAGAGTAGCTAATCTTGCTAAGGTCTATAGTTCTTTCCATCTTACAAATGCTAAGAGAGAAGCTACGCAATGGGGCATGCCGTTCACTATTTCTGTCGAACCTACAACGGCTTGTAATCTCAGATGTCCAGAATGTCCAAGTGGTCTAAGAGCTTTTACTAGACCTACGGGAAATCTTAAAACAGATTTTTTTAAGAATACGATAGATGAGATGTATAAGGAGCTGATCTATCTTATCTTTTATTTCCAAGGGGAGCCGTATATAAACCCTAATTTTTTGGAGATGGTTAATTATGCACATAAGAAAGGAATCTACACCATAACTTCCACTAATGGTCATTTTCTTAATGATGCAAATTCCAAAGCGACCATAGAATCAGGTCTGGATAGAATGATTATATCGGTAGATGGTACATCTCAGGACGTCTATGAAAATTATCGTAAAGCAGGAAAACTAGAATCTGTATTACAAGGTGCTAGAAATATTGTAAAGTGGAAAAAGAAACTGAAATCTAAGACACCGCATACTATATTCCAGTTTCTAGTTGTCAAACCTAATGAACACCAAATTCCAGAAATATATAAACTTGCAAAAGAAATAGGAATCGATGAAGTAAAACTCAAGACTGCCCAAGTCTATGATTACAAAAATGGTAACGATCTGATTCCTACAATCGATAAGTATTCTAGATATGCTGAACAAGCAGATGGTAGTTATATTGTCAAAAATGAATTGCTCAACCACTGCTGGAAATTATGGCATTCTTGCGTAATTACTTGGGATGGAATGGTTGTCCCTTGTTGTTTTGATAAGGATGCTACTCATCGATTAGGAGATCTTAAGCAGCAGTCTTTTAGAGAAATATGGCAAGGGGAACACTACCAGAATTTCAGAAATTCTTTATTAAAAGGTAGAGATCAAATAGATATTTGTACTAATTGTACCGAAGGGTGTAAAGTTTGGGCATAACAATTTGTCAAAACCCTTTGATTTTCAACGATTTTCAACGTAATTTGTTATTACCTTAAAATAAAACAATTACGGAGTAGTTTTCAGTTTATTCCAAATGTTAGTTTCGGCTAATATTTGGCACTGAATATGCATAGATATAAGTATAACACTACGGTTTCAGCAAATATTAATTAGGGAAAACACGAAGCAGAATAATGCTATTTAAGACGATTATACAAGGAAAGTTGGATTTTGGAAATGAGAAAACCTATGATAAGGTTATCAAGATGTATAAGTACAGAGCAGAGAACTATCATAAATCTGATGTTTTATTCGAAGAGGCAGATATCTTTTCCCGAGAAAAATTGACATTAGAAATCCCAAGACTAGTTAAACAGGTCTACGAAAAGACCTATAAAAATACAGCTACACTTCTTGCATATTGTTCTCAGTTTGCAGTTTCAGGTGTATTGGATAGTTGGTTAGTAGATAGTGGTAAGATCCTACACCATGAGCACATGGAACCCACAAGTGATAAAGCAGCTGTACAAGCATACCTTAAAGGGAGGTCACTTGTCAAAAAAGAAGGAGAAGAAGAAAATGCTATAAAGTCTCTTACTAAGGCCATAGAAAAATTTGATCGGCATGCTCAAGCTTATGAGCGTAGAGCTAAGGTCAATTATCTTATGAAAAAGTATGATGAAGCTTTAAGAGATTATAACAAAAGTATAGCTTTAGATACTACAAATCCTTATGCTTATTTTGGCAGAGCAAAAGTTGCTATAGCTAAAAAGGATTTTACAGAAGCAATAAAAGACCTAGAACTGGTGTTACTTAAGAGTGTGGCATTGCAAGATGTGTACTGGAAAGCCAGAAGGCTAAAATCGGAATGCCATATTGTATTAGAAGATTGGGATAAGGCAATTTTTGACTTAAAACTATTTACAAATAGAAATTTCAAAAAGGACAATCCCAATATTCACTGGAGAAGAAAAGCCTTTTTTGACTACGGAATTGCACTTATGGGCAATGAAGAATATGAAGAAGCGCTTAAAGCAATAGAGTCTTCTATAGAGTTAGAAGAAGGATATGATAAGATTCCAGAAGCTAAAAAATTAAGATTTAGAGGTATAGTCAAGCAAAAAGCTGGAAAAAAAGGCTATATTAAGGATATAAAAGACGCAGCAGACCTTGGAGACAAGGAGGCAGCGTTACTTTTAAAGAGTATTGCCTAAAGGCTATGGATTTCAGGATGGATCAATGTTTAAGCTACATTGATCCTTTTTTTTGGTCCATAAGCCTTATTTTTCGGTAGTTTCATGAAATTTTTATCTGTAAATATTTGTTTCTATTAAGTTGTTGGACAATTCCTCTGACACCAAAACTTATATATAAATGAGATTATTAGCTACCCTCCTCCTTTTCCTATCTGCTCAGTTCATTTCCGCTCAAAACTACCTTACCAACATGGATGTGGATAAAAAAACACGGAAATGTCTTATATCAGCAGATAAAGCTTTCAAGTCAAAGAAATATGATAAGGCAATCAAGGAATATAAGAAAGCATTAAAAAAATACGATAAGCTCATAGACCCATATATCAAGCTTGGAATTATTCAACAATCTCAAGGAAAAACAAAGAAGGCTATAGAATATTTTGAAAAAGCTGTAGCACTAGAACCTACATATGAACCCAAAGTACTTTTTACACTCTATAAATTGTATGAAGAAGATGGAGAACCTAAGAAAGCACTTATACATCTCAAAACTTTTAGAACTACTCTGACAGATGGAACACCTCAGGCTAAAAAAGTAGATCAAGAATTAGGAATCATTTATTTCAGAGACTCACTAGTCCAACATCCTGTACCGTTTACTACAACATCATTCGGGGATAGTATTAATACAGAAGAATCAGAATATCTACCCGTTCTATCTTCTGATGGGGAGTCCTTAATTTTTACCAGAGTAAACAACGGACAAGAAGATTTTTATATATCATATTTAGTTGATTCTAGCTTTACAAAAGCGGAACCTGTAGCGTCTCTAAATACTGTAAATAACGAAGGAGCACATTGTCTATCATCTGATGGAAGATTGATCATATTTACAGCTTGTGGGAGAAGAGATGCTATGAGAGAATCTTGTGATCTCTATTATGCTCAAAAAAGAAATGATACATGGACTACACCTAAAAATTTGGGAACAACGATCAACTCGGAAGCATGGGATTCTCAACCTAGTCTTAGTGCTGATGGAAAAACCCTCTACTTTAGTTCTGAAAGATCTCAAGGTGTGGGAGGCGCAGATATTTATTATTCTACTTTGTTTAATAAACGATGGTCTAAGCCTAGACTGCTTCCAGGTGCGGTAAATTCTAAAGGAGATGACGAGTCACCTTATATACATGCTGATGGAAAAACCCTCTATTTTAGGTCTAATGGGCATAAAGGTATGGGAAGTTTTGACATCTATTTTTCAAGACTTGGAAAAGATGGTTGGTCTGAGCCTACTAACATGGGCTATCCTATCAACACTTCAGCAGACGAGGGAGCGCTTACGATTAGTACGGATGGTCTTACAGCCTATTATACTTCTGATCTAAATGATAGACACGATAATACTTCTAGAGTGCTGAAAACAAAAGGAAATTTTGATTTATTTAAGTTTGAACTTCCTGATTATGCAAGACCTCTACCTACTACTTACGTCAAAATAAATGTTATCGATGCCAAAACAAAAAAAGAACTTTCTGCTAATATGATTCTCAAAGAAATAGCACTAGATTCTATACTGCTAGATACCAAATCGGAAGAGGATGGAGACCTTATGACTGTGGTAACAGCAGGACATGATTATGCTATATATGTAGAAAGAGATGGCTATGCATTTCACTCAGAAAATATCGTTTTTCCAGAAGGAAGTTCTGCACTAGAACCTATCGTAAAAACAATAGAACTCATTGCTGTAAAAACAGAAAATACATCAGAAATAGTCTATAATCAACCTATAGTGTTGAACAATATTTTCTTTGATACGGGCTCTGCAACTTTGCTACCTACCTCTCAATATGAGCTATCTAAATTATCTCAATTGTTGCAAGAAAACCCAAATCTAAGAATCCAAATAGTAGGACATACAGATGATGTAGGAGAGGAATCCGATAATCTATTGTTGTCTAGAAATAGAGCGAAGTCAGTTATGGATGCGCTATTGTTATTAGGTATAGATGGTAGTAGAATTTCTCACACAGGAAAAGGAGAAAGAGAACCTATTGCGGATAATACAATACCGGAAGGAAGAAAACAAAACAGAAGAACAGAGTTTGTTATACTGAGGTAGAGGATAGTAGAAGAAGTAAACTAGCCTTGATAAGGATTCTCATTGTAATAGCTATAGGATTATAGATTATCTTAAAAAACTAGTTTAATTAAATCTGGATATATTCCTATGGTTAAGCAATTATTCATCTGAATTAATCTTCCAATAGAAACTACCATAAGTACAGATATTGATTTACTTTTGCATCACGATGGCGAGGAAAAAGAAAACCATAACAGATCTACATATAACGGGTATAGCCGACAGAGGTAGAGTAGTAGGAAGGACAGCGGAAGGACAGGTTGTATTTGTAGATAGTGCTGCACCGGGTGATGTAGTAGATGCGCTTATCCTTCGGAAAAAAAAATCTTTTCTTCAGGGGAAAACGATGCATATCTCTAAGTATTCTATGCATAGAGAACAACCCTTCTGCGAGCATTTTGATGATTGTGGTGGTTGTAAGTGGCAGCATATAAGTTATGCTCAACAATTACATGGAAAACAACAAGTGGTAGAAAATGTAATCCAGAAAATAGGAGGTCTAGATAAAGAAATTGTTCAGCCGATCTTAGCTGCTGACTATACGCGTTATTATAGGAATAAGATGGAGTATTCTTTTTCTGATACCAGATGGCTTACGGCAGATGAGATTGCCGAGGAGGGAGATCTTGTAAGAGGTAATGCCTTAGGTTTTCATGCGCCTGGATCTTTTGACAAAATAGTACAGGTAGACAACTGCCATTTACAAGCAGATAGAGCTAACCTTCTACGCAATGATATATGGAAATACGCTGTAAAGCATGAGCTTACTTTTTATGCTGCTAAGTTGCACAAGGGATTGCTAAGAAATATGTTTATCAGAAATACCAGCATAGAAGAGTGGATGATCGTAATGGTTTTTGGAGAGCAAGATTATGAGGCGATAGAAGCTATGATGGAGTACATAAAAACAAAGCACACCTACCTGAAGAGTATCTATTATATCATCAACCAGAAGAAGAACGATTCTATCTATGACCAAGACCTTGTGCTATATAGTGGAGCTGAGTATATCATAGAAAAGTTGAATGATCTACAGTTTAAGATAAGTCCCAAATCATTTTTTCAGACCAACACTTTGCAAGGCGTTAAGCTTTATGATGTTATAAAAAAATACTGTGATTTTTCAGGAGATGAGGTAGTCTATGATCTTTATACGGGTCTAGGATCTATAGCTCTTTACATGGCAGATCATTGCAAAGAAATTATAGGTATAGAAGAAGTACAGGATGCTATTACTGATGCAAAATTTAATAAGAAACTAAATAATATAGATAATGCAAGTTTCTATTGTGGAGATGTAAAAGATGTTCTAACAACAGACTTTATTGCACAACACCCTAAACCAGATATCGTGATAACTGATCCTCCGCGAGCAGGTATGCACAAGGATGTTGTCCAGACCTTACTAGCCCTAGAAGCACCTAAGATTGTTTATGTAAGTTGTGGTCCAGCTACACAGGCTAGAGATCTGAGCATACTCAAGGAAAAATATGAGGTAGTAAAGTGTCAGCCTGTAGATATGTTTCCTCATACACATCATGTAGAGAGTGTCGCATTGTTACAGTTAAAAAAAGAAGTACTATGAAAGAAGAAGTAACTAAACCAGAATTATATCTTTTTCTAGAGAAAGAATTAGACGGTTATCGTAAGATGATGGGCGATGCTATAGATACCATCATGGCAAGCGAAGTAACAAAGTATCCTATTTTTGTAATCCATAAACAAGAGGTAGAATTAGGTATTCCTATCATCGACAAGGATAAGGTGCAAGGCAACTGGTCTGTCAATGTTTCTACGCTTGAAGAATTTGTTTCTAAGCAGATCATCCACGAGCCTAAGGTCAGAGATTTTAAGGCAACTTACAAGAGTCCAGATTCTTTTATCTGTATTTTCTCCTTGAGTACTTTGGGTGCACAATTTATTTTCCTTCCTCGTAAGATATAAGACTAAACCTAACGTAGCACTCATAGCCACTTCCTTTCTTATTCTTCACCAATTGAAATTATACCACGGTGAAATATGAGAAAACATAAGACCTAATTCATTTTTTTATTAAAAACATTCTACCTTCGAGGTATAAGAAATACAATATTTCTTTACATTTTTAAGCAACTTTACGTTGTTATAGATGTTCAGTATGATCTATTCAACATCTAGGATCTATTCATAAATAGCTAACATTCTATGAGACAAATAATTATCAGCATTATTGGTATACTTATAATTGGTGGTGGGTATTATGTAAAACAAAACCTTGCAGCTACAGAAAGACCTCAAAGAGAAAAACCTAAAAAGGCTATATCAAAAGTATTTACCCAGATCGTCAAAAATGAAGATACACCCATAACAGTGACCGCTAGTGGTAACTTAGCAGCCAAAGAAAGAATAGAACTATTTTCTGAAGTTCAAGGGATATTTGAGTATAGTGATAAAGCTTTTAAACCAGGAGTAAGTTATAATAGTGGAGATGTGCTGATCCGTCTCAATAATGCAGAGGAGCGGGCGAGTCTCTTATCACAAAAAAGTAGTCTGCAGAATTTATTAGTAGGTATTCTACCAGACCTAAAGTTTGATTACCCAGAAGCTTTTGATAAGTGGGAAACTTATGTCAAAGAATTTGATCTCAATAGTTCTTTAAGGCCTCTCCCCAAAACCAGTTCAGAAAGAGAGAAACTATATATCGCAGGGCAAAATATTATTACCAACTGGTATACTGTAAAAAATATAGAAGAGCGTATGAGTAAGTATGCTATCTATGCTCCTTATAATGGTGTACTTACGGAAGCAACGATCAATATAGGTTCTTTGGTCCGTGCGGGACAAAAGTTAGGAGAGTTCATAGACCCTAATGTCTATGAACTGGAAGTAGCCGTAAATTCTACTTATGCTGACCAGCTGAAATCAGGTAACTCAGTAAAACTTCAAAATGTAGAAAAAACAAAAACCTGGAAAGGAAGAGTGACACGGATCAATAAACTGATAGATCCGAATACCCAAACAATACAAGCCTTTATACAAGTAACGGGTAGAGGCTTGCGAGAAGGTATGTATCTAGAAGCTGTTCTCAATGCTAAGAATGAGAAAAACACTTTTGAAATCTCTAGAAAATTGTTAGTAGATAATTCTAAAATCTATGTGCTAAGAGATGGCATGCTTAACTTGACAGAAATAGATCCTGTACACTATACCGATAAGACAGTAGTGATAAGAGGACTAGATGATGGAACTGAAATACTGGACAAAATGATTCCAGGTGCTTATGACCGAATGCTTGTGGAAAGATTCGAAGAAAAGCAGTAAACGTATTTTGTAAAAGCATTTCATCTTTTAAACTCAAGAGCTACAATGAATAATTTTATCTCCTTTTTTATAAAGTATCCTGTCGCAGTAAATATCTTGATGATATGTACTGCAGTATTTGGTTACTTTGGATTGCAGGATACCAACTCATCATATTTTCCACTAGATGATTCTAAGTTGATCTTTATTAATATTGTATATCCTGGTGCTTCTCCTGCTGAGATAGAAGAAGGTGTAGTACTGAAGATCGAGGATAACCTAAGAGGCTTGGTGGATTTAGACAGGGTGACCTCTGCTTCTAGCGAAAATGCAGCAACCATAACAGTAGAAATAGTAGAGGGAGCAGACATAGATATTATATTGGCCAATGTCAAAAATGCTGTAGATCGTGTACCTTCTTTTCCTACAGACATGGAACCACCTGTGATCTCTAAACAGGAGAATATAAATAGTGCGATCACCTTTACAGTAAGTGGGGAAGGACTTCCCTTGATTACCTTAAAAGAAGAAGCGAGAAAAATAGAAGAAGACCTACGTGCGATAGGAGGTATTTCTCAAATAGAACTCAGTGGATTCCCAGATGAAGAGATAGAGATCGCAATAAAGGAGGATAAGTTGTTGGCCTTTAATCTGACCTTTGATGAGGTAGCGGCAGCTGTTAGAAATACTAATCTCCTAACAACTGGTGGAAATATCAAAACAGATACAGAAGAATATCTCATAAGAGCTAACAATAGATCTTACTATGGTGATGGTTTAGACTTTATTGTAGTAAAATCTACTAATTCTGGACAAATAGTACGTCTGAGAGATGTAGCTGTTGTAAGAGATAAGTGGTCGGAGACTCCTGATAGAATCGACTTTAACGGAGATCCAGCGGTACAGATTTCTATCAGTACAACTAACTCTGAAGACCTTCTTTATGCTACAGATCAAGTAAAAAATTATATTAAGGAATTTAATGAAAAGAATGATGTAGTGCAGCTTAACGTAAGCTCAGATTCCTCTATTGCACTAAATGATCGTCAAAATCTACTTTTGGAAAATGGTTTATTTGGAATTTTGTTAGTGCTTTTATTTCTTTCAATTTTCCTTAAGCCGAGTATAGCTTTATGGGTAGCAGTAGGTTTACCTTTTTCCTTTTTAGGTTTGTTTATTTTTGCGCCAGGATTTATGACGATAAATGTGATTTCTTTATTTGGGATGATCATTGTTATAGGTATACTTGTCGATGATGGAATTGTAATAGCAGAAAACATTTATGATCAATATGAAAATGGAAAACCTAAACTGCGAGCTGCAGTAGAAGGTTCGCGCCAGGTAATGCCTCCGATCATAGCAGCCATTATGACAACGATGATCGCTTTCTCGACCTTTTTGTTTTTGCCAGAAAGACTAGGATCCTTTTTCGGTCAGATTTCTACGATAGTAATTATTATTTTGTTGATATCTTTAGTAGAAGCTTTTTTAATACTTCCTGCTCACCTCGCGCATTCTAATGCCTTGAATAAAGATGCTAAACCATTTATAATAAATGTGTGGGCTGATAAAATTATGATTTGGTTACGAGAAACATTCTATGTGCCCTTACTCAGATTTGTACTTAACTTTCCCATTTTCGGTTTTGCCATTCCTATTGCTTTGCTACTAGCTACTTTAGGAGCAATCGAAGGAGGCATTATAAGATTTAATTTTTTTCCTACTGTAGCATCAGATCGAGTAAGTATAAATTTGGAATTACCACAAGGTACGAGTGAGTTGATTACCGATTCATTGATAAACATTATCGAGGTAGAAGCATGGAAAGCCAATGAAGAGTTGACCAAGGTGGATACCTTGCCCCTTATACAGAATATCGTACGAAGGCTTGGACCAGGTTCTTCCACAGCTTCTCTAGTGCTGAATCTTCTTCCAGGTGAGAAAAGAGATATACCAGCTTCTGTGATTTCTAATAATATAAGAAAAAGAGTAGGTCCGATTTATGAAGCTGAATCAGTAGTGTATGGTTCCGGTAATGCTTTTGGAGGATCTCCAGTTTCGGTATCGCTGGTAGGAAATAATGTAGATGAACTTAAGAAGGCTACTGAGGACCTGAAGGCTAGCTTTGGGAATAATCCTCGACTTACAGATATTACCGACAATGATCCTGCAGGTATCAAAGAGGTCAAACTCGAACTAAAGGATAATGCTTATCTACTGGGTCTGAATTTACAGCAAGTTATGGCACAGGTGCGTTCTGGATTTTTTGGAAATTCTGTCCAGCGTTTTCAGCGAGGAAGAGATGAGATCAGAGTATGGGTAAGATACGATCGCAGTAACCGTAGCAGTATTTCTAATCTAGATGATATGCGTATCGTTACACCCACAGGTAGCAGAGTGCCGCTTTCTGAAATTGCAACGTATACTATAGGAAGGGGAGAAGTAGTTATCAATCATATAGACGGTAGAAGAGAGATCCGTGTAGATGCAGATTTAGCCGATCCATCAGATTCCGCTCCTGAAGTATTGTCTGATATAAAAGCTAATGTTGTCCCTAACCTCTTAGCTAAATATCCGACAGTGACCGCTTTGTATGAAGGCCAGAATAGAGGCTTTTCTAGAATCGGAACGGCATTATTTAAAATATTACCTATAATACTATTACTCATGTATAGTGTGATAGCGTTCGTATTCAGATCTTATGGACAACCATTATTGCTTTTCATTTTGATTCCTTTTTGTTTTGTTGGTGTAGCATGGGGACACTGGATACATGGTGTAAGTATCAACATATTATCTGGATTAGGTATAGTAGCGCTAATCGGTATACTAGTGAATGATGGCTTAGTATTGGTCGAGAAATTTAATCTCTTGCTCAAATCTGGAGAACCCTATCATAAGGCTATGGTGGAGGCAGGACGTTCTAGGTTTAGAGCAATTTTTCTTACGTCTATCACAACAGTAGCTGGATTGGCACCATTGATTTTTGAGAAGAGTTTCTCTGCTCAGTTTTTGATACCTATGGCAATTTCTGTTGCTTATGGTATTGCTTATGCTACATTTATGACCTTATTTTTGTTACCCTTATTATTGTCATTGAAGAATAATGTCAAAGTATTATTAACCTGGTTCTGGACAGGTAAGAAACCAACAAAGGAATCTGTAGAAAGAGCCATCATAGAGTTAGAGTCAGAGAAGGAAGCAGCAGAGTCTTTTTAAAAAGTATATCATATATCTAGTGTTTATTAATTCTGAAGTTTATGAAATATAGTATAGTAGTTTTATTCTTTTTCTTAAGCCTTTCATTTTGCAATAGTCAAAATGTAATGAGTTTAGAGCAGGCTAAAATGTTAACCTTAGAAAATAATTTTGGCATCCGTATTTCTCAAAATAATGTGGAACTTGCTGAGAACCTAACAGACAAAAAAGTAAATGGATATCTACCTACCGTTTCAGCATCGGGAGTACTTAGTGCAGATTACGGAAGTGCTTCCCAAAAATTTAGTACAGGCTTAGATGCTAGTACTGCTCAGGCAATAAGTTGGAATGGATTAGCATCTGTGCAAGCAGATTATACTATTTATGATAAAACTAGATCACTTACTTTAGATCAGCTTAAGGAAAGTATAAAGCTAAGTAACTTACAACTACAACAAGCGATTCAACAAAATCTGCTAAACGTCTATCAGGTCTATTATCAATTAGCCATTGCTATGGAAAACCTAGAAGCACTGGAAGAAACTATAGCAGTTTCCAGTGAGCGTCTCCGTAGAGCTAAGTACCAACTTGAATATGGACAAGGCAATAGTTTGGAGATCTTGAATGCTGAAGTAGATATAAAGCGAGATAGTGTAAATCTGCTCAATGCTCGACTAAATGTAGAAAATAGTAAGCGAGATCTTAACATTGCTATGGGTACCAATGTCAATGATGACTTTGTTGTTGAAGCTATTACAGATATAGATGAGACGCTTAAGCTAGACGCTTTGCTAGATAAGGCTAGAAAAAACAATATAGATCTACAAATCAATCGTCAAAATTTATCACTCAATGAATTAGACTTGAATATTATCGATGCAGAAAAAACACCCTTGCTATTATCGAACCTTGGCTATAGCTATAACTACTCTAACAATGCACCAGGATCTTTTATAACAACATCTAACTCTCAAGCATTTTCTGGATCACTTACCCTAGCTTGGAATCTGTATGATGCTAGTAGAGGCGTCAGAAAACAAAACACAGTACTCAACCTTAACAACATTAGACTAGAGACCGAACGTATCCAGTTAGAGTTAGAACGAGATATAATAAATGCATGGGCTAATTATCAAAACTCTAAATATGTATTACAAGTAGAAAGAAGCGCGGTGTCTACTAACGAGGATAATTTTTTACTCACGGAAGAACAGCTAAAAATTGGAAGAATTACATCTATAGAATTTAGACAAGCACAACTAAATCTACTTAATGCGCAGACCAGTCTCAACAATGCAATGCTCAATGTAAAAGTAGCTGAGATTCAGCTGCTGGCCTTAGTGGGTGATTTGTTGTAAATTAGTAGAGTTCTAAAAATGTTAAATGGAAGCATTCAAAAATTTTCTAAAACAATTTCCGCATTATACTCCAGAAATGTTTGAAAAGCTAGAGCCTTCTTTGTCAGTAATTAACCTAGAGACAGAAGCATATTTTCTAAAAAGGGGACAAACCTGTAGGCAATTAGCATTTATCGAAAAAGGATTAGTGAGAATATATTACCTACACGATGGTAAAGAAATAACGAAATGCTTTTGCAGAGAAAATGCAATTACCTGTTCTTATAGTAGTATGATTACACAGAGACCAAGCGAGAGTAGTATACAAGCGATGGAAGAAACTAAACTGATTGTACTTTCTTATGCAGCCTTACAAGAGTTATATAAGAAGAATATCTTCTGGCAACAAATGGGCAGGATTGCAGGAGAGAGAGAATTTATCATAGAAGAAACACACAACCAGTCTATGCGTAACCTAAGCGCCCTAGATAGATATAAACATATCTTAGAAAACGAAAGTGAACTACTGCATAGAGTTCCACTTAATCATATCGCTTCTTATCTGCAGATCACACCAGAAACTTTAAGTCGAATCAGAAAAAAAATTATAGGAACTTGACCTAGATCAATTGATGTCATTTACATTATGCTGAATTTTAGATTATTAATTAATCAGAAATTTAGAAAATGAAATCAGAAGATGTAAAAGACTCGGTTGTACAAAGTTACAGCGAATTAGCTAAAGCTACTAAAGGAAATCTATTATCTAAACTTTTTTCTTGTTGTGAACCTACAAAAAATTCTAAAGCTGTTGCTTCAGCAATAGGTTATTCGGAGGAACAGATTCATGAAGTGCCAGAAAATTCTAATATAGGTGTAGGGTGTGGAAATCCCTTCGCAATAACTAAAGTAGAAAAGGGTGACACAGTTATAGATCTAGGATCTGGAGCAGGTTTTGATGCATTTATAGTTGCTAAACAAGTAGGTCTAGGAGGTAAGGTTATAGGCGTAGATCTATCAGATGATATGCTAGTTCTTGCTAACAAGAATATCCAGAAAGGCAATTACCAAAATGTTAAATTCAAAAAGGGAGACATAGAAGCCTTACCCATAGAAGATAATATAGCGGATCTTGTTATTTCTAATTGCGTTATTAATTTATCCTTAAATAAGGATAAAGTTTTCAAAGAAGCTTACCGCGTTTTGAAGCCTGGAGCCACACTCGCCATCAGTGATATTATTTTAGAAAAAGAGCTTCCTGGCTTTGTAAAGAATTCTTTGGCAAGACATGCAGCCTGTATAGGAGGTGCAGAAAAACTAGACGCTTACTTAGGCTATGTAGAAGCAGCAGGTTTTAAAAACATCGAGGTAGTTTCTAAAAAAGAATTTCCTCTAGCACTTCTGATGGCTGACCCAACTATACGTATGATAGCCCAGCAGTTTAATTTTGACATAAATAGTGAAGAAGCAAAAGACCTCGCTTCTAGGGTTAAGAGTATATCTCTAGTGGCAAAGAGCTAAGGAATGAAACAAGACAACAAGACCTTTATAGGAGGCCTGGTCGCTATTATTCTAGGCGCAAGTTGTTGCTGGATTAGTACGCTAGTTGTATACTTAGGTGGTGCAAGCTTCCTTGGTTTTATAGCTAGTTACCTCCAGATTATCCAAGTTCCGCTAATTCTATTAGGAGCTTTAATATTACTGATTACGCTAAGAAAAAACTTGAATTAAAAAGAAAATTATTTGCGGTGCTCTTTAAGGTCGGCTACTGCATTTTCTATATCTGTAAATTTATATTGATAGCCTTCTTTCATTAAGCGCTTAGGTATGGCTCGGGTACTATTTAGTAACATGGAACTCATTTCTCCCATCACAAGCTTGAGCACAAAGGCGGGAACGGGAAGTACTAGTGCCCATTTTTTTATTCCTTTTTTTATCCCTACTGTCATTTCCTTGAGTGGCATAGGCTGAGGTGATACACCATTGTAGATTCCGTTAGCTTCTTTGTCTTGTACAAGATGTAATATAGAGCCGCAAACATCATCTATATGTATCCAAGGATAATATTGCTTTCCGTTACCAAAATATCCTGCTATCCCAAAATTCATAGGTAACAATATTTTCTCTAGTGCGCCTCCTTTTGTCGAAAGGACAATTCCGATTCTAAGTTTTATGATTCTGGATGTTAGTGGTTTTATTTTATCTACTGCAGCCTCCCACATTTGACAACAGTATACTAAGAAAGATGCCTCATCTCCAGACTTACTCTCTTCTGTTAGTTTTTCCTCTCCTCTGTTTCCATAATATCCTACAGCGGAGGCTGATAAAAACACCTCAGGGGAAATATCTTTATTTACTATAGCTTTTTCTAGTAGTGCGGTACTTTTTACTCTACTGGATATAAGTATTTCTTTCCTTTTCTTGGTCCATAATTTGTCAGCAATTCCTGCACCTGTTAGGTTGATAACGATATCGGGTTGAAAACCCTCTAGGTCCATAGTGCCAGTATCCAGATCCCAGACCAAATAGTTGACCTTGTCATCTTGCCTCTTCTTTCTACTTAGTATGGCTACTTCGAATTCCTTGTGGTCTATAAGTTCTAGTAATCGCTGACCGATAAGACCTGTTCCACCACCTATTAGTATTTTTTTCATCGTTATTTGTTTGACTCTATTATAAAGCTGAAATAGCTCCATTAAGTTGTTAGAGAACCGAATTATTTTTATATCATCATGTCAAAGGATTTTGCTAACTTCATACAAAATAAGTACAAAGTATATCCATGAATAATATCTTTCCTAAATTCTTGTGTCTAGCACTCAGTGTTTTGTTTATCTACGGATGTAAAACAGACTCGATTGTCAAGGAGAATATTTCTGAACTTAATATTAGAATAAGCAGAGACCCTGCAAAACTAAATCCGATTTTCAACCCATCCTCTTCAGCGAGGGAAGTTTTCCAATATATATATCTACCACTGGCTGATTTCCACCCAGAGAGTTTAGCGCTATCACCTATACTGATAGAAGAGATTCCAGAAGAAAATTCTGATGAACAGCATATCATATATACTATAAAAATAAAAGAAGATGCTGTGTGGAGTGATGGTATGCCGATCACAGGACAGGATTATGCATTTACAATCAAATCTATAAAACTTCCGCAGTCTAATACTGGCGCATGGAGAGCGCTGATAAATAATATTAAAGATGTAAAAATAGACTCTGAAAATGCAAAGCAGTTTAGTATCTACGTGGATAAGAACTATATGCTAGCACTCGAAGTATGTCTTACTATAGATCTATTGCCAGCGCATATCTATGACAAAGAAAATGCATTAGCATCCCTACAAGTTTCTGATGATTTTATGGCAAATGAAGAAAGCTATCAGCAAGATTCTACCATCATGAGATTTGTAGAATTTTTTAACAGTCCACAAGCTAGCAGAGATATACTAGAAGGAGCAGGTCCATATATGCTTAGGAGCTGGAATACAAACCAAAGTATAATACTTTATAAAAAGAAGAACTACTGGGGCGACAACTATCCTGATAATCCTTTCTTACAGTCTGGTGTCGATAAGATGATCTTTAAGATAATGCCTGACGATAACACAGCGATCACGGCGCTAAAAAATAAAGAAGTGGATGTCATGACGCTGAGGAATAGTGACGTATTTGCTAATTTAAAAAAAGAAGAAAATGCAGACAGCGATTTTCAGTTTTTTACACCAGCGACCATAAGGTATTATTATATCGCGCTTAATAATGATAGACCACAATTACAGGATAAGAAAGTAAGAAGAGCTCTGGCACATCTGTTGGATATAGATAAGATTATCAGTACGATAGATTATGGATTAGGTCGAAGAACAACAGGGCATTTTAACCCAGCAAAGGCCTACTATAATAATGAGCTTGCTCCGATACCATTTGACATAGAGAAAGCAAAAACACTGCTCAGTCAGGCAGGATGGAAAGATACCGATGATAATGGTATTTTAGATAAGGTGATAGATGGTAGAAAGGAAGAATTAACCTTAGAGATTCTTATCTCAGGAAATGCATTAGGAGAAAATGTTGCACTACTTTTTCAGAATAATGCAAAGGAAGCTGGAGTCGATATAAAGATAACACGCAAGAAAAGTTCACTCATCTCTAAGGAACATACGAGTCCTAGAAAGTATGATATGGCTGCGTTAGCTATTTCTCAAGATGCTGCTCCCGATGATGCATTTCCTAGGTGGCATTCTAGTATGGCAGTGCCCGGCGAGAGAAATTATGCGAACTATAGAAGTGCAGCTGCGGATAAAATACTTAAGCAAATAAGAGAAACTAGAGATGAAGAAAAGAGAGGATACCTTTACATGAGACTACAAGAAATCATGTACGAAGATCAGCCTGTCATCTTTTTGTATTCACCTAAGCAGAAAATAATTACAAACAATAATATAGAAGCTACAGCTACAGCTAAGCGCCCTGGTTATTTGGCAAATACCTTCCACAAGAAAGTGGTAACAGAAAAAGTAAAGTAGATGGAGCAGTTTTTTATAAAACGCCTCATAAGGATTCCGATTACTGTATTCTTTGTAACGCTTATCGCTTTTTTTCTAAGTAAGTATATTCCTAATGATCCCATAGAGAATCAGTTGATATCTCAGGGAATTAACATGTCAGAAGCAGAGGACTCACAAGATCTTATTTCTTACACTAGTTTGTATAAAAGTCAACACTTAGATAAACCTACCTTTTACATAAGCCTGCAACCTGCACATTTTCCGGTTAATGTAAATGATATTGTAGACTCTAAGAAGAGAGAGAAAACTTACGCCTTATTAGAGCAAGGATATAGAGCTGAATTATTAGACGCTCATTATAATCAGAGTATAGTCAGTATAGAAGAAGATCTAGCTGGACAGAAACGGTTTAGTTTTCCTAAGCTTTATTGGAATGGCTTTTCGAATCAATATCATATCTGGTTATCAGGAATACTTAAGGGGAGCATGGGCAGATCTACTTTAGATGGACGCCCAGTGAGAGAGATCATATTCGAGGCAGTACAGTGGACAATATTTTTAGTAATAATATCTATAGTTATAAGTTTTGTGCTAGGCATAAGCTTGGGAATATTCTCAAGTTCTACGAAGCACCCATGGATAAGCAAGGCGGTACAGTTTATAGCTTATTTGTTTTATGCTATGCCGATCTTTTTTCTCGCTAGCTTACTCCTTATATTTTTCACCACCTCCGATTATGGCTCTTGGACAAATATATTTCCCTCTGTAGGAGTTATAACGAATGAGTCGACATCGTTCTTAAGTAACTTAGCAAGCCAATTCAAAATGCTAATCCTGCCTATCGTAATTTACACCCTACATTCTATCTCATATATTTCGAGACAGATGGAATCAAGTTTAAAAAATGAGATGTCTCAGTCTTATAGTAAGACGATCTTGGCAAAAGGGTTATCCCATTCACAAACTGTAAAAAAACATAATCTCGGCAATGCTTTATTTCCTATAATTACATTATTTACCTCAGCCTTTCCATCAGCACTATCAGGTTCTGTTATTGTAGAGACAATTTTTAATATTCCTGGAGTAGGTCGTTTATTATTTACTTCTATACAGATGGCCGACTGGAATGTAGTCTATGGCATCATTGTTATTATCTCATTGGTGACAACAATTTTTTATTTCTTAGGAGATGTTATTTATGCTTATGTAAATCCTAAAGTTAGATTTTCTAATAGATGATATGAAACAGCTAAGGGAAATATATATAACACTTAGAGAAGATATAACTTCACGCTGGTCTGTAAGATTCATCTGCTTCTTATTTTTGATAGCACTGTTGTCTCCTTTTATCTGTAATGAATTACCACTCATATCTAAGACTGAGAATGGCATAAATTTTCCTATTGTCAAACAATTATTTATGGGAAAAAGAACACTTATTAAGGAAAAAGAAATCTGGTCCATACACCCTATAATTCCTTATTCAGAAAAGACGCTAGATCTAGACAATAGTAATTACAGAAGCCCCTTTGATCAGCAGAAAATTTCTGAAAATAAGGCACGACATTGGTTGGGAACAGATAGGTTAGGAAGAGACACTTTAGCTGGACTGATCAGAGGTACTTCTGTTGCGCTTAAAGTAGGTTTTCTATCTGCCTTATTAGCTTCTATATTAGGTATATTTTTAGGACTGATTACAGGATATTTTGGAGACAAGGGTATACGGATTAATATCCTGCAGGTTATACTCTTGTGTATAGCAAGTATGATTTTTGTTTACCAGTGGATTTGGGGATTCTTTTTTGGATTTAAAAATGATCTGATCTACGAATGCTTAGCATTTATTATTTTGTTAATTATATTTTCCAGTTTGATTTTCTTAGCAGCTAAGTTGCGATCGAGGACAATACAGTTACCAATAGATTATATTATTAGTTGGATACTAGAAGTCTTTAAGTCTATTCCTTCAGTATTTATAATCTTAGTATTACTCAGTCTTATAAGTGGTGCTAGCATATGGAATATTATATGGATTATAGCCTTTGTAAGTTGGCCTTTATTGACAAGGTATACTAGGGCTGAAGTGCTTAAGATAAGAGGGAAGTCATATATAGAAGGAGCTCAAGTTTCTGGCTTGAGAGATTTTACAATAATATGGAGACACATTCTTATTAATGCTATGGGACCTGTTATAGTGAGTTTTTCTTTTGCCTGTGCAGCAGCTATTGTACTAGAAGCAACGCTTTCATTCTTGGGATTAGGCCTAGCTGTAGAAGAGGTAACATGGGGCAGTATGTTGTCTCAGGTGAAGTATAATTATAAAGCTTGGTGGCTAGTGGTTTTTCCGGGATTGGCAATCTTTTTACTAGTCGTATCCTTAAATACAATAGGAAGGAAGATAGAAAACTGGCTAAATCCTATGTCGGACTAACCGCCTCTTTTTTTCCTTATTTTCTTGTTTGTTTTCTTGGAAAACAAGTTCGACTTACCTCTTTTTGTACTTGTGAGATCTACTTCTTGAGAGTATCCTTCTGTCGTTACACAGCCTTCACCTGTCTTACAGGATAAGCTTATAATGGCTAAAAAAGCCACAAATAAGGTAGGTTTTAAAAATCTTATTATTCGTTTTACCATCACTTCAAAGATAAAAACTATTTCATTAATAGTAAATACCTTAGGAAAAAGGCAAAAAATGGACCAAAAATCAGGATAAACACTGATTTTAGGGATATTTACATATAAATGTTTGTTTATATATATTCATTAACATAGCTTTGCAAAAGCTAAAATTCATAATTAAAATAACTTTATAATGAACAAAGGAGATCTTATTAATGCTGTTGCGGAAGGAGCAGATATATCAAAAGCGCAAGCTACGGACGCAGTAAACACTGTATTTGATTCAATTGAAAAAAGTCTTAAGAAGGGAGATAAGTCTTCTTTTGTAGGATTTGGAACATTTTCTATCAATAGAAGAGCTGCAAGAGATGGAAGAAACCCTGCTACAGGAGCGACTATCAAAATCAAAGCTAAAAACGTTGTAAAATTCAAAGCAGGTAAGGGATTAACTGATTCAGTTAACTAAGCTTTCTTATGAATTGAAAAAGATATTAATAACTTTGGGGCAATTTGAATTTTCAAATTGCCTTTTTTTATTTACATAAGCCAAAACATGACGGATATCAAAAAACTACAGGATGTAGCTTCACAAGTAAGAAGGGACATAATAAGACAGGTACATTCTTGTGCATCGGGTCACCCAGGTGGCTCTCTAGGTTGTGCAGATTTTCTTACAGCCTTATTTTTTCATACCATGAAACATGACCCCTCTTTCAACATGGATGCTAAGGGAGAAGATGTTTTTTTTCTAAGCAACGGACATATCTCTCCTGTTATATATAGCGTACTTGCGAGAAGTGGATATTTTCCTGTAAAGGAGTTAGCGACCTTCCGTCAGCTTAATTCTAGATTACAAGGTCACCCAGCAACACATGAAGGATTGCCTGGCATAAGAGTAGCAAGTGGATCACTGGGTCAAGGAATTTCTGTAGCGATAGGAATGGCACTCGCTAAGCGTCTTAATGATGACGACAAGTTTGTATATGTGCTTACTGGAGATGGAGAATTACAAGAGGGACAGATATGGGAGGCAGTCATGTATGCAGCTCATAATAAGGTTAATAATCTGATCGTAACAGTAGATTGGAATGGACAGCAAATAGATGGTGCTAATGATGATGTTTTGAGTCTAGGAGATTTGCCCATGAAGTGGCAATCTTTTGGTTGGGAAGTGCTCCATATGGACGGTCATAATATGGAAGCAATTATAAGAACATTAGAAACGGCTAAGGAGAAAAGTGCGGCGGGAAAACCTGTGGTTATTCTTATGAAAACAGCTATGGGAAAAGGTGTAGATTTTATGGAAGGGACACACCACTGGCACGGTAAAGCTCCTAACGATGAGCAGACGGAAACTGCTTTATCACAATTAGAAGAAACGCTAGGGGATTATTAATATTATAGACCACAATTCAAAATCGAAAAATGAAGATTGAAAATATAACATATACAGAAAAGAAAGCGACAAGAGATGGATTCGGAGCAGGCTTGCACGAGGTGGGAAAGAAAAATAGCGCTGTAGTTGCCCTATGTGCGGATCTAGTAGGGTCACTGAAGATGCAGGCTTTTATTGCTGAATTTCCTGAGCGATTTTTTCAGATAGGAATAGCTGAAGCAAACATGATGGGCATAGCTGCCGGTCTGGCAACAGGAGGTAAGATTCCATTCACTGGAACATTTGCTAACTTTTCTACAGGTAGAGTATATGATCAGATAAGACAATCTATAGCTTACTCTGATAAGAATGTCAAAATATGTGCATCGCACGCAGGACTTACACTAGGGGAGGACGGCGCTACGCATCAGATACTAGAGGATGTCGGAATGATGAAAATGCTTCCCGGAATGACCGTTATCAATCCTTGTGATTATAACCAGACTAAGGCAGCAACGATGGCTATAGCGGATCACCATGGTCCCGTTTATCTGAGATTTGGCAGACCCAGTTGGCCAGTATTTATTCCGGAAGACCAAGAATTTATAATTGGTAAAGCATTGACATTAGCAGAAGGAACTGATGTAAGTATTTTCGCTACGGGTCACATGGTATGGCAATCTGTAGAAGCGGCTAAAATTCTTGCGGCTGAAGGCATACGAGCTGAACTAATCAACATACACACGATAAAACCACTAGATGAAGAAGCTGTGCTTACCTCGACTGCTAAGACAGGCTGTGTAGTCTCAGCGGAAGAACATAATTATATGGGAGGCTTAGGAGAAAGTATCGCAGGTCTTCTTGCTCGTAATCAGCCAAGGCCTATGGAGATGGTAGCGGTAAAAGATTCTTTTGGAGAGAGTGGAAAACCATCTCAGCTATTAGAAAAATATGGCCTAGGTGTAAATGATATAGTTGCAGCGGCTAAAAAAGCAATTGCTAGAAAGTAACAATTATTTGCTAAAGGTTTATACTAACGACATTAATATGTCTAGATTATGATGATGCTGCTCCTAAAATTCGTCATCTTTGTCTAGCTAATCAAAAAATAATAACGCATGAAATTCGGTACAAAAGCAATACACGCTGGTATAGAACCAGATCCAAGTTCGGGTGCTATCATGACACCTATCTTTCAGACCTCTACCTATGTACAAGACGCTCCAGGTGTACACAAAGGATATGAATATGCAAGAACGCAGAATCCTACAAGAACAGTATTGGAGGCAAACCTTGCTGCACTAGAAAATGGTCAACATGCAGTATGTTATGGTAGTGGACTAGCAGCAATAGATTCTATACTGAAGACCTTAGAACCAGGAGATGAGTTGTTATCAACTAATGACCTATATGGAGGAACTTATAGGTTGATGAATAAAATCTTTGGGAAGTATGGTATATCTTTTAAGTTTATCGATATGGGTGCTGACGCTGATATCGCTTCCCAGATATCAGAAAAGACTAAAATGATATGGATAGAAACCCCTACGAATCCTATGTTAAATATCGTAGATATAAAAGCTGTCTGTGATCAAGTAAAAGGAAAAGGAATTACAGTATGTGTAGACAATACTTTTGCTTCTCCTTATTTACAGAATCCATTGGACCTAGGAGCTGATCTTGTTATGCACTCAGCGACGAAGTATCTTGGGGGCCATTCAGACCTTATACACGGATGTGTTATTGTCAATGATAAAGCCTTAGCAGATAATCTAAGATTTATTCAGAATGCTGCTGGAGGTGTACCCGGACCTTTTGATTGTTTCTTGTTATTAAGAGGTATAAAAACACTTCATATACGTGTACAGCGTGCTTGTGAGAATGCAGCGAAGATAGCCGAGTATTTACAAGCTCACCCTAAGGTGTCAAAAGTATTTTACCCAGGATTTGCTGATCACCCAGGACATGAAGTTGCTAAGAAGCAAATGAAGATGTTCGGAGCAATGGTATCTTTTGACCTAGTAGACAACTCTATAGAGTCGGCGCACAAGGTACTTAGTGGAACACATTATTTTGCCCTTGCAGAATCACTAGGAGGTGTGGAGTCTCTTATAGGCCATCCTGCATCTATGACACATGCAAGTATCCCTAAGGAAGAAAGACTTAAGGTCGGACTTACAGACTCTCTTATAAGACTGAGTATAGGTATAGAAGATGTGGATGATCTTATAGAAGACTTAGGTAAGGCTTTAGGATAGAATTGAAGTTAAAATTTAAGAGAACCCCGTTCCTTAACAAGGATCGGGGTTTCTAATTTCAGAGCGTTCTGTTTTCGACAATTTTATAAACCGAAGTATAAACCTGAATTTCACTTAAACATAATTTAGGATTCATTCTCATAGAGAATATTGTTCGATTCAAGAGCTAATTTTTATTATCCTAAAAACCAAAATCTGAATTTAAATATCCAATAACCATATTTTCGCTACCACCATCAGGAGATGTGTGTCCTATCATAAGATACTCTCCATTTTCTAGAGGTAAAGTATAATTGATCTGAAGAGCTGCGAACCCTTCATCATCGCAAGTAAATTGAACAGCATCTAATCTTTCTAGCGTATTGCTGTTATATCTCGTAAGAGCAGCATTGGAAATACAATCTTCTGTGACAAAGAAATGATAGCTAGAGAGAACAATTTCATTATCTACAACTTCCATTTCTAAAGGTGTGATTTTGTCAAAACTTGGTTGAACTATTTCTTTAGTATCTTCTATGGCGAGCTCTCCGGAAAAAGATATTTTTCTCAGATATGATTTATGATCAGATTCATTTTTGAAGGTGACATATATATCTTCTCCTTCTAATTCAAGACTATAAGGAATCGTATTTTCTTGTCTAGTATTCGTTCCTGTTAATGTTTCTTGATCTATACTAAATAGATACATATCTCTAGACGTTCCTTCTCTTTCTGCAAGAATAATAAAATCTTCAGCAGTAACAATTACATAGTAAAACCCAATAAGATATTACCATTGCTTACCTCTATTGCATCTGTCAAGGTAGAATTGTCACCCATATCAATGATCCATTGAATTCCTGAAATACCATTGTTATTGTTAGGAGAAGAAATGAATAGTGTTTTCTCCTTTACATCTTGGTCTCCGTCGGCATTGGTCGCAAATAGTACTACTGTATATTCTCCAGTTTCTGTATAGGTATGAGAAGTATTTCTAGTATTTAGTAAATCACTCTCATCTCCAAGGTTCCATGTAAAATTTATCGCGTTACTGGAAGTATTTGTAAATTCTATTGTACATGGCGCTTCACAATCACAGGTGGAAGCATCGAAATCAGCAATAGGTTTACCCTGAACTCCATCTATAAGATCATCTGCTTCACTACAGGATATAAGCAGAAGGAAAAAACCTAAAACTACGTATATGTTAAATATGTTTCTCATTTCTTTTTAAAAACTGAATCCATAGGATTCAAATATTTATAGCTAGACAAAACCACACCTATCCCGACCCTGTAAGGTGTCGAATTTATTATCTTACTCTTAAACAAAAATTTTGACTATAGGTATAAGGTTAGAGAAATATATAAGTATCAAGCTTAACCTAGGTCATAATCATTAGAGATAGAAATAAAATTTATTTCTTTATCTTAGTATCATCATGGATACAACATTAGCAAAAAACATCAAGTCATGGGCAACAGAAGACCGCCCACGCGAAAAATTACTACTCAAAGGAATAGATAGCCTTACGACAGCAGAACTGATTGCCATACTTATAGGTTCTGGGAACAGAAAGGAATCTGCGGTAGATCTATCGAGAAGAATTTTGCAATCTTTCCAACAAGATCTTAGAGAAATTGCTAAGGTCAATATTAAAGATCTGACCGCTTTTAATGGAATAGGAGAAGCTAAAGCCATCAGCATCCTTGCAGCGCTAGAACTAGGCCGTAGGATACAAGGAGCAGGAGTGAAAGATAAACCACAGGTTACCTGCAGTAACGATGCTTACCAATATCTAAAACATAGGCTGGAAGACCTGACCTATGAAGAATTCTGGGTGCTCTTACTCAATAGAAATAACAGAATAACCAAAGCAGAAAAAATAAGTAAAGGTGGTGTTGCAGGTACAGTGGTAGACGCAAAGATTATTTTCAAACATGCGCTAGAAGAACTATCTAGTGCTATCATATTATGTCATAATCATCCTTCGGGAAATCTGAAGCCTAGCAGAGAAGACCTCAGAATTACTAAGAAACTACAAGAGGCTGGTAAGGTGCTAGACATTAAAGTGCTTGATCATATCATCATCTCCCAACATGGATATTACAGCTTTATGGATGAGGGGGATATGTGATAGCTTAAGTTGAAGAGCACCTAAATTAGCAATAAGTAGCTAAGAAAGTCTATTTACAAAGACCTATTTTATTAAGAACCACATTCCTCTTGTAATTCAGTTATTAATTATATTTTCACCTTCTTTTAAACGTTTTACAACCTATATCGTTTAATTACTTATGGCTAAAGAAAAGAAAAGCTTGGATCTGCACTTGTTGTCTAGAGTATTGTCTCAGGCTATCTCCTATAAGGCTTTGTTTTTCTGGTCTATTTTTCTTGCTATTATTATAGCGCCAATCTCTAATATAAGACCCTATCTAGTTAAGCTTATGGTAGATGACTATATCATGGTATCTGATATGGAAGGTATGAAGAAGGTTGCTATCGTTTTTATTCTGATCATTATGGTAGATGCACCGCTTAGATATATATTTATTTATATCACTTCACTGCTAGGTCAGAATGTTATCAAGGACATGAGAAATAAAGTTTTCTCTCACTTCACCTCATTAAATCTAAGATATTTTGATCAGACTCCCGTTGGTACTTCGACTACGCGAACAATTAATGATATAGAAGCCATCAATACAGTATTTACCCAGGGTTCATTCAATATTCTTGCTGACCTGCTAGGACTTATTGCGATTATCGGAATTATGTTTTACACAAGTTGGAGGTTAGCATTGATCTGTATATGTGTATTACCCTTGCTTATTATAGCAACGTATATATTCAAAGAAAAAGTAAAAGCTTCCTTCAAGGTTGTGAGAACGACGATAGCCAAAATGAATGCTTTTCTACAAGAGCGGATAACAGGAATGAAAGAAGTACAAATTCTTAATGCAGAAAAGCAAGAGCTACAGAAATTTAAGAAAATAAATAGAGATTATACTAAAGCTAATCTCGACGCAATCTTGTACTACGCAGTATTTTTTCCAGTAGTAGAGTTAATCTCTGCTATTGCCTTAGCAGCATTGATCTGGTGGGGGACAGGAAGTTTCTTAGAAGGTAAAGTGACCTTCGGAGCACTTGTTGCGTTTCCTATGTTCCTAAGTATGATGTTCCGTCCAGTGAGAATGCTTGCGGATAAATTTAACACCTTACAGATGGGCCTTGTAGCTTCAGAAAGGGTGTTTAACGTTCTAGACACAAGAAAGCAGATAAGTAATAATGGTAAGCTTGCAAAAGAAAGCTTGGAAGGAAAAGTAAGTTTTGAGAATGTGGGATTTGCTTACGACAATGAGAACTTTGTATTACATGATATTTCTTTTGATTTAGCTCCAGGGGAAACACTGGCAATAGTAGGGAGTACAGGTTCCGGTAAGACTAGTATCATCAATACCCTTTGTCGTTTTTATGAAATACAAAGAGGTTCTATACAAATAGACGATACGGATATTAAGAAGTACGAACTTTCTGCGCTGAGAGATAGAATATCGCTCGTGTTGCAAGACGTATTTCTTTTCCAAGGAACCGTTCTAGACAATATAAGATTACGCAACAAATCTATATCCAGAGAAAAGATTATCGAAGCATCTAAAATGATTGGAGCTGATGCCTTTATAGAAAATCTTCCCGATGCCTATGATTTTGTTGTCACAGAAAGAGGATCTAACCTATCTGTAGGGCAGCGACAACTCATATCTTTTGTAAGGGCATTAGTGTTTGATCCGGATATCCTTATTCTAGATGAAGCCACCTCTTCTATAGATGCAGAAACAGAAACGATTATCCAGTATGCTATAGAAAAGCTGATAGAAAAAAGAAGTTCTATAATTATAGCCCACCGACTATCTACTATAAAACATGCAGATACAATACTTGTATTAGAAAAAGGTGAAATTGTAGAATCAGGAAATCACCAAAGTCTCTTAGAAATAGAAGATGGGAAGTATAAGAAGTTGTACGAGATACAATTTGCGGAGCCTGTGGAATCTTAAGAAATATTTTTCTGATAATATTTTTTCTTTAGTGTTATGTCAAATAAAACTAAAAGGTGGCTAAGCTTAAATCCAAGGAAGGTTCTACTCCTAGATGGGATTGGAGCTTTATTTTCTGCTTTTTTATTAGGTATAGTTTTGGTAAGATATCAGCATCTTATTGGTATGTCTGAGAAAGTTCTTTATATCCTAGCATTCTTTCCTATTGTCTTCGCTGTATATGATTTTATCTGCCTCCTTTTCTGTAAAAATGATAAGCTTAATTTTTATGTCAAAATTATTGCTCTTGCTAATCTTTCTTACTGTGTGATTTCTGCTATTTTATTGATAATACATTTTCCAGCATTGACCCTATTGGGCATAATTTATTTCGTAATAGAGATTATTATTGTTGCGTTTATTGCTTACCTAGAATGGAATATAGCAGGTACTCGTGAGCCAGCTATTTTGTAAGAAGAATTTTGAATAACATTAATACTTCGAGTAATCCTAAAGTCCTTCTAATCAAGGTTCAGACAAAAGAGTACACAAAAAGATAGTCCCAAAAATAGACATAAATGCAAGGGATTAATCTATTTCTTACATTTTTATCTATACATCTTGTATTTTCGTCTATTGACAGAACCCTTTTTTTCCTTATTATTGTTATAGCATTATAAGAGATCATATATCAGAGAAGAATAAAGCTTAATATGTTTAGACAAAAAAGAACTCAAAGAGTAGGCCCCCTCAGTGGAATCATAGGAATACTAATTATAGTAGCCATTATGTTTTTACTTTTTCAAATGGTGAAAGGGATCTTCTCTATCCTTAGTTTTCTTGCACCTGTTTTGTTAATTCTAGCACTTATCCTCAATAGAAAAGTAGTTTTCGATTATGGGAAAATGATAGCTCATAAGATCAAAACAGATACACCGAAAGGATTAGTGTATGCCGTGCTCTCGGTACTGGGGTTTCCCTTATTAAGTGGATATCTTTTTTTTAAGGCCTTTGTAACTAGAAAGTGGGATCAGATTCAGAAGGATCAAAACAAATATGATGAATACGAAGAGGTAGTATCAGAACCGGTCGAAGACGATGAAGATTTTCTGGAATTACCAGAATTAGAAATAGAGAAACCTACAGAGACGAATGATTATGATGATCTCTTTAAGGACTAGTACATGATCCTTTACCTAGCTTTCTGTGTAGGCATCACAAGTATATATGTAGGTATTATAGCTTTTATTTCTAGCAAGTGGGATAGACAAGAAGAATGGGTATTGCCTAGTGACTATATAGCATCCACAGCTGTGACAGTTGTCATAGCAGCAAGGAACGAAGAGAAGAATTTACCTGCTTGTATAGCATCTATTTTACATAATAATTATCCAGCTGAATTACTAGAAATAATTATCGTTGATGATCACTCAGATGATGATAGCAGATCTATTGTAGCAAGTTATAATGATAGGGGAGTAAGATCACTATCCCTTCAAGATAAAACGGGGAAGAAGGCAGCTATAGACCTGGGTGTGCGAAGTGCTAGGGGCACACTAATTATGACCACAGATGCCGACTGTGTGGTTCCTAAGAATTGGATAGATCATGTTATTTCTTATTACCAAGATACTCAGGCGAGCGTAATAGCAGGTCCTGTAAAGTTTAGTTATAAGAATAGTTTTTTAGAAAAATTTCAAGCCTTGGATTTCATGGGTATGATGGCAGTTACACAGGCGGGTATATTTTCTAAAAAATGGTTTATGGCTAACGGTGCAAATCTGGCCTATACTAAGGATGCTTTCCTATCTATTAACGGTTATGCTGACAATAATAATTTTGCGTCGGGAGATGATATGTTCCTCATACAAAAAGTTGCGCAGTCTAAGCCAGAGTGCATTTATTTTTTACACAGTAATAAGGCTTGTGTAGAAACACCTTCAGAATCTACTTTGAATAAGTTTATAAAACAGAGAATAAGATGGGGAACAAAAAACAGTGCATTTAAGGACTGGGGAATGCTATATGTGTTAGGCTCAGTATTTTTATTTTGTCTGTCGATTATTACTAACCTATATTTTAGTCTGTTTTTAGGAAAAACGTTCTTTATTATTATGCTCTTACAAGTAGTTGTAAAAACAGTTACAGACTTTTTCTACCTCAAGAAACTAAGCCTCTATTTTTCTAAAGCGAATCTTATGAAGTCGTTTATACTAAGTAATCTTGCGCATATAGCTTATATAACTACGATAGGTGTGTTAAGTATATTTGTAAAAAATTATACCTGGAAAGACAGACATGTCAGATAAGCTTTTTCATATGTTAGCGAAGCTGAGATATAGTCTTATATCTCATTGTTATTTTGACTTTAGTTTAGCTATCGATTGAGTCCTTATCTCTCCAATACAATTTTATAGGCCTTACTATTTCCTACTTGTATAAAATAAATTCCATTACTTAAATTTTCTAGATCTAATCTGATATGATCATCTCGAGTATGTTGAGTATTTACCTGTTGGCCAGATATATTATATAAGCTAACTTTTAGGGTTTCTTGGTTTTGCTTATTCCATTTCAGCTCTATATATTTCGTTGCTGGATTAGGGAAACTTACGATATCTGTGACATCTGGAATCTCGTTTGTACTATCTAGAAAATCATTGTTAGCAGAAAAGCTAGGAGCTTGTATGACAAAGCTTCCTACGCCATTAGGTACTCGTGCATAGCCCATATCGGTTTCTTGCTCCATGAAAACTACTTCATTTTCTATCTCTTCTAGAGGATTTACTAGATATACAGCTTCTCCACCTGCTGATAATTTAAAGTTGGCGTGTAATCCATCCTGCATACCATCCTCATCTGCCCATATAATTATATAACCACCTCCTGGAACGGTTGTTCCTTCAGGTATATCATACTTAGTTAGATTTTCTAGATTATCTGTAAGAAAATACCCGGTAAGATCTGAGGGAATAAGAGAAAGATTATACAATTCTATCCAATCATCAAATTCTCCGTCTTGATCTGCAACTGCCGTATCATTAGAGGCCATAAGCTCATTAATAATAACATTGCTCTGAGCAGAAATTGTGTAAAACGCTAGTACGCTGATAAGGAAAGTCGTAAAGATTGATTTCATAGTGATAATTTTATTTTGTGAAGATAAGATCTTTAGAATTACAATGTATAAAATCGTATTAGCAATTCTTTTTCTTTTTATCTCAGGATAGGTTTATTTCTGCGATAGGGGATAATACTATAGAAACTTATATAGAAGTAAGCTTCGGAGCTAAGAAAAAGGAAATATAATAATTCAGTTAGGCACAAAAAAAATCCAGGCAAAACAAACTTTTTCGTTTATACCTGAAAGCTATGGATTAATATCTTTATTCTACCTAGGTAGGGTTTTTCTTTTTGATGAGCCCATCACGATCACATTTTTAAAAAATGTGTTTATTCGTACTGGGTCTCAGTATTAAGACTCGCTTTTTCCATAAAGTAACAGATAGTTAGTTTTTTTGGTAAACCATAAAATCAAGCAAATCCTATAGCTTTTTTTGTGATCCCCTGACTACAAACTCAATTTTCTATTAGGAATGGGTCAATTAAGATAAGTGATTACACTTAGCACTACTGATAGCCCTTAGTAGGCAACTGGATAAAGGAATACAACATATTGTATATTCTGAAATCGTACCTATTGTATTCAGACAAAATGGAAATATGACGAATTAGATGCGGAAGATATGGAGACGCGCAAGAATGAAATCGAGTAATCTTCAAATCTAAGTTCATATAAAAGAATGCAGAACGGGATATATAAGTTAGATAGGAGACACACGATAAAGGATTACACTAAAAACATCCTGATATCTTATAAATCAAGGTACAGAAAATGGAATTAAAACGAATTAGATAAGAAGGTGAATAAGATATAAACCAAATAATCTAAAAACCATCAATCAAGGTTCAGACAATAACAGTTATGCAGTACTCATTCAGAAAGGTCTAAAAAAAAAGCCAGGCAGAACAAACGTTTTTGTTCATGCCTGAAAGCTATGGATTAATATCTTTAGTTTATTTTTTTGTCTACCTAAGTAGAGCTTCTTTATTTTCTACCATCTTTCTCATATTGATAAGTGCGTATCGCATTCTTCCTAATGCTGTATTGATACTTACTCTTGTCAATTGAGAGATTTCTTTGAAACTCATTTCCGCGTAATGTCTCAGTATAACAACTTCCTTTTGCTCAGGAGGTAACTGATCTACAAGACCTTTGATTTTTTTATGGAGTTGACTCTTGATCATGTAAGTCTCCATGTTATCATCTTTTGTCTCTAGCACATCGAAAATATCAAAAGTTTCTGATGGGGACACTTTAGTCCTTCTCTTTTCTCTTCGAAAATGATCTACACACATGTTGTAGGATATTCTCATAGCCCACTGAAGAAATTTACCTTCATGGTTATACTTTCCTTTCCTGAGTGTATCAATAATCTTGATAAACACATCCTGGAAAATATCTTCCGCAAGATCTCTATCCTTTACAAATAAGTAAATGGAAGTATAAATTTTGCTTTTGTGTCTAGTGAGGAGTACTTGGAAGGCTTTGTCTTCGCCTGCTAAGTATTTAATGATGAGTTGCTTATCTTCTACGTTAGTCCAGTTCATAACTTTACAATTAAATATTAATAAATGAGTCAGTCTTTTTTTTAATTGTATATGTTTGAACTTATAAGCTTTTTATTTAATGTTTTTCAAATATAGATAATTATCTAATTAGATGCCAATATATTTCTAATTTACATCATTATACGATAAGGTGTAAGTCATTAACGTATAATTAACTGGATAAGTAACTCTTTTAACCCTCTTTAGCAAACTCTCTTTTGAGTTTCTATAATATAGACAACAATTAGTTGCTTATACCCCTATAAATCCCAAACTTTTATAACCTTTGCAATGTTCTTCCTTCATATTTAATTTTTTAAATCTATTCTGAGACACCGATATATCCTATGAAATCCAAAGCGCCAAGTCCTATAATAGCACCAAATAAAAAAAATAATATAATTGACGAAATTCACATCAAAGGAGCTAGGTTACATAACCTTAAGGACATAGAACTCAAGCTACCTAAGGAAAAACTTATCGTCGTAACAGGCCTTAGTGGTTCTGGAAAATCTTCTCTCATTATGGATACCTTATATGCAGAAGGACAGAGAAGATATGTAGAAAGTCTTTCCTCCTATGCACGACAATTCCTTAGTAGGATGAAAAAACCTGAGGTAGACTTTATTAAGGGGATCAGTCCTGCTATAGCCGTAGAGCAAAAAGTTACAACGAGTAATGCACGTTCTACCGTAGGCTCTTTGACAGAAATATATGATTATCTCAGATTATTGTTCGGTAGAATAGGGAAGACTTATTCACCTGTAAGCGGTAGACTAGTTACTAAGGACTCTGTTACAGATGTAGTAGACTATGTATTCGGTCTACCTATAGATGCTAAGCTTCGTTTGTTTATTCCTATTAACAAAAGTTATCCAGAAAGAACCCTTAAGCAGGAACTAGAAATACTTTTACAGAAAGGGTACTCTAGAATCTTATATAAAAAAGAACTAGGATATATAGAAGAGTTTGTAGAAACGAAAAACAAACTTCTCAAGAAGAAAGTCATTGACATAGAAAGAGAGGTCCTTGTCCTTATAGATAGGTTTGTTGTAACAGAAGAAGAAGAAAATAGAAAAAGAATAGCAGATTCCCTGAATGTAGCCTTTTATGAAAGTGGAGGAGAATGTATTATAGACGGTAACGATCATAAGTTCAAGGGATTTAACAATAGGTTCGAACAAGACGGTATGCTCTTCCCTATACCTAGTCACCAATTGTTTAACTACAACAATCCTTACGGCGCCTGTCCACAATGCGAGGGTTATGGAAGAGTACTAGGTATAGATCCTAACAAGGTGATTCCTAATGACCGACTCTCCGTATACCAGGGAGCCGTTGCTTGTTGGAAAGGAGAGAAGTCAGGCAAGTGGCTACAGAAAATGATCCTTCATGCTGACAAATTTGATTTTCCGATCCATCGTCCAGTATCTGAGTTGACCGAAGAGCAGATGGATACGCTATGGGATGGCAATAGTTATTTTGATGGTATACATGATTATTTTGAAGCACTAGAAAAGAAGACCTATAAGATACAGAATAGAGTAATGCTTGCTCGGTATAGAGGTAGAACAAGTTGTCCTACTTGTAAGGGTAGTCGACTACGTAAGGAAGCCTCTTATGTAAGAGTAGGAGAAAAAAATATCCCACAACTTGTAGAACTTCCGATCAACGAACTGCAAGCATATTTTGATAAGGTAAAACTTTCTGACTACGATGCACAAGTGGCTAAGCGTATACTCACTGAGATACGAGCGCGGATCAAAACCATGACAGATGTAGGTCTTTCCTATCTTAGTCTTAACAGAATATCATCTACACTCAGTGGAGGAGAAACACAACGGATCAACCTTACACGTACGCTGGGCTCCAACCTGACGAACTCCCTTTATATTCTGGATGAACCGAGTATAGGACTCCATCCTAAAGATACAGAAAAGTTAGTAGCGGTCCTCAAGGAACTTAGGAACCTTAACAACACAGTCATCGTTATAGAACACGAAGAAGATGTGATTACAAATGCAGATTATATTATAGACATAGGACCGGGCGCTGGACTCTACGGAGGAGAACTTGTGTACGGCGGCACACTAAAAGCCTTTCTGAAATCTAAGACAGAAAGTCTAACCAAAGATTATCTGAAGGGTGATAAAAAAATAGAAGTACCTAAGAGAAGAAGAAAATCTGGGAACAAAATATGGTTCAAAAATGTAAGGCAACATAATCTACAGAACATAGATGTTCAGATTCCGCTTAACGCGATTACAGTTGTTACAGGTGTCTCGGGTTCAGGAAAAACTTCGCTGGTGAAGCATGTTATCTATCCTGCTATAAAGAAACATCTAGGAGAAGCCTTTACATCAGAGCTAGGAAAATACGATAGCCTAGAAGGAGATATAGAACTCATAAGACAGATAGAACTGATCAACCAGAATCCTATAGGAAAATCATCTAGGTCTAATCCTGTAACTTATGTCAAAGCATACGACAGTATACGGAAACTATTTGCCAGTCAGCAAGCCTCTAAGATCAAAGGCTTCCAGGCTAAGCACTTTTCTTTTAATATCGAAGGGGGAAGATGTGATAACTGTCAGGGAGACGGAGAGATTACAGTAGAAATGCAGTTTCTAGCCGATGTGAAGCTGGTCTGCGAAGACTGTAAGGGACGCAGGTTCAAGGATGAAGTACTAGAGGTAGAATACAAGGGAAAAAATATATACGATGTACTGAATCTGAGTATCGAGGAAGCGATCACTTTTTTCGAAAATAAGAAAGATGTATATGAGAAAATCTTACCTCTACTAGATGTAGGTTTAGGATATGTTAAGCTCGGACAGTCATCGAGTACACTTTCTGGAGGTGAGGCACAGCGTGTAAAGCTCGCTTCCTATCTGGGCAAGAGTAGAAATACGGAGCATATATTTTTTATATTCGATGAGCCGACAACAGGACTTCACTTTCATGATATTAACAAACTGCTCACGGCGCTGAACGCACTCGTGGAGAAGGGCCATACTGTCCTTATCGTGGAACACAATATGGAAATCGTCAAGTCTGCTGACTGGGTAGTGGATCTAGGACCGGATGGAGGCAAGGGCGGCGGTGAGCTATTATACCAGGGCCTCCCTGAAGGGTTGGTGAAAAAGAAACGATCACATACAGCTAAGTATCTCAAGGAAAAATTGTAGGGCGCTCCGTCTCCCTCGCACAGACTCTACACGAACGGCGGGCTATCCGCTACTACAGATTAGTACGCTAGTAACAGATAGCTTACTCGTACCTCGTAAGACGTAGCTAGTCTTCCTATGTAAGCCGTCACTACGCCTAGCTATCTAGTCACTAGCCTACTATCTATACCGCTACTATCCCTAGCGCGGTGCTGTTATGAACGTCTATTGCTTTGATATAAGTACTTTGACAAATTTTAGCAATTCCTATTTTCAGTCAGGTTTATTTTAGCATTGATCCATAGAATGATCCTATTAGTCGGTAAAGAGAATCTTTATCGGTAACATAAGTTTAGGAGTTGGCGTCTTATTCGCAATTGGGTTAATATATTTTAATTCAAAAAGATCAATTCAAACGCCAGACATGAAAAAACTAACAATAGCTCTTCTTCTTATTTTCTCATTCTCTTTGTTTAGCTTTTCTCAAAACAATATTATAGAAGGTGAGATATTGGATGAAAATAATTTGGGACTCCCCTTTGCAAATGTACTGTTGATGAGTTCTGTGGACTCTTCTTTTATAAAAGGAGAATACTCTGATGAGCAAGGAAGGTTTGCCCTAGAAGACCTTCAGGAAAGTAATTACTTTATCCAAGTGAGTATGGTGGGCTATGCTGATTATATGACGGAAATTATTATAATAGATAGTAAGCAGAATAGAAAGAACTTAGATCCTATCTTACTTATTACAGGTATGAATCTTGATGAGGTTGTTGTCACTGCACAGAGACCATTTATAGAAATGAGTGTAGAAAAAATAATTGTAAATGTGGAAAATAGTTCTATTGCAGTAGGCGATAACGCTATAGAAATTCTGAAAAAATCTCCTGGTGTTCTTGTCGGATCTAGTTAATGTAGAGCATAACGACATAAGATTATATGTTAATGAGAAAGATGATTCTAGAAGAGTAAAACTAAATTTCTCTTACAGATTCGGTAATGATAAAGTAAAAGGAGCTAGAAGCAGAAATACGGCAACATCAGACGAAGAAGATAGAATAGGAAAATAGAAACCTGATGATCTAAGCGTTTAATTGGATCGGAATTGCAAAAAATATATTTATAAAAAAATGGACAATTTAGGCGGGAACGCTCGCCTATGAACTACCTTAGTATCTATAATGAGATTTCTACACTTATCAGAATTAGAGGAGCCACAAGTCCTACAATATAGATCAGCGATTGCAGCAGCATTTCCTGCTATTACGCAGCATTCTGATATCATAAAAAATTACTGGGAACGTATAGAAAATTATTTTCCAGAACAGCAAGTATTCATGCTAGATGCTAGCGATGATATTTTGGGATTTATCAACACGATACCTTTTTCCTGGGAAAAAAACTTAGACCAACTGCCTGATGAGGGATGGGACTGGATGGTCAGAAAAGGCATATCGGATTACGATAAACAAATAAAACCTAATTGCCTTGGTGGTCTACAGGTTATTATTCCTAAAGAACATCAAGGAAAGGGATATAGCAAACGTATTATCAGTAGGCTTAAGGAGCATGTAAGTACTAGCAGCTTTCAATATTTTGTTATCCCTATTCGACCTACTTTTAAAAATCGGCACCCTGAAATTAAGATGGCTGACTATCTACATCTAAGAGAGAATGATAAAATATATGATCCATGGATACGTACCCATCTCGATAGCGGAGCTAAGATTATAAAGGTATGCCCTAGAAGTATGGAAATAGCAGGAGACCTTTCCTTCTGGAAAACAGTCGTACAATCTACCATAGAAAAATCTGGTTTCTACCAAGCAGAAGGAGCACTAAATCCAGTAGAAATTATAGTCGAAAAAAACTACGGCATATACTTAGAAGAAAATATATGGATCTATTATTGTTCTGATGAAAAGAAACTAAGGGGCTAACCATTTGCTGTATCGGTTCCTTCCCATGTCGACTTCATCGCCACTCTAAAGAGCACTGCTATAGGAAAGCAATGGGGGTATAATTCATTGGGGGAAGTGAGGTACGATTTACTTGAATGGATTACAAACCATTATCTGTGCGGAAAAGTTAAGCAGAGATTTTTTATTTTAGGCATAGCCCTAATACTAAGATTGTGTAAATTAGTCTTACAAAAAAATTATTATATATGGAAAAGGCTCTACAAACAATGATCGATAATATGCCTGAAAAAACAGGTAAGTCACTAGCAGCCTGGAAAAAGATATTAGAACAAAAGGCATTTGCTAAACACTCTGAAGGCGTTAAATTTCTCAAAACAGAGTACGGTGTAAGTCATGGTTTTGCTAATACCATAGTAAGTCTATCCAAAGAAGAAAGCACATCTTCAGAAGATCTAGTTCAGAATCAATACAAGGGTAAAGAAAGTTTATTGCCTATCTATAAAAAGCTGATGGCTATGGTGAGGCAGCTAGGTTCTGATGTGACTAATACACCTAAAAAAGGGAGCGTTAGTATTATTCGGAAGAGGCAATTTTTGTTGATTAAACCAGCTACAAAAACTCGGATAGATCTAGGATTTAAGTTAAAAGGAAAACCTACTACAGATCGACTAGAAAATTCAGGACCTTTCGGAACTATGTGTACGCATAGAGTGAAAATATCTGATATTAAGGAAGTTGATAAAGAGCTTAAATCCTGGATAAAGGAAGCTTATGAAAAATCTGTATAATATGAATGAAAAGGTAATGTTTACCATTATTGTATTTAAGATGATAAGATATTTTATCAAAAATAGGACTACAAACCGTACGTCTATAGTCCTATTAAATATTTTTTGAAGCTAGCTTAGAGTGTGCCCCTTAGCTCTTGTTCTCTCTCTATAGCTTCGAAGAGTGCTTTGAAGTTTCCTTTTCCAAACGAGGTTGCTCCCTTACGTTGTATGATCTCAAAAAACATAGTAGGCCTCGGATTGACAGTCTTGGTAAAAATCTGCAGGAGATAACCCTCGTCATCACGATCTACCAGTATACCTAAATCTTTTAAAGGTTCTATGTCTTCATCTATTTTACCTACTCTAGCTTCTAACTCATCATAATAGGTAGAAGGGATGTTTAGAAATTCTACACCTCTATTTTTCAGGTCCGTAACTGTCTTTATGATGTTATCAGTCGCCATTGCGATATGTTGTACACCTTCTCCTTCATAGTATTCTAGATACTCGTCTACCTGTGATTTCTTTAGTCCCTCAGCAGGTTCATTGATAGGAAACTTTATCCTGCCATTTCCGTTACTCATTACCTTACTCATAAGTGCAGTATATTCTGTAGATATATCTTTGTCATCGAAGGATAGAATCTGAGCAAATCCCATTACGTTATCATAAAAATCTACCCAGTGGTTCATTCTTCCCAGCTCTACATTTGCTACCATGTGGTCTACAAACTTTAGTCCAGTAGGACTAGGATTATAATGTGTTTCCCATTTTCTATAACCAGGGAGAAAAACGCCAGTATAGTTTTTACGTTCTACAAATAGGTGCACAGTATCTCCATAGATATGAATTCCAGATCTTATGACTTTTCCATCGTCATCGGAAAGTTCTTCAGGTTGTAAAAACGGTTTAGCGCCTCTAGAAACGGCTTCGTTGAATGCTGCAGTTGCATCATCTACCCATAGGGCATTTACTCTTACACCATCACCATGTTTATCTATATGTTTTCCTATTTCTGTGCCACTCTTTAGCGGTGTAGAGAATACAAATTTGATTTTATCTTGTACAAGGACATAAGACTCTGTTTCTTTATTTCCAGTTTCTAAGCCAGAGTAAGCGAGGGAAGAAAATCCAAAAGCTGTTTTATAATAGTGTGCCGCTTGTTTAGCATTACTTACATAGAACTCTATATAATCTGTTCCTAGCAAAGGCATAAAATCTTCGGCTTTGCTATATATCTTAGGTATATCGTTTGTTAGGGTACTCATAACATTGATTTTAGTTACATTGGCAATAGTTGCCTATGCAAGTATATTCAAAATTAAGATCTTTATCAAGAAGTTGGATGACAATTTTGTAAGTATGTAAGGCGAAGGTCTTCTGTCATGCAGAGTTAACATTGTGAGATCAAGGATTACAATGCCTCTTCTAGTGTATTCTTTTAGAATTAGATAACCCTAATAGCACTACAGCTCATAATTTGTATTATCATCCAGATCTAACAAAGTGAGTAGAAGGATCATTATGTTTACTCCACACTCAATTTCGACCAGCGTGGAAAAATCTCACCGTTCATCGAAAAAACTTATTACAAGGCAATTATATGTGCCGAATAATCTATTCATCTAAGATTTTGTCTATTAATCTGTAACATTTGTCTTTAAGTCAGCGTCTGCTCTTGTATATCAGCTGTTTTTGATTTAATTTGAATCTAAACAAATAAAAATGCGACTATCAACTACCTTACTTGCTTTATGCTTTTTGTTCTTATCTATATGTGAAACACAGGCACAATACAAAAATGCAGATAAAATTATATCACATGTAAGAGATCATGGAAACGGATGGGCATTTACCATTCCAGGCTGGATAGTTCGTACAGGTGCAAAAGTGGCATCGACAGGTATGGAAAAAGAAGAAAGAGAGATGGTAAGGCAACTCTCTAAAGCAATAAAGAAACTAAGATTAGTTGTAACAGAAGATAAGCCAGAAGATTTTCAGCTGGATAACACTATGCTTAACTATACGCTAGATAATGAACAATACGAACCACTGATCAAAATCAGAGATGAGCAAGAAAATATCAACCTATGGGTAAAGATGGAAGGAGAAGACTTGATAAAAAATATATTTGTAAGCGTAAATAGTGAAAAAGAGATGTTCCTACTTAAGATGAAAACAAAGCTCTCTCTAGATGAGCTAACACAGATGGACTTTTTCCAAGACTATAAGAAAAGAGAGCTAAGCGCTATATCTAAGAATAATTAAGTTGTAAAGTGTATTGATAAACTAGAGAGTCGGGGTGTACAGTTTATACTTCGACTCTTCTGTTCTTATAGTAAGTATACTCTTTGGAGTATTGTTTATAATTAACCTATGGTTTTTTGATGCTTACGAGTAATAATTATCTTTACACCATGCAAGCTATTATTATAGATGACTTACCCCTCGCTATTGCTAGTCTTAAGCAAGATCTAGAAGACTACTGTCCAGATATAGAAGTGATTGCTACGGCAGATGGCGTGATAGAAGGTTCTAAACTATTAAGAAAAACTAAACCGGATATACTCTTTCTAGATGTTCAGATGGGGGATGGTGATGGTTTTGATTTGTTGGATATAATAGATGCATCGGAATTTCCTGTCATCTTTACAACAGCGTCGGAGGATTATGCGATCAAAGCATTTCAGTACGCCGCTGTAGATTATTTGCTGAAACCTATAGATCCAGAATTATTACTAGAAGCGGTAAACAAGGCTAAACTTCAACCTAAACTTTCTGACCAGCAAAAACAAATAATTAAGCGTAGCGGAGACGATAATGTCAAAAAAGAAATTGCCCTAAACACACAAGAGGAAATCAGGGTAGTCTCCTTAGATGATATCATAAGATGTAGCTCTATGGATAATTATACACAATTTTTTATCGATGATGGATCCAAGGTATTGGTAACTAAAACGCTCAAAGATTTTGAACGTATGTTACCTAGCGATATGTTTCTCAGAGTGCACCAGTCGCACTTAGTTAATATACAGAAAATACAATCGTATGTCAAAACGGAGGGAGGATATCTCTTACTCAAAAACGGAGAACATGTTGCTGTTTCCGTCAGAAAAAAACCTATGGTAATGGAGTTATTGCTCAAGGGTAGAAACAGCTAATATGAAACCAGATATAAGTTCTCGAAAAGATATAGAGTTACTTGTCAATAGCTTTTACAAATTAGCTACAAAGGATAAGATCATAGGTGTATTTTTTACCGAGGTTGTACAGATGCAATGGGAAAAGCATATACCTGTAATTTGTGACTTTTGGGATTCTATACTTTTTCATACAGCTACCTTTAGAGGTAATCCGATGATACGCCATATAGAATTACATAAAAAGAAAAATCTGGAAGATATACATTTTGACAGATGGGTAGAATTATTTTTTGCTACAGTAGATGAGTTATTCGAAGGAAAAAAGGTCGGGCTACTTAAGGAAAAAACCATATCGATGAAACTACTAATGCAATACAAAATAAAACTATCAGAAAACGATTTTTTCATTCAATAATTACTAAACTATTTAAAAAAGAAAATGTCATATATATTTAAATGGTATAAATAGTCTCGGGGCCTCCTTCCTTAGAAAGAAACCCCGAGTGGAAAATTCGTGAATCAAAAACAGAAAACCTAGAATTTATTTATTGTTGTAAGACGCCGACTCCATCGAGCCGACATCATACTACCCATGTGTTTTTTACAAGCTGCAACCTTCGTTGAATGTGAAGACTGTTATCCGTACTTTGTTGTCACCTATTTTTCTTATCTCTACAGGGTTGTCGACTTCTACAGTGATCTTATCAAGCTCTATATTTTTTGTTTGGATAAACAAGCTCTTATTTCGGAAAGTAATTTTTTCTGACTCATCCAGCAGCATGTTTTGTAACAACTGGTATGCATCCATCATTCTTGTGTTTTCCAGCTCTACCTGTACTTTATATAAATATCTGTTATCATATTTTTTCAGTACTACACCATCAGAATATTGCTGTGTCACTTTTGTTCTTTCTTTACTTATCGTTGTGTCAGGCTGGGCAATTACATCGTAGTGATAATCAGTCCATGACAATAGTGGATAGGTAAGATCTAGATCTTCTATACTCTGCTCGAATTCATAATATGGAATAGGAAGGTGTGTCAGAAAACCATCAAAAACATATCCTTCATACTCGTCATAAGATACTAGTCTCCAAGTCCCTTCGACCCACTCTATCGTTTCTGTATTCGGTTCCTCTAGAAAGTCTGCAAGTATTTCTACTGCCTCACCAAAAGGTATTACGGTGATAACTTTGCTGTCTAGGCCAGGACTTGTTCTCATTTTGAGTCCACTCTCTGCAGTAACGTTAAGCGCGTTTCCTATTTCTATGTTTGATATTGGTTCCGTTGTGTTTGCTCTTGTGAGAGAAATTCCAAGACAAGAGATTAGTAAGATTATTGCTACTTTTTTCATGATTATAATTTTTAATAGATTTTCAAATTAATTACAATGTAAAGATGCAGTCTTTCGATACGGAATGCGCGCAGATTAAGAATTCGTATGTACTTTTCGAGAAAGCGTTTGGAAGTAGATATAGCTATGTGGTAGGAGTATAGAACTAGGGTTGTAAAATAATACGTTTATTCGCAGCTGCTTACAGCAGTCCCCAGAAAACTGATTCATATAGATAAGTATAAGATTGCCTGATTTTAGCAGCTCTAGATTGCAATTGAAAAACAAATGTAGTATTTATTCATAATATTGATTTGTAGTCAGGGGACTACAAATAGTATTAAGTGTAGTACGCCTCGCCGCAGTTGCTATTAGTAGAAGCCAGCTAATATCAATAGCCCACTGCGGATAATTTATGTTATCATTTTGAAATTGATTTCTATTACATCCATACCGCATTACGAATTTATTCTTTACATATGATAAGTTTAAGGTTGCTTAATGTCCAATGAGTTTTTATAACTCACAACTGCTGTACTGTTCATTAGCTTAATGCGTATTAGCTATTCCTCAATTTTTTGTATGTTGCTTTAAATAAAGCCTAATGCAACAAAAAAACACTTCATGGCTATTTATCTTTCTACTTATTTTAGCGGGGGAGTCTGTTTTTATCTTACCGTTTGTTCTAGCTAGAGTTTTTAGACCTACGGTATTAGAAGTGTTCAGCTTAGATAATATACAACTCGGTTATTGTTATTCATTATACGGGATAGTTGCCTTATTATCCTATCTGTTTGGCGGCCCTATAGCGGATCGTTTTCCTCCTAGAAAATTGATAGCAGTAGCTTTATGGATGACAGCCTTAGGAGGTTTGGTTTATGCTTCGTTTCCTAGTTATACAGTATTGAAGACGCTATATGCCTATTGGGGATTTACTACCATATTTTTATTTTGGGCTGCCATGATTAAGGCCACGAGAGTCTGGGGAGGTACAGACAACCAAGGAAAAGCTTTTGGGTTTTTGGATGGTGGGAGAGGATTAGTGGGAGCTCTTTTTGGTATGATGGGCGTTTATATATTTTCATGGTTTATAACATCAGAAGTAGCGGAAGCTAACCAAGCTGAAAGTAGAGAAGCTTTTAAATATGTTGTTTTGGTTTCCAGTGGTATCGTTGCTCTTGTAGGCTTATTGATTTGGTTTTTCTTAAAAATTGATAAGGGCCTAGAGAAGAAGATTGTCTTGGAGAAGATCACTAAGACACAGATAGCAGAAGTACTACGCCTACCATCTGTCTGGTTATTGATGATAATCATCTTATGTGCCTATGTTGGATATAAGGTGACAGATATATTATCCTTATATGCTCAAGAAGTTATGTTATACGATCAGGTTGCATCGGCTAAGGTAGGCACGCTATTATTATTTATCAGACCTCTTGTAGGTGTAACATTTGGTTTATTAGCTGATCGAACGAGGACTACATTATGGCTAGTAATAAGTTTTACTATTTCATTTACTGGAGCAGTATTCTTTGGATTAGGAATAATATCTGATTCCGCAACGTTATTATTTTTCTTATCTATAGTAGTGGTAGCAACAGGAGTCTATGCAGCACGATCTTTATATTTCGCAGTGATGGAAAAAGGGCAGATTCCTCTGGTATTGACAGGTACAGCTGTTGGTCTGATATCGCTAGTAGGCTATACGCCAGATATATTTGCAGGCCCTATGATAGGTTATTTGCTAGAGCGATCACCCGGAATTACTGGACACCAACATGTATTTGTGATGCTTGCAGTCTTTTCTGTTGTTGGCGGAATAGCTGCTTTGTTTTATACTCGGATATATGGAATGGAGCAAGAAAATATGCCATAAATGATAATTAACTTTATTCTAGTAATTGTGTTTTGTTATTTTTTTAGATTAATTTCTTTCGTCCGGTAGAAAGAATCAGAAAGTCTCTATTCTTATAAATATGAATTTTTACTTTAAAATCAATACAATGCGAATTAAAATCAACCATTTATTTTATTTACTATTTTTCATTATTGCTATTCCCTCTTGCTCACAAAAGAAAAATATTTCAGCTTTGGAAATAGGAAATACAGATAAATTGGATGAGGTATTAGATTACTATGTTGAAGAAAACTTCTATCCATTTGTTTATGCGAGACTGGAAGATTTGGATGGAAATGTTATTTATGAACATAGCTCAATAAATAAAGATTTACTACCCAATACTAAAATCGATGGAGATACTTGGATTCGAATTTGGTCGATGAGTAAGATAGTAACCATTTCTGTTGTTTTAGATTTAATCGAAGAGGGTATATTGAAAATAGATGACCCTGTTACAAAATATATTCCTGAATTCGAAAACCTTAAAGTTGCAGTTTCTAATGATGGGAGAAGTCTAACATCGTATAGATGGAATGAGAAAGGGAGTGCCTGTCCAATAAAATATGCCACTAATGATTCTGTAATGACTGTTCTTCATCTTATTAATCATCAAGCAGGATTTTACTATGCTACCACAGGTTTTTCTTGTTTAGATTCTTTAGTCGCTGATCAAAATCTACCATTAGCAAGAGACTCTGATGACTTAATTAATAAGATGTCCTATATGCCTTTGATCCAAAACTCAGGTACCGATTATTTTTATGGTACAAATACAACAGTTTTAGGTTTAGTTGCTGAAAGAGCAACGGGCAAAAAATTAAAGCAACTAGTAGAGGAGCGTGTAACTGATCCAATGAAGATTAAAGGATTACAATACGGACTTCCAGCCAAAGAAAAACTGCTGCCTAGATTTACAGGGAGAGATTCTTTTTTACGCCAAGCTAAGAGAGGGGAGTTAGACATTTTTGGTCTAGATGTTCCTAATTATGATTTAGATCATCAGTTATATTTAGGGGGTGAGGGGATGGTGGCCACAGCAGATGGTTATGCAGATTTTATAAGGATGCTGTTAAAGAGAGGCGAATTAAATGGTTATAGATTTTTGGAAAGAGAAACGGTTGAGGACATATATGCTCCTCACACCCAAAAAGATAACCCTAACGGATATAATGGTTACAATTTGTGGATTAGCGGTGATTCAATGAAAATAAAAAAAGAAGGTGAAGCTGGACTTTGGATAGGGGGCGGGTATGAATGTACTTACTTTTGGGCTGACCCAAAGCGAAATTTTGTTGGAATTATTATGTCACAAAATAACGAAGTACGTGAGCCAGGTTATGAATTGAATGATAAGTTTCGTGGTGCATTGTATAAGCAAATTTGGGGAGTGGAAAAAGAAAAAGATAAGAATAAGTAAAACTAGAGCATAACAAACTGCTATGACGTCAAGCCTTCTTTGTCAACCTATGGAAAATATAATCCTAAGAGTGGATACTGACTAATATTATGATCACAAACTGCATTATTAATTAGGATAGTATATTCCTGAAGACTGGACTGAATTATTAGAACTGGAAATAGCTTTATGATTAGTGGTGATTACTATTTAAGAAATAATTCTTTTCGTGAAGGACTTGTCAAGGAATCAGGAAATGAAAGCTTATTTTGGGGTTATGCAAAACATGCTTTTAGTCATTTCCTGATAATCTCTAATAAATAGATTTTCTTGCGTAATCACTTTTACCCTTTGACAGACAACCTACATAATAACTTGGGGTGTTAGACTAGCAATCAAAGTGTGTAATCTAAACAAGACAGAGTACTTTAGAACTATAGAGTAGGAATATTATGGATATTAGTTGACAACAAAATTATTAATATTACTCCTCTTCTAAATAACTTTGTGTCGGGCATCTACATTCTAACATACTTTTATTTTAGCAAGTAGATGTCACTAGATAGTTCTATCTCCTTGTTAAGTAAAAATTGTCTATAACAAGTCTACATATTTACTTAAAGTTTCTAAATCAATAGTTATCTCTTATCCCTTTAGATAAGCTTGTTTCTTTTGGGGTTACTAAGTTCTAGCTGAACTTACTACAAATATAAAGCTTAATAAACTCAGAAAACAGATAATAAGAGTAACGGTAGAGTTGATAAGAGGAACGGTAAACATCTAGGAGATAACTATACTGTAAAGACCACTTAAACATAATGTTTGACCGATAATCGGATGAACTCAACCTTTGCTCTGTAATATGTTTATATGATCTACTAAATAACTATATTGGATTAGTAAGAAAATTATGATTAAAACTATAATTATAGATGATGAAGCTAAATTAAGAGAAGTCCTCAGGATCAAACTGGAACAATGTTGCCCTGAGATAGATATTCTAGATCTAGCTCATAATGCTGAAGATGCTTATAATAAGATAAAATTACATGAACCACAGTTAATATTTCTAGACATCAATATGCCTGGAGAAACTGGCTTCGAATTGCTTAACAGATTCCAAAAAATAAATTTTGAAATTATTTTTGCTACAGGTTATAATGAGTATGCACTCGATGCACTGAAGGTAAGTGCTGTAGATTATGTGCTTAAACCTATAAAAAATGAAGACCTTATCGCAGCTGTAAACAAGGCAGTGATAAGAATAAAAGATCGAGAAAAGATCGAGAAATATGATGTTCTAAAACATAATATCAATAACCTAGGAAATCAGTCAGCTAAAGTCGCAATTCCTGGTTCTAGTTCTATTGATTTTGTCACAATTTCAGAAATTATAAGATGTGAGGGTTGGAACAAGTATACTAAGATTCATCTTAAGGACCAGAATGTAATTGTGAGTTCTTATAATATCGGAGTGTTTAAAGATATGTTTAAACCCTATGATTTTTATAGTACGCACAAGTCTCATATAGTGAACAAGCGCTACATCAAAAAATATATAAAGGAGGGAAGTTTAATTATGATAGACAACTCAGAAGTGCCTTTGGCAAGAAGAAGAAAGGAAGAATTTACAGAACATATTTTAAAAACACTAAAGTTGTAAAGTTTTCTATGGGACAGGTTTTCTATACTCTTCTAAGCAGTAATTTACAATACTTTGGTCTTACCTATGGCATAATTTTACTATCTGTTTTTCTACAGTCGGCAAGTTCTCAGACTATAGTGGACCTCAAATCTATAGGAGAAGAAGAGGGACTTAGTGCTAGAATAGTAAACTTTGTAATTAGAGATGACAGAGGACTTTTTTATGTTATAAGTAGGAAGTCTATACAGCAATTCGATGGGAATCAATTTAGTGATGTAAATAGTCAGGTACTATCAGAGCAGAATGAATTATTATCTGATATTATTTCTGTAGAAAAAAAGAGCAGTAATCGATATGTTCTGAATATAAAAAACGCAGAGCATCAATATATTCTTAATACAGAAAAAAACATTGTTGAATTTATTGCCTCTAATAAGAAAAGATACTTAAAAGATGGAATAGATTATATTGTCTCTTATCAAGATTCTACCTACGCTATAGTCAGTGAGGAAAAACGGAAGGGTATAAATATAGAGCTATTTAATTTTCCAATGGAAATAATTGGTCAAGGAAACTATTGTATTACTCAGGATGAGTTTCACAAAGTATGTATTTTTAACAATAACAAAGCTATTTCTGAGGTCTATAAGGGTAGGATAATAAGAGTAGAAGAAAATATATACTTGTGGTCTCCTGATGGCGTTTACAAATTCAGTCAAGGCAACTTTAATTTAATTCACAGATTTACAAACGAAAAAGAAGGATGTGGTTTACTAAAAAAGGACAAGCTAGGAAATATTATTGCAGCTTATTCTGATAGGACAAGTTACTTTGATAATAACTATTTCAATAAGTTATACGTATTAGACAAAGAAGAAAACTTAATAAATTATTCTTCTTGTATAAAAGAATATCCAGCTATTAATGACATTTATTCAGACAATGTTTTTCATAAGATGATGCTCGTAGGATACAATGGTATGAGGGTATGTTCCTTCCTGAGGGATGGATCAGAAATTTTTTTTCAAGAACCTGGTATAATGGATGGTGAGTTTGGAAAAATAATTATTGGAGTAGCTGCAGATACAGATGGTCATCTCATTGCCCAGAGTGAATCAGGTGAAATAAGCCAGTATAATACTAATAAGAACCAATTTGAAGAATTGTTTTCTACTAAAAATAAAGTTATATCTGAGGCACTATCCAATTTGAAATACGATAAGAAATCAGACTGTTTCTACACGCGAGGATACAGTAGTAATCCATACAGTGATATATATAAGTATAACAAGGAGAGCGGAAAACTGACCTCTAGGAGATTGAATTTTAAGTTGGGAGATTTTGATTTTTTATCGAAGGATAGAATGTTGTTGACGGGATATGAATCTAGTACAGGAGAGGCATTTCTAGCAGAATATAATTTTGAACAAAACAAGCTAATTGTCAAGAGAAAAGATCTCAAGAGAATCTTATCTGTATTCTTAGATGGAAAAAACAAAACCATCTGGGTGTCTACTATGGATGGGATAAAGGTTTTGGGTTATAAGTATAATACAATTACTAAAATAGATAAACATCAATCTAAAGATCGATATATTTTACATGATAAGATTGCAATGTTTTTGCCTTACAACGATCATCTAGTTGCTTGTAGCAGAGGTGGAGGCATATATGTTATCGAACCGATAACACAGCGGGTACTGCGAAATATAAATAGCCAATCTGGTCTTACAGAAGATATGGCTGTTGCTGCAATAGAAGATAATGCTGGTAGATTATGGGTAGGAACATTCAATGGGCTAAATGTATTGGACAATAATTATAATTCGCTAAAGAAAATTTATGCTTTCGAGGGATTGCCTAATAAGGAGTTTAATACGCATGCTGTAGCAAAAAACAAGGATGGTAAACTTGTATTTGGAACCTTGAATGGACTTTGTATTATCGATCCAGAAAAAGTTCTAAATTGGGAGAGAAGCTATAAAGCGCATATAAACAAAATTCAATTATATAACGGAAGAGAATCAAGGAATATCGCTAATAAAGATCCTATCATTTTCTACAATTCCGTAGACTCTCTTATAATGACCTATTCTATAGCGGATTATTTCACCTATCCGTTTGTATCTACCTCAGTAACTTTAAGTCAGAAAGGAGACCCGTTTTATAGAAGTGTTTCTTATTCAGGAAGTAGTGTTCTGACAGATTTTGAAACTGGAGAAAATGAGATCTATCTCAAAACTGATAATAAGAGTTTAGATCAAGTTATCAGAGTAAAGGTAAATTCAGATAGACGTGGTCTATACTATTTTTTTATTATCACAGCTGTTTTATTAGGTCTAGTATATTTTATAAGTAAGAGTGTAATAGAGGCGAATAAAAAGAAAGAGCAAGAGAAAACGGAAACGAATAAAAAGATTGCAGAACTCCAGCTTGCATCTTTGCAAGCTCAGATGAATCCACATTTTATTTTTAATGCACTTGGATCTATTCAGTACTTCATACAGACTCACAATGCTGACAAAGCAGACGAGTACTTATCTGACTTTGCTAAGTTGATGAGAAAGATACTAGAATCTTCTAAGCAAAAACTTGTTAGTGTAAGAGAGGAGTTGAAGATGTTAGAGCTTTACATAGGATTAGAACAACTTAGGTTCGAAGGGATGTTTGACTATACAATGGATATAGATCCGATGGTAGATCAAGAAATGAAAATTCCTCCGATGATTATTCAGCCTATTATAGAAAATGCTATTAATCATGGAATCTATAATCTTACAGATAGACATGGGTCACTCCATATAAAGCTAGTAGAAGAATCTGAAGAAAATATAGTTATAACGATAGAGGACAATGGTGTGGGTAGGAAGAAAGCACAAGAACTAAGAAATAAAATTCACGCTTCTAGAGGAATGCAGATAGTAAAAGAGAGAATAGACACCATCAATAAATCTGAGGCTATGGAGGTACAAATGCTTACTGAGGACTTAATGAAAAAAACTCAGCCCATAGGTACTAGAGTTATAATTAATATCAAGGAATTGTATTAGAACTACAACTAAACAGGGCATTATAATAAGATATCTACCTCAGCCATAATTTCAGGATTTACATCAGAAAACCACTGCGATATTTTTCTCTTAGCATTATCCCTAACCTCATCAGTGATATAACAAGCTATACCTACTAGGCCAAAAAGCACGACACCTAGATCATCTGTAAATCCAAGAAAGGGTGTCAGGTCTGGTATAGCATCTATTGGAGACAAAAGGTACCCGAGTGCTCCTATAATAATATTCTTAGCCCACCTAGAAGTATCTTTTTGGGAGAAGGCAAAGTAAAGTAATAAGCTACTATATACAAGTTTTACCCCTAACTCATTAAGTCTAGACTTTACAAAACTAATGAGCTTATCCGCTCTGAAGTGTTTTTTATATTTTCTGTTATTTTTCAATATCTGTTAACTATGCAATTATAATAATAACGGAATATCAGTTTAGTTAGTTCAGCAATAGGATAGTTTACCTGCTAATATAGATGTACAAGCCTTAAAGCAAGATAGAATGCAGATCGGAGTATAGAAAATTATAATGTAAAGACCTGCCTATGATATTCTATGAAGTGCAACTTCCACTGAAATGGCTTTATTAAAACATTAACAGCAATAGCATCGTTAAACAATGGTATCTAATCAGTTATTTTATATTTTAGCGGAATAATAGGAAGAAATAATGAGTGAAACGCAACATAAATCCGATGTACAAGCTATAGATGCTTTAGCAGAATCATATAAAGATCTTAAATCGGAAATAGGGAAAGTTATTGTAGGACAGGATGAAGTCGTAAAAACGGTGATTATCTCCCTTTTTGCTAATGGGCATAGCCTCTTAGTAGGTGTGCCAGGATTGGCCAAAACTTTGTTAGTAAGTACCATATCTCAAGTGCTAGATCTAGGGTTCAAGCGTATACAATTTACACCTGACCTTATGCCTTCTGATATTATGGGTTCAGAAATCTTAGATGAGAGTAGATCATTTAAGTTTAATAAGGGACCACTATTTTCTAATATAGTATTGGCAGATGAGATCAATAGGACGCCACCTAAGACACAAGCTGCCTTGTTAGAAGCCATGCAAGAACGATCTGTGACAGTCAGTGGACAACGACACTTATTGCCTAATCCATTTTTTGTATTAGCTACTCAGAATCCTATAGAGCAGGAAGGAACGTATCCTTTACCGGAAGCACAACTCGATAGATTTATGTTTAATATAACTTTGGATTATCCTAGTTATGAAGAAGAGATTCAGGTTGTAAAATCTACGACGGCTAATAAAAAACATGATCTAAAGAACATATTGACTGCAGAGCAAATTATGGGTTTTCAGCAATTAGTTAGAAAGATGCCTATAGCAGATAATGTGCTAGAATATGGAGTAGCTTTAGCCTCTAAAACTAGACCTAATACACCACTGGCAACCGACAAAGTAAACAATTATATCTCTTGGGGAGCTGGGCCTAGAGCATCACAATACCTGATACTAGGAGCTAAGACTCATGCTGCAATTCAGGGCAAATACTCTCCAGATATTGAGGATATTCACGCAGTAGCTAATTACGTTCTTAGACACAGAGTTGTACGTAATTATAAAGCGGAAGCTGAGGGTATTTCTATAGAAGATATCATTAAGAGCATATTATAGCCTGATCATTTTTTAGTATAATTTGTATTTATAGATGTAAGCTTGCACCATTATAGCTTGTATAATCATCTTTTGTATGATAAGTTATTTTACATTCTATATATGTTCATGTCAAATTGTATTCAGAATAATTCTTATAGACTAGGTTCTATACAATGGCTATAAATATGTATTTTTATAGAAGTAAGTGTAAAAATGATATTTTGAAAAAAGAAACGCTAAAATCCATATTACATTATTTTTCTTGTTTCATAGTGATTTCCATTACTATGCTCGCTTGTAATAGTGATGTTGCTAGTAGCTTAGAAGCTAGAAAAATGGCTTTGGGCAAGATGAACGATATTCTTGTTATAGCGGATGATGAAATGTGGGATGGAGATATAGGTGATACCATACGCTATTATCTAGAGAGTCCTTATCCGATAATGCCTACACCAGAAAGCACGTTTAATCTTAGACACTTCAATGCTGCTGAGATAGAAAATCAACCCCTTAGAAGAGGCTTACGTACCTATGCCATTGTGGCTGACCTATCAGATATGGAATCACCTGTTACCAAGATGGTCAGAGAAGACCTAGGAGAAGAGAAGTTTACAAAGGCTAAAAGTGAAAATAAACTAGGCACATCTATCGGTAAGAATAAGTGGGCTAATGGCCAATTGCTAGTATATCTTTTCGCTAATGGTAAGGAAGATCTCTCTAAGACTATAAGACAATCGTTCCCCGCCATTTCTAAAAGAATAAACGAGCATGATAAGAAAATGCTGGAATCACAGGTATTTGCTACGAATTTCAATAAAGGTCTTAGTGAAGATATTCTCTATAATTATGGTATAGATCTGAAGTTGCCACAGGACTACCAGATCGCAGAAGAGATCAAAGAAGAAAACTTTATATGGCTAAGAAAGGATACAGATATAGCGATACTTAATCTAGCAATTTCTAAAATGCCTTACACAGGAGAAGAACAGTTTAGCAAAGAGGCACTTCTGAGTAGAATAGAAACCTTCGGTAAGACAAAGGTAACAAGCGCCACTGAAGGTTCTTATATGAGAACCAATGACAAAGATTTTCCGGTGTTCGAGTATACAGAAACTATAAATGGGATGTATACCAAAGAAATAAGAGGCGTATGGGAAATGACCTCAGATTTCATGGGTGGTCCTTTTGTAGCTTATCTGATGCATAACAAGGGTACGAACGAATTGATCTCTGCTTACGCCTTTGTATATGCGCCAGGAAAGGCCAAAAGAGACTTTATACAACAGTTAGATTTTCTTGTAAATTCTATCAAACCGTCAGCTGTAGCATCTGGATCTTCCGAGTAAATGAATAGCGAACTAGACACCTATCAGGAAACAAACATATTATTAATTTATTTAATATATTGTTTCTCTATCACATTTTGAGTAATTTTCCGTTATAATTCTATTTATGTACTAAGATGGTACAGATTACAATAAATATTATATGAAAAATATAGCTCTCTTCAGTTTTTTATTTGCGCTCGTATTTTGTGCTGGTTTTATGATAGCTAACAAATCTATTGACGACGCCCCTATAGAAGCATACGTTCAATTGCCTCAGACTGTAAAAGCTATAAAGCATACTAGACAATTTGACTGGGCAGGAGAATTGATGCCGCTCAACAGAGATTGCAAAGAGAGAATAGATAAACAGCTACTTAAGAACGCTTACTGGCACTCCAGTACTTTATTATATCTTAAGCGAGCTAATAAATATTTTCCTACTATAGAAAGAGTGCTTGCTGAGCAGGGTGTGCCAGAAGATTTTAAGTATCTAGCGGTAGCAGAGAGTGGCCTAGAAAATGCTGTTTCTTCCGCTAGTGCTGTAGGATTCTGGCAGTTCAGAAAACTAGCTGCTAAGGAATATGGATTGGAAATATATGATGAAGTAGACGAGCGATATCATGTAGAGAAATCTACACTTGCAGCAAGTAAGTATCTCAAGTATCTAAAGAGACGTTTTGGTACATGGACCAATGCAGCAGCAGCTTATAATATAGGACCAACTAGTTACGCTAAAATTCTAAAAAGACAAGAAGAAGATAATTACTACGATCTTAATCTTAACAAGGAGACAGCTGCATATGTTTTTAGACTTATAGCTATAAAGGAGATTATGGAAACGCCTAGTGATTTTGGTTTTTACATAGATCATGAAGACTTATATGTTCCTGTGGACGAAACCTACAAAGTGAAAATCGATAGAAGCATACCTAACCTCAGTAAGTATGCTGAAGAAAATGGATTGTCCTATAGGATGTTAAAATACTATAATCCATGGTTGCGAAAAAATGAGCTTACGGTTAAGAATAATACATATTATTTCCATATACCGAGATAGGCTTTAAAACTCCTGATTTAAAAAATCATTGAGTACTTGTGTTCTTTCTAGATTTAGTTTTTTTCTAAGTCTATATCTACTTATTTCTACGCCTCTGATAGAAATATTGAGCAGCGGAGCGATCTCTTTAGTAGAGAGATTCATCTTGAGATAAGCACATAATTTTTGGTCATTAGCGGAGAGCTGAGGATATTTATTTTTTAGCTTCTTAAGAAAATCTTGGTGTACCTCATCAAAGTAAAAACTAAACTTATCCCAATCTTCATCCTCTCTAAGATCCGATCTAAATATAGATAAGATATTATTAAGCTCTTTTTTTACTTCTGGATTTTTGATTTTACTATTGAGATCATCGAACCTAACTCTTAGTGTTGTAAGTGTTTGGTTTTTTTGAAGGAGATGTAAGGTAGAACTTGCAAGCTCTTTATTTTTAAACTTTATCTCACTGAGCAGCTTTTCCTTTTTTACACGTTCCATCTCTTCTATGGTTTTCTTTCTCTCGGCTTCTAGTATAGCTGTATTTGCTTTATATTTTTTCCTAGGGATAAGAAATATAGCAAGTAAGATAAGTAAGACGATAAGCGCTAATAATAACCTAGCAAGAAAAGAATTGTACCATGGATGAGCTATAGAAAATTTAAGACTTTCTACCTCACTGATCTGACCATCAGCAGCTGTTGCTCGCACGAGAAACTCATAGTTGCCACCCTCTAAATTTGTATAATCCTTAGTTGTTGTAGTGCTCCACATAGACCATTCTTCATCATTTTCCAAAAGTATAAAACTATATAGAGCAGGCCTATGACTGTTTGCGTATTCTGTGTGAAAGTTAATTCTTATAGCATTTTCGTTTTGCTCTAATTCTAAGTTGGGAAGGCTTCCATAACCACCATATACAATACTATCATTCTGCATAGGAAGACTTATAGACTTAATAGAAACTTTGAGTTCAGGAGATCGACTAGTATTCATCTTATACTCTACAGCGCCATCTTTACTGGATAAGAATACTGTATTTTCATTATAAGGAAACAATTCTTCAAAACCACCTATATAGGTTCGCCCTGTATTTATATTTTTCAGATCCTTTCTTTTTAGACTTCGTTCTAGGCCTTCATTTACAATTTGAAATTGTGTTGTGTGATGATCAGAAATACACCAGATATTCATGTCTTGCTGGATGATACGTCTGACATGGTCTTGCGCATCGAACTCGTCGTTCAGTAACTTATCTTTCTCGAATCTATCTGTACTACTATTGTATTTATATATTCCAGATGCGTTCGTTAGATAACATAAGTCATTGATATCGAATACATAGTTTCTATCCTCTCTTTGGAACCCATCCTTGCCTGTGTAAACTTTTATGGTCTCACTATTATAATCATCAGAAAAAGAAATTCTGTAGACATTTTTGTAGGGATGAGAAACCCACAAGTATTTGTTTTCATCATATACCATAATTCTTGAGGACTCATTTAAGCTCGTAATTTTTCTTTTGAAGCTTAGAGATTTATTCTCATTGATAGTATAGAGGCTTACACCATAATAGCTGCCTATAGCTACTAGCTTTTCTGATAGCCGTACAAATTGCCAGGCACCTGTTTCTTGAGATATTTTTTCTCCTATTAGGTTCTTAGTTATTTTCATTGGCCCTTCGTGATGAGCACAATACAACTGACCATCTATAATATCTGTAGACCAGGTCTGACCTAGTGTGCCGGGAATTAGTTGATAATTCTTGCCTTCTAGAGGATTGTAATATGATTTTTCATCTATGGAGTATAGCCCATTAGAAGTACTAAAGAAAAACTTTTTATTCCATATGTCAATGTCATATACTGCACCTTCTAGATCTCCGTCTGGAAAGAACCTGTTCTGATTAGCAGCTAGATCTATTTCGTCTATTCCCTTGTTCGTTCCTACCCATAGGACCCCATTAGGTGTGATGGTCATACAATTGATCGAGTTGCTTTGAAGACCATTTTGTTTGTTGAGCATTAGTTTGACAAGTCCTTCGTTAGAGAAACTTACTAATCCTCCTATGTAAGTTCCGATGAATAAACCGTGATCGGGATCATAATATGCACTGGTTGTTCTTTTTTCTTTTAGGTAGTTTGAGGCATTATTATCCCATGGGCTGAAGCTAGATCCATTATATGTGAAAATACCGTTCTTTTCTGTCACAATGTAGACCATGTTGGGATTTACTCTAAGCATTTCTATAACCTTAAGGTTATTTAGAAATTCGCTTCCAGCTAGGAATCTTTCTGTTGTGTCTTTAATGATATAAATACCTTCATCGCTAGAATGGTACCATATTTCGTCACCTAGCTTATTCATATTAGTTATAATGGAATTGCGACCATAGCGAGTAATCTTATCATTATAATAGCAGTTCACATGATTATCAGTAGTAAAATATAGCTTATCAGATAAAATTTCAATATCCCAGACTTCAGAAATATCATCTATTTGTTCTCTAAATTTAGCTAGTAGATTAGTGTATTCTAATATGCCGTTTTCGTTATGCTTGAAAACACCAATTTCGTTTTGAGCCCCAGAATATATTCTATTATCTGAGGAGATAGCTACAGATCTCACGATAGTGTTATTGGCCATGCCTCTTGTGTCCCAGTTGATACCATTATAACTCAATAGGCCACCATTGTTGGCAAAAAATATTTGACCATTCTTATAATTTGCATCCCAATTTTGATTTCCTGCACCGTATGATTCTGATGTGTGGTTCACGACATTTGGTGTACCTAGAATATAATCTTGAGAAATACATAAAATAGGTAGCCATAAAAGTGAACAAATACCGAATACCTTAGTAATACTGCACATTAGCTTACTTTTAGTTAAAGGTGTGATGAATATGAGATGTAGCGATATGTCGGCAATGATGTATTGATGATGTAGTGTTTTTTGCAAATATATAACATTCTAAGCAGTAGGTTTGAAACAATATTATTTTTAAATTATTTACGATGTCGGAATCAACCATTTAATTCGACTTATTTCACAGAATAAAAAAATGTAAAATGAAAATTATGAATACTAAACTTCTTATGTGCCTATTTGGCTTGTTTTTAATGGTTTCATGTGGAGATGACGAACCAGATACGCCACCAACAGGTGACTCACCTATCTCTAGTTTCCAATTTGAGGTAGATGCTAATGATTTTTTAACAGTAAATTTTCAGAACTTCTCTGATAATGCCACTTCTTATTCATGGGATTTTGGTGATGGAGAAAACTCTACATTGGAAGCACCATCCCATACTTATGCAGGAGGTGGAGAGTACGATGTAGTTCTAACAGCGATTAACGCTTTTGATTCAAGGACTTCTACAAAAACTGTAACTATAACAGATCCTAATGAAGCAGCTAGAGATTTGACAGGAGAATCTTCTAAAGTGTGGAAATTATCAAGAAATGTAGCGGATGAGGAATATCCTTTACTTGTAGGTCCAGAGACGAAAACTGAAATTTGGTGGGCTTTTGGTCTGAATGATCCTATAGGATCTAGACCTTGCCTTATGGAAGAGGAATATATTTTTGACATAGATGGAGGATTTACTTATAACACAAATGGAGAAGTATTTGCTGATTTTGGTACGTGGAATGCAGATGTAGAAGGACAGTGTATAGATGATACAGATGCTTCACTAATGGTAGGTCCAGGTGGTGAAGATTTATTGCCATGGGGTGCAGGAACATTTACATACGATTTTGACCCACAAGCGATGACATTAACATTAAATGGACTAGGAGCTCATGTAGGACTTCCTAAGGCAGCGACATCTTCTGAAGTTACCGTACCACAACCTTCAGTAACCTATAGAATAACATCTTTAGAAACAGATGGACCGGTAGATAAACTGGTATTAGAAACATCTATACCAGGAGGATACTGGCAGTTTTCTCTAGTAAGTTATGATGATCCTACTACAGAGCCAGAATTACCTGGAGCGGCACCTACTACTAGTTTTTCTCACACAGTAGATGGAAATACAGTAATGTTTGAAAACAGTTCTGTAAATGCTGATTCTTACTTATGGGATTTTGGTGATAGTAATATGTCAACAGATATATCTCCTACTCATACTTATGCTTCTGATGGATCGTATGATGTAGTTCTAACAGCAACTAATGCTAACGGAAGTAGCACAAGCATGGTAAATATTGTAATCTCAAACAACTCTGTTTTTTCTGCATCTACTATAACTGGAGATGATATGAAGTCTTGGAGATTAAATCCTGGCGCAGGAGCACTTTCTGTAGGACCTTTTAAAGGGTCTGGAGAATGGTTTTCCACAACGGAAGAAGATGTAATGGATAGAGCTTGTACTTTTGATGATACCTATACGTTTGGAGTAGATGGAAAATTTGTATATGCAACAAACGGAGACTTATGGGGCGAGCCTTATATGGGCATAGATCCAGACGGATGTGTTGATGATGTTGCATTGCCAGCCGAAACTGCTGCATGGGGTCCAGGTGAGCATGCTTTCGTAGTAGAAGAAGGAGAAGTTAACTTTGTTACCGTAACAGGAACTGGAGCATTTATAGGATTACCAAAGGCGTTTAATGGCGGTGAATATGCAGCTGGTCCTCCTACTGAAAATGGATCTGTTAGATATGAAGTATTAGATTATATCGATGATGGTGAAAAAGAAATCATGAGATTAACTGTAGATATTAGTGAAGGTTCTATGGGTGGAGCCTATTGGACTTTTACACTTATTTCTGAATAAGTATAAATATAATATACGGTAAGAGAAAGGTGCCTATCAGGCACCTTCTCTTTACTTTTTAAGCTTATAAATTTATTATACTATGACAAAGCATATATATCTTTTTTTATTCAGCTTTCTTTTAGTTTCATGTGGAAGTGATGAACCAACAACTAACAGTCAAGACCCCGCAAATTTACAACTAGATGTACTAACCTATGATAATGATTCTGGTGTTGTAGTTGTTAGTGCTAATGCTGATAATGCTACGAGTTACCATTTCTTTATGGATGACGGAAACGACGATCCATTCATAAGCGATAGTGGAACTTATGAGTATACGTATACCACCTCAGGGGCCTATACAATAGAAGTAAGAGCTTATGGTCCATCCGGTAGATATATGTCAGAAGACAAAAGAGTACTAGTCTCTGCTGATAGTCCAGTAGATATAGGTGCTGGATATTCTACCCCTATAGAATACGAAGGCATGGAGCTTGTCTGGAATGATGAATTTAATGGCAGCGCTCTTAATACAGATATATGGGGATATGATATAGGTGATGGATGTCCTAATCTATGTGGATGGGGAAATAATGAGTTAGAGTATTATAGAACAGAAAATGTAATTGTTCAAGATGGCTTGCTTACAATAGAAGCTAAGGAAGAACAATTCGGAGGAAAAAATTATACCTCAGGAAAAATCGTAACGAGAGGAAAACAAGCAACACATTTTGGCAGAGTAGACATACGAGCTATCATGCCAGAGGGGCAAGGGTTATGGCCTGCACTATGGATGTTAGGTACAAATCAGCCTACAGTAGGATGGCCTAAATGTGGTGAAATAGATATCATGGAAATGATAGGAGGGCTAGGAAGAGAAAAAGTTGTATCTGCAAATGCATTCTGGGATGAAAATGGAGTTAGAGATAATCCAAGAACCTATAGCTTGAGTACAGGTACTTTAGCTGATGAGTTTCATGTTTTTTCTATTATCTGGGATGAGCAAGAGATCTGCTGGTATATAAATGACATAATGTATCACACATTAGAAATATCAAGTGCAGCAAAATCTGAATTTCAAAATCCATTCTATCATATAATGAATGTAGCGGTAGGAGGTAACTTCCCGGGAAGTCCTGATGATACTACAGTTTTCCCTCAACGGATGAGAGTAGATTATATAAGGGTATTCAGTAAGAATTAATAACCATTTATTTATTGAAGAGAGAGATTTTATTAAAAATAAAATATGCATAAAAAATTATACTCTGTTCTGTACTTTAGTTTATTTATATGGTCCCATATGCTGGGTCAAACTGAAGTTACAGGTATTATTTCTGATGGAGAAACAGGAGAAGAGATCCCAGGAGCTACCATCCTTATCAAAGGAACAACTAGTGGTACTATTTCTGATTATGATGGTACATATTCACTTGCTGTAGAAAATCTCAACGATAGTTTAGAGATTTCCTTTATCGGTTATGAAACTATGATTATACCTATAGAAGGTAGACAGATAATTGACATCGCACTAGGTGTTAATAATAATCAGTTAGATGAGGTAATTGTTGTTGGTTATGGAAGACAAAAAAAGAAAGTTGTTACTGGAGCCACGGCTCGTGTGAGCGCTGAAGAAATAACGGCTACTCCTATTCTTAGAGTAGAACAAGCACTGCAAGGTAGAACACCCGGCGTACAAGTAACTAATCAGTCCGGTCAGCCAGGGGATGAACCTACAGTAAGAGTAAGAGGAGTAGGTACCACAGGAAATGCTAAACCTTTATATATAGTAGACGGTCTACCAGTAGGTGGAATAGATTATCTAAATCCTGGAGACATAGAATCTATAGATGTACTAAAAGATGCTGCATCTTCTGCGATCTATGGTGCAAGAGCTGCTAATGGTGTTGTACTTATTACAACCAAGTCTGGAAAGAATGGAAAGTTATCGCTTACTTACGATGGATATTATGGAGTGCAGAATGCCACCAATAATTTAGAGATGCTTAATGCAGATCAGTATAAAATGATCATGAATGAAGGGGCTAGAAATGCAGGACTTTCTGAGCCTTTCGATCTGCTCGAGATCTCTCGTCATGATACAGATTGGCAAGATGCATTATTTGTAAAAGATGCACCTATGCAGAACCACCAGATTTCTGTAAATGGTGGAGGAGAAAGGTCGACTTTTGCTTCTAGTTTTTCTTTTTTCTCGCAGGAGGGAATTATCGGTGGGAGCAAATCACAGTTTGATAGAATTACTGCGAGATTAAATTCTAACCATAAGGTTAACAGTGTTTTTTCTTTTGGAAATAATCTAGCGTATACCCATCTAGTAAAAAGAGGAATTGGGACAAACCAATCCTTCAATGGAGCTTACAGTAGTGCATTAAATTTAGATCCACTAACACCGGTGTTTGAGACAGACGAGGAAACATTAGCTAATTATCCTTTTTCCTTAGAGCCTGTGGTGAGAGATCAAGAAGGTAATGCTTATGGAATTTCGGAATATGTAGGTGCAGAAGTCGTGAATCCACTTGCCTTATTAGAGGTTGATAATGACGAAACAAGAAAAGATCAGCTTGTAGGAAATGTATATGCAGAATTGGAACCTATCAGTAATTTGAAACTGAGATCCAGTGCGGGAATAGATCTAGCATATTTATTAGATGATGGATTTAGGCCTCTATTCTTTTTGAACGGAGCACAGCTTAATGATAATAAGACTTCTGTCAATAAGAGAATCCAAAGATTTTTTACATGGCAGTGGGAGAACACACTTTCATATGAGAAAACTTTTGGCGATCACACCCTAGGAGGTCTAGTAGGTATTACGGCAACAGAATTTAATTACGAAGACCTAAGTGGATTTAATGCAGGTGTTCCTGTAGATGATCCTGATAATGTATATTTAAATCTTGCAACAGATACGGTATGGACTGCCAATGGTGGTGCCACTCACTCTGCGTTATATTCTAACTTCGGTAGATTAAATTATAGTTACAAGGATAAATATTCCTTAACAGCCATTATGAGAAGAGATGGTTCTTCTAGATTTGGCGCTAATAACAGATTTGGATATTTCCCATCAGTGGGCTTGGCATGGGTAGTGAGTGATGAGCATTTCATGGAAGATCTTTCGTTACTAAACTATTTAAAGTTTAGAGCATCATGGGGAGTAAATGGAAATCAAGAAATTGGTGATTATCAGTTTGTTTCCACTATTAATAGAGATCGAAGATATGGCATAGGGGCAGGAAGTACAGTTGGCTCCTCACCTAATTTTCTTGAAAACGCAGATATACGTTGGGAGGAATCCGAGCAATATAACGTAGGATTGGATTTCGGACTTTTTGACAATAAATTACAAGCCACATTGGATTATTATATCAAGAATACGAATGGTCTACTAGAGACCATTAGAATACCGGGACATGTGGGGAATGACGGTCCAGTAACCAATGTAGGGAGTGTACAAAATAAAGGTATAGAATGGTCGCTTAACTGGAGAACAGTTAAGGGAGATATGAAATATTTTATAGGTGTCAATGGCGCTTTTAATATGAATGAAATTACATTCATCGGAAATAATGAGAAAGTAATTCCGGGAGCAAGCTGGGCATTAGCTGGTGCAGTTACAAGATCAGAAGAGGGATTACCCATTTCTTATTTCTGGGGATATAAAACGGATGGTATTTTCCAAAACCAAGATGAAATATTTAGACATATAAATATTGACGGAGAGGTATTGCAACCAAGAGCAGTGCCGGGAGATGTTCGATTTGTAGATGTCAATCAAGATGGTGTAATAAATGACGATGATAGAACACAGATAGGAAATCCTACACCAGATGTGACTTTTGGATTTAATGCTTCTGTAGAATATAAGAATATAGATTTCTCTTTCTTTTTCCAAGGTTCACTAGGCAACGATATCTTTAACGGCACCCAGCGACAAGATCTTCGATTTACAAACAGAACTACTGCTATTCTAGATAGATGGACAGGAGAGGGAACTTCTACCACTGTTCCAAGGTATACTTGGGTAGATGAGAACAACAATTATAGGGTTTCTGATCTTTATATAGAAGATGGATCATTTGTTAGGCTTAAGAATATTCAGATAGGATATAGCTTACCTAGAGATATGATCAAAAAACTAGGCGCTGAGAACTGGAGATTTTATATCTCTGGAGAAAACATGCTGACCTTTACAGGTTATACAGGAGTAGATCCAGAGATTGGTTCTTTTAGCTCTTTTGACATAGGAATAGATAGAGCAATCTATCCACAAGCAAGGACAGTAAGATTCGGAACTAGTGTTACTTTTTAAACGACCAAAATATAAATTATGAAAAATTGTAAATTATATATTTTAGCATTTAGTATACTATTCGTAGGTTGTTCTGATGATTTTTTAGATCGTCAGCCTTTAGATCAGGTAGTATCTACTAATTTTTATAAGACTGAGACTGATGCAATGGAGGCAGTTGTCGCGATATATGATGCACTAGGCTATCAGTCTTCTCCAGGAATAAGTTGGTCTCCTGTTATTACGGTATCAGACATACTTTCTGATGATGCTTATGCAGGAGGTGGAGATGCTAATGATGGTTTTGATGAGGACGAACTAAATAAGTTTTTGATACCGACAACTAATGCTTTAGTGCATTCTATCTGGCTTAAAAATTATACGGGAATATACAGAGCTAATCTATTGCTGGAAAGAATAGGAGATATAGATGCTAGCGATGAGTTTAAGGCAAGGTTAATAGCGGAGAGTAAGTTTTTACGTGCTCATTTTTATTTTGAATTGGTTCGTTTTTTTGAGAATATACCCTTGGTAACGGAAACGGCAAAGGGTCCTTCAGATTACAGCCAGGAGCAGAGTGCACCTAGAAATGTATATAATCTTATAGCACAAGATCTATTAGATGCTATAGAAGATCTTCCTGAGGAAATTGCAGCTAATGATAGGGGCAGAGTAAGTAAGTGGGCAGCACAGGGTATGCTAGCAAGAATATACCTATTTTATAATGGTGTCTATGGATCAGAACTAGATGCTGCAGGGGTAACTGTAGATAGAAATTTTGTACTTGCTGGATTAGAAGATCTTATAACTAATAGTGGTCATGCCTTACTAGAAGACTATGGAGAGATCTTTCGTATTCCCTCGGAGTTTGGTCCAGAGTCAGTGTTCGAAATATCTCATGGTGATAGTCCTGCATGGTGGGATTGGGGATACCTAAGAGGTAGTGAAGGTAACCTAGCAGCACAGATGCAAGGTCCGAGAGTTACTGGATCTACAAACTGGAATAGAGGCTGGAGCTTTGCACCGGTAACGCAAAAGCTAGTAAGCGATATGAGTGGAGATCCTAGATTTGAGCATACTATTCTGCAACAAGCTGACTTAGATGGTAATCTTGTAAAAGGATATCAGCATACAGGAAATTTCTCTAGAAAGTATAGTTCTGATGTGGAGCATTGGGGTTCAGATGGTCAGTTCGAGCATAACAGAACTTGTAATCAGAGAGTGATAAGATATTCAGATATTCTACTTATGGCTGCGGAACTAGGAAGTCCTAATGCACAGTCTTATCTAAATATGGTAAGAGCAAGAGTAGGTCTACCAAGTGTGCCAGCAAGCTTAGATAATATATTTAATGAAAGAAGATTTGAATTTGCATTAGAAGGTCATAGATATTTTGATTTGCTAAGAAGAGGCTTAAGTATTGCAGAGAATGAAATAAATGATCAGAATGAAAGAGGTCCTAATTACGAGGGAGATCAACAATTGTTTGAAGTAACCTTTAATTCAACTACAAGAGGATTTTTCCCTATTCCACAGATAGAGGTGGACTTGTCAGCTGGATTGTTTATACAAAATGACGGGTATTAATTATTAGAATAAAACACTATAAAAATCAAAATAAATGAGACTAACTAATATTGCTATTATAGTAGTTGGATTTCTCCTGTTTCTAACAAGCTGTAGTCAGAAGAATACCGTACAACTTATAGAGAAAAAGGAAATGTCTAGAGTTGACGAACTCGTTAGCAAAATGACCCTTGCAGAAAAAGTAGGCCAGATGAATCAATACAACGGTTTCTGGGACGCTACGGGTCCAGCACCAGCAGCAGGTAATGCAAAGAAAAAATATGAAGACCTTAGAAGCGGGAAGGTAGGTTCTGTACTGAATGTAGTAGGTGTAGAAAATGTGAGAAAAATGCAAGAGGAAGTTGTAAATGAAAGCCGTTTGGGCATACCGCTTATATTTGGTTACGATGTTATCCATGGACATAAAACACTTAGTCCTATTCCTCTTGCTGAAGCAGCAAGTTGGGATCTAGAAGCTATACAAAAATCAGCTAGAACTGCTGCGATAGAAGCTACGGCGAGAGGGCTTAATTGGACCTTTGCTCCTATGGTAGATATATCTAGGGATGCAAGATGGGGTAGAGTTATGGAAGGAGCTGGAGAGGATCCATACTTAGGAAGTCAGATAGGTATGGCGAGAGTAAAGGGGTTTCAAGGTAGCGATTTGTCTAGTTCTAATACGATGGCTGCTACGCTAAAACATTTTGCTGGATACGGATTTTCTGAGGCAGGCAGAGATTACAATGCTGTAGATGTTGGTACATCGACTTTGTATAATGTAATTCTTCCACCCTTTAAAGCAGGTGTAGAAATAGGTGCAGCAACTGTTATGAATTCTTTCAATACGCTTAATGGAGTTCCAGCAACAGGTGATGCTTTTTTGATGCGAGATATTCTAAAGGGTGCTTGGGGGTTTGAGGGCTTTGTGATATCTGACTGGAGTTCAGGTCGGGAGATGATAGCGCATGGTTTCTCAAAAGATATAGAACATGTAGCAGTACAATCAGCAAATGCGGGTTCAGATATGGATATGGAATCTTCGGCTTATGTAGATCATTTAGAGAAAGCTGTTACAGATGGGAAGGTCGATATAAAAGTGATAGATGATGCAGTAACAAGAATATTGCAAGTAAAAGAAGATCTAGGCCTATTAGATGATCCTTACAAGTATTGTGATGAGGCAAGAGAGAAGGATCTTTTATATCATGAAGATCATAAAGCAGCAGCCTTAGATATGGCTAAGAAATCTATCGTTCTGCTGAGGAATGAGAATAAGATGCTACCGATTAAAGATGCTAATAAATTAGCTGTAATAGGCCCTTTGGCAGATGACAAAACGAGTCCGCTGGGTTCTTGGAGAATAGGTTCAGATGATGGCACAGCAGTCTCTGTTCTAGAAGGATTAGATGCAGCAGGAATATCTTATGAATACAGTAGTGGACCTAAACTTATCACAGCACCTGTAGACTTTATAAATGAGGTAAAAATCAATGAGGATGATAGAACAGGAATAGAAGAAGCTGTAACTCTAGCAAAAAAATCAGAAACGGTTATTATGGTGCTAGGAGAGCATGGTTACCAGTCAGGTGAAGGTAGATCGAGAACGAAATTAGATTTTCCTGGTCTACAACAGGAATTACTAGAAGCAGTACATGCTGTAAATCCTAACATAATATTAGTTGTAATGAGTGGTCGACCACTTGTACTTTCTTGGGCAGATGAAAATCTTCCTGCTATCGTACAAGCGTGGCAACTGGGCACACAGGCAGGGCATGCTATTGCAGAGGTGCTCACAGGAAAGTATAACCCTAGCGGAAAACTACCTATGTCATTTCCTAGGTCAGTAGGACAGATGCCGCTTTATTATAACGCTATGAACACTGGACGTCCAGGTCCTCTAGAGTTGGTTTTTTGGACACATTATATAGATGAGGAAAATTCGGCGTTATATCCTTTTGGATACGGAAAGAGTTATACAGAATTCTCCTATGACAAGCCAGTCATTACTAATAATTATAGTACTACAGGAAAGGTTAACGTTTCTGTAAATCTTAAAAATGTGGGGGATGTGAAAGGTAAGGAAGTTGTACAATTATATATTAGAGATAAGGTAGGTAAGGTAGTCCGACCAGTTAAAGAATTAAAAGGATTCGAACTAGTAGAATTAGCTAAGGGAGAATCCAAAGTAGTGAAATTTACCTTAGATGAAAGTCACCTAGGATTTTATGATAACCAGGGTAAGTATCTTGTAGAGGAAGGTGATTTTGATATTTTTGTAGGAGGTAGTTCTGATTGCCCGCTTGGTGCATCCATAACACTTAAGAAAAAAGTTATGATAAGCCAACCATAAAAAAAATCAGCCCTAGTTATTTACATAATAACTGGGGCTTTTAATGCTTTAAATCGTGGTTTATGTTTTAGATATAATTTCAGCTTTTGTTAGTCTTTAAGTGTAAGCGATGTTAGCTCTACGATTTCTCCTGCCATACATGTGCTGGCCATACCTAGCCTAATAACAAAGGTGCCACATACTTCTAGTCCATCTGAAGGAACGATGTCGAAATCGGACAAGTTTATTGCTTCTAAGCGCCTCTCTTCATCGTCTAGATCCAGTACTAGGAGGAAGCCACAGCCGGCCAGTCCTGTCATATCTTGGAAGGTCATAGGTATCTCACAATTCTTATCATCATTACTGTCACAAGCAGTAGATGACATAATAAAGAAAGTGAAAAGTAGATATACTACAGATAATAATTTATTCATATAATTTCATTTTTTCATTCCCTTACTAAGACACAAGTTTAGTGGTTAAAGGTTGGGTTTGGTTCTGAGAATTATTTCACAAATCACTTTCTGTCAGTATAATAAATTGGAAATTAGAATTAAAAAATCTACGTTCTTCTGCATTAACAAGAAACCTAGTAAAATCAATACGCTCTATAGTTCCGGGATAGATCAACAAGTTATCTTCTTCTTCTGTAACAAGTTTTCTACTCATAAATCCATCTGGATCTATACGACATGATACTAGTGCAGCATTATTTCTACGTCTCAGTCTATCAGGCTTTTCTTTTAATCTTCTGTTAAGGTTTTCTTCTTTATCAGCATAGAGAATGTAAATATCATTCTGTATAACAAAAGGCTTAGCAATGACAAAGCTGTAGTCCGTTCTTAGATCTATGTTTTTGGGAATACGTATAAATTTTGTTTGCTCTCTTAACTCTACCATGATCATAGAAAAGGAGTTAAAACCTTCATCTATATCAAAGGTATTAAACCTATTAAATCTATTGAAGCCGCCAAATCCTACTCCTGGGCCGAACGCATTATTATTGAAATTATTGCTTCTTTCTAACTCTATCGGCTGTATAAGATAAGAGATATTACCATCTTCCTTTACTAAGAGGTCAGTATCAAAATCTAATCTTCGCCTTAGCCCAGGATCTTTGTTGGATGTTTTTGCAATGCCATCTTCGTCAAGGCTAATTAATAGTTTTTTGTCGAAGTCGGTTTCAAATACATCACCAAGCATAAGCGAGTTAGAGGAAATAGTTGTATTAAAAACACCTGAATAATTTCCATTGTGTTTGTTCTTGTATATGCCAGCCACAGATAATTCATCTAATCTTAAATTGTAACTGATATCGATATGCGTAATGAAAGCATCGTAATATCCTAACTCTAAAGTTTTTCTTATTTTTTTGCCCTTAGTACACATGATAAAACTGAGATAATCAGGTCTTATAGTTCCACGTTTTTCATTATTATAAGGTCTTCCTGTATTTCTATTATAGTCGTCGTATGCTATGTAGACCATTCCGGCAGTATCCAATTCTATATCCTGAAAATCGATTTGATTCTTTCTTCTTTTGAAACTTTCTAATTTATTCCATTCTAGATTATTATCATTGTCGACTACAGTTAGGACAAGTTTTTGGACCTGATTATCTCTAAGAAATGGTTCTGTAACATAGAGAAATTTTGTAGAATCCATATTGATTTTAAAATGGGTATCTGGTACATCATCTTCATATCTATATCTATCCAGAATGATTTCTTTAGATTTACTAAGTTCATTAGGAAAAATATCCAACACACAATAGTTGATCTCATCTACATTTTGTTTCCGCTTAGCATAATACATCCTTACTCCTTTCTCTGATGAGATCATAGAAAATACTGTGAGGTAGTCTGCATTTCTTATCGGTAGTCGAATTTCATCCTTATACTCTAGTCTAGGAGATAGCAGGGTGATATAATGCTTATCCTTAAGTTCTAGAAAAATTTCTTCAGAGAAACCTTTTGAACTCATACGGCGCTTGACACCAGGATCAGATACATGATCTATATCTTCAGATGATAGGCATATATAATGATCACCTACTGGACGAATAAAGTTAAATATACGATCGTTCATCTCTCTATTTCCCGTTTCTGTGGATCTCTGTGTAAGTGCAGAGAGACTGCAGCTTAGGAAAAAAAGACAAATTATATATTTTGACATGCTCAATATTTATGTAACAAAAAGTAAAGTATTTAAACAATATACATTGTTTTTTTTAGTTAATTATATATCCTTCTAAGAACACACTCCTCTCTACAAAACGGAATTTCAAAGCTAAATGTTTTAGATCAAATAATATTGGAATAGATTTTGCTATACACCATTACATATTACATTTATATATAATATGTATTAAATCGATAAGGATATGTGCATTCAAACAAAGCTAATTTTCTTTTTGTCTTTTTGTCAAGTTGCTCTATTTGCTAATAATGCAGGTGAGGTTTCTACATTCTATATTAACAGTTACAAAGAGATCGCGATAAGTGAAATGAAGCGAACAGGTATTCCTGCTAGTATCAAGCTTGCTCAGGGCTTACTAGAGTCTGATTGGGGGAGAAGTGAGCTAGCAGTTTATGGTAATAATCACTTTGGGATTAAGTGTGGGTCCTCTTATCAGGGAGATGGCTATTATCATGAGGATGATGATTATGATAGTAATGGCAAACTAATAGAAAGTTGCTTTAGAAAATTTGATCATCCCTTAAGTTCTTATATGGCTCATTCTGATTTTCTAATGAATAATCAGAGATATGATTTTTTATTTGAGTATGATCCTACCGACTATAGGTCATGGGCAAAAGGTCTAAGAAAAGCAGGTTATGCTACAGATAAAAAATATCCTCAGAAATTGATTAAGATTATAGAGAAATATGAACTATACCAGTACGATACTTATACAGAGCAAGAAGAAGTCTATGCAGGAACAGACGTTGACATGATGACAAGAGATGCGCAAAAGGTAGATATTTCTCTAACGAAAGGGAAACAAGAAACAACTTTCGAAGAAGAGGAAAAAGTTGTTGCAGAAGTGGATAAAACTAGAACAAGAAAAACATCTAGAGAAAAAACAAGGACAAGTTCCAAACAAAGAAAAGCCAATAAGCCAAGTGATGAGTTTTACTTCGTAAAAGATGGAGATACCATGAAGGATATTTCTAGAAAGTATAATATCAGGCTTAAGAGTCTCTATGCAAGAAATAGAATGCCACTAGGTTCTGAACCCTTAGTAGGGGAGGAGCTTAGATTGTCAGGTCTTATACGGCTAGATGATAGACCTAATTTTGTTAGATTTCCTGACAAAAAATCTCGAGGATCAGAATTTCTATTTTAGATTGACTTTTTTGTGATCTATCAATGTGGCCATATTATAATTCCAATAATAGACTGAGAATATACAATTGCTAAGAAGCTTATTAGATTTTGCATTGTATAAAATACAGCTTAAGTAGTATATTTATCTACTAGATAAATAATAGTCAAATATGAAGAGCTTCATAACATTAATAATATTTCTTTTTTCTTTTTGTACGTCTTACAGTCAGGGATTTTATTTCGGACCTAAGGGTGGGCTCACGATAGGTTTTCAGCAGTGGAATGGATTGGAACGACAAGCATTGTTTGCATATAATGGTGCTTTTATGATAGAGTCTTTGGATCCTGAGTATAGAGGATCATTATACATACAAGCAGGTTTTCATCAGAGAGGCAGTGCTTTCAGACAATTTAATTTTAATGGATTTTCTAATTCTAATAAATTTAAATTCAATAATTTATCGCTAGAAATAGGTGCTAAGAAAAGAAGAAAAGGCGCAAGTAGAAAGGTACCTTATTACTTTTTTGGTGCGCGTCTTGAATACAATGTGAGTACTAACCTTGACGAATACGAAGAGCTGAATGAATGTTTTCCGTTCTATCCTTTCGAAGTGTTTGTTAATAAAGTAACTTACGGAGTAAGTGTGGGTGGAGGAATTGAATTTGAGGGTGAGAATAGATTTATTACACCTTATATAGAATTTGTTGTAAGTCCGGATCTTTCTTTACAATATAGATCAGATCCTACACCGAATGTTCTCAATTGTTTTACAAGTCAGTCTACTACTTTGCCAGAGCGAGAAATACGAAATCTAACTTTTGAAGTAAAAGCTGGAATACGATTTATGAGAGAGGTGGTTTATGAAGACTATTAACCTGCTAAAGAAACCTGCAGCTTACAGAACGACGCCTACTCCAAAAGATATAAACTCTGGTCTTCCCCTAAATCCTGCACGCGCCTGACGAAAATAGAAATACTCTGCAGTACCATCGAATCTAGTTTCATAATTTATATCAAAATGTAATCGCTTAATTTTTAAACCAAAGTTAAAAGTAAATCCTTTTTCCAAGCTAGATCTTTTTTCTTCGAACTGTGATTCTTCTTGTAAGATCGGTGTGTCGTCTATTACAAAAGAAAATTTAGGACCTACTCCGAATTTAAAGTTACTGATTCTAAAGCCTGCTATAATAGGAACACCGATATAGTAACTTGTTTTAGAAAACTCTCTATTACTGATATCATCTTGTATAAAGCTTTCCAAAGAAAAGTTTGTCTTGGTTTTATTGTAGAGCACTTCTGCTTGGAAAAACATGCTTTTGTTTTCTACATAACCCATAAGTCCTACTCCAGGAGAAACATCTACATCTCTGATAACAAGTCTGTAAAGAAGAAAATCATTGGGGTCATCATATAGTACTTCCTGTTGCTTAGAGAATGGAAGTGTGATATTTCCTTTTACACCTAGTCTAACCTGAGCTTGTAGACCATAGGCTGTAAGTATAAATAAACCAAGGGAAAGGATATATTTCTTCATAATGATGCAAATTTATAATTATTCTACCAATAAGAGACAAATAAATCTAGATGTGCTGCTCTATTTGTGTCCGCAGACCTAATTATACAGATTTGTTGATGTTGTTCACATTAAAAGTTGTTTAGTTTAATTTCTATAAAAAAGCGGGCCCTGTTATTACAGAGCCCGCTACATGTTCTAGAGAAGATTATTCTGATTCATTATTCCGAAACAAATGTTCCATAAGCAATAACTACATTGTCATTTATAATTCTGAAAATATAACTTCCAGCACTTAGTCCGCTTGTATTTATTCTAGAATTTTGATCTATGTTTTCTGTAATGATAGTTTGTCCTAAATTATTCATTATATGGATAGATGCATTTTTATCTAGAGCATAATTTTTAACTTCCACGTGTATATAATCACTACTAGGATTAGGGTATAGGTTTATTGCAACATCAGGAGCAGTAGGGTAGATGCTTGATAATATTTCTACAAACTCTGTTCCGATTAAGAGGTCTACCTCATTTGTTACAACTGCTTCGTTAAAATCGAAGAAGATATCTCCTGAGTTGATGATATGTGTTCCGTCTTCGTGGTCTGCAACTTGATCTATTTTGAATTTTACAAATCCATGAGATCCTGGTTCGTTTGTCGTACTATCTACAAGTTCTATATTGTTAAAAGTAAATACAGCTGTTCTTCCATCTTCTATCGAGAACTCATAATCATGAGAGGAGCTTCCAAGTTGTATCGTACTCAGATCTAAATTTTCGGTTAGCTCATCTTTAATGATTACTCTAAATGCTGTATCTGTACCTGTGTTTTGGAATCTTAGCTTATAGTCTATAGGCATATTAGCTTTTATAAAGCTCTGGTCTCTGTATCCTTTAGGAGATGCTGCTTTATCATTAGGATCATAGGAACCTATATTCTCTTGACAGTCTATGTCTATATTACTATCCTCATCAGCATTAGAAAACATCGTTACGAATCCTGTAGAAAACTCTGCACCTATGGTACAAGCTTCTATAGCTAGAGATGGATCGTCTAGGGATGGGTGGAATGGCACTTGTTCTACTGTTGTTCTATAAGTTGCACCATCAGCAGGGAAGCTTAATAGGTGTACCGCTTGCGCGTCGAGTAACGGAAGACCCTCATCTATGATCATTACATCATCTTCTATCACTATAAAATTTACTGTGTTTTCCATTGGGTTAATACCCGTATTTTGTATTTCGAATCTTACAGAGTCTCCATCACAATATCCATTAACTTCTAGATTAGCACCAGTCCATTGTGCATCAGGAACTGTACAGTCATTTTCTGGAAATATAGTAGCTGTTACACAGTGTGTTTGACCCAGAGTGGTTGTCTCACATAGAATATGTACTTTGAGATAAAAAGAGCCACACGCTCCTACAGGAATATCACCTACTTGGAAACTTACTGTCTGACCATCTTGAGTATGTGGAATTCCAGCATCGACAAACTCCATATTGGGATCTAATTCTATTTCTACATAAGCATGTTCAGCAAGTTCTGTCCCTTCGTTACAATAATTGACATAATAATTGTTATCAAAACATCTTCTGAGAAATGGTGCAGATATATCTACATTAAGTAATGAACAAAATGTATTAGGATATGCTAAGAAGTCAGCTGTATAGCTATCATTATTGACAAGTTCAGGCGTTACAATTTCTTCCACACAAGATGACCATAAAGTATTAGGTGTAATTAAGTTTAAGACATAAGAACCTTCGTCCACAAGGATATTGTAATAACCATCTTCATCCGTATCTATGTAGAAAGTATTTGTTCCACTATTTACTTCTATCATCCAGTTTTCTAATCTTGTATCTTCAGCATCAAGCGTGCAATCACCAGCAATATTATGATATACATTTCCTGTGATGACAGCTCCATCTACTGCTACCTCTGATGGTGGAGATTCTAAGCAGTACTGATCTAGAAAGTTTGTTCCTATTTCTATTGCTACAGGATCATTAACGATCTCTATATTCCCATTGCCTAGGGTTAATGGTGTAAACTCAAAACTAAAAATAGGATCTCCGTTAGGAACATCTATGGTAGTATTGCCACTATTGTCAAACCATATAAGGCCAACTTCTCCAGATACTTGATCGTTAAATGTTATTTGCTCTAATACACCAGGATATTCTATTATCTGATCGAACTGAAGTACTTCGGGATTGTACTTTACAGTAAACTGTACGCTTGATATGTCTTCAAATTCATAAGCATTAAAGTGAGCTTGTATTTTTCCGTTGACCTTTTCTCCTACGATTTCTATGTATACGGTATCTATACAAATGTCCTGAGCAGAAAGGGTAATTATTGAACTTAGGAAGGCTAATAATAAGATGCATTTTTTCATAAGATTATATATTTTGATTGTGTTCATTTCTGTTTATACTTCAAATATCGATAAGAAATGTACATTATCATAGTACAAATTTGTTACTTTGTAGAGTATTTTATATGTAAAATATTCTACAAATAACTGAAATACAATTATTTATACAAATATATGTACTTGTGAAACATTTAAAAATTTATAAACTATTAGGTTCTTTTTCTAAAAAGGAACTTGATCAGCTAGAATCTTTACTAAATTCTAAGTTTCACAATATACGACAGGAAGAGAAATCTCTTTACAAATACCTAATAGATTGTATAGCCAAGGATCTAGATCCTGATAGGCAAAAGTTATTTAAAAAGGTATACGGTAACAAAGTAAAATTCAATGATCAGAAATTAAGGTTGGTAATCAGTAAGCTTTTTAAGCAGATAGAAAAGTATTGTATTCTACTAGAGCTAGGTACAGGGAATGAGGAGCTAGAAGATCTGCTGTTATTGCGTTACTACAGAAAAAAGAACCTAGGCACCTTATACAAAAGTCAGTATAATAGTATTATGTCAAATAACAGATCTGCGAAAACGAAAACGCTACCTTTTGATTTTTTACTAGATATAGAATTCGAAAACTATCAGTATGAATCTCTACAAAAGAGAAATCAAGAATTGAATATCCAAGTGCTTTTAGATCTGACGGATATGAACTTCTATACGCAGAAGCTACGTATAGCTTGTTATGCACTTTCTCATAAAAATATCTATTCGGCAGAGTATGATTTTCGATATACGGAAGAAATTCTAATAGATATAGAAGAGAGGGATCTTCTCACTATTCCTGTAATATCTGTCTACTATCACTGTTATCAAATGATGAGAAAAATAGATGACGAAGCTACCTATAGATTATTCAGAAATACACTGCTGAATTACCAAGAAAATTTCAATCAGGACGAACTGCGATCTCTTTATTTTTTCGCATTGAATTTTTGTATTCGTAAGCTCAATAAGGGAGAGAAATCATTCGGGAAAGAGGGTTTAGATCTTTACGAAAAGGCCATCAAGATGAAGATCTTATTTATTGATGGTAAGCTGTCAAGGTTTACCTATCGTAATATGGCGATGATGGCTATTCGTAATGAAGATTTTGAGCGAGCAGAAAAAATAAGTGATGATTACGAAAATCTTCTCAGAGCACAGGATAGAAAAAGTGCTTACCATTTCAACAAAGCGCTAATATATTATTACAAGAAGGAGTATGAGCTCGCCTTAGAAAATATTATCGAAGCAGACTTTAAGGATCACTTGATTAGCCTTGCTGCTAAAACACTGCAGGCCAAAATATATTTTGAGTTGGATGCTGATAAGGTGCTCGACTCGCATCTGGATAGTATGGAGATGTATATCATTAGGAATAAAGTATTAGGCTATCATAAGAATAATTATAAAAACATCATCAAATACTTTAAACGATTAGTCAGGCTTAACCCTTACGATAATGAAAAGAAAATGAAGTTTGCAGAGAAAGTTAAAAGTGAGGAAGTGCTCACAGAGAAGAAATGGTTGTTAGAGAAAATTGAAAGATAGAATTGTCCAAGGTGTCACGACACCTTGTTTATTTCAAAGTAGACAACGATGAAAAAAATGGATATTTTAAAATCACAAAAAAGGCTGCTATCAATAGTCCCCTGACTACTGATTCTTATAACTCCACTACACAAGCAATAGATAAAATTCACCACTGGAATTCGATATCATATAAATTCAAAATATTGATTTGTAGTCAAGGGACTACAAATAGCACAAGATGTTAAGTCGCCCTGTTTTTAAATTCATCATCATTGTTATTCGTCTGAACTTTTCTTACCCCAATGTGGGTCACACTAATTAGCTAGGGGCAACACCCCTAGAAAAAAATAGATAAATATTTAGCCCTGAAAGGACGCAACAAAAAAGGAACTTACATTACTGCAAGTCCCTTTCTATAATTAACTACTTTGGAAATAATTTTTTTTCTTAATCTGGTATAGCGCTTCCATTCACATCTCCTTTTTTGATGGCTAAGATATCAAAGACCTCTAGAGGAAATTCCATTGCATCAAAGATCAAATCATAGCTTGAAGGATCTGTAGATTCGTCTGCAGTCATAATATCATTATGATAGAAAACCCATGAAGGAATAGAAGGAAATTCTGAATAGATACCTAGAATTAGTTTTCGCATTTCTACTAGATCTATAGCTGAAACATTTGCATCATCGTTGATCTGAGCAGCGATGACTTGAGCATAATTTTCAAAAGGATCTATGTTCAAGATGTGTCTTGAGATTTGCACAAGATCTAATGTACTTACACCATTAAGATCATCACCTTCTTTGGTGATTTCTAGTTGAATGCTTTCAGCTGTATTGTTGTTTTCATAGATACAGTTAAGTAGCTCATGGATAGAGATAATACCGTTAGCGCAAGCATCAGTATCGAGTTCTGTTCCGTCTTGATCTGTTATTGTAAAAAGATCCCAGCTTATAAGATTACCATTTACATCCATTATATTGTCAGAAAAATTTATTGCCTGTGCATCATTAATATTAATGATTTGTATCTGTTCCAGTATTTCTGCAGAGCACCAGTTTAGCAAGGTCCATGTTCTTAGGACTTTATAGATTGTTACATCTACTTGGATAATCTGATCGCTATAGGTATGATTAAACTCTGATGCACTCTCAGGACTTATATTGCCCGTTAAGTCTGTTCCTAGATTATATGGATTGGCCTGTTCTATTGTAATATCTTCTGGGAAGGTAAAATCTGAAAATTCAGATCGCGTTACATTTATAAGTTGATCGCAAGTGTATACCTCTCCATCATTAGCGGTTACCTCGAAGGTTTTGGTATATACAGCTAAAAATGCAGTGTTGCATCCAAAATCTTCCGCATGAATAATCTCTTCTAATACATATGGATCTGTAAGAAAGATGGTAGCTTCACCATAATCTAGATCCTGATCTAGAGCAGCTGACGTTACCGTAACATCAGCAGGACATTCTATTACCTGCGCGGCAAGATGACTTAAAAAGAAACTAAAAAGTAAAAAGCAAAATGTTGATCTATTCATAATGTTATAATTTATAAACACAAGATAGGACTGAAATTCTATATATAATAGTACAAATATTTACATAAGTAGCATAAAAAAAGCTGATTACAAGATGCAAGATACTCATAATCAGCTTATAATAATTTTATTTGTAATTATTAATCCTGAGTAGAAAACATACTTCCTATGTAGGATCTGTTAAGTGCTGCGATGTTTGTTGTAGATATTTCCTTAGGACATTCAACTTCGCATGCTCCTACATTAGAGCAGAAACCAAAGCCTTCCTTATCCATCTGAGCAACCATTTTCTGTACTCTTCTCTTGTGTTCTACCTTACCTTGTGGTAACTGCCCTAGGTGACTTACCTTAGCGGAGGTAAACAACATTGCAGACCCATTAGGGCAGGCAGCAACACATGCTCCACATCCTATACAGGTTGCTGCATCGAAAGCTGATGCCGCCACTTCTCCTTCTATAGGAATAGAGTTAGCATCTTGGGCCTGTCCCGTATTGACAGATATATAACCTCCTGCTTGTATGATATTATCGAATGCTGATCTATCTACGACCAGATCTTTTATAATAGGAAAAGCCTTAGCTCTGAATGGTTCTATAGTGATGGTATCTCCATCTTTAAATTTTCTCATGTGCAACTGACAAGTCGTTGTTCCACTTTGAGGACCATGCGGGCGACCGTTGATAACCATATTGCAGGATCCACATATTCCTTCTCTACAGTCATGCTCGAATGCTACAGGATCTTTTTTGTTAGTGATGAGTTCTTCATTGAGTACATCTATCATTTCTAGAAAAGACATGTGCTCATCTGCCTCTACCTGGTAAGATTCTAAAGAACCTTTAGTAGCTGCGTTTTTTTGTCTCCAGATTTTTAACGTAAGTTTCATAGCATATAATTTTTAGTACTTTATGGCGATATAACTCCATAGAGTATTTAATAATTTTAATTATTTGTAGGATCTTGTTTTTAGTTCGACATTCTCAAAAGTAAGATCCTCCTTATGTAAAATAGGTTCCTCATCGTCCCACTCCCAAGCAGAAACATAGGTGTAATCAGCATCGTTTCTTTTGGCTTCTCCACCTTCGGTATATTCTTCTCTGAAATGGCCACCACAAGATTCGTTTCTATCTAGAGCATCGACCATCATGGTTTCCCCCAACTCTAAGAAGTCAGCTACTTTAGTTGCTTTCTCTAGTTCGGGATTAAACTCATTCTGTGTACCAGGAACAAAAACATCACTGTAGAATTCTTTCTTCAGATCACGGATCATCTGTCTACCTTTCTTCAGGCCTTCGGCATTTCTAGACATACCACAGTACTCCCACATGATCTTTCCTAACCTTCTGTGAAAACTTTCTACTGTCTGATTTCCTTTTACATTGATTAGACTTTCTAGTCTATTTGCTACATCCTTTTCTGCTTGATCAAACTCTGGAGAATCAGCACTGATCTGCGGCGTTCTTATTTCACCAGATAAGAACTGTCCTATAGTATAAGGAATAACAAAGTATCCATCCGCCAGTCCTTGCATCAGAGCAGAGGCACCTAGTCGGTTAGCTCCATGGTCAGAGAAGTTAGCTTCTCCTAGGGCAAACAATCCAGGTACGTTAGTTTCTAGATTGTAGTCTACCCATAATCCACCCATCGTGTAATGTATAGCTGGGTAAATTTTCATTGGGAGTTTATATGGATTCTCTCCAGTAATCTTTTCATACATCTCGAATAGATTGCCATACTTCTTTTCTACTACCGCCTGACCCAGTTCGTATATTTTTTCTTTACTAGGATTATGTAGCCCTGTAGAATGAGCCTCAGATTTTCCGTACCTATCTATTGCATCTGCAAAGTCTAAGAATACGGCTAATCCTGTTTTACTCACCCCTTTTCCTTCATCACAGGCCACCTTAGCTGCTCTAGAAGCTACATCTCTAGGTACTAGGTTTCCAAAAGCAGGATATCTTCTCTCTAGATAATAATCTCTATCACCCTCAGGTATATCTAAGGCAGTCTTTGTTCTATTTCTTATTGCTTCCGCATCCGCTACATTTTTTGGTACCCACACTCTTCCATCATTTCTAAGAGATTCTGACATCAGCGTAAGTTTAGACTGATATTCTCCAGATACAGGTATACAAGTCGGGTGTATTTGTACATAACAAGGATTCGCCATTAGGGCTCCTCTTCTTACTGCTCTCCACGATGCTGATACATTGGACCCCATAGCATTTGTAGAAAGGTAGAATACATTACCATAACCTCCAGTTCCTAGCACTACACAGTGTGCAGCATGTCTTTCTAGTTCTCCTGTCAAAAGATTTCTCGTAATAATACCTCTTGCCTTTCCATCTATTTTGACTAGGTCGAGCATCTCATGTCTGTTATACATTGTAACATTACCTAGAGAAATCTGTCTAGATAAGGCCTGATAAGCACCTAGTAATAACTGCTGTCCAGTCTGTCCTCTAGCATAGAAAGTTCTAGAAACTTGAACGCCACCAAAGGATCTGTTAGCTAACAATCCACCATATTCTCTTGCAAAAGGCACACCCTGAGCAACACACTGATCTATAATTTCTCTACTTGCTTCTGCTAGTCTATGTACATTAGCTTCTCTAGATCTATAGTCTCCTCCTTTTATGGTATCATAGAATAATCTGTAGACACTGTCACCATCATTTTGATAATTCTTGGCAGCATTGATACCACCTTGAGCGGCAATACTATGTGCTCTTCTTGGACTGTCATGGAAGGTAAAGCATTTTACATTATAACCTAACTCTCCTAGTGTTGCTGCAGCAGAGGCTCCAGCTAATCCAGTACCTACAACTATGACGTCTATTCTTCTTTTATTATTGGGTGCGACAAGATTCATCGTAGAACGATAAGTTGTCCATTTATCTGCGAGTGCTCCTTCTGGAACTTTATTTTCTAATGCCATGATATATTATTTGATGAAATATATGTATAAAGGAATTATTGCATAACCAAGTGGTAATAAAATGGCACTTAGTGCTCCTACTGCATTTATCAGTGGTGTATATTTCTTATGCCTTAATCCTAGACTTGTGAACGCTGAAGCAAATCCATGCATCAAGTGAAAGCCTAGAGCTATCAATCCTATCAGATAAGCAACCACTATCCATAACTCTTTGAACGCTAAGGTGACTCTATGGTAAAGATCCTTCATCATTACATTTTCATCATTGTAAGGAATTTCTCTTAGCTGATCTGTAAACTTCATTTTGAACCAGAAGTCTCCCATGTGTATGAGAAGGAAGGCTAAAATCAAGATGCCTAGCAGTGCCATATTTTTAGAAGCCCAACTTGCATTTTGATTTGAAGATTTTTCATAATTACTACCTTTCATTTTTCTATTATACAAAGCGATGATAATACCCTGAATCGCATGTAATAAAATAAAGAAATACAATCCGAAAGACACCGTCTTGATTAGCGGGTTGTTTGTCATAAAATAGGCGTAAGTATTGAAGGCAACCCCATCATCATCATACAAAAGCTGCAGGTTACCTATAAGATGTATGACAAGAAAGCTAACTAGAAACAAGCCTGTGAGACTCATTATTAACTTTCGTCCAATACTCGATACAAAGAAATTAATTATCCACTTCATAATAAATGTAAAACTATATTCTTAACAAATTTACCCCACTAGGGTTTTAGACTCGGGTCTAATCTACAAAATTTCAGTATTTAGAACGATTCTATTTAAAAAAATGAGAAACTTTTTATCTCCTAACTTTGTATTGCTATTGTGTTTATCTTTGCACAAATGACATCAAACGGAAAAAAACCTACTCTAGCATCCTTTCTGTCTTATTTTCCTGAAATTTCCCTCCCTGTAAGTTTAACGGAAGAAAGTGCAGTTAGTTTTAGTAAACTAAATAAGGCTCTACCTTCTAGTCATATAGAGGAATTTATAGATACAGTAGAAACAGATTACGACGAGTTCACTGAATTTATACCTTGTCTACAATTTCCAGTGGCTGAACATATCGTAGCCTTTGTATATTGGAAAGCAGCCCTTCTAAGCTATGATTATATAATGATGGTTATAGATGCTAAGTCCGGAGGAGTAATTACTAAAAAAGTAATAGGAGGAACGAAGGTGATAGAGAATAGAATATTCAGATCTGCATCTGTAATCTCCGAAGACTTAGAAATAGAAATTATTGTCAATGAGTATGAAGATAAGGCGGATAATATATATCCATTATCAACTGTAAAATTCCACATGGAAATCATGTCAGACGGAAGCGTAATTTCCGAAAAGGAATAACGAGAAATGTTAAATGCGACATAACTATAGTCCATCACATTTCACAATTAATTCATAAAAAATAAAAAAAGAAGAGAAGAATGACGAAGAGAAGAACTAGATCTTATAAGGGTAAGAAATTAACTACCGCGGATCTAAAAACGAAGCTGTTCAAAATATTTTTGAAAAATCCAAAGAAGAGATATAATGCAAGCCAGTTAAGTAAGAAAATACATGCCTCTAATTCCAAAGATTCTGTACAGCATATGCTGAACGAATTAGAAAAGGAATCCAAAATATGGATGGTAAAAGAAGGGAAGTATAGACTGGATAAATTTGCAGGAAAAGAAGCTAATTCTAAATTACCGAAGAAAGCATATGTGGGTAAAGTTGATCTTATAAGATCAGGAGCGGCATATGTTATTATAGACAATCTAGATGAAGATGTCTACATACCCGCTAAGCATATCAATGGTGCTATGCACGGAGATATCGTAAAAGTAAGTGTAGCAATAAGAAAAGGTAAGAAGAAACAGGAGGGTAAAATAAAGGAAATACAAGAGCGTGCTGTAAAGCAGGTGCTGGGAACCCTAAAAACTTTTGCTAAGCATGCCATCGTGTACTCAGATATGCACAGGGTAAAAATAGAGGTGAATGTAAATCCAGAAGATTACGCTGGTGCTAAAGATGATGACAAGGTTATCGTACAAATAGAATCTTATGGTAAGTCCCAGAATAAGTCCTTATGGGGTAAGGTCATCAAGGTGATGAAGGATATCAGTAGAAATGATTATGCTATGAATTCTATTCTTATGGAAAATGGATTCGAGATAGACTTTCCTGAGGAGGTGATGAAGGAGGCAGAAGGTATTCCTGATAAGATCCAGCCATCAGATTATGAAGGGAGAAGAGACTGTAGAGAGGTGCTGACGATTACCATAGATCCAGATACAGCTAAGGATTTTGATGATGCTTTATCTTATCGTGTACTAGATAATGGTCATATAGAGGTAGGTGTGCATATAGCAGATGTTACGCATTATGTTTTGCCAGGTACGGAGATTGATAAGGAGGCGCTGCATAGATCTACATCTGTCTATTTAGTAGATAGGGTAGCACCGATGTTGCCAGAAAAACTAAGTAATAATTTATGTTCCTTAGTGCCACATGAGGACCGACTGACCTTTGCTGCGATATTCGAATTTGACAAAGATCTCAAGATTGTAAATAAGTGGTTTGGTAAATCTATCATACACTCGGACAGAAGATTCACCTATGAAGAAGCACAAGAAATTATAGAAAATAAGGAAGGGGAGTTTGCTGACGAAATTCTGATGATGCAGAAAATTGCAGAGCACCTAAGAAAGAAAAAGTTTAAGAATGGTGCGATAGCCTTTGAGTCAGAGGAAGTAAAATTTAAGTTAGATGAGAATGCTGTGCCTGTAGGTGTTTATGTTAAAGAAAGAAAAGACGCACACTTACTTATCGAAGATTTTATGTTACTAGCCAATAAGGAGGTAGCTATATACATGGCTGAAAAAGAAAAGGTAGAAATACCATTTGTCTATAGAACACACGATGTTCCTAACCAAGATAAATTATTAGATTTTAAATTGTTTGCTTTAGAGCTAGGTGTCAAACTCAATATAGATACACCTAAACAAATTGCTAGCTCCTTCAACAAACTGACGAAAGAAGCTGCTGATAATGAAGCACTCAAAATGCTGATGCCTCTAGCCATCAGAACCATGGCTAAGGCAGAATATTCTACAGAAAATATCGGACATTACGGTCTAGCATTTAGTCATTATGCGCATTTTACATCACCTATAAGAAGGTATGCAGATGTGCTGGTACACAGAATATTGTACAATAATCTCAAGGAAACAAAGAGGATGGACAAATCTTCCCTAGATGTAATGTGTAGTCATATAAGTAGTAAGGAAAGAGATGCTAATAGTGCCGAGAGAGATTCTATTAAGTATAAGAAGGTGGAATATATGTTAGAGAAGATCGGAGAAGAATTTGATGGTCAAGTGTCGGGAATGATAGAGCGAGGAATTTTTGTAGAAATCTCCGAAAGTAATTCTGAAGGCTTCATACCTTTCGAAAATATGGAAGAACGATATGCCTTCGGTGATAGTAAGTTAGTTGTCAAAAGTAAGGAGTCAGGTCACACGATCAAGATGGGAGATCCTATCAAAGTAAGACTGGTGAGTGCTGATCTAGATGAGAGAAGAATAGAACTAGAAATCATTACAGAGATATAATTATCTAGTATAGAATTCTAGATGAAAAATATGAGGCCTGGAGATTTAATTTATCTTCAGGCTTCTTTACTTTTTCGACGCTCTTTGTAACTTATCATTCAGCGTTTTCCCAAGCCCGTTATCTGGTAACTTTTCTGCAATAATAAGATCTAATTTTAGTTTGTCCAGGCGATGCATAGCAGCATATAAGTTTTTAGCTGCCTCTTCTAGATTCCCTGAGCTAGATAATATTTCTTGATGGTTCTCAGGGATATTTTCTATTCTATTTTGAAAGAGGAGTAAGCCAATTCTTTTTCCTGCGTAAGCTGCTATTTTCTTTTCCACATCATTGGTAAGATAAGTTTCTGTAGAAGGTGCGTAATGTCGAGATAGCATTCCTGGTGCACTGGGCGCTTTGTCGTCAAGTGTTTTTCTATATAATTTCCCTATTTTATTTTCGATACGTTCTACTGATAAAGACCCTAATCTATAGAGCATAGCTTGACCATTTTCAAAACCTATAATAGTGGACTCTATTCCCTTTTCGCAATCCCCTCCTTCCAAGACATATTCTAAGGTATCTCCAAAATAATTATGGACATGCTCAGCAGTTGTAGGACTTATAGATCCAAAAGGATTTGCACTTGGTGCTGCTAGGGGAAAGTCTAGTTGCTCTAGCAATTGTAGACTTACCGGATGATTAGGCATTCTAATAGCTACGGTATCTTTTCCTGAAGTGACGATGTCGGGAATTATAGATTTTTTTTTCAGTACGATAGTTAGTGGTCCTGGCCAAAATTCATGTGCTAACTCCATTGCATCATCAGGAATTTCTGCAGCTACATGTTGTAAAAATTCGGGAGACTTTATGTGGACTATGAGCGGATTATAAAAGGGTCTTTGCTTTAGGGCATATATTTTACGTATCGCGGTATCGCTGTAAGCATTACCTGCCAGGCCATATACCGTTTCTGTAGGTATGGCAATGATTCCATCTTTTTCTAGTACTTCTTTTGATTGATTTATATCTGTCGTTATCATAGTTAATTGTTGATTAACGATGTTGTAATTTGTAGATGTAATTCGAGAGGTTTTATCAATATCTTCGATTATAGTTTGTAGCTCTATTATTTAATATTTAGATTTTCTTTTGCAGAGTGATAGACCTTTAAAATATCAACTTCATTCTTAGATATTATACTATATACAATTCTATATCTTCCTTCGATTACTTCTCTTATTTCTTCATTTCCATATTCAGGAACTAATCCCCCAATCTTGATATGATCTTTAATAAAATTTGTTTATAGTATAATTTTTGTGACTTCGCGTTTTGCATAATATTTGGAATCACTTGCAATAAACGTATAAATATTTTGGAGATCTGAGACAGCTTGATTTATCCAGTTTATTCGAACCATTCCTTCATTTTGTCTTCTATTTCTTCTTCCGATATTTTCCTATCGTTTTTTGAATCTTCTAAACTAGATTCTATTTTCCCTACAAATACCAAACTTTCAACTAGTTCATCTATTGTAAACGAATCAGGCAGTTTTTCAATTTGCTCCTTTAATTTAGCTTTTGTAATCATTAAGGTATTTTTATTCAATATAAAGCAATTTATACTAGTATTCAATCACGCTTTAAATTGATTCTATTTTTATAGCCTATCTTAAGTTTATTTTGGCTGATTATATTTGTCGTATTACTATCCCTCCCACCCGATCAATTCTAAAAATTCATCTTCGCTCATCACCTGTACCGTACCTAAGGCTGTTGCTTTTTTCAATTTAGACCCGGCCTTAGCACCTGCGACAAGTATGTTAAGATTGCTACTTACAGCACTTATGTTTCTAGCACCAGCTTGCTCAGCAAGTTGCTGGGCTTCCTTCCTTCCCATACGGACAAGTGTTCCAGTAAACAAAATAGTCTTACCTACTAAGGGGGCATCAGCATCTACAACTCTAGCTTTGTCTTTTTCTTTCTGGCGCATATCTACACCATAAGATTCCATTTTTTCTATAAGAGCTATGTTCTTAGGGACGCTAAAAAACTGGGCTACATTCTCAGCTACTACAGGTCCTATATCTTTAATCTCTGTAAATTTTTCTGTATCCCAAGACACAAGGTCCATGATGTGATCGATACGTTCAGCAATTATTTTAGAGGCTTTTTTTCCTAGGTGATGGATACTAAGACTATGTAGGATTCTGTGTAAAGGATTTGTCTTTGCTTGCTCTATAGCTGTTTGTAGGTTATCTGCAGAACGTTGGCCAAAACCTTCCAGAGAAGATATCTTATCATAGTCTAAGTTGTAGACATCAGCAATATCCCTTATCCAGCCTAGCTCAAAAAATTTCTCTACATAAGATTTTCCAAAACCATCGATATCCATCGCTGATTTAGAAACGTGGAATATTATTTTCTGAAGATCCTGAGCCCCACAGCTACAATTATTACACCGCCATGCAGACTCTCCTTCAGATTTTTCTAGATGTACTTTTTCTTCTTCATTGATCGGACAGAATTCTGGAAATGATATTTTTTTCTCTGTTCCTGTTCTCAGTTCGGGCATGGCTTTTACAATATAGGGTATCACATCACCAGCTCTTTCTATTAGAACCTTATCTCCTAAGTGTAAATCTTTTTGTAAAATAAATTCTTCGTTGTGCAGAGAGATAGAGGATATCGTTACACCTGCTAGTGGAGTAGGTTCCACCTTTGCTACGGGCGTAATAGACCCTATTTTACCCACTTGGTATTCTACATCTACAAGCGTTGTAACTGCTTGTTTTGCTTTAAACTTGAGTGCTATTGCCCATCTAGGATGATGCTGAGTCATACCACATCTCTCCTGTAGGGAGAAGTCATCTAGCTTGACTACCATCCCGTCTATTTCGTAATTATAGCTATCTCTCTTAGCGGCCCACTTTTCGCCAAACGCGATGGCCTCTTGTATATTTTTACATAATAATTTTTCTTCTTGCGCTACTTTGAATCCTAGAGAACTTAGTAATTCTAGACTTTCAAAATGAGAGCGTAAACTAGGAAGCATATCATTACCTTCCCTATCTACAGCATAGGCTATTTGGAAAATAAAAACACTTAAGCCTCTATCACTTACCTCCGAAGGATCTTTCATTCTCAGTCCTCCAGTGGCAGCATTTCTAGCATTGGCAAATAGTTGTAAGCCTTTGGATTTTCTTTTTTTATTCTTAGTTTCGAACACATCTTTTGCAATGACAGCTTCTCCTCGCAGTTCTACTTTGTAGATGTCCTTATCAGAGAACATAGCTCGGAGAGGAACTGAAGGGATTGCTCTAGCATTATTCGTGATTTCATCGCCCTGAGCACCATTTCCTCTAGTAGCTGCACGCACGAGATAGTCATCTTCATATACTAATGCTATACTACCACCATCATATTTAGGTTCTATGCAATAGACCAAATCTTCTGACTCTTCTTTGCTTAGCAGCTTAGTAAGCTGCTTATGGAAATCTATCAGGTCGGAACCATCATAAGCATTGCCTAGGGATAGCATAGGCGTAATATGTGCGACGTTAGAAAACTTGTCACTAAGATCAGATGCTACCCGCTGAGTGGGGGAGTCTATTCTGACTGCATCAGGATTTTCTGCCTCTATTTTTTTTAGTTTGTTATAGAGTATATCATATTGCTGGTCGCTTATGATAGGATTATTTTCTACATAGTATTTGTACTCGTGGAACACAAGCACATTTATAAGTTCATCGATATCAGTAAGTGTAATTTCTTTCTGCAAGAGGGTTTTTGTCAGTTCAAAATATTTATTCTGATCACTATTCTGATACTTCATTTTTTGTTTTAATTATGAGTTTTTGATAGAAAAATGATTTAAGGTTTTCAGAAGCTATTTTCTTTAATCTTCCCTTGAATTCCTCTAAAGTAATCTTCTACCTTTTTCATTTCGCCGACTTTATCATCTGTAAGATAATATGGTTTACCAAAATTTACTTCTTTGACTTTAAAATCAAACTTGGTGAGGATAATAGGAACATTGGCCTGTGTTGCTATTCTGTAAAAACCAGACTTGAGGTGTTTTACTTTTTTTCTGGTTCCTTCCGGAGCAATCTGAATGCACAATTCTTCAGCATTGTCAAACATGGCTACCACGTCTTCTATAAAAGTTGTATTACCTCCCCTAACTACTGGAATACCTCCCATTTTTCTGGCAATCCACCCTTGCAGTCCTTTGAAAAGTTCTACCTTACCTACAAATTTTATTTTGGCGTTAAAAAAATTACGCGATAGTATACCTATAGGGAAATCCCAATAAGAGGTATGCGGAACTACTATCACAATAGATTTTTTGACATCTGCAGGATTGTGTCCAGTAACTTTCCAGCCTATTATCTTTAGAATTATCTTTGCAGTAATTCTGTTTATATGTTTAATCATATTGTGGCCAAAGTTAATATTTTACATTCCTAATATGGAAGGGAAATTTATATATAATGATATTATTTCTTAATATAGATTTAAACCCTTTGACATATATATAGTCTAAAATATGCAATTGGATCTATGAAGATAACAGACGAACAGATATTATTGTTATTCTCCCAGTCCGAAATGGACAAGGGATTCAGCGCATTAGTAGATATGTACAAAGAGAAATTGTATTGGCATATCAGGCGTATGGTTGTTTTTCATGAGGATGCTGATGATGTTTTGCAGAACACTTTTATCAAGATTTATAAGAATATTTTGAAATTCAAAGCGGATGCAAAACTATACACTTGGTTGTATAGAATAGCAACGAATGAGAGTATTACGCATCTTAACAAAAAGAAGAAGCAGTATACGAGGGCTTTAGAAGGAGATGATAATTTCTTTGCTGAGAAACTAAAAGCTGATCAATATTTTGACGGAGATGATGCGTTAAGGCATTTAGAGTTAGCGATGAATACCTTGCCAGAAAAGCAAAAAGCGGTTTTCCAGCTAAGGTATTACGAGGAAATGCCTTATAAGGAGATGGAAAAAGTGCTAGATACTTCTGTAGGAGCCTTGAAGGCTTCTTATCATCATGCTGTAAAAAAGATAGAAAATTATTTAAAATCAAATATGAGTTATGCCAAATAACTTCAACATACAAGGAGATAAAGAACCCAGGAAAGTACCTCAGAATTATCTGAAAGATCTGAAAGAAAAAGTCGTCAATCAGATTGGTGTCGATATGGATATGATAGATATAGCAGCTGATGCCCCTTTGCTCTCTGCAATAGGTAAGAAGCGGGGATTTACAATTCCTGATAGCTATATAGAGAAGCTTAGTAATAGATTACTAGCAACAAAAGATGAGCAACCTACCGCTAAGCTTATCCAACTTAATCCTTGGATAAAAAATATCGCAGTAGCAGCTTCTATTGCATTATTCGGAGCGTATTTTGTTTTTAATATTGACTTAGCTACAGATACGGCCTCGAGCACTTCTTTTGCTGATCAATTAGAAAATGTAGATGATGACTTATTATATGCCTATCTGGAGGAAAATGTAGATGCATTAGATACAGATCTATTGACAGAATATGGAGCAACACCAGATTATGATTTAAGTCAGTTAGAAGATGAAGACCTTCAAGATATATGGGATGAAGAAAACCATGAAATAGATATTATAGAAATAGAAAACTACTTAGAACTTTAGAATAATATATTATGAGAAATAAAATAATAGCTTGTTTTTTCCTTACACTTTTTCTTACAAGTGCGATAGGACAAGATAGGAGAGATGATAAGAGAAAAAGAATAGATGCGCTTAAGATAGCTTACATAACAGAGAAACTGGAATTGACTCCTGAGGAGTCTCAGTTCTTCTGGCCGATCTATAACGAGTATGTCAAAGAAAGTAGAACCATCAAGAAGAGTCATCATAAAACATTAGAAGGACTTAACAACGAAGAGGAAGCGAAAGCAAGATTAGATAACATGTTAGAGATGGAGAAAGAGCATGTAGAGTTAAAGCGAAAATATATTGACAAATTATCGGGACAGCTTACTTACGAAAGGATATATAATTTGTTTGCTATAGAGCGAGACTTCAAAAGGAATGTGATCAACGAGATGTCAAGCAGAAGCAAGAGGAAAAATAAGAATTCTGATAACTAGTATCTGTATATTATATATACCATATGATTTAATTTTTATTCTGTAGCTGCTAAGGTTCTATATCATAGTGCTAAGTTTTCATAGCTTTAGGTTTTATAAAGAATCTAAGTTCCTAAGTGAATAAAAACTTATTACCTCATCTCGCTTTGTTTAGCGTAGCTCTAATCTATGCTGCTAATTACATTATAGCTAAAGATGTTATGGCGGACCATTATTTAGAGCCCTATGGTTTTATACTGATGCGGGTCGTCTCTGCTTGCATACTCTTCCAGATTTTTCATTTATTATTTGTAAAAGAAAAGCTAGATAGCTATAAGGATCATCTATACTTAGCTATGTGTGCATTGTTTGGTGTTATGATAAACCAACTTGCTTTTTTCAAAGGCTTACAGCTTACTAGTCCCATCAATGCGTCAGTAATAATTGTGTTTATTCCGATAGCAGTCATGATATTTTCATTTTTGCTCAGGATAGAAAAGGTAAAGGCATCTAAGATCCTGGGGATTATAATCTCAGCATCGGGAACTCTATGGCTTATTTTACAATCAGGAAATGACTTAGAGTTGTCTAATGTAAAAGGAGATTTCTTGATATTTGTCAATGCAGTTTCCTACGGATTATATCTTGTTCTTATAAAAAACATGATGGTCAAGTACAATCCTTTTACAGTACTGAAATGGGTTTTTACCTATGGCTTATTTATGGTATTTCCTTTTGGTTACCAAGAGGTATTAGAAGCCGACTGGAACAACTTCCCGAGGTATATTTATCTATCTATTTTTTATGTCTTGTTTTTCACAACGTTCTTAACGTACTTGTTTAATGCTTTTGCGTTGCAGAAAGTTAATCCCACAGTGGCTGGTGTTTATGTCTATTTACAACCTGTATTGACAACTATAATTGCACTATTATTAGCGAAGGATATTTTGACATTTTCTAAGACTACAGCCGCTATTGTTATCATGTTAGGTCTTTTTATAAGTACAAGAAGAAAAAAATATTCCCCATAATAGCTGTTTTTAGGCTACAGATGACCATTCTCTATTATGTGTTAACCTATGAGATAGAACTTATTAAATGAATCGATTTATATTTATGTAAATCTAGACCACTGAAAAACAGTAGATTATAAATTAAAAAAACACTGATAAATTTTTTAACAATCTGTGCAAAAGTTTTCTTTTTAGGAATGCTTCATTGCTGGTAATTTATTTATATTAGCCCCGAATTGTAATCCCGTATAACAGTTAATTTTAATGGAGCAGAGAACAAAACGAGACTTAGCTATCATAACAATTGTTTCTGATTTCGAATCTAAGTTGCCTAAAGGTGATGTAGGATACCTAGCAGAGAAAACTTATCTGCAGATTATAGACTACTACTTAGAAGAGAACAAATTAAAGAGATCACTAGAAGTTGTCGACTTAGCTATTTCCCAATACGCATACAGATCTGAGTTTTATCTAATCAAAGCGAAGATCTTACTACAACTTAATAAGCCAAAACGTGCGCTAAAAATCTTGAAAATAGGAGAGAAGGTTTCTCCTTTCGAGACAGATATGCAATTGCTTAAGGCACGAGCACTTAGTATTCTCCAGGAATACGAACAAGCCTCAGATATAATCAATACACTAAAAGATACCTGTAACAAATCAGACCTTGCAGATGTACTTATTACAGAGGCTAAGTTTTTTGAGCTTAAAAAAGAATATAGTCTTATGTATCAATGTCTAGCAGAAGCGTTATTGCTTAAGATGGACAACGAAGACCTATATGAGCAACTATGGACCTCTGTAGAATTATCAAAAAACTATATCAACTGCATAGAGCTTAATAAGAAGATAATAGATAAGAAGCCTTACTCGTACTTAGCATGGTTTAACCTAGGTCACGCTTATTCTTTTACGGGAGAATATGAGATGGCGATAGATGCATTTGAATACAGCTTTATTATTAATCCAGAGTTCGAAAATGGATATCTAGACTGTGCAGACATATGTGTACAGATGAAAAATTATACTAAAGCACTTAAGATACTTACAGAGTCTCTAGGTGTTGTGGAGAACGAATGTGACACCTTATTACTGATAGCTTATTGTCAGATACAACTCAGTAATTTCAAAGAAGCTAAATATAACTTATACAAAGCATTGAAGCTAGATCCTTATAATGATGAGGTATACTTTAACCTAGGGATATGTTATACTAAAGAAGGTCACTGGCAGAACGCGATTAACTCTTTTCATAAAGCTATAGCTATAGAAGATAGTACAGAAGATTACTACCTATATCTGGGACTTGCTTATTATGAGTTAGGAAGTTTTGATAAGGCTGGACAATTTCTCAGAAAAGCTACAGCTATAGCGCCAGAACAAAGTGCTTTCTGGAGTGAGTATGCTAAGTTTCTTATCAAGCAAGGTAAAGATCAGTTAGCAATAGATATATTGCAAGAAGCTGACGAATATACATTTGGTGCAGACATACTATATTGTAGATCTGTTGCCTATCTAAGAACAGGAAGAAAAAACGAAGCTTTTGAGATATTATCAGAAGCACTGATGGAAGGTTTCGATCAGCATACGATAATGTATGATATAGATCCGGAATTAGCATTAGACCAAGAGATACTCTCTATTATCAGATATTATAAATCTGAAAATGAAGAGTTATTATAGCAACTAGTTTTGTTATAAGCATTACTCAATTTATCAACCGATCTGAGAAGCTTACTGTAAAGTTTGCTTCTCATTTTTTTGCTATCCTATTTTATATTTGTTAGAAAGAGGTATGGTTATAATGTAAATTAGACTCAGATATCCCGAAGTATAAAATTAAGTACCGTAGGTACGCCTAATATTGTAGTGCGGAGTTTATACTTCGATAAAGGGATAATGAGTTTTTGCATGCCGTAGTTATGTCGCATATAGAATCATATACTAGGTATTATATTAGCGTACCTACAGCACTCCCTTTAGTAGATCACCGAATAAATTCGGTGTTACAAGATCGGCCATGATGCCTACGGTATTTCTGTATAAAAATATCTGACCCCGAAGTGGATCCTACTTACTAGCTAGGGGCACTGCCCCTAGACTAAAAAATATTTAATATTTTCAGCTCTGAAAGAGCGTAACTAGAAAACAAATTAAGGACTTAAGGTTATTAGGCTAGTGTTATAGCGCGTAAAACTTAATAGAATTACTTCACCAACCTCGTATCCCTATATGTATTATACCAAGCAAACCAAAATATTCTATGATAGGGTAATCGCTCTAGAATTTTGCCTTCACTGCTAATCAATTTTTCTTCCTCTATATTCCATAAGGTACCACGATCATCTATTACATTTTCTTCCTCTATTTTTACAAAGGAATAATCTTTAGACTTATAGACTCTATTACCGCCTGACCGGTCTGTAAGCACAACAAAATTGGTATCTGCAATCTTATCTTGATAGATCTTATTTTTTTTAAGATAGTCAGCAGAGATAGCAAGTGGATTATTCTGGTATCCTTCAGCTCTTACAATAAGTACCTCATCTTTGTTGTTCAGACGATCGTCTAGTATTGGAACATTGAACATAAGATCGTCTGTAGCAAAATAATCTTTGTATGCATTGCCTTCATCATAGTTACGCTTATGACCTGTGTCTAGAGATAATACCTGTGTGCTAGGATGCTTCTTCTTCCATTCGCCCCAGGTTGTAGTTACAACAGCATGACTACTGAGTTCTATTTCCTTTTTTACAAGTGGTCCGATCACAGGTTTACCTTCTATTGTATTCCATAAAGATTGTGTTGCTTTGTCATACATAAGTTTATTAGATCTATATAGGAAGCCACTGGTACCTAGCGCATAATTTCTACCTTCATAGCTAGTGTTGTATGCGATGACGGTACCACAAAGGGTACAGTATACACCTGCAATATTTTCTCCTCCGATCTCATCTACAAACATCTCGTGCCAGGCTAATATACGTTTAGGGTAAGCTCGATGATCTCCGTTGATAGAGACGCCAAAAACAATATGGTCATCATCTAAGTAATCAGCTTGAGAAGGAAGAATCATCTTAGGTTTTCTGAGAGGGGGAATACCATCTTGGAGGACTCCTCCCCACCGCACCTCATCTAACCGAATAAGACTTTCTTGTGTACGATTTTTGAAGTATTGCTCAAATTTAGGATCTATGGTTCTATATATTCTTGCCATCCAATCTCCTTGATAGGGGAGTAACTCTAAGTCTCTATTCCACATCCACTCAAACCATTGGAAAATATCTCCACCAAATTGCTCGCCCGTCTTTTTCTCTAGTAGCTTTATAATACTCTTATGGTCTACCTGCCTCCCTGATAGATAACTCACATCTAGTAGCATAGGGATATATCCATCAACCCATGTATCTTCTAGGTATTGTAAGGTTTCTTTATTTTTTTTACGGTCTACTACCATCAGTGAAGTCATCTCATCTATAACATGTTCAGAGGATGATAGCTGACTCCAAGATGGGAAACAAAAGAGCATCAAAAATGATATGCTTAATAGTCTTGTTAGATTTCTCATATACTACATTGTTGGTGATTTATTAAGATAACGGAGTAGAGAGATTGTTTAGGTTTTCACAGTTAGACTTATGTTGCTATTTGTATTAGCTATGACACTAGTTCGAATTATAAGTTCTCTACGAAAACTATTCCTTATTCAAATCAATAAGCTTTCAGCTCTCAAGGGTTAATCTATGAGAAGATAGTAAATTCCACTATAGGGAAGGGTAAGACTTATTATACAAGATTATAATCTATCGCCTTTCTTACCAAGCCAGCAGTATTCCGTACACCTAGTTTGTTGATGAGGTTTCTGCGATGTGTTTCTACGGTGCCAAGACTTATAAATAATTTTTGACCTATCTCCAAAGAGGTTAACTCATCCATGATAAGTTTAAGAATTTCTTTTTCTCTTTTAGAAATTTTTGGCATAAGAGATTTTCTTTTGGTAGAGGAATTGCCATTACTTAAGAGCTGCATTAATACATCTTTCTCAAAGTATTTTTCTCCATTGTCCACTTTTTTTATAGCATTTAGAATTTCTTCTTTGCCACTATTTTTAAGCAAATAACCCGATGCTCCATGCTCTATAAGTTTCTGAATAAGCTTTACCTCATCCATCATCGAAAGGATAATAATTTTTACATCTGATTGTTTCTTTTTAAGAACCTTACAAACTTCTAGACCATTCATTATAGGCATATTGAGATCTAGCAGTAGAATATCTACTGATGACTTTGCTATAATTTCTAAGGCTTCTTTTCCATTATGCGCAAAGCCAACTATATTTATTTCTTTCTCCTCATCTAACATGAGCTGGAGGCCTTCTAATACAAGTTTGTGATCGTCTGCGATTACTAGATTTATCATTTTCTAATTTTAAGGGGTTATCATAAAATTACATCTTTTTTCATTCTTTATTTTGTTGGAATATTTATGGTGATAGAAGTTCCCTTGCCAAGAGCACTATCAAAATCTATTTTCCCATTCAAATATTCTACTCTTGAGATAGTAGACTTAAGTCCTAAGCCTCCTTTATTCATTTGTTCTTCTAAGGAGAAACCAACACCATCATCTTCTATAAGGAGCACCAGTTCTTTGTCATATTGATATAACTGTATAGTTACATTTTGAGCTCTGGCATATTTTGTAATATTATTACATAATTCTTGCGTTATTCTATAGACAAAAATTTCCAAGGTCTTATTATCAAATTTTTTTACATCACGGATATCAAGATCTACATGTAACTTATGTGCAGTGCGTAATTCTATGGCAATAGATTCTACAGCGCTTGTGAGGCCATCTAAGCTCAGAATATTAGGCATCAGGTCATGAGAGATTCTCCTTACTTCAGTGCAGGCTTCATCTATCATCGTTTCTACTCTATTAGAGACTTTGTTTTCTTGAAGATCTTTAACCTTAGATTGGATATTATTATAGTGTGCTTTTACTGTGGTGAGTAAGCCACCTAGACCATCATGTAAATCTTGGGCTATTCTTGCACGTTCTTTTTCTTGCCCTTCAAGGAGTGCTTCTGTTCTTTCTATTTTTTTGTCTTTTTCTAGTTGAGCAATTCTCTGCGTATCTATTGATTTTTGTTGTTTGTAAATCTTTTTATTTAGTTCGTTTCTTCTTTTTAAGCTCCACAAAAAGAAGATGCCAACTAAGGAAAGTAGCGCTAGAGTTCCGAGCAAATAATTTCTTTGCCTAGTCTTAATTCTTAAAGCATAATCTTTTTCTACTGTTTGTAATTCTACCTGGAGTCTATCTACATTAGCCTGAGATTTTTCCAGTAACATACTGTCCTGAGTAAGTCGATATTGTTCGAGAAACTGTAATGCTGCCTCATTGTCTTGAGCTCTTTTTCTGTTTTCATATATGTTTTTATAATAGAATGCTCTTTGAGAAATATTAGATACATAATTCTTATTATCTTGTAGATATTGGTAAGCTACTTCGTAATTTCCTTTCTCTGACTGGATGCTGGCTAGTGCATCATTTGTAGCAATAACTAAACTTGTTCTGTTTTGTTCTTTCTGAAAAACTAGTGCTTTTTGTAGTTTTTCTTCGAGCTTATCATCTTTTATTCCTAATATTAGTTTGGTTATATCGTGACCGCCATCATCAACTTCGAACATCTTAAAAGACTTTGCAATATCAGAGCATTCAGAAAGATACTTGTTGTATCCTTCATAATCCTTCGCTGCCAGAGCTATCTCTAATGTATTATATAACGTAATATACTTACGCATTGGTTTAGAATCCTTAGAATAGTCATATACACTTTGTAAAGCTAGTTTGGCACTTTCTTTATCATTTCTTTTTAGATGTATCTTGGCCAATTCCAAATAGCTGAGACCTGTAAGCTCTTTTTGATTTTTATCTAGAAACCACTTTATTGATCGATTTAGATATACCATACCTGTATCTAGTAACCCATTATTAGCGGCTATCGTCCCTCTTATATGATCTAGTTCAGCAGAAAGTTTTTCGTGCTCTGTACCTCTGGCCTTTTGGGTGTACCTCTCTAACTCATGGACCTGCTCATCATATACCGTAGAATACATGTTTAACTTTATCTTCAAAAAGTAGGCATACCCTTCTCCGAACCCATAGTCTTCCTGAACAGATAGTACTTGAGCTTTATCAAATATTGCAATAGCTTCTTTAGGATTTGTAGATCGTAGTTCCTTCCCTGCAGCTATAAGAGAATCTATAGTAGTTACCTGACCAACTAAGTTGGTACTTAGACTTATGATCCAGTAGAGTACTATGGAGAATAGGGTTTTTGTCATGTAGTTGATTAGTTTCTAACTAGTCTTATTTTTGTTTTGAGATAATCTTATATATATTTTCGTAAGAAATAAGTTTTTCAATTCGATTTATGTCCTGCTCTATTTTGTCAAATTCGTTTTTGAGCGGACGAAATAACTTATGTAAATCTCCGAGCAATTCTTTTTTTATTCTACTACATTCCTCATCTAGATATTCACTATAAATCTTCTCCATTGTGTAGTCTTCTACTTTAATTTAGAAATAACTAATTAACTAACAGAACATTTGATTACAAATCTAGATATTCCTTTAGTTCTTTTCCTCTATGGAAACCCGTAAAAATAACTTATAGGTGATAGTTTATCATAGCCTTTAGAGAGGCAGGTTCAACCTATAAACTAGTATCATAAAATGTAATTTTTTCAGTTTTCCTGAAAATTTGTCAGTCTCTTTTTAGTTGGAATTATTTTTGAAGTTTTACAGGTATAAAAATAATAAGAGATGTTACTAGTAACTTCAAAATTACTTGCAGCGATTTCACGATATTTTTATCCATGTCGCTATACTTCTTGGCTCTATTATGTTTCTCTTTTTGTGCTTGCCTATCCGGCGAAAGCACCTCCACTATGCTTAGTGTAAAAATTGAATTTTTCCTCATAATTATTACTTGTCTTAACGCTATAAATCATGTTTGTCCATTCTCGATTGACCATTAAGGATAGTCAGGCGGCATCCTCTAAAATATTAAGTCTTCTAGCTCTGCTCTTTTTAGTTCTTGTAACAATTCTAGTGTATTACTCAGGATTCGATAATTCTTTTCTAGCCTGGGATGATCAGTACTATATTACTGAAAATCCATACATCACTAATCCTACCTTAAGAAACGCTAAAGCTTTGCTTACAAGTATTATCTCACTCAATTATCATCCATTGACTATGTTAAGCTTTTGGGCTAACGCTTACTTTGCGGGAGTTGAGTCAGCTATGCCTTATATTGCTACTAATGTAGTTTTTCATAGCCTGAATGCCTTATTAGTTTTTCTCTTGGTCAGAAAAATCAATGCTTCAGTTATAGTTGCTTTCGTTACAGCATTGGTATTTGCTATTCACCCTATGCATGTAGAATCTGTTGTCTGGGTTTCTGAGAGAAAGGATGTCTTGTACACCTTTTTCTTTTTGCTATCATCTATCTATTATATTAGCTTTTTGACACAAAGAAATAGAAGCTATTTTATAATAAGTTTCTTATTTTTTATTTTAGCCTGTCTATCTAAGGCTATGGCTGTTTCTCTTGTCCCTGTTCTCTACCTCTATGATTACCAAATAGGTGCTTCGCTAAAAAATATAAAATCTCATTTATATAAAATACCTTTTTTATTAGTTGCATTATTGATCGGATTGATAGCAATAGATGTGCAAGCAGGAGGCGATTTTTATGGTTTTTTGCAGTCTACATTACACGCCGCAGCCTTGCAAGATCCATCATCTACAACGCTAGGGCATAAATTTATTTTAGCCTCTTATGGTTTGACCTTTTATTTGACTCAATTTGTAATTCCAGACCAACTTTCTGCTTTTCATCCATTTTCTTATTTAGAACAGCTTAAGTATTTAGAACTTTATCTTTTAGTGCCACTCATTCTTTTTTTATCACTTTTCCTATTAAGAAAATCAAAGCATTATATTTTCAGCATAGGCTTTTTTGTGAGTACACTTGTTTTAGTATTACAGTTTGTGCAGGTAGGAAGTGCCTATGCAGCAGATCGATATACTTATTTGCCCTACATAGGCCTGTCTTATTTACTTGGAATGGTAATAGAATATTTCTATAACAATGGTTTAAAGTTTTGGTCTGTTCTATTGACAGTTTTCTATACTGTATATTTTCTAATTATTGCAAAACAGCAGGTAGAGGTATGGCAGAATCAAGTAAGTTTATTTTCTAATGTTGTAAAAATATATCCCAAGGATGGAGATGCTAGAGAATACCTAGCTACAGGATTATGGACTGCTGGAGATATAGATAAGGCTATAACAGAACTCGAATATGCTATCGATAGTCTATCTCATTTTAGAAGCTCGGCCTTTGATGTTTTAGCTAATTGTTATGATGATCAAAGCGATATTGTCAAAGCACTGACTTATTATGATAAAGCAATATTCCTGAATACGAATAATTATATTTCTAGATATCACCGTGGACTCCTATTGCTAGATATAGATCCGGCAAAGGCAATAGAAGATTTTTTAGTTTGTGAAAATTCTAAAGATGTTTACGTAAGGAATTTGTTGTACGAGCCGCGTGCACTTGCATATGCTCTGATAGGAAAGTATCGGCTCGCTATAGAAGATTATAGTAAGGCTATAGAGCTAGGGCAAAACTTATCACTTAATTATTATGATAGAGGACTGAGTTATGAAAATATAGGGGACTATGCATCTGCTAGACTAGATTTTGAGAGAGCTCTTGCAATAGATCCTAATTTAGAAAAAGCTGCAATGCGATTGGCTTATTTACAATTGTAGAAAATTCTAGTTAATCGTAATGCAGATGTGTATCTTCAGCAGAACTGATCATTTCAGCTTTGTTACATTATCTTGTTAGATTCAATTAAAACTTAATCAAAAGGATGATCTTTTTTCTATTTCATGATAACCTTTTGATGATTTCTGCGATACACTATAGAATTACTAATCTAACTGGAGTAATTGCATTATTATTAGAAACCGATCCATCATTAAGTTCCTCTGAAATTTTAAGCATACTCCAAGAAACAGCCAGAGCAGATGATTTTACAGGGATTGTTCCAAATGTATCTTGGGGATATGGCAAGTTAGATGCCTTAGCGGCAGTAGAACTTGCATTAGGAATAGTAAGCACGAATTCGGAAATAATTTCTATTAAAGTTGACATGTCTATTAGTCCTAATCCTATAGAAGAAACCCTAGAAGTTTCTTTTCCATTATCTTATAGCGAGGTGCTCTCAGCTGATATCTTTTCTATAGATGGGAAAAAAGTGAAGTCATTTAAACTTTCAGAAACGATTACTTTAAATCTTAATGGGATACCAAGTGGTATCTATGTATTCTCAGTAAAAGCTTAAGGATTTTCTTCTAAAAAATTATTCGTTAAGAATTGATTTTAAAATATAATAATAATGAGCCTTTCTTATATCCTAGGAAGTCTCATTATTATTTATTCTATGCCCCAGTTAACAAACCTCAAAGTCAATTCTATTTTGATTTGTCTCTGAAGAATTCCCATACTTCTTCTGCCATCTCTAGATCATGGTTTTGGACTCCTACGATAGCTAAGTATATAGCACCAAATTTTTCTACTAAGCTAGGTTCAGTATGACCGCCACCATCTACTCTATATAAAACTACCTCTGTATCGTTGGTGCCATTTTCATAAACGAATTTAGTTATTGTACTTTCGTCATCCGGATCTTTATCTTCTAAGATTTCCTCTGTCGCTTCAGTCTAGGTGTTGTTTCTAGCTATCCAATAATTTATAGATTCATCAGTTGATATGACTTCTCCTCTGTTGGAAGCGATCTGACCACCATCATAAGGTACAAGAGGATCTTCCGTTCCGTTCATAAACAATGCCGAGATGGCGATATCGCTATCATTACATTTAGAATTTGCTGCCATACTATTTACAATCGCACCAAAAGCAGTAATCTTATTTGGAATCTCATGAGCAAGTCTTAGGGTCATCATTGCGCCATTAGATATACCAGTTACATAAGTTCTATTTACATCATAATCATATTCTTCTTCCACCTCATCCAGTAACACACTTAGAAACTTGATATCATCACTTTCAGGATTACCTACCGCATCATCTCGACAATCATTCCATCCACGAGAATCTTCTGGGCCAAGTAAGCCATTAGGAATAACTAGAATAAATTCATTTTCATCTGCTAGCGTCAACCATACTTTTTGAGGAGCTTTAGTTCCGTCAGCCCCTATGGATTGTTTGTGACTACCTCCATGACCATGTAGGAGCAATACTAGGGGTTTGTTGGTAGCATCATTAGGAACTTGTATATGGTATTCACGCTCTATCCCATCTATGGATATATTTTGATTTAGCATAAGAACAGACTGTTCTACTTCTGGAATCTGATCACGACAGGAACCTAGTAGGATTGTAAATAAGATGAAGATTAGTTGGGTAGGCTTCATTCTTTTTGGGTTTATAATATTTACAATCATTTAACTTGCTACATACAAACGAATAAGAAATAATCAAAAGTATGCCTTTTGTAAAATTTAAGTATATCTATAAGAAGTCCAATACCTTATTATAAAAAAAGAGATAGATATAATTACTAAGAAAAATATATTTCTGCAGCCTTAGCAGCGCCGATTACTCCCGCCTTATTCCTAAGTTTAGCAGCTTCTAACTTAGTATCTATTTGTATAAACTCTCTAAAGTTATCTATTCGCTTGCTTACTCCTCCTCCAAGAAGAATTAAGTCAGGAGAAAATATAAATTCTATGTGTTGTAAATATTCATTGAGACGGCTACCCCATTCTTCCCATGACATATCCTTCGTTTCTCTGATTTTATTAGAAGCATATTTCTCTGCTATATTATTTTTAAAATGTAGATTTCCAAATTCTGTGTTAGGCACTAATACACCATTTCTAAATAGTGCAGACCCTATGCCTGTACCTAAGGTAAGTAGTATTACTGTTCCTTCTTTTTCTTTGCCTTTTCCATAATGAAATTCTGCTAGCCCAGCAGCGTCAGCATCGTTTATACAAACCAACTTCTTAGATAATAATTTCCTGAAGTGTTTATCTAAGTCTATACCTATCCATTTTTTAGAAATATTGGATGCAGAACAGCAGATACCATTTCTTATAATAGAGGGAAAACCCATGCCAGTGATTTTATTTTTCCAGTCAAAGGTATCTACCAACTCTTCTATAATCTTAGACATATCTTCAGGCTTACCAGAATCGGGTGTTTTTAGTTTAATTCTTTCTGATAGTAGTTCGCCATTTTCTATATTTACTATTGCCGCTTTAGTGCCAGTTCCTCCTACGTCTATTCCTAATATCTCTTTCATTACTCTAGGGTATGCTTCTTTTTAAAAATGGTTTTTAGAATTATTTTATAACTTTTACAGATAATATTTTGACATCTTCTATAGGTCTATCTCTAGAATTCTTTTTTACTGCTGCGATCTTATCTATAACTTCCATACCCTTTATTACTTGTCCAAAAACAGTATAGTTATTATCGAGAAAAGGTGTTCCTCCATTAGCAGCATATTTTTCTATCTGCTCTGTTGTGTAGTCCAGTCCATTCCTATTTCCTATAGACATAAGACTTTCTGGATTTACGGGTTTGCCATGAACGATATAGAACTGAGATCCGGAAGATCTTTTTTCAGGATTTACATTATCACCCTGCCTTGCTGCTGCTAGAGCACCTTTGTAATGTAGTTGCTCAGGATTAAACTCCGCCTCTACAGTATATCCAGGACCTCCTGATCCTAGGCTAGAATTTTCACTAGCATTTTTAGAGTTTGGGTCACCACCTTGTATCATAAATCCATTGATAACTCTATGAAAAAGCAAGTCATTATAAAAGTTTTCTTCTGCGAGTTTTAGGAAGTTATCTCTATGCTTCGGAGTAGAATCAGAAAGCTGGACTAACATCGGACCAAAAGAAGTATTAATTTCTACTAGACATATTTCTGGTGCGTCAAAAAATAGATCTACAAAATACTCATCTTTTTTTCCATCCTTTTCTGCAATTAGCTTTACACTATATTTTCCAGATAGATAGTACTTATGGGAGGGGTTAGGATCTGTAGATACATTCCCATCACCAAAATCCCATGTATAGCTTTCTGCTTTTTCTGACATATTAGAGAAGCTAACTTTCCCGGGCACCTTAGTTGTTTGTTGGTCTGCAGTAAACTTTGCGATAGGCTTAGCACAAGATGCCAGGAGAAAAGTACCTAAAATTAGTAAGTGATAATATTTCATGTTTTATTGTATTCTGATTTTCATTTTGACATCTTTCACAGGTCTATCTCCTGAAGCAGTTTCTACGCTAGCAATCTTATCGATTACATCTAGACCTTCTACAACCTCACCGAATACAGTATACTCCATATCTAGATCAGGTCTTCCTCCTAATTCCTTATACTTCTTTTTTTGTCCCTCTGTATATGTAATTCCTTTTCTTTTTTCGTTAGAAGCTATTTGCCCATCAGATTGCGGACTTCCTTGAACGACATAGAACTGAGATCCTGAAGAACGTTTTTCAGGATTACTAGCCCCTCCTGTTCTAGCTGCAGCTAGTGTTCCTTTAAAGTGGGGGGAACCGATCTCAGCCTCTAGCGTGTAACCTGGTCCTCCATTTCCGAGCCTTGCAGAAGGGGCGGCATCTTTGGATTTAGGATCTCCTCCTTGTACCATAAATCCATTGATTACTCTATGGAACAAAAGATCATCATAAAATCCTTCTTTAGCCAATTTGATAAAATTTTCTTTGTGGATAGGTGTAGAATCATAAAGTTCTACTTTCATGTTGCCAAACTCAGTTTCTATAATGGCATAAGTTGGGCCTGAGTTACAAGAACTTAATAGGGCAATAATTATAATGAGTAGACTTAGTTGTAAATATCTCATCTGTTATACTGATTTGATTTGATTTATTTTAAAATATTCTATAATTCCTTTTTTTAGAATAAGCTCTTGAGCCTTGGTTCCTTTAGTTTTGAATGGTATTTCTACCTCGTAATGAGGCCAACCATCTTGATCTCTTCCTATATATTTGTAATAGCCATCTCCCTCTAGAATACTACACACAGCAATATGCATAAGATCCTGTTTTTCTTCTTTAGAAAAGGTCTCTTGCAGTGTTCCTAGTTCCTGTATGCCAACGAGAAAGAGGATAGCCCTTAGATCTGGCAAGCTATCCCTTTCAAAGATATCTTTGATCGTATGCCTTACTTTCAGCCATTCGAAATCTATTTCCCATTCTTCCATCGGCGCAAATATAAGGATTAGGATGGTGTTTTCTATTGGTTTTGTGCACAGTTTCAAGAAATCTGTCGCTTTAACTAGATCTGTGTTTTAGCTATGAAAATCAGCTTTTTAAGTATTATTTTATTCTATGACTTAGACTACATCATTTCAAGGTCTTACAGCTAGTCATCATCTCAGACAATACTGTTTCGCAAAGTAGCCTAAGTCTTAGGATAAAAATTGTCGTGTTCTTATTCCTTATTGACAAAGGCACTGATCATAGAGGCTCTTCTGGCCGGTATTAGCGAGGCGAGAAAAGAAAGGAGTAAGACGGTAATCGATACGATGAAGAAGTCTCGGATCTTGAGCTTGACAGGGTAGGCATCTATAGTGAACCCGTCAGGTACTGCGACAATACCTATGCTAGTCTGTACATAATAAATAATAAGTGCAAGAATAATACCTAGGAAAATACCGATTGCGCTAATGAGAATTCCTTCGTTGAGGATGATACGTTTGATATCTTGAGCATGGTAACCCATAGATTTCAGAATAGAAAGATCTTTTTTCTTATCCAGCACGATCATCCATAACGAACCTACTAGATTAAAAACGATGAGTATAATAGTAAGAGAGGCAATCAGAAAGCTTACCCATTTTTCTATTTTTATTATTTTCAGATACGTTTCTTCTTGCTCGTATTTGTTTTTGATGATAAAGTTGTTTCCTATTATTTCCAGCAGTCGAGTTCTTACTTGAGATTCGTCACTATCATCGCGCATTTTTATTTCTAGAAACGAATTAGAGTTTTCTGTTTGCAGTAAGTGGTTTACCAGTCTATAGGAGGCGAGAACATATTGATAACCATCCGTATTTTTCAGATTGTATACACCACTAGGATATATACTTCTTATCTTGAATTCTTTAGATCCCGGAAGAAGACTCCTTTGGAGTGGCATGTATACTTTTACATCTGATAACCGATCATTGACATTGAGAGACAAACGACTTGCTAGATCTAGACTGAATACACCATTGAGTGCTTGACCATTTTTGAGTCGATATTTTCCAGAAATAACAGTTGTGTCGATTCCGGTGACGGCGGTAAAATTTTCGTCTACACCTTTTATAATTCCGATTTCTTGTTTGTCACGATACTCAAACAAGGCAATTTCTTCCACCGTTTTAGAGCAATGTAAGATACCATCGATCTCTTTTATCCGAGCCATCTGGTCATCATCTAATTGGAATCTTTTCCCTTGTATAGGTATAACTTTTAGATCAGGATTAAAGGCATCAAATATTCCAGAAAGTAAAGACTCAAAACCGTTAAATACGGACAAAATCAATATCAAAGCAGCTGTCCCTAGCGTAATACCAAAAACAGAAATTCCAGTTATAATATTGATAGCATTGGTAGATTTATTACCGAATAGATACCTCCATGCTATAGAAAACGACAGTGACATAATACGAAGATAGTAAGTTATCATTCTTGACTTAGTATACTATAATTTTTATTTGGGTGTGCCGCTCCCATATTAGCTTTTTTGTTCTTTTTTTAAGTTATGCTATGGAAGCGTCGTTGTCCTACAGGCGCGCCATTCGGCTTGGTCTCCAGCCTAGCTCATAGCTTGTCACAGACTGCTCCCTGCATGTTCACAGAACTTGTATAACAATGCAGGAGAACGGTCGCCCCCTACGGGTAACTCACACGGCACATCACAAATCCTTGAGAGGTAGAAAGGTACAACCGTCTTCATATTCTATTGCCTATAACAAGTACTTGAGGCTTCAGCCTCGCCAGCAATACCGCTTAATCAACTACAAAATATAATACTATCAGTCCCCTATGTTTCACTTTGACATTTTTTTTGACAAGATTGCTATAAGGTAATTGCATAGGTCTTGCTTTTGGCTTACTACTATTATCAGGATCACTATACTTACTAGTGTTTCTCGTTAATTAAACATTAAGCAACTTATGCAAGCCCTCATTGAAGCATAATTTATCTTATCTTTATTTTGAAAAATATTTAGATATTATGCGCATACTTAGTACACTTATCTTCCTAGCCTGTTTTGCTTCAGTAACTTCCGCTCAGAACAATTCCGGCGAGATCATCTACTTGGACAAGATCAACCTCCATAAGAATTTACCACCAGAAAGAGAGGCTATGAAAGATCGGATACCAGAATTTAGAGAGTCTAAGAAAGTACTATTGTTTAATGATCAGGCAGCCCTCTACAAGACTAAGCCTAAGACAGAAGCTGAGAAAAAAGAACAACAAGAATTCAGAGGCGAAGGCCGTAGACGTAGAGGAGGTAGATTTGGCGGTAGAAATAATAATAATCAATATTATACCAGTATAAGCAATGGCATATTCGTAGATTCTAGAAATCTGTTTGGACGGGATTTTCTTATCGAAGGAAAGCGGTCTCCACTAAAGTGGAAGATCACAGGAGAACAAAAACAAGTAGGGGATTACCTTTGCCAAAAAGCTACTTACCAAGATACCTCTCAGAAAATTGTAGCTTGGTTTACGCCGATGATTCCTGTTCCAGCAGGTCCTAATCAATATAATGGATTGCCTGGCATGATCTTACATATGGATTTCGATGAAGGCTCTAGACAGATTACTGCTATCGATATCTTACTAAAAACAATCGAGGCAGATGCCATCGTTCAACCTACAGAAGGCAAAAAAGTAAGCGACGATGAGTTTAAGAAAATTAGAGCGGAAAAAATGAAAGAAAGAGAAGAAGAGTTTGGTGGTCAAGGAAGAGGTCGATTCAGAAGGTTTGGTGGCTAAGGAAAAAGTTGTTTAGTATCTTTTTTGATTTGAGGAGATAATCCTTTTTAACTATTATGTATTTAGTTTGCCGTTCTTTCTTGCTATGAAAAATACTTTACTCACCATTTTATTTATGTCGGCCTTATCTATTTTGTATGGACAAAATATGGATCTCGAAGGTAAAGTAATAGGACAAGAAAATGAGGAACTTATCAGTGCTACCGTTGTCATCTTATCACAAACCGATTCTACCTTAGTCAGTTTTATATTGACAGATGGCTCAGGGGTATTTAAGTTATCTGATCTAGAATATGGTGATTACATATTACAGGTTACTTATCTAGGATACAATCAGTATGCTGAACCTATTTCAGTAAACAAAAACAGTCCATCAATTCTACCTGACATCCAACTGCAAGTTGCGCAGAATAGCATAGAGCAAATAGAAATCCAGGGGGAACATGTTCCTATGGTTGTCAAAAAAGATACCTTAGAATATAATGCTGCCGCTTTCCAGACTCAACCTAATGAGGTTGTAGAAGATCTACTAAAAAAACTGCCTGGTGTAGAAGTTGATGATGATGGTACTATCACAGCTCAAGGCGAAGAAGTACAAAAAGTTACTGTAGATGGAAAAGATTTCTTTGGTGATGATCCTACTATTGCTACTAGAAATCTTCCTGCTGACGCTATAAATAAGGTTCAGATCTTTGATGAAAAATCGGATATGGCACAATTCTCTGGTGTCGATGATGGCGAAAGAGAAAAAACCATTAATCTAGAATTAAAAGAAGATAGACGACAAGGTCAGTTCGGAACCTTAGAAGCTGGTTATGGTACAGATAGCCGATACAAAGGACGATTATCTCTCAATCGATTCTCTACAAAAACACAAATATCTGCCATTGGTAATTTTAACAATATCAATGAGCAAGGTTTTTCTTCTAGTGACTACGTAAGTTTTATGCAAGGTGTAGGTTTCCGAGGAAGGGGTAGTGGATTAGCAGTCAACAGGGGACTTAGCAATGGTTTTGTAACGACTAATGCTGGTGGAATAAACATCAATCATAACCTTACTAATACAACAGATCTTATCTTTAGTTATTTTCTAAACGACATCAGTAATAATATCGAGAGCTTGGTGCTGCGAGAAAATTTTGCTCGAAATGAAAGTTATTTTGATGACGAAGCGGCTGCTGAATTGACCAGTTCTACAAACCATAGATTTAGAACTGAATTAGAAATAGAAATAGACTCCTCGCAGAATCTGGACATAGAAGCTGGCCTAGTTTATAATAATGGTGGCTCTACATATAATGGACTATCAGAGAGATTGTCAGATGACCTAAGTGTTCAGAATAGGAGTGAGCAAGATTACATAAATGATGGTACTAGTTTAAATGCTACTGGAAGAATTTCTTATCGCAAAAACTTTGGCACTACTAAAAAAAGAACGCTTACCTTCCAAACCAATCTCAATGATACCAGCTCTGATAGTGACGGTGATCTTATCTCAGGAAACACTTTTTTTGATGATAATGGAACAGCGAATATCATAGAAGATATTGTCCAAGAGCAATTACAAAAAGACGATGGTAATAATTATAGATTACAAGTATCTTTTGTGGAACCTATACAATCCAATAAGTTTTTGGAATTTAAATATACACGTCAAAACTTTAATAACGAACTGCGTAGAGAAGTAGAGGATATTATTTCCGGTACTGCTACCTTTAATGAAGACCTAAGTAATAATTACAAGCGAGACTATGTATATGACAGACCTTCCGTAACCTTGCATCATAATTCAGACATGACTAACATTAGCTTAGAAGCAGCATTCCAGAATGCGGTATTGCAAGGTGATATTATATCAGAAGATATTCAGATTGAAAATAGAGTATTTCGTTTTTTACCTAGGATTAATCTAAGACATGAATTTGGACAGTCACACAATATCCGCTTGCGTTACTCTACTAATGTTAATGATCCTTCTATAGAGCAATTACAGCCCGTACCGGATAATTCGGATCCTATAAATATCTATCAAGGAAATCCTGATTTAGTACCGGAGTACAGGCATGTCCTTAGATTGAATTATATAAAGTATGATCAATTTTCATTTAGATCGTTTTTTGCCTTTATCAATGCAAGATATATTATCAATAATATTACTAATCAGACAATACTAGATGATGAGTTTCGTCAAATAACACAACCTCTAAATGTAGACTATGATTTTAATATTTCTGGTAACTTGAATTTTAGCTCACCGATCAAATTATTCAAGACAAGAATAAATGTAGGAACAAGATTGTCTTATCAGAATAGTCTAGTATTTATTAATGCTGTAGAAAATGTTAGAAATAGAATTACCAGTAGTGTCAATGCGAGATTAGAAAATAGAAACAAAAAAGTAATAGACTGGGAGTTAGGTGGCAATTATAGTTTTAATACAACCCGATTTAATCTTAGCGATAGAGACCAATCTTTCGCTAACCAACGTGTTTTTGGAGAGATCACTTATAATGTAAAACAATCCTTTTCTATAAGCACGACGATGAATGTCAATTTTTATAGCGAAGAGCAATTTGGAGAAGCGATGACAATCCCTATTTGGAAAGGTAGTATCTCCAAATATCTTTTAGATCAGAAGCTCGAGATAAAATTATCTGCCTTTGATTTACTCAATCAAAATATCGGGATATCCAGAACCAATGGAGTAAATTTTATAGAGAATAGTGAGATTACATCCTTGGGTAGATTTGGTATGCTGTCTATTATTTATTCTATACGTAACAACAATCAAGCGAGTGGAAATTCTTCAGGTGGAGGAGGCAGAGGAAATAGGGGAAGAGGATAAGAGCTGGTTGAATTAATGATTATATACACTACATCATAAGCTAGATTTCTCCTCAAGGTCGAAATGATTTTATAATCGATGACTGTGATCCTTCGGCACGCTTCGCTTGCTCAGGACGACAATCCTTTATAGATAAATACAAGGGTTATTTCGTTCTTAAGCTATAATGCAGGGTAATCAGCAAAAAAGCAATATCCTACAATCCTTTAATCCTAAAAATCCCAAATCTTGACAAAAATACAAGCAAGCTCTAGATTCGTATCGCTACTGATGAAGTGACGAGGCTGAAGCCTCGAATACTATAATAACAATAGGCTTTTTCTTAATGAGTGCAGAAGATAAAGTATTTACAAAAACAATATCCTATATTCCCCTATCCAGACAAAGAGGTAAGCAAGCTCGAGACTTGTATTAACCCTGATGAAGAAGTGAAGGCTAAGGAAAAAGCCTCGAATACAGATTAATCAGCTTAAGGAAGTGTAGCTATCGGCGCATCCGGAATCATAGCTTCATAGATGGCTGTCTGTATACGTGGTCTAAATTCTTTTTTGCCGAACTTGTTATTACTCATACTTGGATAGGTTCTGTTAGATAACAGAACATAAATAATGTCATTTTCAGGATCTATCCAGATACAGTCTCCTGTGAAACCAAGATGCCCAAAGGTGCTCGGACTAGCCTCTTCTGACATGTTCATTTTTTTCTTACTATCTAGTTGCTTCATGTCGAATCCAAGTCCACGACGTAGTGAGTTACTATATCTAGTAGTGAATCTTTTGACCGTTTCTGGTTGTATATATTGTTGGCCGCCATAGCTACCACCGTTAAGTAACATTTGCCCTAGAATAGCCAAATCAGCTGTAGTAGAAAATAGACCTGCATGCCCACTTACGCCTCCGAGCATAGCTGCTCCCATATCATGGACGTGACCTTGTATGGTTTGGTTTCTGAAATATTTGTCTTTCTCAGTTGGCGCGATTTGATCTTTACTATATACTCGCAATGGATTGAATAATGTTTTTTGTAAACCTAAAGGCTTATAGAAAGATTGCGCAGCATACTGATCTAAGGTCTGATGACTTGTTCGTTCCACTATCTTACGCATAAGATAGAATCCTAGATCACTATACTTATATCCTCTTCCTATAGTTATGCTGTTGCTATAGATCTGAGCGTATACGGAATCAACGTATTCATTCCACATGTAGAGATTATTAGCAACCGGAATATTGAAACTGTCTGTAGGCGTAGTTCTGTAATACTTTTCTAAAGGTTTAGGATTCTTAGATGTCGACATAGTAGATTTATAGAAAGGTATCCATCCATTTAGTCCAGACTGGTGTGCTAGTATTTCTTCTATAACAAGATCACCTTTGTTAGTCGTATCTGATTCTGCTAAGTATTCACGCACTTTGCTATTAGGACGGATGAGTCCATTATCTGTCAGACGCATAAGAGATATAGTCGTAGCCATAATTTTTGTTACAGAGGCCACATCATAGATATCATCTGTTGTAGTTTTTCTTTTTTTATCATAGGTGTAATACCCATAGGATTTGTGATGTACTATTTTCCCATCTTTTGCAACAAGAATCTGACAGCCAGGGGCTGCCTTAGTTTTTATCATTTCTGCAGCTATGGTATCTATCTTTTTTAGCTTTTCGGCATCAAGACCTACAGATTCTGGGATGGCATATCCTAGCCTTAGAAGGTCTGGAGTTACTAATCCTTGCCCCGCAACAAATTCTGGACTTGCTGTCACAGGAAGTTTACCTTTCATAGGGATGGCTCCGAAGATAGCTTGAGCTGAACTACGCTGTGTCATAGGATCTTCATTATAGGCCATAACTACAGTAGGGATAGGGCTAAAATATTTGAGCGCATAAGGACTTCCAAATAAAGTAAGGACTACCTTATGCTTAATGTCTAGATCATAAATTAGGTCTAGCACCTTATTAGGTATACCAAAAGATTTGCTAGAGTATTTGCTCATATCATGTACACTGATAAATACTGTTTCGTATTTGCTTAGTGCCTGAAGTATTTTGGTTTTTTGTAATGGCGTATATTCTTTAGGTATGAAGAATTTATCGACTTGGGTATATTTTTCTAGTGTATTTTGGAATTCTGTATAACCATTAGAACCGATACTTAGACTGGCGTGTTTTGCTTCTATATTTCTTATGGGAAGAATATTATTATCATCTTTTGCAAGCGTAATAGCATTTTCTATCAGCCTAGATTTTAGAGCTATAGATTTGTTTTGGTTGACCTGCTCTGTTACTGTTTGAACGTTTATTTTTTTAGGCTTAACGGTAAGTCCTAACTGGTATTTAGCAGCAAGAATTTTAAGGACCTTGTGATTAATGTCTTCCCATCTAAGTTCTCCTGTTTCTAGTGCTAATTTTATTTCTTTTACAGCAGCGCCGATATCTATAGGCAATAGTAATATATCGTTTCCAGCTTTGAGCGCTTCGACTTCCATTTTCCCTGGAGCGAAGTGTTTTGCTACTCCTTTCATTTCTAGTGCATCTGTGTAGATCAGCCCATGAAAACCTAAGTAATTTTTTAGTACGCCTGTAACCGTCTTATCAGACAAGGTTGTAGGCATATTAGTCCTGTTGTCAAAAGAAGGAACATTAAGATGAGCAATCATCATACTATGTACACCATGATTGATCAGCGCTTTAAATGGAAATAATTCTATATCATCGAGTCTCTGTCTGTCATGATTTATGATCGGTAGGTCTGCATGAGAATCTACATCTGTATCACCATGACCCGGAAAATGCTTAGCACAGGCCATTACATTTCCTGCTTGTAGTCCTTTCATGTAAGCGACACCTTTAGCAGCTACATTGTACTTATCTTCTCCGAATGATCTATCGTTTATTACCGGGTTATCTGGATTGTTGTTGACATCCACAACGGGAGAAAAACTTACATTTACACCTACCGTTTTCAGATGGTCAGCAATTTCTAGTCCCATGTCATATATAAGATTATTATCTTGAATAGCTCCTAGCATGAGCTGCCTAGGAAAGCTTATCGTCGTCTTTTTCAAACGCATACCCAGTCCCCATTCTGCATCCATAGATACCAGTAGAGGTACATCACTCATTGCTTGGTATTCATTGATAAGCTTAGATTGCTTTTCTGGTGTCCCTTGGAAAAAACAAAGACCTCCTACATGGTATTTTTTTATTTGATCCTTGACCGATTTGATATGTTTGGCATCCTTATCAGAGTGAGCCCTGATCATAAATAGTTGACCTATTTTCTCATCTTCTGTCATTTCTACAAAGGTCTTATTAACCCATAAATCTATATCCGAGACAGGAGGAGTAGAGGACACCATGGCGAAGAGCGTGCATACTAAAACCAGAAAATTTCTCATTGTATATTTTTTCCTACACTATTACTAGCATATAAATTAGATAATATATTTTGATAAGTCCATACTATTTGTGCTCTTATCATGATTTTAACTTTTTCATTTATCGTTGGGGTTTATATGTTTTACAGTTTCTGGGTTTATTTTATAAGCTCTATTAAAAGCGGATTGACTTGCTTCCATATTTCCTACTCCTCTGTAAGCTGTAGATAATCCTGCAAGTGCATAAGCATTGTTAGGTTGTATCTGTATTAATTTTTCGAAATAGATGATAGCATTCTTATGATTGCCAGCTACTCCATAAGTTACGCCCAGTAGTCTGAGAGTTTCGGGATCATTAGGACTTAATTGGTGGGCTCTGAGCAATAAGGATTTTGCTTTCCCGAGATCGTTCATCTGCTCTCCATACCTTCTCGCATTATCTCTCAGCGAAACTAAAAGATTGTTTTGCGCATCGCTATAATTTGGATTTATCTGCAGTGCTCTCTCATATGCTTTTATCGCTTGATCATAATTTTTAGCATAGTAGTAAGAGTTCCCTTGTAGCAAATAGGCATTGATATAATTAGGATGAATTTTTGTAGCCTGCTCTAGATAGCCAATCCCTTTTTCGATAAGATCATTTTTTTCTTTACTATCAGGCATGTCTGCTACCTTGGTTTGTATAGCACCTCCTGCGGCATTCAGCGCTTTAGCACTGCGGTAAGAAGTTTTTACATCAGTAGTAAATAAGGTATAATCATTTTTCCAATCTCCGTTCCTTACCACTGTCTTATAACTATATCCTAGTATCAATAATGCAAAAACTACTATACCTAGACCTTTGCTTTTCTTCGATAAATAGATAACCCCAAGAGCAATAACTAGACTATAAGCCAAGGAAGGCATATACATAAATCGTTCACTCATATTGGTGCCTATCGGAAATACAATATTAGAAATGATACTTACTGTTGCGAGAAAATATAGAATGCTAAATCCGATTATATTTTTTGATTTGAAAGTAGCTATAGCGTATATAGAAGCCATAACGTAGAGTAGAAAACTGCCTATAGCTTTCCAGCTACTTAGATCTGTAATTTCTATATGTCTGGGGTAGTAATCGTAGGTCAGTGGATGAGGAAAAATAAGTAATGTGATATATTTACCCAGTGTATATAATATAGTGCCTACTTTTTCAGAGAAAGAAAAATCAACATAGAAGCCATTTTCTATTTTGATAAAAGGATTATTCATCAGCTCTCTGGGAGCACTACCGAAATCTAATCCTAAGACCGAGGTTCTTATCGCTAAGAAAACTAGTGCGACCCCCAGATAGGGTAGACTAAGTTTTAAGGACAGAAGAAAATTCTTGTAATTAAAGAAATACAAGGTCAATGGAAAGACAGCTAGAAAGGAAATAGCATTCTCTTTTGACATAAGTCCTATAAAAAATAAAAATGTAGAGAGCAACAGAAATTTTTTCTTGTTGGTATCTGTATATCGTATAAGAAAATAGAGAGCGGAAATAGATCCTAGCATAGAAAGTATCTCATCTCTACCCTTGATATTCGCGATGACTTCTGTATGTAGAGGATGAGCTAGATATAGTAAACTAATTATAAGAGCAAAAATACCTGGAGAAACACTTATTTCTTTTTGTCGGACTAGATTAATGAATAATAAATAGATCACTACACCTGTAAGGCAATAGAGTGAAATATTAACAAGATGACCTATAAAAGGAAAATGACCAAAGAGCTCCCAACCTATAGCAAACATTACCAAACTGAGGGGTCTATATCTGCCACCTGATACTAACTTAGACTTGCCCTCTTCCTTGAAAAACCCGAAAAATGTATCTTTCTGTAGAATACCAGGGATGCCTGCTATACCCTGAGTTGTGAACTGATTGTTATAGATAACGATCGCATCATCTTGTACATAATCGTGACCTAAGGTATTAGCGTACAATAGAAATGAAAACAATACAATAGCTATCATATGGCTATGACGACGCATATACCATACTTTTTCTGTTTCCAGAAACGATTTTGTAGTTTTCTTATTCATCCTTATTGTACAAATCTAAGCAATTATATTAAATATATATATTATATGTATATAATTGATAATTATTGTCTTAGATTATTATTGTAAGAACATATTTTACAAAAAAAAGCAAGTAAAAAGTCTAATTTGTATCGAAAAGTAGTCTCTGGTGGAAGTGATTTGCAATTTTTAATTATAAGATCAATTGGTATCATATGCATTATTTTTGCCTTACATTTGCAGAGCCTCTAAATGCTAATAGGGAATGGAAGAAAATTCTACGACAGAACATAAAAAAAGGAACTGGTTACGATGGCTGGCGTGGTCATCTTGGGCTATTGTCCTTATAGGTATATTGGCGGTAGTATTAAAGTTCTATAATCTGTCAAATGGAGACCTGCCTACTTTTGAGGATTTAGAAAATCCAGAATATGATCTAGCAACTATAGTCTATGATTGCAAAGAAGCACCCTTCGGAAAATACTATATCGAAAATAGAGAGCAGATCAGCTATGATCAGTTATCTCCAAGAATAGAACAAGCCTTATTATCTACCGAGGATAGTAGATTCTATGATCATCCTGGAATAGATGTAAGAGCATTATTTAGAGTAGCCATAAAGACGCTGCTATTAAGTGATGAAGATTCTGGTGGTGGTAGTACGATTACGCAACAATTATCTAAGCTGCTCTATCGAAGACCTAGTATGACAGGAAGTAAGCTGTCTAGATTATTTAAGCTTGTCAATGTTAAACTTAAAGAATGGATAACGGCCATCAAGCTAGAACGAAGTTATACCAAGGAAGAAATTTTGGTAATGTATCTCAACAAGTTTGAGTTTATCAATGGGGCTCATGGTATACAAGCTGCAGCGCAAACTTACTTTGGGAAAACCCAAGATCAGCTAGAGGACCAAGAAATTGCGGTACTTATCGGGATGCTTAAAAATCCTAGTCTCTATAACCCCAAGCGATTTCCAGAAAAATCAAAAGCAAGAAGAAATACAGTACTTCAGCAGATGCTTAAGTATGAAGTGCTAGACGATACAGCTTACGATAGTCTTGTTGTAAAAGACTTGGACATGAGCAATTTCAATAGATCAGTTCATAGCGAAGGACCTGCTCCACACTTCAGATCTGAACTCACTAAGTGGCTGCGTAGAATACTGGATAAGGAGGAGCTTAGGAAACCCGACGGTTCTGCTTATAATATATATACAGATGGACTGAAGGTATATACCACTATAGACCTAGCCTATCAAAAGCATGCTGAGCAGGCTGTAAGGGAGCATATGAAGTGGAATCAAGATCGATACTGGAAGGTGTGGAAAGGAATGAATCCTTGGACCTACGACGCAGATAGTCTTCAGCTTATCATTAGGGCTGATGTACTAGAACGTAAAATGAAAGAATCAGAGAGATATCTTAATTTACATAACAAGTACCTAGGATCTCTAAAGTCTGCAATTACGGGAAAATATGGAGATGTATCCCTAAGTGAAAATGTTATAAAGGCTCTAATCCAGGTCGACAAAGGAAGAAAATCACTAGCTCGTACAGCTAAGAATTCAGGATGGTCTGATGCTGATTCTGGCACCTATAAGAAAATATTAGGCGCAAAAGAATGGCCGGAATTAGTTGAAAATTTTGACAAATTAGTAAAGGAGTATAAGGAAGTATTCAAGAAGAAAATTCCGATGAAGATTTTTGATTACAATGATCTAGGAGAGAAAGAAGTAGAGATGAGTCCTAGGGATTCTGTAAGATATCATAATCAGATATTGCAAGCAGGAGTTCTTGCGGTCCAACCAACTACTGGACATATAAAAGCATGGGTAGGAGGAACAGATTTTAATTACTTTAAGTATGATCATGTCAATTCTAGAAGACAGGTAGGATCTACGATAAAGCCGTTTGTATATACAACTGCGATCGCACTTCAGGGTATCAGTCCATGTCAAGAATTCGAAGATATACAATATAGTATAGCTCCTGGAGATGCTAACTTTTATGTAGACGAACAATGGTCCCCTTCTAATGCCAATGAAGAGTTTACTGGGAATATGTATAACCTATACCAAGGATTATTATATTCTAAAAATTCTATTACCGTAAGGCTTATAAAAGAGATGGGTAATGTAGAAGTGGTAAGAGAGTTACTGACCAATGTAGGTATCGATAAAAATAAAAAAATGCCGGGAGGTACATCTATAGTTCCTAATGTTCCAGCGATATGTCTTGGAGCCTTAGATCTTACTTTACACGAGATGGCAGGAGCTTATACAACCTTTGCTAATAATGGGACCTTTACAGAACCTATATTTATATCTAAGATAGAAGATAAGTATGGCAAGGTGATTTACCAAGGTATCCCAGAAAAAAGGCAGGCAATAAATCCTGTATATAATCACGTGATCTTAGACATGCTTAGAAATAATGTAGGAGGAAGTTATGGGATGAAATTAAAAAGTGAGGTAGGAGGAAAAACCGGAACTACTAATGATTATGCAGATGGATGGTTTATGGGGGTTACCCCAGATCTTATCGTTGGTACATGGGTAGGTGGAGAAGATCGTTGGATAAGATTCCTTACCTTGAATGATGGACAAGGATTTGTTATGGCCAAACCTATTTTTGAAAAATTTGTCAGAAAGCTAGAGAGTGATCCGGAATGTGATTATAATTATGAAAAACGATTTGACTATCCCCCACCATCGTTTTTTGACATTATAGATTGTGAACGATATAAGCAAGTAAGACCTGAGGATGAGCAAAATCAATTGATGGAAGCTAAGATGAAAGAAGATGAGTTTGACGAAGAGGAATTTGAGGATGAAGAATTCGAAGATGAATTCGAGGAAGGAGAAGAAGGTGAGGAAGAGATGGAAGAGGAGGGAGAAAACGGACAAGAATAACAATACTATTAACCACTAATAAAATTACTATGAAAGCACATTCAATGAGTCTGATTAACGCGATTGTCCTTGTCGCAATGGGAGCATGGGGATATTTTGAAACCAGTGCACCTACGGCATTGATACCTGTATTTTTTGGTGTCCTTCTTCTAGGATTGAACAAGGGTGTTAAGAATGAAAATAAAGTAATTGCTCATATCGCAGTGTTACTAACTCTGCTTATTATACCAGGACTTATTAAGCCTTTTACGGGTGCTCTTGGAGATGGCGACACAATCGGTATGATTAGAGTTGGTCTGATGTTGCTGACAAGTATTATAGCGCTAATCTTTTTTATAAAAAGCTTTATTGACGCTAAGAAAGCTAGACAACAAGCCTAGTTTATTCGGTTAAGTAATTCCTTATATTTTTATGAGCTTCATATTCTTAGCACCAAAGTTGGTAAGAATATGGAGCGTGTAAATTCCGCTAGGGATAGATTGTACATCTATATTGTACGAGTTATTATCCTTCAGTGTTTTCAACAATAGTTGTCCTCCTAAGTCATATATTTTTACAGATAAGATATTTTCTTTCTCAGAAGATACGTGTAAGAAATCACTCGCTGGGTTAGGAAAAACTTCTATAGAGCTGAGATCTATATTAGAGTTGGTAGAGGTAAATTCTCCGAAGCTTACATCATCAAAATAATACATAGTTTCTCCTGCTGTATCTCCATCGGTAGCGAAGTTAAAAAATATAGAAGCCATGTTATAGGTCCATCCCATGGATAGCCCTATAGCTAGTGATTCTGTTCCAGGAGCTTGATTTACAAAATCAAATTCCATTATTTCCCAAGCATTAGAAACGGTTGTATTAGTTTCTGTTTCTACCGTATGGGTTGGATCTTTATCGTCCTCTAGTTTTAATCTTATAGGTGTTCCTGCCGCTGGAGACCATACACGAACGGTCATTTTAGAATCAGTTAGGGATAGGGGAACATCTGTAGCAAAACCTGCTGGAGTTCCTATTGTCGTTCCTGCCCAAGTAGCAGCGCCTAGAGGTTTTATAACCTGTATAAATGGTTGTTAATATCTTCTGGATCAGTAGTCAATGATGATATATTACCTCCAAAGTCTGACATCGTATAGTTCACTGTCATGTCTTCAAAATCTACTGGTAGGTCTATTTGTGTTCCATTTGACATTCTTACTATATCATCAAAATAGAAAGTCGAATTGATACTGCCATCTCCGACATTACCAAAATCAAACATAAAAACGACCTCATTAAAATCAGTAGGCGCTCCAGTAAAATCCCAGGTCAGTTCTTCCCACTCATTCGATACTGTTGTCTGTACATCTCTTTCTGTACTACCCGTACCTTCCAGCTTGAACTTTACCGTAGTTCCTATGGGAGCACTAGTATATACTTTCATAGAAATAGAATTCATACTTGTGAAATCAAGATTCTCTGCTAAGATTATTTTACTTCCTGACCATATGGTACCACCATCTCTTACGATCTGTGCAACAGTATTACTCGTATTGAGACCACTTGCATCAGGATTGTCTAATACCGTAGCGGTACCTCCATCAAAATCTATAAAGTCCGCTGTCTCTATATCGTTTTCGAAGTTTATAGGTAGAGATTGCGCATCAATCATGAACATAGAAAAAAGTAGAATTACTAAAGATGTTATTTTCATATTACTATTTTAAAAACTCATTTTCTAAGAGAGAAGTTACCAAGATACCTTCAATTTTATTTTACTTAATACGATAGTTAAAAGCATATCTAGTTCCTTTTCTTAGGTTGTCAATCGTTTCTATCATATCTTTTTCAAAGTAAGTTTTATCTGAATCTCTATTGAAAGCCTTATTATCTAGTAGGGTCAAAATTGTTTTTTGAATATTTTCATAAGCTGTCAATTTACTCATAGTGCCTTGTAGATTACTACTGGCTTTTTCTTCAGCCATAAGACTGATAAACTTATAAGTAGATAACTTATCTAATAAGAAAGGCTCTGCAGACAATCCATCCATATCTACTGATACTTCATAATCCCATTCCTCTAGTTTGAGAATTGAAAGATTTAAACTTAATTCTGGTCCAAGAAAATCTTCACAGAAATTACAGCTAGATTCTTCTTCTATTATGATGTTAAGTGTACTGTCACAACCATTGCTTGCGGTAAGTAATTGCATGAAAGTTCCAGCATCAAAATAACTTATCCCATTATATATTACAGAATCTCCTGGGCATATTATCTCTTGTATAGTAGCAGAACTATTGTCTAGTAAACTTATATTGATAGTCAGTATACTATCGCATCCATTTGAGCCCTCAAAGGACTGAGTAAATGAACCACTATCATTGAAAATTTCTCCGTTTATTTCCACAGTGCTTCCTTCGCAGATAGATTCTGAGACAACTCCAGTACTTGTTTCTATTCCCTCTACTAGTAAGACTATAATGCTATCACAATCTGCAGAGGAACTAAGTGTAGCTTCATATTCTCCAGGATCAGAAATTATCATCCCTTCGAATTCTATTGTTTCTCCTTCACAAAGTGTGGCGTTCAGATTAGTAGTAGAAACTTCTATTTCTTGAATAGTAATCATTAATAAGGTATCGCATGTTTCATCAGAGGTTAAGGTTTGCTCATAGATGCCTGCTGTGTCATAGACAACACCATTGATTTCTATAGAGCTACCTGTACAGATGCTTTCTTCTATAGGTAAGATAATATCATCTTCTAGAGAAACAGTCAGTGTAACAAGAGAGTCACATCCATCAGCAGCTTGCAGTAGCACTTCGAAAGTTCCAGCTTCAGAAATCTCTTGATCTCCAACAATAATGATTTCACCATCACAAATTGATGCTTCTTGCATACTAGAGTAACTTGGTACAACTAGTGTGTAACTGTCTCCAGTAAAGCAACCTTCATCCGTCATAAGGATTACATTGTATTCTCCTTCTACATCAGGACCATTAGATATAGTTATGGATTGATTGGTTTCCCCTACAATAGCTACTCCATCCATATACCATTGGTAATTACCTACCATCTTATCTGAGCTAGTAAGTGTCAGATTATCCTGACAAATGTTGCCAGATATATCTGCAATAGGAATACCGAATTCTGAAGTCTCTGCAATAACCAGTCTGTCGAAAAAGAAATACGGATCTAGTAAGAAATCTGGATTGACATCGCAGGTAGGTCCTAGTACTATAGCTTCGTATGGTTGGTCTGCAGTAAATTCGAATATAGCATTTACCCATTCATTCGTTCCTGAATAAGTCATTTCACCAAGTAATACCCAGCCTGGACCATTAGTAGGGCAACCAAAATTTTGATCACCACCTCCGAAAGGTAGATTATTACATTCTGTACTACCAAAAACGGCCATGTTAAGAGTGCCGGAACCTGGCGCATCATGGAAGCCTACAAAGAAATCTAATCTGTAATCCACACCAACTTCCATGGTAGAATTAAGGCAGGCGCCAGTATATTCTTTAAAATTTTCTACTCCAGGTTTACCATCTCTGAATCCTATGGCGCCCTCCCCATCAGGAAAAGGTAAAGGCGCTTGGAACCCTAAGAAAGGATGCGCTGTGATTCCACAGGTATGCATATAGTCCGTTGTAGGAGTTGAAGCTTGAATCCAATCATCTGCACAGGTAAGCTGGGCCTCGGTCATAGGGCAACAACTCATTTCCTCAAAAGAAGGGTTCGGAATAAGAGAGCTAGGCATGAAAGTTTCGCAAATACATTCATCATCGTTGAGATCGACTAATCCATCTCCGTCATCATCTATACCATTATCGCATATTTCTTGTCCAAAAAGGAATGATGCGGGAAGAATAAGGCCGCAAATAAGCAGCAACTGCTTCGTATAGTTTATCATCTTGAATTCTAGATTGGTTATAAATTATTAAGGTAGGAAATAGATTGGATAACTTAATATATATTTTTCCTAAATATTAAAATCTAGAGCAAATAAAAAAAGCTGTCAGAAATACTGACAGCTTCACAATTCATAGTGATGACAGATGAAAAATTATTTTATTTCAATTTCTATTTTACCAGGATCTATAGCAGCTTCTATTTTAGAAAGCTTTAGGGCAAGAATTCCGTTTTTATAAGTAGCATTTATAGAAGTTTTATCTATCGTTTTCGGTAGGTGAAAACTTCTTCTGAATGCTGCATAATTGAACTCTCTTCTTGTATAATGTGTATGCTCCACTTTTTCTTCACTTTCGGTATGTTCTTCTGATTTTGTCTCACTATGAGAAATGATCAGTTGATCTTTCTCTATACTTATGTCAAAATCTTTTTTCTCATAGCCTGGAGCAGCAAGTTCTATTACATAAGCATCATGCTCTTCTATAATATTTACAGAAGGGGAGTTATGTGTAAAATCTGTTCCTATAATATCAGCGATACTCTTGTTGAAAAAAGTATCTACCATGTTGTTTACACTAGTAGATGGCAATACTGGATTTATTCTAGTTCTCATTATTATTTTATTTATGGTTATTTAAAATTATTTTATCGAAATTTTTCTTACTGGCTCTTCTTCCTTCTTAGCTATAGTAATACTAAGGATACCTTTACTAAAGTTTGCCTTTATAGCTTCGATATTCGCTTTTTCTGGAAGGGTAAATGAACGCTTGAATTTGTTGTAATTAAATTCTCTTTTTCTGAAATTTATACCTTCAGCTTCTTCTTTATGACCTACTATAGAAAGTACTTTTTTCTCTACGGTAATATCAATTTCTTTTTTAGTGTACCCAGGAACAGATAACTCTATGATATAGGCATCTTCCTTATCTTGAATATTAGCTGCTGGAACCGTATACTTTGTTTCTTCTTCGTTCAGTACCTCACTTAGTGGACTGTTCATTAGCTCATTGACGATATTCCCAAAAGCAGGGAAAAATATTGAATTGTTAGGTCTTCTGTGAGCCTTGTGTTTTGCTCTTCCGTTAGATGTTGCGTATTTGGTATGCATGTTTATTTATTTTAAATTTTGAATAATTGAATACGATTTCCTTAGATCAATCTACGTACCAAGCCAAAAAAGTCGCCAAACAGTCAATATATCTCAAAAACACATGTCAAAAAGACACTAAAATTAAAAACAATATGCCATTATGGCTGTTTTTAGCGAATTGTCATTCCGAGATCAATATGTCGATAAAAAAAGAAAGATGAGAAATGAGAAAATTTGGGTCAAAAAGATGATCGGATAAATGAGTATTTTCGAAACTCTACTTTTGCTTCGGCAGCTATAGGTGGATTTATTGATAAGTTTGGAGATAATGTATTATTTACAGATTACACACACCGAGAGCGAACAAAATTTCTACGGGAATCTAGAACTTTCCAATCTTTTTCTGAAATGCTAAAGAAAATGCCCATTCTAGAATACCTCCACAAGTACGCATCAGAATGAACTGTTACGAAGGTTACAGATTAGCTTATGAGATAGTAGATGCAGTATTTAGAACTTAGTATTCAAAGTAATATTTCACTGAAATATTAGAGTTCTGAATCTAAGATCTGAGCTTAAAATTATTTTTCTAAGCTGTCTTTTTTCTTTATACTAGTAATCCATATTCCATATAGCGCAGCAATCATAAGTGTAACCCATGAGGCTATATCTAAAAGTCTGTATTCCGTATCAGCTCCCTTTTTGTATATACTTATGAGTAGTAAAATGCTCGCTATAGTATATAGAATATTGCCTAGTCTTTCTTTAGATTTTATAGTTTTCATAATATTAGCGCGTTGAACTAAAAAAAAGAAAAAGTAGATCGCACATATTGCTGAAAATCAGTATATTATAAATTATCTATCCCATTTAAAATAATGCGTATACCCGATCTGAATATAATGAAAGTTGAACAAACATTAGAGAAACAGACCAAAAGAATATTTTGGTAAAGACTGGAATATTCAATTTTATTTGAATACACCTAGTTTGTCAGATTTAGAAATAGTAGCTCTTGCTATTACGGAAGAGTGCTTGCAGATTGATTCGGAAAATCTATTATGTTCAAAACTAAAAACAGATTATACTGACTTATTTTGAAGGTTTTTCAGAACGCAATAGATTTTCTATTGCATAATTCTGGTTAAACCAAACATGTTTTGGTTGCTTAATAGCTCAACGCGTTAATTTAGTATTATTCTACACCCATACCCTTAGCTGCAACAAGTGCCATCATGGGTATAAAATTATTCATTGCATGCATTAGTATACTTGCCCATATCCCAAACCGTAATCTCACATAACCTAGAAAAAGACCTAGTATAAGCTGAGGTAATACAAGAATAGGTGTAAGGAACCATTTTTCATCAGGAAGATCGTAGTTGAATATATGCGCAAAGGCAAACATCATGGCTGTCAAGTAAAAAATCCAAGGATAATAATTCTTAAGAAAATTAGATATTTTTTCTAGTCCCTTTTCTGAACTTAGACTACCTATAAGAATAAATCCCATGATGGCAATAGTGCCTGAAATAGTGGCATTGATCTTAGCAGAGAAGATATTTTGAAAAATATAAAACGATATCATACTTAGACATAATACAAGCAATAGGATTGCACCTCTTCTATATCTAAGCGGAAATCTAAATACTAATTCTTCCATTAAAGGAGCTATGACAACAGCAAGAATAAAAAGGGCGGTTGTACTTATTTCTGATTCTAGATCGCTAATCTTATGTGTGAGATCATCTACACCTGCTAACATAAGCAGTGGCCCTGCAATAAATACTACTGAACTAAAGGAGACTACAAATAACATGAATATTGCTAATAACTTATCCTTAAGGGAAGCATCAGATGTTTCTATGATATATGGGTATAAAAGGAAATCATAGAAAGATCGTAGTTGTTCTGACATCTTGTTGTATTAACTGGATCTAAGGCTAGAAATATAATTCCTCACATCACTAAACGATACTATCTTATCAGAAAAATAAGCAGATGTTTTTTCTTTTTCTTGGTCTGATGCACTTAGACTTACCATGATATTTTGAAGATGCATCTTCATATGACCCTGTTGTATGCCGGTAGTAATAAGCGATCGAAGCGCTGCGAAATTCTGAGCAAGTCCTGTGGCAGCTATGACACTCATGAGCTCTTCCGCATTAGGATTTCCTAGTAGTTCTAAACTGCGTTTTGCAATAGGATGTATAGATGTCAGTCCGCCTATGGTTCCTACCGCAAGAGGTATGTCTAACCAAAATTTAAATACACCATTCTCTACACTGCAGTGACTTAGACTTTTATATTTTCCTGTTCTCGAAGCATAAGTGTGTCCACAAGCTTCTATAGCTCTGAAATCGTTTCCTGTAGCTAGCACTACCGCATCTACTCCATTGAATATTCCTTTGTTGTGTGTTGTCGCTCTATAAGAATCTATATGTGCAATCTTTACCGCAGCCTTGAATTTTTTTGCAAATATCTCAGGAGCCATGTTATTCGCAAATCGACCTAGCTCTTCCACCTTGCAAGAAACGGTAGCTCTTACAATACACTCAGGTGTATAATTAGATAAGATGCTCATGATCACATCTATCTCCTTATTTTCTATTTTGTCGTTGTCTAATACAAAAACTTGTAGGGTTTTAGAAAATTGTTCTAGGCAGGAATTGATAAAGTTTGCACCCATGGAATCACAGGTTTTGAAGGAAGCCTTCAGTTGATACAAACCTTTTTCTTCTGACGTAAAATCCTCTAAGACAATATCGAGAATACCACCGCCTCTCTTTCTCATATTCTGAGTTATATGAGAACAATCATGTATAAGTTTGGTCTTGAGTTCCGGGAAGATAGATTTTAATATTTCTTTATCTCCATTCCACTTGAAGTGAACATGGCCTAGTTTTTTAGTATCTAAAATTTCAGTTTTAAAACCTCCTCTATCCATCCAGAATTTGGCAGCTGCACTTGCCGCTGCTACAACTGAACTTTCTTCTATAACCATAGGCACACAATAAGCCTTATTGTTGATAACAAAGTTAGGGGCTACACTGTAAGGCATAGGATAATTGCTTATTGTATTCTCGCTAAATCCGTCTAGGATTTTCTGTTGCTCTTCGTTCGTATGCCAGTAGCTGACAAGTTCTCTCATCACGTTCTCAGGATCCTTGAAGAAGTTTTCAACAATCCATTTGATCTTTCCTCTCTTAGAAAGTTTAGAGAACCCTTTTATAGTTTTGGTCTTATTCATGCTCTGGGTTCAAAGTTAGAAAAGCATGTGACATCTGTAAACCTTCTATCTGTAGCCTTACATGTTTTTGTAGATCTTCATAGTCTCCCATAGCATGTTTCAGAAAGCCTGACGCTTGTCCGTATATCGTATTATTGAACTTCGATTTCTGTGTAAAATAATAACCATCTAGAAAGTTCTTTACACCTCCCGAAACGATAATTGTATTACAGTGACAGTTTATTTCATCTTTTAATTCATTAGCCCATTCTAGCATTGTAGCAGCACTATGTCCTATTCTAGTTACGGGTAGGAAGGTATCCTTACGTTGTTCTGATCCTCGGAATAATTCTAGTTTAGAAAAGTTTGTTCCACCATGAGCAGCAAAGTCAACCGCTACTAGCGGCAATTCTAAGAGCGCCTTAAGAGAAGTTTTACCCATACCTTGGCCTACTTCCTTTACCATCACGTTTATATCTGTCTTGTCTAGCAATTGCTGTATACATTCTATGGGGCTCATATGGTATCTATCTCCCTCTGGCTGCATCCATTCCTGTAGTGGATTTATGTGTACGATAAGACCGTCTGCAGATAGTTTAGTCACTAGGTTTTTCACTTTATTCCAGCTACCTTCTTTGGCAATATCTATAAGCTGAGCTATACCTAGATTTGCATAGAGTGGCTGATCACCTATGTGTTTTCGTATGTCAAAATCTTGTAATCTATCATCAGAATCTAGGATAGACCTACAAGATCCTAAGCCCATACCTAGCTTAAATTCCTTACAAGCTTTTGCTAGGTTTCTGTTGATGGTCTGAGCAAATTCTGTCCCGCCCGTCATACTAGATACCCATAAAGGGAAATCCAAAGCTTTAGCTGCAAGTTCTACAGGGAAAGTTTTATCTGAGCGCGGGTGACCTGATAGAAGTGGCTCATAAAGAAAACGTTGATCTATCTGTTGACAATTCGTTTCGCTTTTGAAGGCAAGATCTATATGGTCTTTTTTTCTTTCGTTAGAGGTAATATCCTTTTTCAAAATCATTATTCACCTTGAAGAAAACAATATTCAAATTATAAAAACTAGTTTCCTCTTTATTTCTTGACAATTATAAGCTAAAAAAACGCTTTTTTAGTGATATTTACATAACAATTATCAGCTCATTAAGTTTGACCATGCAATCTATTATCAAAGACCTCGACTCTTATAAGGAATTTTCCGAACAGCTTATAGCTAATTCTAGCAAGTCAAACATCTTACTATATGGAGAAATGGGAGCTGGAAAGACCACGCTTACGCAATATCTATTGGATGCCTTAGGTAGCAAAGAAGAAGTGTCTTCCCCTACCTATTCTATCATAAATGAGTATAAAGGGCCTAATAAGAACATTTTCCATATGGACCTTTATAGGTTAAATTCTAAGGAAGAGGCTGTTAATATAGGTATAGAGGAGTATTTACATAGTGATAATCTATGTATAATAGAGTGGCCTCAACTTATTTTGGACCTGTTAGACCCAAATGAATATGATACAATTAAAATAGAAATTTTGGATAAGTCTACACGAAGGATTATATTGAATTAGAATTCCCCATATAAGGAGCTACGAATAAATCTCATTATAATAACGCTACATGCCAGATCCAACTAAAAAATACTCTTTTTCAGAATTTTTTACAGAGGGACAATTTCAGACACAGACGGAAACTTTACAAAAAGAAGGAAATCGCAATCAGATAGCTATAGGTATACCTAAGGAATCATCCCTTAAAGAAACTAGAGTTGCTCTGGTACCTAATAACATAAGAACACTGGTAGGCTATGGTCATACGGTGGTTGTAGAATCTAAAGCAGGCGTAAAATCTAATTTTGCTGATATAGATTTTTCTGAAGCAGGAGCTAAGGTAGCACCGGATAAGAAAACAGTTTTTGAAAGTGATGTAATAGTAAAGGTAACACCTTGTACTAAGGAAGAACTAGAACTTCTGAAGCCAAATCAGATTCTTATTACTCCCTTACATATTCCTACAGTAACGGATGATTATCTACGAAAATTAAAAGAAAAAAGAGTGATCGCTGTAGCAATGGAATATCTCCAAGCAGAGGATGGATCTTTTCCTGTTGTAAGGATAATGAGTGAGATTGCGGGGATGAGTGCCATGCTTACAGCAGCCGAATTGTTAAGTTATAGCGATAATGGAAGAGGTATTCTTTTAGGAGGTGTTTCTGGTGTTCCTCCTGCTAAGGTTATTATTCTAGGAGCAGGGATGGTAGGAGAGTTTGCAACAAGAACTGCTCTAGGTCTGGGTGCATCTGTAAGAATTTTCGATAGTGATATCTCTAAGCTTATGCGATTCCAGTCTAATATAGGAAGACAACTGCATACCTCATCCTTTAATCCAGTTTATCTGGCTTATCAACTTATGAGTGCTGATGTAGTTATAGGAGCTTTGCATTCCAAAACTGGAAGGACACCTATCCTAGTAACCGATGAGATGGTTTCTAAAATGAAGCAGGGGAGTGTTATAATAGATGTAAGTATAGACCAAGGAGGTTGTATAGAAACATCTCGCATGACAACTCATGATAAACCTACTTTTATAAAGCACGATGTAATACATTATTGTGTTCCGAATATTCCTTCTAAAGTTCCGAGAACTGCATCTGTTGCGATAAGTAATATTCTTACCTCTCTTCTTGTCAAAGCGGGTAATGCTGCATCTGTGGAAAGTATGTTGTACGAAAGTAAAGGAATACGTAATGGTGTATACGTTTATAAAGGATGTTGTACAAACGAATACTTGTCTAAGAGATTCAATTTAAAATACACTGCGCTGGATTTATTGATTACAGCAAATTTTTAAAAAGAAAATAACATGAGCAAGGGGTTTTTCTTCAGTATACTATTGTCTTTGATTTTTTCTACAATAGAAGGTCAACAAACAATCACGGGTGCGCTAATGCATGATGGACTTGAGAGAGAGTATAGATTATATTTGCCATCTGCTTATGATGAGGAAAGTTCTTTATCGCTGGTTTTTAACTTGCATGGTTTTACATCTAATGCTCAGCAACAGGAATTTTACTCTGCTATGAATGACACGGCGGAAGAGCAGGGCTTTATCGTTTGTTATCCAGAGGGTGTTTCCAATGCTTGGAATGTAGGTTGGACTTTTGGAAGTACAGCAGATGATGTTGGATTTCTAAGTGCTATGATTGATGAGCTTATAGAAAATTATAATGTAGATCCTATGAGAGTCTATTCTTGTGGTATGTCAAATGGTGGATTTATGAGTTATAGATTAGCCTGTGAACTTAACGATAGAATTGCTGCGGTAGCTTCTGTAACTGGAAGTATAGTGCCAGAATACAAGCCCGATTGTAACCCAGAAAAGTCTGTTCCTATTATGGAAATACATGGTACGGCAGATGATGTTGTACCGTATAATGGTTCTGCGGATATCTCTTTGCCTGTAGATGAAGTTGTAGCTTTCTGGGTAGATAATAATGAGTGTAATACTGATCCTATGGTAAGCGATATACCAGATAATAGTCCTTCAGATGGAAGTACTGCACAACGTTTTGATTATAATATGTGCAAGGATGAAAAAGATGTTGTGCTGATCAAAATAGAAAATGGGGGTCATACTTGGCCTGGGGCTCCTGTCAATATAGGTTCTACAAATCAGGACTTTAGTGCAAGTGATGCTATCTGGGAATTTTTTGACAGGCATAGCTTAGACCTTAGTGCTAGTAACGAAAATCTATTTACTGGAGATATTAAGATTGGTCCTAACCCAGCATCTGAATATATAGAGATCGAATCGACGTTGTCCTTTGACATAAGCTTATATAATCTACATGGAAGAATATTATGGTCTGGAGCAAACAAATCTAATTCCCTAAAAATAGATACCCGTAACCTGAACTCAGGTGTTTATTTTTTACAGCTAGAAAGAGTGGGGAATAGGTATGTCAAAAAAATTATCATTTCTAAATAAAGTCTGTCTCTAAGAGCTTTGTTACCGAAACTTAACTCTTATCAACTAGAAGATTAGAAATCTAAACTAGGTATTTTATCTTTCGACACTAGGTGCTGCCAGATATTTATTTAACCCTTGTATTGAAATTTTATTTATATAATATTATTAGATATGATATTTTCATATATTCGTGCTATCCTGAGAACATAACCTTTTAAAGAAATTAGCGCTGGAATATTACGGTCACGGAAAAGTATTGTTAACTGCTGAGTATGGCATTCTCGATGGAGCTAAAGCCATTGCGCTACCTACCAAGCTAGGCCAGCATATGAAGGTCAAGAATATCAAAAGTTCAGATATCTACTGGAAAGCAGAGAATGCAGCAGGAGAAGTATGGTTCGAAGCACAGATATCTCTCTATGATTTTTCTAGTGTCAAAACGACCGATGAAGCCATATCCAAAAATTTACAAAAGCTACTAAAAAATGCAGTTCGTCTGAACTCAGAATTTCTCTCAAAGTGGAATGGCTTTAGAATTACTACCAAGTTAGAATTTGATAAAGATTGGGGATTAGGATCTAGTTCCACTCTGACACATCTCGTAGCACAATGGGCTGGTGTACATCCCATGATGCTACATTTCAAAGTGTCCGATGGTTCTGGATATGACGTTGCATGTGCAGGAGCAGAAGGTCCGATAGAATATCAGTTAGTTGATGATGAGATAAATTATACGGAGATCAACTTTGATCCTAAGTTCAAGAATAGTCTATACTTTGTATATCTAGGAAGGAAACAATCTAGCGATGATTCTATAAAGGACTATTTTAAGAAAGTAAAATCAAGAAAAATCTTTGCTAAGGCGCTCAATAAAATTACGGAAGAAACCATCAAGTGTACTTCCTTATCGAAATTTTGTGAATTGATAGAAGATCATGAGGCACTAGTCAGTAAAGCGATGGGTATTCCTAAGATTAAGGATAAGCACTTTGAGGATTTCTGGGGATGTATGAAGAGCTTAGGAGCATGGGGAGGAGATTTTGCCCTCGTTGTTTCTTCTAAGTCTACAGAAGATACAGTTGCTTACTTTAAGGATAAAGGTTTCGATGTTTGTTATCCTTACGTCGATTTCGTCCTATAATATTCTCCTAACTATATCTGAACTTACTTTTTTTCTTTATCAAATATATCATCGATATTATGACCAAGCCATTTTTCTAGGGTAGTGATCAACTGACTCCTTTCCACTTCAGTCATATTCTTAATTCTCGCTTGACCATGATCTTTTCCCTCCAAGAAAAACCATAGGGCATCTCTTTTCTCATTTGGCTGTACAGCCGTTGCTGACCAGGTATCATTGGCACCGTTGATGTAGATAAACTTATCTCCTTTTTCTTTTATCCAGCGATCTACTTTTTTTGGAAGTTCGTTATTGAATTCTGCTTCTATTTTATTCGGCATAAATACGGCACTAGGATTAGGCTTCAGTGGTAGAGCTTTGAGTAGTTTTTCGAAACCTTCAGTGTTATAACTGTAATATCCCATCTGAGTTCCAGCTTGGTAGTAGTGTGACTTATAAGCCTCCATACTATTATCTGCGAAAAAACTAATTCCAGAAACATCTATAAAGTGCATCAGCGTTTCGTTTAAGCTCGCAGTATCTGTTGGTATCTCATCACATTTTCCACCCCATTGCCAAAAAGAAAAAGGGTACTCTAATACAGCATATTCTATAGCTTCGTCAAAGTCCAAATAACTATACTTGAGATTCGCTCCCTTACTGTACCACTTTAGTTTGTCTAGAGTAGCATCTCTATTTTCTAGGATTCTGATTTGCACATCGTGTATCTTGTTTCTACAGTTTTCACTGCCGATAGTATCGAGAAAATCATAGATTCTAGTTTCTTCTCTTTCTATGTTTAGCGGGGCAACATAGGGCACACTTACATCTACATCTTCAGGATAGAAGTATCTGTAAAAAATTGATGTTTGACCGCCCTTGCTTATACCTGTAGCGACCCACTTGTTCTTATAAATATTTCTGAATAGTGTATTGATATGATGTAAATCTGCAGTAGCTTGTTCTAGGTTCAGGTATTTGTATTCTATAGAATCTGGAAGACTTTCGCCATAATATCTATGTTCTATATCTATCTGGTTAGCTTGTAAAAGGGCTGCGAGTTCACCTATAGCATTCCTGCCTCTATTATATCCTTGCGTAATCATTACGGTAGTCTTATCCATTCCTTTATGACTGAGGTATGCTTTCTGATAGAAATACCCATGATCTGGATTATTATGATCGATTGGTTGTTTAATTAAAAGTTTGTAGGCAGATTCATAGCCTTTTGGTGTATTTATTTTTTCAAAGACGACATCAGGTAAGTCAAATAATAATTTATCAAAATCACTTATCTGTGCAGACAGTGTAAGTGAAGAACCTATAAAGAAAATGTATAGTAGAATATTTTTCATGCTTATGTTCTGTTATAGCAATCAATATAGTAATTTGAGGAAGTAAATATCTTCTTATTAGAGATTAATTTTAAAACAAAAATGATTAGATCTATACTAAAACTAACCAATAGACCGAATATATAAAAAATGGCTATAAAAAAGACCAAAGAACGATGCCCATGGTGCCTAGGATTCGATGCTTATATAGACTACCATGATACGGAATGGGGTGTGCCAGTTCATAATGACAGGATGTTATTTGAGATGTTAATATTAGAAGGTGCGCAGGCAGGACTAAGCTGGAGTACAGTACTTAAGAAGAGAGAACATTACAGGAAGGTTTATGATAATTTTGACGCCGCGAAAATAGCTAGATACACAGAAAAGAAGAAAGAAAAACTGTTAAGCGATCCAGGTATTATTAGAAATAAATTAAAGGTCAATGCAAGTATTAACAATGCAAAATTTTTCTTAGCTACACAGAAAGAGTTTGGAAGTTTCGATAAATATATTTGGTCATTTGTGGGAGGAAAAACGATTAAGAATAAATTTAAAAATTTAACAGAAGTACCAGCTAATACTGCAGAATCAGACGCTATGGCTAAAGATCTAAAGAAACGAGGATTTAAGTTTGTAGGTAGTACGATCTGTTATGCATTTATGCAAGCCACAGGGATGGTCAATGATCACCTAGTTTCGTGTTTTAGATATAATACTACAAGTAAGTAGACGAAAAACAAAGTATTATTTTCCATGTATCAATATTATTAGTGTCTATATCTTATCTTATCGTTGACATTATAATTATTTTATTTCCGCTATGATATCTGTTTTTTGAGTAAATTTAAATCATTGACAAAATTCAAATTCGCCCCAGAAAAGAAATTTTATTCTAAACTATGAGAATTATTGTACTTCTTTTCGTTCTATGGGTATCAAGTACTTCTCTTTATGCTCAGTTGATTTCCGTTACTAATATTACGGAGTTAGATGATGCAATAGATAATGCACAGCCTGGTGATATAATCGAAATGGAAGATGGAATCTGGTTAGATACTCCTATTTGTTTTCGATGCTAATGGTATAGACGGACTGCCTATTACACTTAGAGCAAAGAACCCAGGTCAAGTTACCATCAGCGGAAATACGTATATGAGAATAGGAGGAGATTATCTTATAATAATCAAGAATGATAGATTGTATCATCAGAGATTGTAATCCTTCTATAAATTATAAATGGATAGTTATCTATCGACCCTACTAAGAAGTAGATCACTATCTATTAGAAAATAAGAGCACTTGTAGGAATATCATTAGAAGTATGGTCTATCGTAAATCTAGGTTATTATTATATCCGTCGGAATTATGAAAATAATTGCAAATAGTTCTTTAGAAAATATAGTTACTATTAGCTGTTTGTTAGATAAGTAAATAAAAAAAAGCATTACCTCTGAGTGAAGTAATGCTTTTTTTAACTAGTTGAGTCATTTTATTTTTTCAACTTTTTCTTAGGATGTACTAGTGTCATCTCATCTATAAGGTGCGTGGCACCAGCAAACTTATCTACGATGAACAAAACGTACCGTGCATCTACCATAATGTTTCTACAGATGCTTTTGTCATAGTTAAGATCGCTCATAGTACCTTCCCACACTCTATCAAAATTGAGACCGATAAGATTTCCATGTGCATCGATCGCAGGACTTCCTGAGTTACCTCCAGTTGTATGATTAGAACCTAAGAAGCATACTGGAATTTTCCCATTTTCCGCGGCATACTGACCGTAGTCTTTTTTGTTATATAGGTCAATCAGTTTTGCAGGAACATCAAACTCATAATCGCCAGGTTTGTACTTTGCAATCACACCATCCAGATGGGTTACAGGCGTGTAGAAAACGCCATCAATAGGTACGTAACCATTTACTTGACCATAGGATACTCTCATTGTACTGTTAGCATCAGGAAATAGTTTTCTTTCACCTGCATTTGCTAATTGCGCCTTCATATAAAGACGTTGTAGAGAATCTATTTGAGATTTATAAATGTTATATGGTGCAGCAACCTCCTTGTCGTATACTTTTTTCCATTCAGAGCTAAAGCTATATATAGGGTCTACTTTTATCTGAGCTACAGCTGATGCAGGATCAGCATCTAATAGGGCAAGAACCTTGTCACCATGTGGCAAGAAACTGTTAGCATATAATTGTTTAGATAGTTCTGCAGTACCCATTGCTCTGGTAAGCATATTTTTTCCACTTATCATATCAGGTACAAAAGGATCAGACAACTTATCCTTGTATAAGCTTACCAATTCCGTAAATATTTCTTGGTCTACATCACTGTTGTAGTTTTTATAAATTCCTTCTAAGAAACCTTTTAGTCTATTTGCATATGAGGTATATCCTTCAGCTCCATTTTTTTCAAATCTAGTAACTAAGTTTCTCATATAGCCGGATACTCGCAATGCTTCTACATTTCTAGAAGTGATTTCGCTGTAGTAGTCTCTTGTAAGTGCATAAGGTTCTATTCCTTTATAGAGTTTGCCGAACTCATCGATTATGGCCTTATTATTAGTATTTGTTTTTTTGACGGGACCTGCACTATAACTTATGAAACTTTCCTCTTGATCTTTCTTCTTTTGGATAGCTTTGGTCTGTACTAATCCCTGACTTTCACCGATCCACTTTTTCCAGTAATTGGCTATACTAGCAAACTTAGAAGCATATTGTATTTTGATGCTTTCATCAGCTCGCATATATTTACTCATCACAGCGAGAGATTTTTCTCTTATACCTATTTTGGCAGGATTAAGTACGTCTACTGTTTGCTCTACAGCGACTGCAGGTAGATATTGGTTTGTTCTTCCTGGAAACCCAAACACTAAGGTAAAATCACCCTCCTCTACGCCATCTAGTGAGATTGGTAAGTGGTGTTTAGGATTATAAGGTTTGTTATCAGTGGAATAATCAGCAGGTAAATTATCTGGTCCAGCGTAAATTCTAAATAGAGAGAAGTCGCCTGTGTGTCTTGGCCACTCCCAGTTATCTGTGTCTGCTCCGAATTTACCTATAGATTCTGGAGGCGTTCCTACTAGTCTTACATCTCTATAAGTTGTTGTTATAAAAGCAAAATATTGGTTGCCATTATAGAATGGTCTTATATAGGCATCTTGATATGCTGATTTTTTTATTTCTGCTCTTACAATTTCCAGATTAGAATCTATAATGCTTTGTCTTTCTGTATCAGACATCTTATCATTTACCTTTCTTAGGACATCGTCTGTAACATCTATTATTTCGTTTATAAATGTTGCTGTCAGGCCAGGGTTGGAAAGTTCTTCAGCCTTGGTTTTTGCCCAGAATCCATCTTCGAGCAGATTGTTGTCTACGGAAGAATGCGATTGTATCTGACCGTATCCGCAATGATGATTGGTAAGTAATAGACCTTGGTCAGAGATAATCTCTGATGTACAGAATCCACCAAAATGTACGATGGCATCTTTGAGAGAACCTTTATTGACAGAATAGATATCTTCTGCACTTATTTTCATTCCCATGGATTGCATCTCTGCTTCATTAAGCGATTTCAGAAAAAGAGGAAGCCACATACCTTCACCTGCATAGCTTTTCTGAAATATGGAAGCTGATATCATTAAGATTAATATCCAATTAATTTTCATTTCTGTATTTTTAGTTAGAAGTGTAAAATATGAATTTGTTTTCTTTGATTTATAATTTTTAGTAACAGATGTCTTTTTTCTTTACAGATAAACTTTTTAAGGCCTGGTCTTTGGCCCATATTTCAGCATTGTTCTTTTTCTTTATGCTAGGTTCATTTGTAATTTATTATGCTAAGAATTATTGTAATAAAGACCAGCAGCTACGGATAGGTGTAAGTATCGCTTTGATTCCTCTTGGTGGAATGCTTATAAGAATGTCAATTTTAGCCTGCCTTGGTACTTTTGATTATAAGTTGGATTTGCCTTTACATCTATGTAGAATTGTGGCGATCATGGCTCCGTTTATTATGTATTATAGGACTAAATTTTTTCTAGGTGTATTATATTTCTGGGTCTTAGTCGGAACACTCAATGCTAATCTTACTCCTGATCTAATAAATGGATTTCCACATTTTGAGTATTTCGTTTACTTTATGATACATAGTGGCTTAGTCATAATCCCTATTTATGCTATTGTGGTCTATGGCTACAAAGTCACGTGGAGAGACATGCGCAATACTTTCCTTCTGACGAATCTATACATGTTTGTTATTCATTTAATAAATCTCTTTCTTGGCTCTAATTATTTTTATACGGTAGAAAAACCTCCTGTTGCATCCTTGCTGGATTATATGGGCCCATGGCCTTGGTATTTGTTGCTGGGGCAGGGCGTAGTGTTATTTCTTATGCTAGTGGTTTTTCTTCCAATTGTTGTGTATAGAAAAATAAGCATGAAGAATTAAAAGCTCTTACTGAATTAATCAGGAACAGTAATTTATCTACAACTTTACAAACCTTTGCGAGCTATAATAAGTCTGATGATTTATCTCTAAAATAAAGGAAATAAAGTAGATGCCTGAGTCCAAATTTTCTATGCTTAGCTTTTCATTGTTTATATCCAAATTACGGGATAATGAATAGATAATAATCCCTTGACTGTTGTGAATAGTATAGCGTGTAATGTTTTCTGTGAACGGTGATTGTATGTTTAATGCAGTTTGCGCTGGATTCGGATAGATTTTTAAATCGCTATCAGTAAGGAATAGATCTTCAGTATCCGTGGCATTGCAAGCTGCAGAAATATTATCACAATACAATCTTGTAGCTAGACTACAGTCTAGTACAAACGGATTAGCTTTGTCATTTTGGTAAGAAGCAATCTTGAATGTATTATTCCATTCTTTTTCGTCTACAGGATCATTGTAATGCCAGTCACAAAAATCGTCTTTTTGTAAATCGAAAAATTCTGGATCTTCTATATCTGCTTCATTTCTGTAGATGGTATAAAAGTAAAAATTGGCTCTAGCAATATTTCCTTTCATATCTTCTCTAGGTTCGAAAGTTTCGTTTCCGAATTCGCTATAGGCGTCTATGTTTTCTGACGGTGGATTATTCAGAATAATATCTCTGAGGTACCAGTTCGTTGCGGCATTATCATTTACCTCTCCATATTTAAAGTTGGATCTTCTCTGGTTAACGTTGGCCTTCGAAGGGAAGAGATGGTGCATATCTGCTTCAGCATTTCCTCCGTCGGATCCTTTGCTCTTAGGGTAGGAATGCTCAGTGTTCATACCATCAGTATTATCGTTGTTAAACACCGTTTGCGAGGGATCTTGCGAGGGATCCATGTATACGGTAAAGTCAGAATAGACGCAACTTAGGCTATCATTCTCTCCATAGATAACGGCAAATAATGTATCCTTAGAATTAGAACTAGATAACACATCATCAGGTGTAAAACTATTCTGTAGAGAAGTCAAAAGTTCAGCCCCTTCTTGTTCTGGAAACACAGGAAGATGATCATACTGGCTATACACCGAGCAAGAAAAACATAGGATAATAGCCAGTATTATAATTCTCATATTTCTGTATTTTCAGACATATAAGTCTCTATAGGAGGACAGGTACAAATTAGATTTCTATCACCGTGCGCATTGTTTACTCTACCTATCGTAGCCCAAAATTTTTGTTTCTTAAGATAGGGCAGAGGAAAAGCGGCCTTAGTTCTGTCATAAGGATAAGACCAGTCATCGGAAGTAATCATGCTTAGTGTGTGCGGCGCATTATGTAGCACATTATTTTCTTTATCAGCTGTACCATCTGCTATCTCATCTATCTCTGCTTTGATCTGAAGTAGTGCATCACAGAACCTATCTATCTCTTCCTTGTCTTCACTTTCTGTAGGCTCTATCATGATCGTTCCTGGCACTGGAAAAGATAGTGTCGGTGCATGGAATCCATAATCGATCAGACGCTTTGCTACATCTTCGGCAGAAATATCTAGTGCCTTGAACTGTCTAAGATCTATGATCATCTCATGAGCGGCCATTCCGTTTTCTCCTGAGTAAAGTACTGGATATGCCCCTTCAAGTCTAGCCTTAATATAGTTAGCATTGAGGATAGCGTATATGGTAGAATTTGTCAAGCCTTTTTTGCCTAGTAGTCTTATATAACCATAAGAGATAAGCAGGATACTTGCACTTCCCCATGGCGCGGCAGATATAGCACCTATGCCTTGCTCACCTCCAGTTTTTATGAGTGTATGTCGAGGAAGAAAAGGAGCTAACTTATCATTAACACAGATAGGACCCATACCGGGCCCACCACCTCCATGTGGTATAGCAAAGGTCTTATGTAAATTAAGATGGCAGACATCAGCACCTATTATTCCAGGACTGGTCAATCCCACTTGCGCATTCATATTAGCACCGTCCATATAGACCATGCCACCATTGTCATGTATAAGTGCACAGATCTCTTTGATAGCGGTCTCAAATACGCCATGTGTAGACGGGTAAGTTACCATAAGAGCTGCCAAATTATCTTTATGTTCTAGCGTTTTAGCTTTGAGATCTTCTAAGTCGATATTTCCTCTTTCGTCACAGGCTACAACAACTACCTTCATACCTGCCATGACTGCACTCGCAGGATTAGTACCATGAGCAGAAGAAGGAATAATAGCAATATTTCTATGATTATTTCCCATAGCCTTATGATAGGCAGAAATAACCATCAGTCCAGCATATTCTCCCTGTGCTCCAGAGTTAGGCTGTAGAGAGCAAGCAGTAAAGCCTGTTATTTCACTTAGGTATTTTTCTAGCTCCTCAAAAATTTGTTGATACCCTTCTGTCTGATCTATAGGAGCAAAAGGATGTAGATTAGAAAACTCATTCCAGCTTACAGGTATCAGTTGAGTTGCTGCATTAAGTTTCATCGTACAAGAACCTAGTGCTATCATAGAGTGTACCAGAGAAAGATCTTTGTTCTCTAGACTCTTGATATAACGCATCATCTTACTTTCAGTGTGGTAAGAGTTAAATATCTCATGATCTAGATAAGATGTTTGTCTTTTTAGTTCAGTAGGAATTTTCTGTACACCATTAGATGAAGAAACAAAGAAATTCTTGTCAAAGGCCTCAGCAAAGATACTTAGGATAAGCTCGATGTCTTCTTGTTTTTTTGTTTCATCTACAGATATAGAAATTCGATTATTATCATAGAAAAGATTTATTTTTTTCGCCTCAGCGATTTCTCTTATTGTATCTATTTTTTCTTTATCTAACTTGATGGTTATAGTGTCAAAATAATGTGCGTTGGATAATGCTATACCCATAGCAGAAAGATTTTCTGCAAGAATATAAGTTAGATGATGTATCCTAGCGGCAATATTATGAATACCTTCTTTGCCATGATACACTGCATACATGCCTGCCATTACAGCAAGCAAGGCTTGCGCCGTACATATATTAGAGGTTGCTTTTTCTCTTTTGATATGTTGTTCTCTAGTCTGTAGTGCCATCCTGAGTGCAGGATTGTTCTGGCTGTCAATAGATACACCTATTATTCTTCCTGGTATCTGACGTTTGAAGGCTTCGTGCGTAGCGAAGAAGCCTGCGTGCGGTCCCCCATATCCCATAGGGACGCCAAATCTTTGCGTGTTACCTACTGCTACATCTGCTCCCCAAGTTCCAGGAGCTTCTAGTAGTGCTAAACTCATGAGGTCTGTAGCTACGCAGATCTTCACATTGAGCGCTCTGCACTTTTCTGCAAAAGATCTATAATCGCATATGTCACCTTCTGCATTAGGGTATTGTAATAATACACCTATGTACTCATCCGTAATTTCTACAGTTGCCCAATCTCCTCTTACAATTTCTATACCTATAGGCTCTGCTCTGGTTGTAACTACATCTACGGTATGGCTGTATACCTTATCATCTACAAAATATTTAGTTGCTGGATTCTTTTTCCTTTTCTTATTGACTATGTCCTGGAACATGGCCATAGCCTCAGCAGCTGAAGTGGCTTCGTCTAGCAGGGAAGCATTAGCTATTTCCATTCCTGTAAGATCACTAAGCATGGTCTGAAAATTAAGCAAGGCTTCTAATCTGCCCTGAGCAATTTCTGCCTGATAAGGAGTATACTGTGTATACCATCCTGGATTTTGGAATATATTCCTAAGGATGACAGATGGCGTAATGGTTCCGTAATAACCTTGCCCTATAAAATTGTTAAATACTTTATTTTTAGAAGCTATGCGACTTAACTCATTAAGGTAGTCAAATTCAGATGTCGCATCTGGAATATTTAACTCATGTGATGATCGGATACCCGAAGGAACTGTCTTTTCTACCAATTCTTCGAGAGAGGAGATATTAATTTTGCTAAGCATAGCATTCGTCTCATTTTTATTGATTCCGATGTGGCGTCGTTCGAATAGATCTAACTCAGAATAGGACATATTGTAGGTTCTAAAATTGTAAAATATTACTAGCTATACACTTGATATATATGCTAAACGATTACGCTTGCAAAAATATAGAATAAATAGGTAATATGTGGGTGCTTTTCGTTATTTATATTCAGTTAATATGTTGTTCTTATGACTCCGCGTCAAGGATAGTAGGTAACATATGAAATGTAATGGAATATGTGTGCGTAGCACCGAAGTGAATACGGAGTACCGAATAGCGTGGTACCTGACTGTAAGGAAGGTAGACGCCCAAATATTTATATAAATAAAAACCCCAACATACGATGCATGTCAGGGTTATTGTATCTCTCGTGAAAGGTGATTACTTTATTTTAAAAGCTTTCTTCACCTTGTCTACATAGTCTAGTTTTTCCCATGTAAAAGTCTCTACATTCATTGTCTTCTCCTTTCCTGATCCGTCTGTAAAGCTTACTGTTTTTTTCTGTGGCTTTCTACCCATGTGGCCATAAGCCGCAGTTTCGGAATAGATCGGAGTCCTTAGTTTAAGTCTTTTTTCTATAGCGTAAGGTCTCATGTCAAAGGTCTTTTCTACCTTCTTAGCAATCTGACCATCTGTCATGTTTACCTTCGCACTTCCGTAGGTGTTGATGTATATATTAGTAGGCTTAGCTACACCTATGGCATAGGATACTTGTACTAATACTTCGTCACAAATGCCTGCAGCTACTAGATTTTTTGCAATATGTCTAGTTGCATATGCTGCTGATCTATCCACTTTAGAAGGATCTTTTCCTGAGAATGCGCCTCCTCCGTGAGCACCTTTGCCACCGTAAGTATCTACAATTATTTTTCTCCCTGTAAGACCGGTGTCACCATGGGGTCCTCCGATCACAAACTTCCCTGTAGGATTTACATGATAAGTAATCTTGTCTGTAAATAATTTCTTCAGAGAAGGCTTCAGTTTTCTTTTTACTGCAGGGATAACCATATTGATCACATCGTCCTTTATCTTCTTAAGCATTACAGAATCTTTCCCGAAGTCGTCATGCTGAGTAGAGACAACGATAGAATCTATTCTTATCGGATTGTTGTTATCATCGTATTCTATAGTTACTTGAGATTTAGAATCCGGTCTCAGGTAAGTCATCTTTTTGCCTGCCTTTCTGATTTTGGCAAGTTCTTCTAGGATCTTATGAGATAGATCAAGTGCCAGAGGCATATAGTTTTCCGTCTCGTTTGTTGCGTAACCAAACATCATTCCTTGGTCACCAGCCCCTTGGTTTTCTTTTTTCTTACGCTCGACACCTCTGTTAATATCAGGAGATTGTTCGTGTATAGAAGAAAAAACACCACAAGAGTTAGCTTCGAACATATACTCAGATTTCGTATAGCCTATTCTTTTTATTACATCTCTAGCTATCTGTTGTACATCTAAGTAGGTAGATGACTTAACTTCACCAGCAAGTACAACTTGTCCAGTTGTTACAAGGGTTTCACAAGCTACTTTGGACTGTGGATCAAAGGCAAGGAAATGATCAACAAGCGCATCAGAAATCTGGTCTGAAACTTTATCTGGATGTCCTTCAGAAACGGACTCCGAAGTAAATAAATAAGGCATTGGATATATTTTTAACGAATAATAAATTCATTTAAGAGTGCAAAAATAGAAATATGTTGGCTAATTCTAGTGTTTATATCTAATATTTACTCCTTTTCAGTGAATTTATTTTATTTCTGTATTGCCATTTTTAGAATTTTGATGTACATTTGCACTCCAAATTTAATATTAAGGAGGTTTACTGGTTTTCAGTCCTATATATGATGACTAGATAAAAGGCCTACATAAAAAATAAGAAACATGAAAAAAGGAATTCATCCTGAAGAATATAGATACGTGGTTTTTAAGGACTTCTCTTGCGATGAAGCTTTCCTTACTAAGTCTTGTGCTCCTTCAAAGGAAACGATTACTTGGGAAGACGGAAACGAGTATCCACTTATCAAATTAGAGATATCTTCTAAGTCTCATCCATTCTTTACTGGAAAGATGAAGTTTGTAGATACTGCTGGACGTATCGATAAGTTCAACAAGAAATTTGCAAGGTTTGCTAAAAAGCAAGCTGGGCCAGAAGCTGAGAAGAAGGAAGAAGAGAATACAGAAGAAAAAACAGAAGCTTAAGATAAATAGAGCCACGAATTTTTCGTGGCTTTTTTTATATATAGATCTTTCCATAGCATACCAAAATAAATATACAGATGAAAAATCTGATCCTATTCGATGATGAACATTGGTCTTCTCTACTACCACTTAGTTACACTAAGCCTGTTGCAGCATTAAGAGTAGGTATACTTACCATTAAAGAAAAGTGGGAAAAAAGATTGGACGGGGAAGCTAGTTATATTACGCAGGACTATCTTTCCACCAAGTTCCCTATCAAGATAGCTGATGATAATATTGTAATCAGCGGATCTCTACTTCCTAATGACAAGATTGTACATCTTATCAAAAGACTTAATAACAATGAGGCTATCTTATATAACGATACACTTATAGCCGCTAGAATAGATCGTAAACAATTCGAACTGTTAGCAGGAGATCAAAATATAAGTCAGCTTGCAGGTATAGATATATCTGATGAGGACGACTTAGTGCGGAGGATACAAAGACCGCATGATATTTTTATGGCAAACGCTGAGGCCATAGAAGAAGATTTTCTTTTGCTTAGCAAGGGAAGGGACTCTGCTACCTTAAATGATACAGTAAGATATTCTGGCTTAGATAATATTTTTATAGAAGCTGGAGCAAAGATAAATCATGCTATTCTTAATGCAACTACTGGACCTATATACATAGGTAAGGATGCGGAGATTATGGAAGGTAGTGTCATAAGAGGTCCTTTTGCTATGTGCGAAAATAGTGTTGTGAAGATGGCGGCAAAAATATATGGAGGAACTACCCTAGGGCCTTATTGCAAAGTAGGGGGCGAACTAAACAATGTTGTTATCCAAGGATATTCATCTAAGGCGCATGATGGTTTCCTAGGTAATGCAGTGCTCGGTGAGTGGTGTAATCTAGGTGCTGACACAAATAATTCTAATCTTAAGAATAACTATGCTCCGGTAAAATTATACGACTATACAACTGAGCGATTCGAACCTACAGGATTGCAGTTTTGCGGTCTCATCATGGGAGATCATTCTAAATGCGGGATCAATACCATGCTTAATACAGGCACTGTAGTAGGTGTTTCAGCAAACTTGTTTGGTAGTGGTTTTCCAAGAAACTTTGTTCCTTCATTTTCATGGGGAGGTAATAGTGGCTACACAACCTATAAGTTAGAAAAGCAACTAGAAGTTGCAGAGATTGTAATGGCTAGAAGAAATCTAAGCTTAGATGAGGAAGACAGAAAAATCTTAGGACATGTTTTCCATGCCAGTGCTAAGTACCGTACCTGGGAATCGTAATTATAACAAGCAATAATTAAAAAAAAAAATTGAAACAGCCGCTCTGGAAAAAATGGTACAGTTATTTCGATGATGTGCTTATAGAAAAAACAGAGAGCTCTCAGAATGAAGATCTATTTGTGTTGCTATGTAATGGTAGATATCAGCTATGTACAAATAATGCGATCTATTCTTATGCAGATAAATATGATAATTTCAAGATAGCTTTTGACAAGCTAAAAATCGAACAGTACGATATACAGGAGGTTCTAATCTTAGGAATGGGCATGGCTTCTATACCGTATATGCTGGAAAAGAAGTACAAAAGAAACTACAGATATACAGCCATAGAGATCGATGAGGAAATATGTGGGTTAGCTTCTAGGTACGTTTTAGATGAATTAAAATCACCTATAGATATTATAACGACAGATGCTTTTCATTATGTCAATATGGATATTAAAAAATATGATCTAGTTGCTATGGATGTTTTTGTAGATGTGCATGTGCCTAGTAAGTTTATGACTACATCTTTCTTGAATAAGTTAAAAAATAAAGTACATAAAGGAGGCATACTACTTTACAATATATTATCGGATACTAAAGAAGATTTACAGAATTCTAATGTACTCATAGAAAAATGCAAGTCTATTTTTCCTAGTGTCAGCTACTACAATATAAAGGGGAATAGAATTATTTATTGGATAAATAAATAGTAGAAAAAAATCAATTATTTAGATATTAAGAAAAAATGATCTATTATAATATCAGGGTTTTTGTAATCTGGTAAGTATTGCAAATTTTACAAACAAAGGTAGAATTGCCATTAACCTGGAGGACAGATTATAGAATAATAAAGAAAAAGACCTACGCTACTAGTTAGGATAATAATACTGACTCAGTAAGATGAAAGCATTATTATGAATATTTTCTTTTTCTGTAAGGCTCGGTTGTATATCGTCTAATATATCGAATAACCTAGCCATTATTGCTAGATGTTCTTCTTCATATAGATTATGATATTCAAACGAGAGCTTTAAAAAAGCCTTTTCCATACATTTTATGGATCTGACAGGATTTTTATATCTCTTTTGACAAAAAGCACTAACTAAAGGCAGGCTTTTTTTATAAAACAAATCCCATTGGTCCATTAATTCCTGAAAATTCGTTACAGAATTATTTACCATTCGGTTCAGTATTGGTTACGTTAATATAACGATAATATAAGTGTAGAAGTTTCTTGAAATTATTAATAGTATGTTATCATATCACTAAAAAGCTGATTAGTGTTTGATATAGTCCTGTAAAACAATGATTTATACATATTTACAAAGTATATACATAAAATATAATTATAACATCATGTAACTTATATGACAGTTAATAGTATGTTAGTACTGCAAAAAAGGGAGAAAATCTAGTGATTCTCTCCCCTTATTACCTTCTTATAGTGTTTAAAACCACTAAAGATTCTTGTATTCAATCTGTAACAACAGAAAAGTCCTCTTCTTTTGCTATTATAGTGCATCTATTATTAACCATTGGAAGCTATAAATTTTCCAGTGAAGACCTTGCCTCCTGTTTCTATTTTATAGACTATATCCGAAACATTTAGACCAGCGTATTTATTTCTAAATATTCTATAATAGATCCACCATATCCATCAGGGCATACACCATGTATGAAATCTTCAATCTAGATAGAACAGTCTTAGTAAATTTTTAAACCTGCCGCTGTTTTAAATAGTATAAAAGTGGTCATAGCGCATTTTCTATTTAAGAAAGAAAATTATAAATATAAAGTAAAGTCAAAAAAAGAGCTGCTACAAAAAATTGTAGCAGCTCTTTTTTTACATTATTGGTAGAAGAATTTTTTTTTATTTGCAAATTATATCAGCAAGAAACATAGCGGCATTATCCTCAAAAACATCTCTGTCTGCTTGGAATTCGTCCTCTGTATATATGAATACATGATCTCCTCCTTCTATGGTGTATAATTCATTTTTTAGACCTATAGACTCACAATGTGGATGTACTACACCGCTACCATTAAGTGATACAAGAGGGATTCCTAATACATTAGCAAATCCAAAATTGTAAGGTACAACATCATCATCATTTCCATGAAAACTTATGATCGGAGGATCGCCAGCATCTATAAAATCTAAATTATATATGGCTCCTGATAAACTTATAACACCGGCAACGGCAGATGAATAACTTAGATTTTCTTCATCACCACTTAAACCTTCTACACCACCATTATTATTTATTATATCCACAATAAATGGAGCTGCTTCGGTAAGATCTTCTTCCGTAAATGCTGCGGCCTGCATTGCTGCAATCCCGCCTGCACTGAGACCTCCTAGGAAAATATTGTCAGGATCTATATTAAATAAATTGTCTGTTGCCGCATCTCTTCTAAGATGTCTGACAGCAGCCTTTATATCATGCGATGCTTTTACAGCTATGTCTAATGCTGCTACAGAATCTGGGATTCCATTAGCTATACTTAACAGTCTGTAATCTACTGCTACACATACAAATCCTTTCTGCGCATAAGCTCTAGCAAAATTTTCCATCTGACCTTTATCACCTCCTAGGAAGGATCCTCCAAAAGCCCAAGCAATAACTGGTCTGCTTGTACTCGTGTCACCTACAGGTTCGTATACATCCATAAAGAGGTCTGCAGGAAATCCTAGAACAGTTACTGAATTTCCATACTTATGTGTAGATACACTTACATCTGTAAACAGATCAACTCCATAGATCTCTGATCCACAAGTGAGACCCATTTCTTCTTCCTCTTCTTCAGGAATAAAGGGATCTTCTTCTCCACAGGATACAAATCCTATAAGGACAAAAGCGAAAAGAAGAGAAGGCAATAATTTATAAAAACTCATATTGGTTATATTTTAAATTCGATAATTCAAACCGATTCTACCATTGATTTGTTGTGAGCCAGTAGGATTAAAAGCAGATAAAATATTATCAGCCATAGCAAATAGTTGGAAACCTGCAATCTCTAGAGAACCGTTGAGTCCTATATTATTGTACGTATTAGTTTTTACACTATATTGTATACCTACTTTTAGTTGTTTCGATATCTTATGTCTTAGTCCCACAGCGAAATTATTATATCTCCTACCTGCTATCCGCTGACTCTGTATGATAAGACTCAGATCTAATTTGTCATTTATTTTATGCTGTACTCCAGCTGCGATAACCGGTCGCAATGCTGTAGTATAGGCTAGCGTGTCCTCTTGTATACTCAGCAGAGATTCTATAGAATCTCGTAAGGCAAGATTGTCATCGATATCTAGGTAGGTGACGATATCTATTCCAGTATAATTTTCTGTTCCAGTAGAAGATAGTTTTTGACTATTGGAGTTGTTCCACTGAATGCTTCCTAGATCATACACAGAGGCAAAAATAGATGTTTTAGCTCCTAGGTCATAACGTAACATAAGATCTATAGCAACACCATAGTTCCCTATAAACGCATTTCTAAAATCCAGTCCTCTAAAGCTAAAACTTGCATCGCTAATAGACTGATAAGAAAGAATTCTAGTTGTATAAGCATCTATATTATTTTCTAATTCGAATTGAAAAATTTCATCAGAAATACTTAGTTCTATAGAAGCGTTTTCTAGAATGAAATTTTCTGTACCAGATAAAAAATGAACATTAGCTCCTACTTGTAAATTGCCAAACTCGCCAGAGAAGCCAGCATAAATATCATGATATGACCTTATATTAAGACTTGGTGCGATATCTACAGTTTGCCCTACAAATTGATTATTCCCATTAGCTAGTAGTTCGTATAAAGCTCTAGGATAATTTATCTCAAATGATGATCTCCAGTTATAACCAAATTTTATCTGTACGGCGGAAAGATTATAATTAAGATGTAAAAAATTATAGGACTGGTAAAACTCAGAACTGTTTATATCTGCTAATAGGTCTACACCCTTATCAAAGTCTATTGTTCTTACATTGCCTGCCTTATCAGAGATGTCATCTAGTTTGATACTGTTAGAAGAAAAGTTAGCGTAATATGATGAACTAACGGTAAGTTTGTGATCGCTGCTATCTTTATTTACTACTAGATTATAATTATAATCAAATTCAGGATACATATATGTTCCTAATTCATGTTGGCCCAAAAGGCCAGAAGAAAAAAAGATTATAATAATTAAAAGTGTGCTGTTCTTAAATTTCATTTGCTCTATGCTACTCATTACTGATGGTTAATCCCATCTTCATATTCAATCCGTAATTTCCTAAAATCCAGAAAGGATCATTTTCGAAAAGTGGGTTATTTGAGAAGGTGCTTATAATTGCCACTTTTTTGGCTTTTTTGAAATTTGTAAATTTAGTCTCACCCATAGGAATAATCTCTGTCTGGATATCCGAAGGTATAACACTTCCATCGTTCTGGAGCGTACCACTGACAATATTGAGATCACCATCGAAAAGGGCTGCTACCTCGTTATCTTGATCATCGAGAAACTTGACCTCAAGATCTATGTTAAAAGGAAATAGATTTTGATTTATAATTTTTAATTCGCCAGAATTGAAGGATTCATATTCCGTTAGATCTAAGTCAAAGGTATCTGTCAATTTAAGATCATTAAAGGTTACAAACATCGGCATCTCTAGGGCAACTTGTACTTTATAAAAACTACTATCTGTTAAGAACCCAATAATTTGATCATCTAGTGGTGAGTTAATAATAGCATCGACATCATAGATTACAGATGCAGCTTTTTCGTTGAATATCTCACCGATATTAGAATTAGTTCGATCGTAATCAAAATCTGTATTTTTAATTTCTCCTATCTCATCAAAAGTAGGATAGTTAAACAAGACACCTTCTTGAATGTTAGGTCCATCTAATATAAATTCACTTCCTGTTATCGTTTTTACAGTGATGTGTTCAATAAAAGATCTTACTGGAAAGCCAAAAGAATTTTGTACTTGGAAAGTTACTTTTGGATCTTCAAAAATAAGACCACCACTCAGCCAGTTATCAAACGCTCCAACAGTAATTGCATCTCCGATAATATCAAATACCCTAGTTCCAAAGAAACCCTCTACATAGGAGAAGTTAAGCTGAGCAAGATACATAGCTGCATAGTCTAGTTGTACTTGCTCACCATTGGGTTTCCTTGCATCGTACTCATATAATAATTCGTTTGTATCGGTAATGAAAGTATAGCCTTCTAGCTCTAAGGTGTCTCCTACAACTGAGCTCGGTTCACCTCCATTTCCAGGGATAAATAATTCTTGCGTAAGTTGATTGCCATCTTCGTCAAATACCTCAGTAAGCTTAGCTGTTACAATTATATCTTCAGGAAAAATAGAAGTAAACTTAAAAGCTATTTGTGAATCTTTAAAAATTGCTTTTTTGAGATTGTAATCTACTTCGAATGGAATATCTACAGGGCCTGCAATCTCTGTTAGAGGGATATCATTGAACCAGAATAGAGGAGGGAAGATCTGTAGTACCGTCTGACTGATAACATCCCCATTGTATAGAACGGTAAGTCTATCATTTTCATCAGATACAATATCTATTTCATTACTGGATGACGATGTGATATCTACCATCTTTATTTCCGTATCTATCAGAGGGATAGAATAGGTGCCGTCTATTTCAGCAAATTCGTATGATTCTTCATTTAAACAAGCTGCGAATAGGAGCGGTAGTACAATAAAAATAGACAAGTATTTCATCTAATAATTTTTGGTAACTATATGTATTACATCGAAAACGTCAAAGGTAAATTACATAATACAAAAACTAAACGAAATCATTAGCGCAATTGTATGCTTTGTCCTGCATCAGGTATCTCGATATTAGAAAAGCCTTTTTCACCTAGATATTCTTTAAAAGCTTTCTGAGTATCATATTCTCCATGTACAAGAAAGAGTTGTTTTAGGGTCTTTTTCTGATTTTTTATATAATCGTACATTTCTGCTCTGTCACCATGTGCTGAGAAAGAGTCCATAACTTTTATCTCTGCTCTGACTGTTTTCATCTCGCCGAATACTTTTAATTCAGAGACTCCAGCTCGTAGCATCCCTCCTGCAGTGCCTGGGGAACAATATCCTACAATAAGGAAGGTATTCTTCTCATTTTCGATATTGTTAAAAAGATGGTGTCTTATTCTTCCAGCATTCATCATACCTGCCGAGCTGATAATGATACAAGGTTTCTTCATTGAGTTTAGTGCCTTAGACTCTGCTACATCTCTTATATAGGTCAGATCATTGAAGCCAAAAGGATTTTTGTCGACAAGCAGATATTCACTTAGCTCATCATCGAAACATTCTGGATGTGATCCAAACACTTGTGTTGCATTAACGGCAAGTGGGCTATCTACATATACTGGTATTTTGGGTAGTTTTCCAGCAGATTCCAGTTGGTCTAGCATATATACAATCTCTTGTGTTCTACCTACACTGAAAGCTGGTATGATCAGTTTCCCCTTTTTCTTAACACATGTTTCGTCTAGGATCTCAAGAAATTGTTCTACCTGCTTAGGTGGCGCAACATGTTCTTTATCACCATAAGTAGATTCACATATAAGATAGTCTACCTCAGGTAATTTCTTCGGATCTCTAAGAATCGGTCTATTAGGTCTGCCTATATCACCGGTAAAACCTATATGTTTTGTTTCTCCATTTCTGGTGATTTTCAAGGTTACCGAGGCACTTCCTAAAATATGGCCCATGTCTCTAAAAAGTACTTCTACACCTTCCGTTATAGTTACCCACCTTTCGTATCCACAACCTACATATAGTGACAAGGCAGGAGAAACATCCTTACTAGTATATAGTGGTTCTCTAAGTTTCCTTCCTTTATTCTTTTTCTTTTTTAGTAGTTTTTTATTGTGCCATTGTACATCTCTTTCTTGGATCTTAGCACTATCTAATAACATGATAGAGCATAAACTCCTTGTGGCGTGAGTACAATATATGTTACCCTTAAAACCATCTTTTACAAGCTGAGGAACTCTACCCGTATGATCTATATGAGCGTGGGACAGTATAAGACAGTCTACTTCTCCAGGCTTCAGATACCAAGTATTATTATTTTTCCAAACATCTATGCCTTTCCCTTGGAAAAGTCCACAGTCTAATAGAATTTTATAACCATCATCTAAGGTAATAAGATGAGAACTTCCTGTAACGTTTCTAGCAGCACCACAAAATCTGATATCCATTAATTTATTTTTTTATGCTACCAAAGATAAAAAAATATATATGTGGAAAGTCTACTAATAACTCATCTTCGTGAGATGTCTATATTACTCCTTAATTTTAAGATTGCTATTGTCTATTTCTAGATTTAATTTTCCTGTAGAAATGGAGCCTATATTCAGTTTTCCTTCTATATAAGTGTCAAAATCCTCTTTTATCATCTTCGATGAGCTAAAGTTTTTAGGTAGTTTCATGTCAAGGAAAGTTCCCTCTATAATTATATCTAGATTTACATTACTAGAAATTGTAATAGGGCTAAATTCTGAAGAGATAGATCCTAAAGTAAACTGCTGTCCTAGTTTTTTTAAATGGATGCTGCCGTGTTCAAAATCTAGATTTGTTTTATGGTGTACCATTTCTACATCTAGGTCTGAAAACTCAGCTTCCATAATCAACTCCTCGATACTTCCTATATTGAAATTATCATGTTGTCCATCGTTTTCTAATTTTTTTATTTCTTGGATCATATAACCATCAAAACTAGAATCACTAATGAGCCTATTGGCTTTTTCTATTTTGACATCCGAATGCTGGCTTTCTATATCTAGATTATTTATCGTTCCACACTCGAAGCTAGAAAATGATATTTCTACCGTTCCGTTTGCAAAATTTCCTAACCTTGCATCTCCGTGTGCGAGTTCTAGATCTATATTATTAGAAATATTCTTTGCGGTGAGATTACCAAATATCAGTTCTATTTCGCACTGGTTTATATCTGTTTTTATATCGATATCACCGTGAGCATTATCCAACTCTAATTGTGTTGCTTCTGGTACATAGATATCATAATCTACGGTATAACTTATGCTTTCATTTTTCATCCAACCAAACCATCCAGAAGAGCTGTTGATGTGTCCAACTTCTGTTTCTGCAGAAACACTATTAGAGGATGAAGAAAAGTCTATCTGTATTTCATTGAGTATATTATCTGCGGCTTCTTGATTTTTTGCATCGACTTTGATATCTACAACGATAGAGATCTCTCCTGATTTGCCCTGATGTATGTTTATTGCTCCGAATTTATTGGTTACCTCTAGTGTAGGTGTATTTCCGACTGAGAACGATTTTTTTATTTGTTTGTCAAATTCTTTATCGTCTATAGTAGCATAAGCAAATGAAGAAATAAAAAGTAAAAAAATTGTAGCGGAGCATGTAATTTTAAAATAATTCATGTCTCTATTTTTTTTTAATAAATAATTTTAGTATCCTTTTCAGGCTGGATAGAATTTTCTTCCATTTTGACAAGGATGTTTTCTAGAATATCAAGTTTAGTTTGATAGTTTTTCATCATAGCTTTTACGACTTTTTCAGAATTTACATGACTATGTAGAAGCAATTCGTTTTTTAGCTCGCTGGTAATCGTATCTATTAGTGCCATTTCTTTTAGCAGCTTAGTATTCTTTTTAGAATCTGGGATTTCGTTTAATTTATTGCTGACCAGCTTGGCATATTCTTTTTCTGAAGCTTCGACTTTTTCTATAGAACTCATAGTGTGATTAGGAGCGATAAGGTTCTGTTTCAGAAGAAAGCCAAAACTAACTACTATCAGAGCTGTTGCTGCTATCTTCAGCAGTTTAGTAAAAGGAAACTGTACTACCTCTTTCGCCTGCTTCTGTTTTTGTATGCTTTTCCATAGTTTTTCTCCATAGAAATCATCGTTGAATGCTTCTTTATTCTTCTTTATATATTCTTCTAATCTATCTTTCATCTTTCTAATTATTTTATCATACTTAAGGCATCGATACCATCTGTAAGTAAGATTTGTTTTAGTTTTTTGCGTGCTCTACTATATTGGGACTTGGAGGTAGATTCCGTTATGTCTAGGATGGAGGCGATCTCTTGGTGATCATAGCCTTCCATAAGATAAAGGGATAGTACAATTCTATATCCATCTGGCAATTTGAACAATGCTTTTTTTATTCTGGTTATGTCAAAATGCTGATCCTGCAAAAAGGGCTCATTCGTAACTTCTGTCCTTTCTGTTATAGGAACTAGGTCTAGTCTTCTTTTCTTAAGTTCCGTTGTACAGTTATTTACCACAATTCTTTTAATCCATGCACCTGGTGTAGACTGAAAACTAAACTGGTGTAATTTTCTATATACATCTATAAAGGAACTCTGTAACATGTCTTCTGCGTCCATCGTATTTTTCATCATTCTAAGGCATATATTATACATCGATTTGGCATATAGATTATAGAGTTCATACTGAGCAGAATGATTGCCAGATTTACATTTTTCTATAAGCTCCGTTTTAAAATCTAGATCAGCCAAATTTTTGTGTTATCTATAAGAAAGACGAGATAATTTAGGAATGGTTGCATCAGAAATTAAAATAGCAAAAAATAAGCTACTAAAATCCTATTCAACCTTTAATCTTATAAATCTAAGTTCAGTCAATAGGAGAGCCTAGAGCTGAGAATTAGCATGATAGTTTTAATTCTAAACTACGAAAAGATAGGCGATGTAGAAGGCGAGGCTAAAGCCTCGAGTACAATAAGAGAAAGATTATTATTCTTCTTCTATCTTGTTTTTTATTTTCTTGTCTTCTACTGTTCTGTTGAGAAAATCGTTCAGTTTATCGATTTTTAGATTGGTTTCCATCTCTCCGAAAGTATTTATCTTTATGTCGAAACCACTCAGTTCGTCGTGAACAATAGGGCTTCCTTTCTTTTTCATTTTCTTAGGCATAAAAACTTGCTTTGTATATATAACGATAAGCCTTCTTTGGCGAGTTCCACTTTTTACATATTAATTATAACTCTTCTAAGAAATTTCCCCATACCCAGCCTTCTTTGTTAGCATATCTTATTTTACACCATTTACCTTCTTTGCCTTCTAGGAAGAAGCTTTCTGTATCGTAGTATAGGATTTTGACCTCTGAGGAGTCTTTTAGCTTTAGCAGTATGTCGGAATTAAGGGAGGGTTCTGATCTCATATTTACAACACTATTATCTATATTGATCATAGCAGAAGGAAAAGATTGGTTTTGTACGCAGTCTGATAGGGATCTTCGAAGCTGTTGTATTTCTAGATCTTGCAGCTCTATTTTCGATAGCAAGCTATCACAGGTTAGGGGTTCTGTGTTTTTTACCGTATCTGTTTCTTGGCCCCAATTCTGTAAAATTTTAGTTGGGCTTTTTTTGAAATAGATAGAAGAGAGTAACCACAGGGTAATAATAGCAAATATACCGAAGTATATCCAGCTAAAAATATTGGTATCTGATGTTTGTTTCTTTCTATATCTACGCTTTCCCATAGGTTTATATTAAAAAATGATGGGATAGAAATTGTTGAATGCGTTTGGTTAGAAAGAATCGAAAGATAGGAAAATCTTTCTTCTAATTGTTCAATCAATAAAATTATCGTCAAACTTTTCCTAATTCTGATTTTAAATAGTCAATTACCTTTATTTCAGAGGCATCTACTTTGTTCAGTACAGAAAGATGCCAACTTATCCAATCTGCTAGATGAACAAAATAAATAGCTTTTTCTATTAGAGAGTTTCCTTTAGAGAAGACCTCTATAATAGTATCGGTATACTTGGCAATAATTTTTTTATTGATTTCTATTCTTACTTTATTCTTTTTTAGATCATCTTCATTTCTAAGATATACAACAGCTAGGCTTTTATTTTGCTGACTCCATCCTACTAACTCATTGTGATTCATTTCTGGAATTACGTGATGCCAACAGAGCATTTTGGAATTTTCATTGATCTGTTGTCTTAGTCTTATAGCTGCTGATTCTATTCTGTCCGTTGTATAGATTACTGGAATCTTATCGTGTAATTGTTGTGCTATCTCGAAAGCAAGCTTTCCTATTTCTTCTTGATCAAAATTCAGTAACTCTGTACTTGCCTTTAGATGAGAGATAAAAGTATCACTAATCAGATCTAGCTTTTGTAAAATAAATAACTGTTGAACCATAGAATATCCAAGGCACGCCCTAGGCGATGGCCAGTTATCAGGCAGTTGTATATAGTCATAGGATTTTTCTTGGGCTAATTGTATAAGCTTGCCTCCACTAGAGATAACAACGATTTTAGCACCAGTTTTCTCCATGGCATAAAATGAAGCTAAGGTCTCCTCTGTATTTCCAGAATAAGAAGAAGCAATGGCTAGGGTATGTTGATCTACTGAAGCAGGAATATCATAAGATTTTCCTATGGTAAAAGGAACCTTGCATTCTGACTTTATGAATTCCGAAACGAAATTAGCTCCTATTCCTGATCCTCCTAGACCTGCTACAAATATATTGTGTATATTAGTTTTAGGAGCATTGATTTTTGCATTAGCTCCTATTTCCAAAGCTTCCTTAAGTTGTGCTGGAAATTTTTTTATTAGTTCATCCATCATAATTGCCCAAAAATACGTAAACTTATCTAATACTATCAAATATCTGGTATTGAGAAATCCGAATGTATAACGCTTGCTAAATTCTTACATTGACAGACAAAATAAAAATAGGAAATAAAGGAGAAGAGCTAGCAGCTAGATTTTTATCCAATTCAGGATATCGGATCATTGAGCGCAACTGGCGATTTAAGCGAGCAGAGATAGATATCGTATGCATGGATGGAGAAACGATGGTCTTTATAGAAGTAAAAACTAGGAGTTCAGACTATTATGGTGAACCAGAAGAATTTGTCAATGACAAGAAAGAGAAACTCTTGTTCGATGCTGCTAATGCATATATGGAATTGAGTCAGCATGAATGGGCGATAAGATTTGACATTATAGCAATATTGCTACATGGTGATAAATCTACCGTAACGAAGCATATCAAGGATGCTTTTTTTAGCGGAATATAAAATAACCATCTAATGAAAAAAATTTCTTTTTGTCTACTATTGATTTTCGTTGGATTATCTTCTATATCTGCACAAGAGGATATTTCTGGGCACTGGTACTTTATGGTTAAGTACGGATTAGATGGTAGTATATCGATAGAAAATGATCAAGCTTATTTTCAAATACCTCTTCAGGGTGTCAATAAGGCTGCCGCGCAACAAACCAAATGGTCTCAAGATACACTTATAGCTTCATGGGCCGCTCCGCTATCTACAAGTGTAAAAATGGTCTACTTGAAAGACCTAGATATTATCAAGGCTGTTATTTCTACCTCTGGAAAAAAAGTAAGTCGAGTGATGACAAGAATTTCTGAGCCATTACAATTTAATAGACCGCAGACCCCTAAGGCGCCATTTCCCTATGCGGTAGAAGAGGTTTTTTTTACAAACTCTATAGCCAATATAAACCTTGCAGGAACGCTGACTACTCCTAGAGGCGTCGGCCCCTTTCCTGGTATTGTCTTAGTGACTGGTTCTGGACCTCAGAATAGAGATGAAGAAATATTGGGTCATAGATCTTTTGCTGTAATTGCAGATTTCTTGACCCGCTCAGGAATTGCTGTCTTAAGGTATGACGATAGAGGCGTAGGTGAATCGAAAGGAAAATTTATGACTGCTACCACTTCAGATTTTGCTGACGATGCAGAGGCGGGTGTGCAGTATTTATCAAAGGACAAGAGGATCGATAAAAATATGATCGGAATGCTGGGACACAGTGAGGGTGGAATGATAGCTCCGATGGTAGCTAGTAGAAATGACTTAGTAAGTTATTTAATTTTACTTGCAGGGCCGGCCACGCCTATTACAGATCTGTTAAATAAACAAAACGAATTGATTCATACAGATAAGAAAAAGTCAGATGAATTCTTAACTAAAAATGAAATATTCAATGACCGGCTGTATGCATTACTGAACACAGGTCAAAAAAATTCAGACTTGTACGCTCCTATGTTAGAACTAGTACACGATTATTACGAAAGCCAAGAATCGGAAGAAGATAAAAAATACTTAGGGACAACTAAGGAGTTGTACTATATGGCATTGGCTTCTCAAGTATATAGTCCGTGGTTTAGATACTTCATAGCTTTTGATTCAGAGGAGTATTTATCTCAAGTGGATTGTCCTATATTGGGTTTGTTTGGTAAAAAAGATTTACAAGTATACTGGAAAGATAGTGCGGAGGGCTTAGAAAATATTTCTAAAAAATACGGAAATGAAAAGATAGATATAATTAACTATGCTGAACACAATCATCTTTTCCAACGATGCCTTACCGGCAGTGTAGAAGAGTATGGTGTCATAGAACATACTATCAGTCCCGAAGTATTATTAGATATTAGCGAATGGATTTTACAAATTACAAAATAGAAAGATGAGATATTTTAAAGTAGTATTTATTTTATTTCTTGCGGTCATTACAATAAATGCGCAAAGTAGGTTTGACAAAGTAGAAATTAAGACTATGGAGATAAAGGATAATTTATATTTGTTACAAGGATCAGGAGGTAATATTGCTATCCTTACAGGAGAGGATGGTGTGCTTATGGTAGATTCTCAGTTTGATGGTCTGGCAGAAAAAAATAAAGCGGCTATAAAGAAACTATCAGATCATAGTGTCAATTTCTTGATTAATACGCATTGGCATGGAGATCATACTGGAGGTAACGGGGCATTTTCTAATGATGGTGCAACGGTTGTAGCTCATCAGAATGTAAGGAAAAGATTATCGAAGGATGAACTGATACAAGCTTTTTCTCGAGAGATAAAAGCAAAGCCAAAAGCTTACTGGCCAGTAATTACTTATAGTGAAGATATGCAGGTACATTTCAATGAGGAGGATATTTTTCTAATGCATGTACATAATGCCCATACAGACGGAGATGGGTTTGTCTATTTCTCTAAGCACAATGTATTGCACATGGGTGATACGTACTTCCAAGGTAGATTTCCATTTATAGATCTAAGTACTGGAGGATCGCTAGATGGTCTTATAGAGGCGGTTCAGGCTGCCATGATGTTATGTGATACAGAGACTGTAATTATTCCCGGACATGGATCTCTAAGTGATAAGAAGGAATTATTTACCTACTATACGATGTTGAATACTATGAAGAATAGATTAGAGTCTGCAATAGCGGAAGGTAAGACTATAGAAGAGATGAAAACAATGGGGCTAGATAAAGGATATGAAGAATGGGGAACAGGTTTTATTTCTTCAGAGAAAATGATAGATCAGTTATGGACCGACTATAATAGAGAAAAAGAATAGTTGCGTATTTTTTTGTAAAAACTGCTTTAGATGAAAATATTTTTGATATTGATTTTTAGTTTGGCTTCACTCTTGATAGGAAGGGTAGAAGAGGTAGTGGTGGAGCCAGCACCAGATTTTAAAATGACGACAGCATCGGGAAAGGTTATCAACCTTCGGAGCTTCGAAGGAAAAGTGGTATATATTAGTTTTTGGGCTAGCTGGTGTGGTGTGTGCAAGAAAAATTTTAAAGCTTATCAATCGGTAAGAAAACTGCTAGAGGAAAAGGGTGTTATTTTGCTCAATGTTTCTATGGATAAGGATGATGAGAAGTGGAGAGATGCTATGGAGAAAAATGATATAGATGGAATCCATGCAAGAGTAGATGATTATGATACGGTGCAAGGTTTATATCAATTATATAGTTTGCCCTCTTATGAGATTTTAGATAAGCAACAATTGCAAGTGTATCTTTCTGATGCGCCTGGAAGAGATATATTTTCGGATTTTGAAAAGTGGTTAGGAGAGCCTGCAAGGCCATAAAAAATAATTAGTTTCACCTAAAAAGTAAGCTAGGAACTTATATCCATTCTAATATACTTGACGTTATTTTTTCGTATTCTAGTAGAAATCCATCATGCCCATAGTAGCTATCTATAATTTCTAACTTAGCCTCAGGAATATGCTTGGCTAGAAATTCTTGCTCTGAAGGTGGAATGAGTAGGTCAGAAGAAATGCCTATGCAAAGCGTCTTAGCTTTTATTTGTGAGAGCGCATTTTCTGTACTTTTTCTTAGTCTTCCTATATGGTGTGTATCTAGAACATTCAAGAGATGATAGTAGCTATGCGCATCAAATCTGTTTTTTAGTTTTTCGCCTTGATAGCGGATGTAGCTAGCTGCCTTATAGTCCGAAAGTTTATTTGAATCTTCTTCTTGCTGAGACTTGACCATAGAATCAAAGGTTCTGTAATAGGTCAGTGCCATACCTCTTGCTGCTTTGAGGCCGGCTTTTCCTGCATAGTCATCATTGTTTCCGAAGCTAGTGTCTGCTATAAGTGCAAGGCGTTGAGCTTCATGAATAGCTATATTCCAAGGACTCTCTTTCGCTGCACTGCAAAGTAATACGAGATTTCTGAGTTTATGTTCAAGCGTATAAGCCATCTCTAGTGCAATGTTTCCTCCACATGAACCTCCAATTAGAAGATGTATACTTTCTATTCCGAGTTTTTTGGCAAGCAATAAATGTGCATTTGCTGTATCTCTTAAACTTATTGCTGGGAAGTCTAGACCATAACGTTGGTTTGTTTTGGGATCTATGTTTTTTGCACAACTAGAGCCATATGGCGACCCTAGATTATTAGAACAAATAATAAGGTATTTTTCTGGATCTAATATTTTACCAGCACCGAATAATCCTGGCCACCACTGATCGACCTCAGCGTTAGCAGTCAGTGCGTGTACCACCCAGATCACATTATTTTTTTGCTCATTGAGCTGGCCATACGTTTTGTATAATAGCTCTAAGCGAGATAATGTTCCTCCAGATTCTAAAGGGAATTTTTCTTCTAGTATTTTTTTTTCTAGGTTCATTACAAAGTATTAAGTGCTTGTCTTATATCTTCTATGATATCATCGATGTGTTCAAGTCCGACGGAGATTCTAACTAGTCCATCTGTGATACCTACTTTCAATCTATCGGCTTCTGGCACCCTTAGATGTGTTGTAGAAGCCGGATGAGACGCTATTGTTTTTGCATCACCAAGATTAGCTGTCAAAGATATCATTTGTAATGCGTTAAGAAATTTTGTTCCAGCAGTATTTCCACCTTCTATCTGAAAGGTTACGATGCCACCTCCAAGCTTTAGCTGCTGCTTAGCTATTTTATATTGAGGATGATTTTGTAAAAAGGGATACTTGACGTTTTGGGCCTTTGGGTTCTCTAGTAACCACTGTGCTAATTTATAAGCATTGTCGCAATGTCTATCCATTCTTACGGCAAGGGTTTCTAGACTTTTTGACAATACCCATGCGTTGAATGGAGATAGTGATGCTCCAGTCCTTCTGATAAACATATAGATTTTTTCTATGATTTCTTTACTGCCAGCAACAGCCCCTCCTAGTACCCTACCTTGACCATCTATAAACTTGGTTGCAGAATGAATGACAAGGTCTGCTCCGAACTTTGCAGGTTGTTGTAAATAAGGTGTTGCAAAACAATTATCTACACTCAGTAATATTTTGTTAGCCTTACAAAATTCTGATGCAACTGATAGGTCTACAATTTCTAGACCCGGGTTAGATGGTGTTTCTAGATAGAACATTTTAGTATTTTTCTTCATTGCTGATGGCCATTCTTCTGGCTTGGTCCCATCGACAAAACTAACTTCTATTCCATATTCTGCTAAGGTCTGTGATAATACCTGATAGGTAGATCCGAAGATGGCTCTTGTAGCTATGAGGTGATCTCCAGATTTAAGGAATGCGAGGAAACTAGCAAAGACTGCTGCCATTCCTGAAGCAGTCGCCATAGCTTTTTCTACACCTTCTAAGGCTGCTATCTTTTCTTCGAATTCTGAAACAGAGGGATTTGTAAACCTACTATATATATTACCAGCTTCTGTTCCTCCGAATACCGCCTGCATCTGCTCCGCATTATTAAAAAGAAAAGATGATGTCGGAAAGATCGCTGAGCTGTGCTCTCTGTGATCAGACTTAGGATTTTGAATTCTTATGGCTTTCGTTTCAAATTTCATAACAACAATTTTGCACTAATTATCTGGCAAGTTTCACTTTATTTTTATTTCATATGTGCTACTTATTTCTGCACTTTTCTCTATCATTTTAGAAACAGAGCAATATTTTTCAAGAGACGAATTGATGGCTTGTTGCACTTTTTTTTCTTTTAGTTCTCCATAAAGGGTGTAATGTAAATTAATCTTTGTAAATGTTCTAGGAATTTCTTCTCGTCTTTCTGCTGTAACATCTACTTCTATATTCTGTAGATCTTGTTTCATTTTTTTTAGAATCATTACGATGTCAATTGTACTGCAGCCGGCGATAGCCATTAGAACAGATTGCATAGGACCTACTGCAGAACCGTCTGCACTAAGGTGGATTTCTTTACCATCTTCATTGCTTGCGACAAAATGTTCTAAGGAATCTGAGTTTTTAAGTTGAATTTTCATAGTTAATTTTTTATTGTGATACTTACTTTTATAAGAGCTTTGTAAGCAACATTAAATTTTATTTATTAGATATTTTTATAATATTATTTTCTATTCTTAATTAATTAAAGTATTATTATTATGAATTACTATTAATCATCAAAACAAAACTAAAGATATGGTAAGTTTAATAATCTCATTGCTAAGTGGTGCCTTAGGCGGAAATATTGCGGGTAAAATGATGCCCAATTCTTCGTTAGGGACACTTTGGAATTCTGTTGCCGGAATAGCCGGTGGTGGTATAGGTGGCCAGATATTGGGAATGGTTGCTCCGAGTCTAGGTGCAGCTGCTGCAAGTGGCAGTATGGACGTAGGCAGTATTCTAGGAACTGTCGCAGGAGGTGGAGTAGGAGGAGGAGTTGTTATGGCTGTTATAGGACTCATTAAGAAAGCAATGGCAAAATAATAATTTAGTATAGTTTTATTTTCATTGTAGGAGCTCTCTGTAAGGAGCTCCTTTTTTTATCAAGATACGGGTGCAAGCTTTACAACGAGCCCATTTAGATTATTTTCTAGTTTTATTTGACATGCGAGTCTGCTATTATCTTCTACAAAAAATGCCTGATCTAGCATGTCTTCCTCGTCGTCTGATGCTTTGCTAAGTTCATGTTCTGACATGACATAACAATGACATGATGCACATAGCGCCATTCCTCCGCAAGTGCCTTCTACTTCTAGTTCAGCTGCCTTGCATAGTTCCATAAGGTTTAGACTCATATCTGTAGGTCCTTCTAAGATATGTTCTTTTTCTTCCCTATCTACTACTGTTATGCTGATTACGTTTTCTTCCACTTTCTACCTATTATTCTATTCCCGATATTCCTGTTACAGTCGTATACTTGAAACTTAGTTTCTGATCGGGATATATATACTTAAACGCTGATTGCACCATCATCGTTCCTTCGTGAAAACCGCAAAGAATGAGTTTTAGTTTTCCTGTATAAGTATTGATATCTCCTATTGCGTATATACCTTCTACGTTGGTGCTGTAATCTAGTGTGTCTACCTCTATAGCATTCTTAGTAATATTTAGTCCCCACTCAGCAATTGGTCCTAGACTAGGAGATAGTCCAAAAAGTGGTATAAAGTTATCTACAGCTTTAGTAATATCACCATTTTGTTTCGTCTTGATAATCACTTCTTTGAGGATACCATTACCATTGATACCTGTTACTTGTGCTTCAGTGATGAGGTTGATCTTATTTTGCTTAGCTAATTCCATCACCTTATCGACACTGTCTAGAGCTCCTCGGAAGGATGTTCTTCTATGTACCAGCGTTATTTCTTTAGCAATATTAGCTAACTCTATCGTCCAGTCAAGTGCAGAATCTCCACCACCTGCTATGACTAATGTCTTATCTCTGAATTTTTCTGGATCCTTTATGATATAATCTATGCCCTTATCTTCGAAATCTGAGATATTAGCTATTGGTGGTTTCCTAGGTTCGAAACAACCTAGACCTCCAGCAATACAAATAACGGGAGCCTTTATCTGAGTTCCTCGACTGGTTGTAAGTACATATTTTCCAGATGCTTCTTTTTCTATTTTTTCAGCTCTCTCTCCTAAGGTGAATTCTGGTTTAAATGGTTCTATCTGTTTTATAAGATTATCTACCAGATCACCTGCAAGTATACTAGGATATCCAGGTATATCATAGATAGGCTTCTTGGGATATATTTCACTAAGCTGCCCACCTGGAATAGGTAAGGAATCTACTAGATGACATCGAAGCTTAAGTAATCCAGCTTCGAAAACAGTAAACAAACCACACGGTCCTGCTCCTATAATTATTATATCTGTTTCTTTCATTTAATATTGTATTGTCTTTGTAAAACAAACTAGCAGGGAATTTCTAACCTAAGCTAATCTACTGTAAAATTATTTATTTTTTGTTATAAAAGTAATTGAGATGTAAGCCACATTCTGTTCTGTTTTTATCTTTCCATCTTCCATCTCTACCTTTTCCTTTTACTGTACAGTGTTTACAACCTACAGAACCGTAGCCTTGTTCCTCTAAGGGGTGATTTTCAAGATTATTTTTTGATTTTATTCTCTGAAATTCTAGCTCAGAAACATCTAAAAGAGGGTAAAATTTGATAATATCACCTTTTTTCTCAAATATAGAAAGCGAAGACCTATGTTTAGTCTGGTACTTTCTCAGACCACTAATCCATATTTTATGCTTAGCAGTATAGCTTTGTAGAGGTACTACTTTGTTAATAGAGCAACACATTTTAGGATGATCATTCCACCAGGCCTCAGTTTTTGTAAGTTCATTTTGGATAGCATCAGGAAGAACGTCAATGATTTTCAGGCTATATTTTTTCTGTAAGTGTTCTTTGTAAATTATCGTTTCGTCAAAATGATAGGTGGTATCAATAAAATGAATGTGCTGACTAGGGCGAATTTTTTGCATAGCATGAATAAGAAAAATTGATTTGATTCCGAATGATGAAGTGAACAGTATTTCCTTTTCAGTATAGAAATCATATAATTTTTCTATGCGCTCTAAATAGCTCAAAGGAGAAAACAAATGGTTCAATTCCTCTATATTTTCTTTTTCTACTATTTGTTTTTTAGCTGAATGCATGTTTTTAATTTTTGTTGATATTATCTACTATAGACTGTGTGAGATCATTTAGATGTCCTACCTTATATTCAAAATCTCCTTTCAGATTATCTCTGATTTTTTTAAGATTAGAAATAAGGCTTGAAGTATCATCAGGTAAGACATCTTCTAGTAATTGTCTAAATCTTTTAGCTAGTGTGGGTGATTGACCATTGGTAGATACAGCAATTTTTAAAGCACCTTTTGTAACTATAGATCCCATGTAAAAATCGCACAACTCTGGTGTATCAGCAACATTGATAATTTTTCCCTGTGATTTTGCAGCCTTATGTACCTGCTTGTTTATTTCATGAAAATTAGTAGCAGCTATTATAAGATCGTTAGAACTTATATCTGTCTCATCAAATTCTTTTTTTATCCAATTAATATTATCTGGATATTTTTCAATTATATCAAAAGTGTTTTGCCTAGCCCATGGAGCTACAATAGTAATGTTAGCATTAGGACTACTTTTCAGTATAAAGTGTAATTTTTCCTCTGCAACAGTTCCAGCACCTATGACTAAAATTCTAAGTTTGTTTAGCTTAAAAAACACAGGGTAAAGTGGGTTGTTATCTACAGATTCCATGTGCTTGCAATTTTTTGTTGAACAAATTCTGGATGTAGTCTTACAACTTCTCCTATGACGATGATTCCTGGAGTTCCTATTTCGTGTTTTTCTGCTTGATAGACGACTTCCTTTATCGTTGTAACAATTTTCTTTTCAGCAGAAGTAGAGCCACTTTGGACAATCATTATAGGAAGATCTGCTTTACCTTCTTCTAGTAGTATCTTTTGTATCAGCTTTAGTTTTTTTATACCCATGAGAATTACAAGGGTGGCATCTGTTTTGGCAGCTATCTCTATGTCTTTGGATAATTTTTCTTCTTTAGTTGTACCTGTAAGTACCCAAAAGCTTTGACTTATATCTCTGCGTGTTAGAGGTACTTCTTGCAGTAAGGGAATAGAGATTGAGCTAGAGATACCAGGGATTATTTGTGTAGAAATGTTAAAGGCTTTAATATATTCTAGCTCTTCATGTCCTCTACCGAAAATAAAAGGGTCACCTCCTTTTAGTCTTACAGCATGACCATAATTTAAGGCCGATTGTACGATGAGGAGATTGATTTCATCTTGAGTATTATATCTAGTACCTGCTCGTTTTCCAACGAATATTTTTTTGGCATCTGGAGTTGCTTCTTGCAGTAAAGCCACATTTACAAGTGCATCATAAAGAATAACATCTGCTGATTGTATGGCCCTTAATCCTGCTATTGTTATAAGATCCTTATCTCCTGGTCCAGCACCTACTAGACTTACACGAGCTTTGTTTTTTGTATTATTCATTTTTTACGCTTTATAGTGGTTACTGATTACCTTTTTTTCTAAGGTATTTTCTAGTTGCCTGTTTCTATATAGTATTGCTTGCTGTACAAAATCTGTTGCTTGAGAGATGTAAGCTTGAGAAAAAGATTTTTTAGGTTCGTTTTTATTTAGAGAAAGTACACTCTCAGTAAACGATTCCTCATAAGCAAACTTTTGACTTTCTATAAAATGTTTTTCGAAGTCATTTATAATTCCAATCTGTGTGTTACAACTAATATCTTCTGATAGTAAGAGTCCTTTAGCTGCAATAATGATTGCCGAGTAAGCATGGTAATTAGCATCTACAAATAGTTCTTCTTTGCTTCCTTGATGAGCTAGTTGTATTCTATCTTCTGCCTCTTGAAGAATGGTGCCGACAACGTCAAGCATAACACCTGCACATTCCCCCACGCCTATAGATTGTTGATATTGATGATCCTGTTCCCAGTCAAAAAACTCTGTTCCTTCTAGCTCCTCTATGTTGGACAGGTGTTTAAGAAGCGAATAAAAGTATTTCTTGCCTTGTCTAGCATAGTAGTAGTTAAAGTATTCATCATCATCTCCTTCTTTCTCGAAATCTTCTAGCAGAACTCTGATAACTTCAAGTATTTTTTTTGTGGGAACTTTTATGATTTTCTCTGCAATCCATCCCTTTCCTGTTCTATCAATTCCGCCAGCAAGTACAATTTGCATAGCAGGAATAATGAGTCCGTTTTTCTTAATGGAACTTCCATGAAAACCTATGTTGGCAGCCATGTGCTGACCACAAGCGTTCATACAGCCACTGATTTTTATTTTTATATGATCTTCTTCTAAGAGATGTTCATACTCATCTCTTATCATATTTTCTATCGCCCTGGTAAGTCCTGTACTATTAGTAACTGCGAGGTTACAGGTATCTGTTCCTGGACAGGCCGTCACATCAGCTATAGAGTCGAACCCTGGTTCTGCAAATCCTGCAGTATCCAATTTTGAAAATAGTTCAGCAAGATGATTCTCATGAACATGTCTTAATAAGAGACCTTGGTTAATTGTAATTCTTATGTCATCAGAGGCGTAGGGTTCTATAATATCTGCTAATGTTCTTGCCTTTTCTGAGGATATATCTCCTAGTTGTATTCTCAGATATACACCATAATAGGTGTTGTCTTTTTGTAAAAAAGTATTTGTTTTTTTCCAGAGATCGTACTTAGCATTATGTATTGGCTCTTTTATTTCGGCTTCGAAATAATTAGGTATAGTACCATAGGTATAATCTTGAGGATCTATCTTTATTGTTTCGTTTTCTAAGGCCTTTTTCTCTTTCTCTACTAGATTTAGAAACCCATCGACCCCTATGGATTTAATCAGAAATTTCATTCTTGCTTTCTGTCTTTTTTTACGTTCTCCATATCTGTCAAAAACTCTTAGCCCCGCTTCCATAAATGGAATGATTTTATCTGCTTCTAAAAATTGATATGCAGTTTGTGCTTCTATAGCTTGTGCACCTAGACCACCTCCAAGCACTACTTTAAATCCACGAATTGTTTTATGGCCTTCTTTTTTTATTCTAGGTATAAATCCGAAATCGGAGAAATAAGTAAAGGCTCGATCATGATCGCTTGAGGAAAAGGCTGGTTTTATTTTTCTTCCCATCTCTTGACATATAGGATTTCTTAAGAAGTAGTATGCTACTGCATGTGCATAAGGTGTTACGTCGAATGGCTCGTCAGGATCTATACCTGCTGTAGGACTTGTAGTTAAATTTCTTACTGTATTACCACAGGCCTCCCTTCCTGTAAGTCCGTGACTGGTAAGACCTTCCCAGACAGCAGGAGAATCTGTAAGTTTTACATAATGTAGTTGTATATCTTGTCTGGTTGTTAGGTGTAAATTATTAGAAGCATATTGTTTAGAAAGATCAGCTATCACTCTAATCTGATGGGGACTGATACGGCCATAAGGTATTTTTATTCGGAACATTTGTACCCCTAGCTGACGTTGTCCGTACACGCCTCTAGTTAGCCTGTAGAGCTTAAATTTTTCTTCGTCTATCTTTCCCTTTTGGAATCTATCAATCTTACTTTTTAGTTCTGTAATATCTTTTTGGTCTTCTGGCGATATATCTTGTACTGGTGAATTTGTCATGTATATTTTTTGTAATGATGAATAAAAAAAGCCTTGCAAAACTAATTCTTGCAAGGCTTTATATCTGTATAGATGTATATGACTATCAAGAATCAATAGGAATTTTATAGCAGCAGCACTTACACATCTTGTCTATTTTATTATGGTGACTCATTTTTGGCATTTTACTTTCATTTCAACTTACAAATAAAAAAGCCTTTCTAAATTTCTTCAGAAAGACCCTAATTTAAATTTTGATAAATATGTATGGCGTTACTGAAGCAGGCTTTTTGCTTTGCAACAACATATATAGATCATATTTCTATTTCTTTTTTTCATAATTAATAATCAATATTAGTTTTATTTAATGAAATAGTCAAATATCATCTCTTATTTATTTTGAAAAAACTCCAAAGGTCTTCTTCTTTACAAAGCTGTATTGGATTTTATTTTTCTTATGTCAATGATTGTATCACCATTGACATAAATATAAAATGTTGTATGCGGCAAATATATTTTCTATTTTCACTTTTCATTTAGAGTACAGACATAAATTATTTTCATTAGCAAACAAAAATCATAGATGTTAGTAAAAACATATGCCAGTGCCGTATCAGGTGTCGAGGCACAGACCATTACAATAGAAGTAAATGCAGGCGGAAACGTAGCTGCAGGAAAACAGTTTTATCACTTAGTAGGATTACCGGATAATGCTGTTAAGGAAGGCTTCCAAAGAATAGAAGCTGCCGTTAAGAACATAGGCCATAAGATGTATAGGATTAAGCTGGTTGTCAATATGGCTCCAGCAGATATCAAGAAGGAAGGTTCTTCCTATGATCTACCGATCGCCTTAGGAATCTTAGCCTCAACGAAGCAGATCAAAGCTGAACAACTAGATCAATATATTATTATGGGGGAGTTATCTCTCGATGGAAGTTTGAGACCTATCAAGGGTGCACTACCGATTGCAATACAAGCAAGAAAAGAAAAATATAAGGGCATCATTCTTCCGAAACAGAACGCTAAAGAAGCAGCTATTGTAAATGACCTAGAAGTTTTTGGAGTTAAAAATCTGAATGAGGCCATAGATATTGTCTGTGGTAATCCTACGATTAAGCCACTGGTTTACGATACGCGAGAAGCATTCATGGATGCTAAGAATAGTTATAGTGTAGATTTCTCTGATGTCAAAGGTCAGGAGAATATAAAGCGAGCACTAGAGCTTTCTGCTGCTGGTGGACACAATGTGATTTTAATCGGACCTCCAGGAGCAGGGAAGACTATGTTAGCTAGGCGACTGCCCACGATCTTGCCACCCTTATCACTGTATGAGGCATTAGAAACGACAAAAATACATAGTGTAGCTGGTATACTAGACACCAATGCTTCATTAGTAACAACTAGACCTTTCAGATCACCGCACCATACGATTAGTGATGTGGCATTAGTAGGTGGAGGATCTAATCCCAATCCTGGAGAAATTTCGTTAGCACATAATGGCGTATTGTTTCTTGATGAACTTCCAGAATTTAAGCGCTCTGTCTTAGAGGTTCTTCGTCAGCCGATGGAACAAAGAAAGGTAACGATCTCTAGAGCGAGAGTGACGGTAGATTATCCATCTAGCTTTATGTTGATTGCTTCGATGAATCCCTGTCCATGTGGATATTACAATCACCCTGAAAAAGACTGTGTCTGTGGTCCAGGTATTGTAAAAAAATATCTTAGTAAGATATCAGGTCCTTTATTAGATAGAATAGATTTACACGTGGAAGTTACGCCGGTTTCTTATGATGAGTTGTCAGATTTTAAACCAGCCGAAATAAGCAGCGAAGATATTTCTATAAGAGTAACTAGAGCAAGGGAAATCCAGAATAAGAGATATGAGACTAATCCAGAAATCTATTGCAATGCACAGATGCCTAGTAATATGGTAAGACAAATATGTCAAATAAATCAGGCAGGTCAGATACTGCTTAAGAAGGCCATGGAGAAACTACAATTGTCTGCCCGAGCCTATGATAGAATTCTGAAAGTGGCTCGAACGGCTGCTGATCTTGCTGGAAGTGAAGATATCAAAATAGAACATCTAGCAGAAGCAATACAATATAGGAGTCTAGATAGAGAAGGTTGGGCGGGGTAGTGTAGACGAATTGACTAGTTAGGGCAATAAAAAATATAAAAATGAGATTAGTTTTTTTATGACAATATTAATCTTTTTGATTAATTCTTGTTCAAATAATAACAAGTTAAGAGAAAAGTACTCAAGTAGGAATTATGAGAATGCAAATGTCGTATCAACAGATATATCTAATTTTTATATAGGCTTAGATAAATTAGAAAACGAAGAGACAATAAATTCAATCCACAACAAATTAGTACTCCCAAATAATCTCTTGATTCCCAGGTACATTATCTGTTATTAAATTACTAATCGGCAAATCCAGACCGTTTTCGACGTAAAAAATACGGCAAATAACTACTAAAATGTACATACATCAAAAAAATGAATGGCCAAACTTCCAATGGGACACTGACATTCTTCTTCCAATAATAAGTAAAGTACGTGATCTACAAGGTAGATTAATTGGAAGAATGGAAGGAGTAGGTTTTGAACTAAGGGAAGAGGCAATTCTGCAGACAATAACCGAAGACGTAATTAAATCAAGTGAAATAGAAGGTGAATTTCTGAATCATAAAGAAGTAAGATCATCTGTTGCACGTAGACTTGGAATTGAAATTTCAGGCTTACCAGATGCAAGTAGAAATGTTGAAGGTGTAGTCGAAATGATGCTAGATGCAACTCAGGATTATAAAAATAAATTGACTAAAGACCGATTATGTGGATGGCATGCAGCTTTGTTTCCTACAGGTAGATCTGGAATGTTCAAAATTACAATGGGTGATTGGAGAAATGATAAGAGAGGGCTTTTGCAACTTTTTTCTGGACCTTTGGGTAAAGAAAAGGTGCATTATCAAGCTCCTGAAGCTTCAAGATTGGATAATGAAATGAATCAATTTTTGCATTGGTTCAATACCGAAGATAAAATCGAGCAGGTAATAAAATCGGCTATAGCTAATTTATGGTTTGTAACGATACATCCATTTGATGATGGGAATGGTAGAATTGCTCGTGCAATCGGAGATTGTCAATAAGCACGAGCAGACAGAACAAGTCAAAGATTTTATAGCATGTCATCTCAGATAATGATTTTTAAAAAAGGATACTATAATATACTTGAGTCAACCCAAAAAGGAAGTTTGGATATAAGTCAATGGTTAGTATGGTATATAGAAAGGCTTATTGAGTCTCTTGAAATAACGAACGAAACTTTATCCAAAATTTTTGTAAAAGCAAAATTCTGGGAGCTATATAAAAACACCAAATTCAATGACAGACAAATACTTATGATAAATAAACTACAAGATGATTTTACAGGAAAATTATATTCATCAAAATGGGCTAAGATGACAAAAGTACACAGAGATACTGCTCTCAAAGATATACAAGATTTAGTTTACAAAGGAGTATTATCAGATTCTGAAGAAGGAGGACGAAGTACAAATTATATAATTAATTTGCCAGAATTAGAATAAAAAATTTAAAACCACCTCAAACACGTAACCACCTTTGAATAGATAAAGTCTGTAATTTAACCTTCAGAATAGGAAAATAAAAATCCTATTAGAGCTATGATCTATAATTTATTTTTTCTCATAGATACCGAAGATAAAGTCAGAAGGATTAGATTTTAAAAACGCATCTTCTAGATCAAATATTTTTTTTAATTCAACCTTTGTTTCCTGAGTTTCATCTACAAAATTATGTGCGATATCTTTTAGAATATTCATCAGTAAATTTCCGCCATAGGGTTTTTCTTCTGCTACTGTAAAGTGTTTATAGATCTCTGGAAGGATTGCTGCTGAGGCCACACATTCAGACGGATCAGCAATAACCATTCTCAAATATCCAGATCCATAAAATTTATTTTTAGATAGATTGGACTTGAATCTTTTTTTGTACTTAGCCGTAAGTAAGCCTAGACCTTTGTTGATATATTGCTTTTGTATTTGTGGAAACTGAAGTCGATTCGGCCCTACGTATTCATTGATGATAAGTTTGCCTCCAGGCTTAAGCCATACTTTTATTTTCTCACTTATAAAGCTTGGAATATTATCAAAGTGGTGAAGCGATGAGTGGAAAAAAACAACATCATAACTGGCAGGATCTATCTTGTGTTTCCATATGTCTACTGTGAGAAACTCCATATTAGTAAGATTTTTGTTACGAGCTTCTTGTTCCGCTTTTCGGAGCATATTATCTGCTATATCTACGCAAGTAATTTTACTGAATGTATCAGAAGTGGCAAATTTCAGTTCATGACTACATACACCGCTACCTATAGATAACATACTTAGATTTTTCTGATCTTTGAAATATTTATCTAAGGTGTAGCTTTCATATTCTATATGTTCGTCTCCCGTTATTTTGTGATTCCATCTTTTTTTTACTGCAGGAATAATCCACCAGTTGGCACTAGACATTGCACTATCACTAAAGGCACTCTTGGTTCTCGAGATAGCATTAGGATTTAGCTTGCTCAGCATAAACTGAACACCTCTTTGAGCCGTCTTTTGGTATATATCGATAAAGTCATCTAATGTGACTAGGGCCATGGTTTTTAGAATTTATTTTACAGAAACTCAAAGATAATAAGCTATTCCATTTAAAGTAAGTTCTTTTCTCGAATAGTATTTGATACATTAACAGCAGATTTAGCTTAATAAGCTTTATCTTGTAAAAGCCTAATTATTATATCATTATGAAAAGTTTGCAGCTTTTAATTATATCTAGTTTAATTATTCTTTTAGCAGTAGATCTAAGCGCTCAGGATTGCCCTGATTTTGATTTAGTATTTAATACCCAACTACAGATAGATAATTATAAAGCTAACTATCCAGACTGTACTTTCTTTGATCATAGCATTCATATAGAGGGAGACGATATAATGGATTTTTCAGCCTTTGATAAATTAAAATATGTAGATGGATTATTTTATATAGGCGATTGCAATTTGATCGATTCTATTTCTTCTTTCAATCAACTTGATTCAGTAGGTGGTAGACTTAGCTTGACGTCTAATTTTTAAGTGATGCTTTCTAGTATCTTCTAAATACGTTAGATATTTCTTTTTAGTCGCCATGTTATAAATTTAACGTTTTTTGAATTCTTTTAGTTTCATTGACCCTTCGTTACAGCTAGCTATATTATAAACGTAACAATAATTTTAAAACTAATGAGTTAGTAGTATTATCATACTTACTTATATCATGAAGATTTTCAGACCATTTTCTCAAAGACACATAATTTCACTATTATTTTTTTTCTTTTTGATTTCTTATGCAAAGTTGCATGCACAATCCAAATGGGAGTATGGACTAGGACTAGGAATTAATTTTTCAAAGATAGATTATGTTGATATTGCACAGACAGGTCAAATTATTATAGGCAATGATCAAAGTTATAATATCCTTTCTTCCATAAAATCAAGAATTGCCTATAAGGTATCTAATAAATTAAAGTTTAACGCTAATTTAGACGTCAATTTGCTAGGCACTAAAGCAAAATTTTCTGACTACGCTGTACGTGGTATATTTTTAGAAGTAACACCCAGCATAGAATACAAACTGTCAACTAAGTTTTCAATTTTTGCTGGTCCTTCTTATAATTATACAGCTAAACTAAGCCATAAAATAATCGATAATTATCTTAGTATTACCGATGATGTACCTAACCGATGGATTATAGGAATAAGTGGTGGTATTTCCTATTTAGTTAAGCATAATATATCACTGAATTTACGTTTCTCTCAGCAAGTAAATCAGGTACATCAACAAATTCTTGTAGATGTTAATGGAGATCCCGCTGGATCAAATAGAGGTAGACTGCACTTTTTTCAGATGAGCTTTATGTATCTCAAATAAATTGACACTGTTTGATAGTTCAATCAATTTCTGCTTTGCCAGCAGGGTTGTATTTTATCTCATTGAAGAGAAATCAACAGGCCGTTACAAGAAGTTTTATTAAGATAGAGTAATTAGAAGAAACCAAGGATCTTTAGAGAGTATTGTACTGTTCTAATCTGTACTTAATTCTAGTATGATTCCAATATTTTTAACTACATCAAGCTGAAGATTCTTTGGTAAGATTCCTGTTCTTTTTATAAATCTTTTGTTATCGATTGATCTAAGTTGATCTATCATTATGGAGCTTGATTTTTTTACACCTCCTTCACCTCTTTTCAAATTTACTCTTAAAATACTAACATCCTTTTTTACATTGGTGGTGATAGGAAATAAATTGAAACTGTTTGATAGTTCAATCAATTTCTACTTTGAACAAGTTAAATACGAAACGCAGTACGAATTTATAGGAACTAACATGTCTTTTTACAATTAAACTTTTTACAATCATAATATCCGAAAAAGATACCTTAACTTTAGTTGATATTAAAACTTGCATTCTAAATAAATCAAGCAGAATCATATGAAAAATATTCTATACTTATTTGCTATGCTGCTTCTACCTGGAATTATCCACGCTCAGCTAAAAGATTCCACCTATGTAGCTCAGCATTACGACAAGTCAGAGCATTTTATTCCGATGCGAGATGGGGTAGAATTATTTACCATAGTCTACAGTCCTAAGGATCAATCGGAGAAATATCCTTTTCTGATGAACAGAACCTGTTATAATGCTTCAGTAAAAGGAGATTATAATTTAGGGTTTTATCCTTCTGGATACTTAATAGAAGATGGGTACATATTAGTCTATCAAGATGTGAGAGGAAGATATATGTCAGGTGGTACATTTAACAATATGACACCTAACATTGCTGGAAACAATGTCAAAAACAAAAAGGATATAGATGAAAGTTCTGATACCTACGATACAATAGAATGGCTTCTAGACAATATAAAAAATAATAATGGTCGGGTAGGGATGTATGGTGTCTCTTATCCTGGATTCTATACTACGGCGGCACTGCCAGATGCTCATCCCGCACTTAAGGCATCTTCGCCGCAAGCACCTATTGCAGATTTTTTCTTTGATGATTTCCACCATCACGGCGCTTACTTACAAAGTTATACTGCAGCCTTTGCTGTTTTTGGATATCAGAAAGATAGCTTGACAGATCAGCCTTGGTACGGTAAGGAGATAGGTAGATTTTTTGATGAGAAAGTTGCTGATGGGTATGAGTGGCATCTAAACAAAGGGCCACTAAAAAATATTACAGAAGAATATCATCATGATAATTTTTTCTGGGAACAGATTGTAGAGCATCCTAATTATGATGAATTCTGGAGCTCTAGAAGTATCCTTCCTCATCTAAAAAACATAGACCACGCTGTTATGACTGTAGGAGGCTGGTATGATGCGGAAGATCTGTACGGCCCACTTAATATTTACAAAACAATAGAGAAAGAAAATCCCAAAGCAAAAAATACAATTGTAATGGGACCATGGACACATGGAGATTGGGCCAGGCCTTATGAAAAGCAAATTGTTAATCATATCTATTACGGAGATAGTATTTCCCATTTTTATCAGCAAGAAATAGAATTTAATTTTTTCAATCATTATCTTAAAGGAGGACCAGATTCTAAATTGCCTGAAGCTTATATGTTTGACACGGGAAAGAAAGAGTGGAGAACTTTCGCACAGTGGCCACCTGAAGATATTCCACCAGTAAGTTTATATTTTGGAAATAAAGGGCAGCTATCGGTTAACAATCCTACAGATATTAATTTAGAATTTGATTATCTAAGCGATCCTGCTAAGCCTGTTCCTTATAGATCGGAAACAGAAGGATTGACATTTACACCTAGGAAGTTTATGACAGATGATCAGCGCCATGCTTCTAAGCGGCCTGATGTGCTTACTTTCGAAACAGAGATCTTAGAAGAAGATCTAACGATTGCTGGAGAGATATTAGCTAAGCTTGTGGTGTCTATGTCTGGGACAGATGCAGACTTTATCATAAAGCTTATAGATGTCTATCCTCCAGATCATCCGCAGTATGAACATAATCCTAAGAATGTAATAATGGGTTCCTATCAGCAACTGGTGCGTCATGAAACTTTCCGAGGTAGGTTCAGAGAGAGTTACGAGTTTCCGAAACCATTCGTTCCAGGAGAGCCTACGGAAGTAGATGTTCCACTTCAAGATATATTACACACCTTCAAGAAAGGTCATAAAGTTATGATACAGATACACAGTACCTGGTTTCCTTACATAGATAGAAATCCGCAAAAATATGTTGATAATATCTTTAAGGCGGAGGAAGATGATTTTGAGAAATCTTTTATTACTGTTCATGGAGCATCTTCTATTATTGCGGGTGGTAAGTCCATAAGCTCCGAAATTAGTAGACCGTAATAAGTAAAAAACTAATAGATGATTTTGCGAATATTATTTTTGGTCTTACCCTTTGGCTTATTAGGCCAATCGGAAGAGAGTCCTTACACTGATAAGGTGCGGGATATAGATGTAACTATAGAAACATTATATAATGTGATATCTGGTGATGCGGGAGTAAAGCGGGATTGGGATCTTTTTAGATATTTATTTACTAGTGATGCGAAACTTATTCCGATAAGGAAGAACAAGGAAGGAAAAAGTGTTGCGAGCTATCTTAGTCCGGATGATTATATCAGCAATTCAGGTTCTTGGTTAGTGGAAAATGGATTTATAGAAAAAGAAATATTTCGGGTAACAGAAAACTTCGGTTCCTTGACACATGTTTTTTCTACCTATGAAGCTTATAAGTCTAGTAAGGACGCTAAGCCATTTATGCGTGGGATTAACAGTATACAAATTATGTATGATGGAGATCGATATTGGATTGTAAATATCAGCTGGGAGGCAGAATCAAAAGATAATTTATTGCCTGATAAGTATATAGGAGAGGGTAGATAAATTATTTTCTAATAATCACAAATCATTAAAACTTAAAGTGCACTAATTTTTTTTTCTGTTCTGTATTTAGGGCTACTGCGCAGACAGAATCACAAGAATAGGCAAAGGAGTACAATTGCCAAGTGTGTATACTTGTAGGATTCCATTTTATTTTTTCTATCTCTACATCATTGTCTTGTAATATGCTTACTTGAAACTGATCTAAGGGTAGACTTAGCCCCTGGCCGTGGGCTTTAATAAAGGCCTCTTTTCTGGTCCAGCATCTAAAAAAATAATCATGCGCATTTTCAGGATCTAATGCAACTATCGTGTTAGCTTCCTTTAGTGAGAAAAATCTATTTACTAATCTATAGATTTCTAGATCCTTATTTATTAATTCTATATCTGCCCCTATTTCATTTTCTGTGTTGAAGGAAAATAACACCTTGTTTCCAGAATGAGAGATATTGAATTTAAGAGAATTTTCGTGTAAATAAGGTTTCCCATATTTGTTATATGTAAATTTTATTTTACTTGGTTTGATAGAAATATATTGTGATATAAGCTGTCGTAACTTAGCTCTTCCTGTAATGTAAAAATTTCTGTGTTTTGTAAATTTGAATTTTCCCGATCTTTCTATTTCATCTTCACTTAATAATGAGCAATAATAATTAAGTAATTCATCTGTATCATTAAGCTCACTTTTCCATACATGTATTTCATTACTATTTAGAGTATAGTTTTCTGCTAGGTTTTTTGCTATAACATTATTGGGTTGAATGATTTGGTGTCTATTTGACATTATTTTTTTATTATTCGAAATGATAATATAATCCACCTATTTGGTTTTTTGAGGTAAAGATTTATATTTTAACGGTACAACAATCCTAAGGTATTAATATAAATAATGAAACAGCGTGCATGTGGAATTGAAATCATATAGTCTGTCTTATTATTACCGTCAGAATTTTAATTCTATAATGGAAATGCGCTATAAATTTTCTCCAAAACATCTGAAAAAACAAGAGTTTGTTGATTCTTAAGATAAAAATCATATTTTTCGTTAAAAAAATTGAGAATTGGTTTCTATGATTTGTTTTCTTAAGATTATCTTCGAGCGGTAAAATTATTGATAATCCAAAATTAACCCCCAAGGGATTTAAGTTTTACAACGAATTTGTAATTATGAGAACATTTATTTTTCTTTTTTCCACTATTGTGTCAATATCTTTGAATTCTCAAACCCTAACCGGTGTGATTGTAGATGAGTATGACAAACCAGTTATAGGTGCTTATATTAAACATGTAGAAACAGATATCCACACACACTCTGATGAGTTTGGAAGATTTTTTATACGTCTAGTACAATTAGGAGATAGTCTACAATTCTCACATATAGGATATGAGAAAAAATATTTTGTTGTAGAATCGCTGGAAGATATTGAAATCGAATTAAAGGAGGCTGTATTCGAGTTGGGAGAAATAGTGGTCGGTCAGAATATCAAAAAGCTTAACATAATCTCCACGTTAGATTTTAATGTGAAACCATTTAAGTCATCTCAGGAAGTTTTGCGAATATTACCTGGGTTGTTTATAGGCCAACATGCTGGAGGAGGAAAAGCTGAGCAAATTTTTCTCAGAGGATTTGATATTGATCATGGTACTGATATTGCAATATCAGTAGATGGAATGCCAGTAAATATGGTTTCTCATGCACATGGACAAGGGTATGCAGATTTGCATTTTCTAATACCGGAAACAGTCGCTTCAATAGATTTTGGAAAAGGCCCATATTATGCTGATAAAGGAAATTTTGCTACTGCAGGGTATGCTGAATTTAAGACAAAAGATAAGTTAAAGCAATCGTTGTTCAGTCTAGAAGCGGGAAGGTTCAATACTTTTAGAGCATTAGGTATGGTGAAATTACTTAATACTGAAAAACATAATTTATATCTAGCTTCTGAGTATATGGTTTCTGATGGTCCATTCGAGTCTTCTCAGAATTTTTTCCGTAATAACATGATGCTTAAGTATAGTGGAGAGTTAGATAATGGAAGTAGACTTACTGCACTAGCCTCTCATTTTAATAGTAAGTGGGATGCATCAGGACAGATACCACAACGTCTGGTAGATGATGGCACTATATCTAGGTTCGGAGCAGTAGATGATACAGAAGGAGGACAGACAAGTAGAACAAATTTTTCTATAGATTACAGCAAGCCTGTAAATCAGAATACTTTTGTCAAAACTAATTTTTATTATAGCTTATATGATTTCGAACTGTTCTCTAACTTCACTTTTTTCTTAGAGGATCCTGTTAATGGTGATCAAATAAGACAAACAGAAGGAAGAGAAATATACGGTTTTCAAAGCACGTGGAACCAATCTGGCTTCTTAAATACTACGAGCACTTTTCTTCAGTTAGGGGTAGGTCTAAGGGCTGACGAAGTTGTAGATAATGAATTATCTAGTACACTTAACAGGAAGACTACACTTCAGCGTTTTCAGTTTGGAGATGTAGATGAGAAAAACGTTTTTGCTTTTGCAAATCTTGAATTAGATTTTGGAAAGTTACTTATACAACCTGGCCTGAGGTTTGATGCATTTAAGTTTAATTATGTAAATAATCTAGATACACTTTACGATAATAAATCTACATCAAAAGCTAGGGTAAGTCCTAAGTTGAATTTTGTTTATAATGCCACTAATAACTTTCAGTTATTCCTAAAAACTGGGATAGGATTTCATTCTAATGATGCAAGAGTTATCATAGAAGAGCAACGAACTGATATAATTCCTGCAGGCTACGGTGCAGACCTAGGATTTATATATAAGCCGGTACCTAGACTTATAGTTAACGCTGCGCTATGGTATTTAGGCTTAGACCAAGAGTTTGTATATGTAGGAGATGCGGGTATAGTAGAACCTAGTGGACAGACAAGAAGAATGGGTGTAGATCTAGGGTTTAGATATCAGGTAAGTAGCAAGTTATTTGCCAATGCTGATTTTAATTATGCTCATGCGAGAAGTACAGAAGATCCAGAAGGTGAAAACTTTATTCCCCTAGCGCCAAGTATTACTAGTACGGCAGGTTTATCTTATAGCCACAAAAACTTTAATGCTGGAATAGATGCTAGGTACTTGATGGATAGACCAGCGAATGAAGATAATAGTATAGTGGCGGAAGGTTATCTTATAACAGACCTAAACTTTTCTTACCAGTTGAAGAATATTAGCTTTGGCATTATTGTCGAAAATCTTTTTGATCAAGAATGGAAAGAAACTCAGTTTGCTACAGAGTCGAGATTATTTAACGAGGCTGAATCTGTAGAGGAGATTCATTTTACACCAGGAACGCCTATATTTATTAAGGGCTTGGTGCGGTATAATTTTTAGATTTCAATTTGTAATTAATGAATAAAAATAATCTGCCTACCTTAGTTCTTAACGCTGATGATATTGAGAAAATCGTATCGGAGGTTGGCATAGATGAGTTGATGGATAAGTTAATAGAGGAGATGACAAATGCTTTTATTAATTATAATTCTGAGATAACGAAGATTCCTATTAGGTCTGGATTTAATTATCAAAAGCCTAATACTGGCTTGGTGGAATGGATGCCCTTATACGATAAAAAGCACAATGATATTGTTGTGAAATTAGTAGGTTATCATCCTGATAATCCTGCTAAATATGATCTGCCTACAATTATTTCTACTATCTCATGTTATGATACCCTTACAGGGCATCTTAAGGGAATAATGGATGGTGTTTTCCTTACTGCATTAAGAACAGGTGCGGCCTCGGCTGTAGCAAGTAAGGTTTTTTCTCACCCTGATAGTAAGATCCTAGGTTTAATAGGTTGTGGAGCTCAGGCTGTAACACAATTACACGCATTATCTAGAGTATTTCCTATAGAGAAGGTACTTTATTATGATATAGATAAATCTACTTGTGAGTCTTTTGCAGAAAGGATTCAGATGTTAGATCTAGAGATAGAGCTAGTTCATTCTTCTATGGAAGAGATCGTACAGCAATCAGATATTATCACTACGGCTACTTCCTTAGATGTAGGTGCGGGCCCGCTTTTTGATGATATAAGTACACAAGCTCATCTACATATTAATGCGATAGGATCTGATTTCCCAGGTAAGACGGAGTTACCTAAAAAACTTTTACAAAAAGCATTCGTTTCTCCAGATTTTTTAGCTCAAGCAATAATCGAAGGAGAGTGCCAGCAATTAGAAGCAGATCAGATTGGGGAAGAATTTTTCATGTGTATACAACAAACTGAAAAATATAAAGAACTTAGAGATAGGCTTACTGTCTTTGATTCTACTGGGCTTCCGTTAGAAGACTCAGTAATTATGAAGTTATTCTTTAATTATGCCAAGGAGATGAACCTAGGAAAAGAGATACATATAGAACGTATTCCTATTGATGCTAAAAGCCCGTATGAATTTATAAAAGAACCGGCTTTAGAACTTAAATCTGTAATAGAAGAAACTACCTTAGCGTCTGATAACTTGTCTAAGCAGATAACAGGTAAATAATAATATATGATATTTGGTAAGTAAAATAAATGCATTTTTGCTACTCAAAATTATATGATATTCTAAAAATACAGAATAATGAATGCTCTCCTGCCACATAGTATTTCTCTATCAGCAGAAAAATATCCAGATCGTATAGCATTTAAGTATCTAGGAGAATCACTTACCTATAGCCAGCTCCTTATAAAAATTAATCAACTTGCGAATACGCTTGTAGCTAATGGTCTACAGAAAGGAGATAGAGTTGCGGTATACCTTAATAGAAACTTGGAAACTGCTATTGCTATCTATGGAATAATGCAAGCTGGAGGAGTTTATGTCCCTGTAGATCCTAAATCTCCTATTGATAGATGTGCTTTTCTAATTAATGATTGCAATATAAAAATCCTTATATCAGAGGAAAAATTAAAACGTAACCTGCCAACAATTATTAAAAGTGCTCCATTTTTAGATTTGGTAATAGGAATAGAAGGTGACTATAATGTAAAAAACATAAGCTGGAAAAAGGTAGAAGAACAGGATACAGAACTATCATTACCTTATACTATTCTCGGGGATGATCTAGCGTATATCATCTATACTTCTGGATCGACAGGAGCACCAAAAGGAATAATGCATACCCATAATAGCGGGCTAGCTTATGCTAGATTATCAGCTGAGTTATATAATGTATCAGAACAAGATATTGTAGCAAATCACGCCGCACTGCATTTTGATATTTCTACATTTGGATATCTTACAGCGCCTCTCGTTGGTGCCTGCACAGTTATAGTTTCTGATGGACATACAATTTTCCCTGCTAGTTTAGCTAAACTAATACATGAGGAAAAGATAAGCATATGGTACTCTGTGCCTCTTGTTTTGATACAGATGTTAGAACAGGGTGCACTCGATACATATAGTATGGATCATCTCAGATGGGTGCTGTATGGTGGAGAGGTTTTCCCTATTGTGCATTTAAAAAAACTGATGAAGCTGTGGTCTAAAACTAGATTTTGTAATGTTTATGGTCCAGCAGAAGTTAATCAATGTACCTATTTCCATATTGACAATATAGACTTATATGATGAGACTATTCCCTTAGGTTATATTTGGGATAAGACGGAATATCTAATTATAGACCAGGATGAACATATAGTAGAGGAGGGTGAGTTACTTATAAGAAGTATAACACAAATGAAGGGATACTGGAAAAATATCTCTTTGACAGAAAAATCATTGTTCAAAGTAGATAAGGATGGCGTCATCAAATACTACTATCGTACAGGTGATATCGTGAGAAAGGATAAAAATGGAATTTTACACTTTCTGTCTAGGAAAGATTTTCAAGTAAAAATCAGAGGACATAGGGTGGAACTTACTTCAGTAGAAGCCTGCTTACTGGAGTACCCAGAAATTATAGAAGCTGCAGTTTACCCGATTCAATTTTCAGTATCGGCAAAAAGAGTAGAGGCCGCAATCAAAACAAAGGACTCTACAAGCATAGACTTTACAGATTTAGCAGCCTACCTTAAGCAGAAATTACCCTATTATGCTATACCAGAAAAAATCATCGAGTTAGATGAATTTCCTAGAACTTCTACAGGAAAGATCAGGAAATCTGAACTTATAAAGAAATACGAAAAATAATATTATTAAATCTAAATTCTTTTATGATAATTAAAGTTGAATCATGAATATACAATATGCTTACACTATTCTCTATGTAAAGGATGTCGCTAGCACCATCAAGTTCTATAACGAAGCATTCGGTTTCGAGAAAAAAATGCTGACACCAGAAAATGATTATGGTGAAATTAATTCAGGTTCTACAACAATAGCATTTGCAAGTATTGAATTAGGTAAAAGTAATTTTAGAAATGGATTTGAGGAAAGTAAATTAACAAATAAACCATTTGGTATAGAACTAGCTTTTACAAGCACAACAGTAAAGGAAGTAATGACAAATGCGATTCGTTTTGGAGCTGTAGAACTAGAAGTAGCAGTTACGAAACCGTGGGGCCAGGAAGTAGGCTACCTGAGAGATCCTAATGGATTTATAATAGAAATTTGTTCGCCTATAGCAGCAGACTAATAATTAAGCCTTTTATATTATACTCAATGTATTCTCCATAATATATTGAGATACAGTTATTGTAACTCATGGACTATAGCTAATTATAAGTTGTCTTTTGTTTGTAAAAAGATCATTCTGCACTTAATAGTTATTCCATCTGTAATAAACACCTGTTTCTATTCCTGTAAGATATGGATCCAAGATATTGGTTCTTGTAGCAAGACTAATATTTAGGAAATCAGTGATAGGTATTTTTATTCCTCCTTGTATGTATAAAGAGTAATCTACTTTACTATTTTGATTAGCAAGGAGTCTATACGGCTCTGCTATATTCTCACCATCTCTTAGGATATTGATGGTTGCAGAAGCCTGATTAATATTAAAGTAGTCTAGTGATACACCTACACCAGTATAAAATTCTACTCTTCTAGCGTACCAATGTCTATTGATATAAAAAGGAATCTGTATAGCATTTACACCAGCATTTAGTATACCCTGTATCTGTATAGTTTCTCCTTCGGCAACACTTATCCCTGGGAATAGACTAATATTGATTTCTTCTGATGAGAAGCCATTAACTTCGCTAGACTTAGCATATATATTACTTCTACCAGTTATATCATTGTATTCTCTTGTTACAAAATTATCTATATCAGAATCAGTAATTACTTCTAGAACATTAAAGTCTAAATCTACATTTAGATCTGATATATTAAAGCCAGTACTAATACTCCACTTCGGATTTAGCCATCTAGCATAACTTCTATTGATATTAAAGTAGTGCGTATTCAGATCTAGTCTCTCTGTATCTCCAGGGCTTCCTACAGAAATTTCTCCTAACAAATCAAAAACAGTATGAAGTCTAGTTAATCCTACTTCATGTTTAGGATAATACTTTCTTATTGGAATGATGATAGGTACTGCAAGAGGTGTTTTAGAATTTGCTCTAGGCGTATCATCGATAGATTCTAATCTCTCAATGGTTGCATATCCGTCGCTATTGAGTATAGGTAGTTCAGCAATTATTGTAGTGGTAGCACTTTTCTTTTCATCAACAATTTTCACTTCAGGAGTTGCTATAAATCTATCTACACTGTTCGGTAACTCCTTATTTTCATTGTTTATGCTAACTGGTTTTTCATTAGTAGTAACATCTCTTTTTTTCTTGCTCATGCCTCCAGTGTTAGCAGTATTAACTAGGGGAGGTATTTTTGTTTGAGGGATAGTTGCACTTGTTTCTATAATACTATTTTTTTCTAGGACCTCATTGGTTTTTTCTGTAGTACTTGTATAATTATATATTGTTTGTTGTTTATTTTTTATTTCCTTTTCAGGCTTAAATTCCACAACTGAATTTCCAGAATTAGATATACTAGTATTTGTATTATTAGAAGTTAAATTATTTTTCTGATTAGAAATATTTTGTTGATCAATATTGATGTTATTCTCTTTCTCAGTAGAAATAGGGTTAGACTTCACTGAAACCAAACTAGAAATAGTTATTTCTTCTGATGAAGTATTAGTTTTTGTTGAGGACTCATTAATAATACGGTTCGTATTTTCTATTGGCGTTATTTCTGTATGATGATTTATGTTATTATTTATTTGTGTAATACATAGGTAGCCGACTGCTACGATAGCAAGACTGCTTATACCTAATATTATTTTCGTGCTTATGGTCCAGCCAGATTTTATTACCGGAAATTGTACCTGAGCGGATTTCCATAGACCAGCAGGAGGTGTGTTCCATGCCTCTACTGGGATATCAGGATCTGACAGCCGCTCTGCAAAGAATTTATCAATATTTTTATTCTCTTTCATTCTATATATTGATTAACTGTTTTTCTAATTTCATCTTTAGTGCTTTTCTAGCCTTAGACAATTGTGATTTCGATGTCCCTTCAGATATGCCCACTAGTTTACTTATTTCTTTGTGTGAATATCCTTCTATAGCATACATGTTAAAAATGAGTCGGTAGCCAGCAGGTAATTGCTGTAAGAGTAGCGTAAGTTCTCGTGCCGCTAATTTCTGATATACAGTTTCCTGTTTGGACTCCGCATCATAAGCATCGTCTATATCTGTCAGTTGAGAATGCCAGCTATTCTTTTTCAAATATCTCAGTGACGAATTAACAAGAACACGGGAAGACCAATTTATAAATTTTCCCTTATCAGGATTATACATATGCAGATCTTTAAAAATATAGACCAAGCCCTCTTGTAATAAATCATCCGCTTCGAACTTACTTTTAGCATAACGTAGACTGAGCATATACCACTTAGTGCGATATAAGTCGTACAGCCCACGTTGAGCTGCAACATTCCCTTTAAGGCATGCTCTTATAAGTTCTTGCGTTTTGTCTTCCATCTTATCTACACACTATAAGTACAATCTGGGTCCGAAAGGTTGCCCGAGATGTAAATAATTTACGATTTATTTATAAAAAAGCTGCTTTTTGACTGTTTTCTCTCCTTTTAGACGGATTTAACACACTTTATAACTTGAAAATAACTGGCAGCAGTAGTATAATTATATTGATCTTTACATGATTTTAGCTTATTTATCTATAGTTTATTTTGTTTTGGGCATGTCCATTCGTTCCTCATGGTCGCTGTCTTACATGCTCACCATTCGGTTCGGTCCTCGCCCGCCTAAGTAACTTTATTATGGCAAATTGCTCTGGCAAGACGGCTAAGGCTTATCGCGGACTGCTTACTACGTGCGCCCATTCCAGGTAGCTCATGCGTACACAAGATGGTGCAAATATTCCAGTAACGGCAGGTGAGTATATTACAAGTTTTAGCACACTGACAGGAGCTTATGATTTTAAAGCAGTTGTAGAGTATGGAAAGTAGGGCTAATAGGAAAATCCGAACCTAACGGAGACTGGGAAAATGATATTCCTATGGTTAAGGATGTAGATGATTTTAATTTATGGACATTAGAATCCGTAAGTATAACATCGCAAGATCCTGAAGTTACAGATGAGGGTGTGAAGTTCAGAGCAGATAATGATTGGGCAGTTAATTGGGGTATAGATTCTTGGCCACAAGGTGTCGAACTCCCGGAGGACCTAATATATCGACTGTAGAAGGTACTTATGGAGTTACATTTAATTCTTCAACGGGAGCGTATCTTTTTGGGGACGTATTGCCAAGTACTCAGGATATTATAAATCCTTCTCAGATTAAAGTTTTTCCTAACCCAGCATCTGATATTCTAAATGTCAATTTGAAAGCGCTCGAGTTGACAGGGGCGGTACAAATTAGAATTATAGATATAACAGGTAATGTGGTGATGTTAATGACAAAAGATGCACGCGATCTATCTGACCTTAATATATCTTCCCTTAGTTCAGGGCAGTATATGATAAATATATCCAATAGTGATTATCTGATTGGAAAAAGATTTAGTATTATCAAATAAAAAAATAACACTTAGTAATTTTAATAAGCGGACAATTTTAGTGGCCGCTTATTTTTTATAAGTTAGACTTAAAATAGATATTAAATCTCTGTCATAATGAAATCGTGATCCATTCTTTATATATTCATACATGTTAAACACTAATCTAACCCTAAATGGGACTTCAATTAATTATCTAAAAGATAAACAGGCCTTACATGTATCCGTCGATTGTGTCATATTTGGTTATGAAAATAACGGACTGAAAGTCTTATTAATGGAAAGTGATATGCCAGAATATAGTGGTAAATTATCGCTTGTCGGAGATATCTTACATAAAGAACAGACCTTAAGACAATCTGCAGAAAAAATCTTATATGATTGTACGAACTTAACTAATGTATACTTAGAACAAGTAGAAGCATTTAGCGAGTTGGATAGGCATCCCGTTAATAGGGTAATTACTATCGCGTATTATTCTCTATTAAATATTGCTGAAAATAAAATCCTAGATAATAAGCAAAGAAGGTTAAGGTGGGTACCGATAGATGATATTCAAGAAATGGCTTTTGACCATAAGCTTATTTTAGATAAGTGTTATAGTATTTTGCAAAAGAGAGTCAGAGAGTATCCCATAGGGTTTAATCTATTACCCTCTAAGTTTTCACTTAAGCAGTTACAGCAATTTTATGAGACTGTGTTGGGTATAGAGATGGACAAAAGGAATTTCAGAAGAAAACTAAATTCTCTAGACATACTTATAGACTTAAATGAAAACCAAGATGATGTTTCTCATCGTCCTGCAAAACTATATAGTTTTAATCATGAAAAATACAATCAGTTGATGAACAAAGATAGTTTTAGATTTGAAATATAGAGGTGAGTAAATAATAACTAATTGATTTTTTCATCTAGTTTTATACACTTAATTAATGAGGACTTTTTCTATTAGATTTCATTTACCAAGCAAAAACCTCAAGGGAACTACTAATCTTTTATTTCATGCAATTTCAGAATGATCCACGCCATGCAATTTTAAATTTTTCAATTCCTAGCATCTTACTCATTCTCCGTCAAAATTGAATATGCAATTTCTTGGTAGAATCCTTTAATATTTCATTTCCTTTCTCATCTTTGGAACAACATAAAGAAATAGAAGACAAATTATTCATTTTTACTTTATGATGGTAATATCGCCAGAATATATATCCGTTTCTCCATTTGCGTTTTCTACTTCGATCATATACACATAAACTCCAGGCATAATATCGGTATTTTTAAAACGTCCATCCCAACCCTCCTGAGTTATATTAGGAGCAAAATTTAGATTTTCAAAAATCAACTCGCCCCATCGATCATAAATTCTCATAGCTTTCACTAGAACAGTATTTTCATCGGTGAAAACCGTAAACACATCGTTTGTTCCATCATTGTTAGGAGAAAAAATATTAGGGACAAATACATTTTGAACTGTTATCAAGGACACATTTACTGTTGCGCTTGCAATGCAGCCATCTTGTGATATTATTTCTATGGTATATATACCTTCTGTTTGGCCTGCGATACTTGTTACTAAGCAAGTATCGCAAGATAGATTATCAGATGGAGACCACTGAACACTTTGTATATCTCCAGGACTCAGATTTAGCATTGCTTCTAAGACTCCTGATTCTCCTACATTTAAGCTGATTTGCGGCTCTAGGAATAGATTTATAATTTGACCCTGATTGAGGATCATTGTCGTATCTGCTATGCATCCATTATTATCTGTAACTTCTAGAAGGTAAGTGCCTGATGATAGATTAGGAATTTTGGTATTTTGAATTTCGACTCCATCTAACCAATAGGAGTAAGGTTCTGTTCCTCCTTGAATTTCATTTATAGAAATAGAACCATCTGTATCTCCTTCGCAATCTATCTGAGTAGCTTCTGCAGTTAAGGCTTCGATATCAGGCGCCTGATCCACAATAACACTATCTGTAAAAACACATGCATTCCCGAAATCAACAGTGAGATAATAAATCCCCGGAATAGTTACATTGACAGGATTATTATTTTGATTAAATCCATTCGGCCCTACCCATAATACATTGCCTTCCTCAGTAGTAAAAGCACTTAACTGAATAGATTCATCTATGCAAGTAAGTCTTTGGTTTTCTCCCGCGTCCACTTGTTGTATGCAAGAAGAACATGGAGAAACATTAACGATCTGTTCCAATAAACATAATGAGTTATTAGCGTCAAAGATTCTTATAATAATATCCTCACCATTTGCTGGTAGATTATCAACAGTATTCAATTCATTATAGTTAAAAGGACCAAAACTATCTGTACCGATCTCAACTATTATTTCTGTAGTATTTCCTAGAATAGGATTGATCTGAAAAATAATAGAAAAGCTATCATCATCGTCAGTATTTCCAGTACCTCCATTGTTACAATCACTTATCGTCCATTCTGTTAATTCTATTTCACATGGTAATGAACATGGTGCTGGTGCTGTGATTTCTAGATTGAACGAACAAGATTGTTCATTGGCGTCCGATATAACCCAGTCTATATTTCCATCACTGATAAGGAAAGGTCCTAATGTAGATGTTTGACCAATAATTCCGGTTTGACTCATATTATTTACAGACCATGCTCCACTTGTATTCAACCCATTTACATCTAGATCGAAGAAAAAGATATCATCTTCTACGACGCCCTCTGTTCCAGCATCATCACAGACCAGATTGGATATGGTTCCCTCTAGGAAACAATCATCAGAGCAGGGGAATAAGTCAGAAATTTCTAGGGGAGTTATACACAGTTCGTTCTCAGAATCAATTAGTATAAATTCTACGGAACTAGAAACGGCTGGAAGTGTAATGGATAAAACTTCACTATACATGCCAGTAGCTACTGTAGTTCCATCTAGTGTCAAATTGTAAGTTTGTGATGATTCAGAATTTACAACTTCTGCATTGATCTCTATGTTATAGAAATCATCTGATGGATCTGACGTAGTGCCGTTATCATTACATATAGAATTTACAAGTTCTGCAATTATAGCACAGTCTCCAGAGCAACTTGCCAGAGGTATAGAAATCTGTTCTAGCAGGCATTGTGTCTGAACATCTGTGAATATTAATTGAAGTATACTTCCATCCGCTGGAAAAACTTCTGAGTAGGTCTCATTATATATGTAGCTTCCATTAAGGACAGTGTTGATGTCTAATTCATATGACGTAAGAGCAGGGTCAGAATTACTTAACTGGAAAATTAGTGTATAGAAATCATCAGAGTCATCTGTTCCCGTCTGGTTATCATTACAGATAAGTTCATAGGTAATGATTCCCATAATAGGAGCGGCAGCTATAGTAAAGTCTTGCTGAGCTATGCAACCGTCATCATTTTGTACATAGGCGATATAAACTCCAGCTAATAATCCTGAGAACACATTTTGGGATTGCCAATTAATTCCATCTAGACTATATAAGGTGTTATTTGTAGCTTGATTATAATTTATAGTTACGGAACCATCCATATCTCCAGGGCAGGTTTCTGGAGACGGTTCCACTGAAAAAATGGGACTTGGAATAATGTCTAGTTCTACACTTACAATAACGCTGCAATTATTGACATCAGTAACTACAGCAAATAAAGTCTGGGGGAAGGTGCTTACGATAATTGTGATGATCGGATTGGCTATATTTTCTGCATCATCGACTGTGTTAAAATATTGTATTTCTAATGCACTCGTACTTATTAGATCATTAGCATTAGCTAGAAGAAATTCTATGCTTCCATCTTGATCACCATCACAGTCCATAAGAGTAGCATCTGAGGCTTGGACCTCAGGAAATATGGTAAGTGTAATAGGTGTTCTTATTAAGCTCACACAGCCAGCAGAGCTTATACTTTCTGCTTCTACATAATAGGTGTAACTTCCGGGTGCTGTAACAGTCGGTGTATACTCTAAAACATTAGATGCGATCAAATCACTTCCAGATGCAGAAGCATACCAATTAGCTATTAGGTCTGGCTCCAGTGAAACTATAAGAGCAGGAGTAGGATCACCAAAACATACCGACTCATCACCGGTAGAACTTGGCGGTTCTACAAAAGGACAATCACAATCTGGAGGGCTTACATCAAAAGAAACTTCACAGTTTGCTCCAACGTCAAACAAGGCTATAGATAGCGGGTTGCTAATAGGAATATTAGTAATGGTATATATGTCTCCATCAATATTTACTGTACCGAAATTCGGTATTACCTGATAGGACCCATTAGTTGTAAAACTTACGGAGTAATCTAATCCTCCAACTCCACATTCTATATTAGATATGGATAATTCTGGAAGATCTGGAATAGTAATAGTTTGGTTGTGTTCTATGATGCTTCCGTTACAAGGATTCATAATTTCCCAAGTATGGATACTTTGATTATCATTATTTACAACAGAAGAAAATACAGAACCTGTGCTTTCACAATCTCCGTCCTCACTGTTTGTAAAATCTATCTCATAGGGTGGAACGGAATTTTCAGTACATGCTAGTGTAATATCCTGAGGAGGATTAATAAATTCTGGCGAGCTAGCGGGAAGTATTTCTACGTTTTGCTGATGGGAGATTGTTCTTCCACAATCATCTGTGAAAGACCACTCAAAAATAATGTCGCCTCCGCAGGCATCAAAAGATCCTAATTGTACTGGCTCTACACTTCCAAAGATAGCACACAATCCACTGCCTCCATTGTCATAATTAAGAGAAGGAGGAGTTGTAAGTATAGGATCATCACAACTTACCGTAGTGCTACCTGGTACATTAAAAAATATAGCTGGAGGAACCTGTTCGATGGTTACATTTTGATTGGCAGTTGTGAGTCTGCCACAGGGGTCAACATAGGTCCACACATATTCGATAGTTCCTCCGCAGGGGTTAGGATCTCCGATTATCTCAGCTTCTATGGATCCAAAGAGAGAGCAATCTCCTAATTCTAAATTATCATAATTAAGGAAGGGGAGATCTTCTGAGAAATTTTCACAGGAGAGTGTTATGTCATCTGGCACATCTAAGAAATTTGCTTCTGGAGCAATACCTATCGTAATGGTTTGAATATGTTGTAAGGGAGAACCACATATAGTACTTTCCCATATGTATTCTACGTTTCCTCCACATAGTGTTGCGGTACCCATTTGGAATCCTGTGAGTGATCCATCTATTTCGCAATCATCAGTAAGTCCGTTATTATAATCTAGGTCTGGAATACTTGCAAGACTTTCGTCACAAGCTATCGTTACATCAGCGGGGGGATCTATAAAACTAGGATCAGCAGCAGGATTTACGGTAACATTTTGCACATGATTTAGATTAGTGCCACAAGCATCTGTGAAATCCCATATAAATAGAATCACTCCTCCGCACTCATCAGCACCGCCAGTTTGTGTAGCTTGAACAAAACCATTTATTACGCAATCATCAGTAAGTCCATTAGAATATTCTAAGTCAGGTGCACTTGTAGGGATAGCATCACAGGAAACAGTTAGATCAGGAGGAAGATTGAGATAGTCAGGTTCTGGCGCAGGGTCGACAGTTACACTTTGTGTATAGCTTATAGGATTATTACATGGATCTGTATATTCCCATGTAAATTCTATCAAGCCACCACACACATCTGCTGAGCCACTTAAGACTGTAGGAACGGTTGCTGTATACAGACAAGCTCCTTGTCCATTATTAGTGTACATAAGATCAGGAGCTGAAGTAGGAATTGACATACAGTCTACTGTAATATCTGCAGGAGGATCTATAAAGCTTTCTACTGGAGGAGGGACAAGGGTGATCATCTGTATATGCGTCGCAGTATTATTACACATATCTGTATATTCCCAATTTCTAGATATAGATCCTCCAGTACAATTATCTATACTACCCATTTCTATACCTTCAACAAATCCAGTACCATCACAATTATCTAACCACTCAAGATCTTCTAAAATAGGTAACTGGTCTATGCAAGTAATATTTATACTAGCAGGCGGTGCATTGAAGTTTGGATCTTCTGTATCCTCAAAAGTAACTACTACACATTCTATATGGCAACAGCCTAAGGAACAATCTATATCAGTAATATTAGATCCTAGAGCAGGTAAGCTAGATAAGGTAGAAACATAATTATAATTGCATACCGTAAAACTTGTACACATATCTGAGCTTAGCGTAGTTTGATCTGGAGCGACAATATCGATAATACTTCCAGTTTCATCGGCAACAAGAATGGAAGTCTCAAATGGCGCAAAACTATTATATCCACTTACTGTAATCGTAGAAGTCTCACTAGGACAGAGAATTTCTGGATTAGCTACTATAGCTCCTGCTTCAGCATCATAGACTTCTATCATTATGCATATAGGATCTAAATCTCCAATCTCTGGAATACATGGGTCATTAGAAGCATCTACACATAATTCAAAATTTCCTGCATCTGTCCAGTCTATGTCATAGGTGTTATCTGGTGTGTCAGCAACATTTACACCATCAATATACCAATGGAACATATTAGCACCATCTATATCATCTACGAAATAATTTTCTGTAGATCCAGCACAAACTTCTAGTGGACCAGAGACTGGATTGTTCCAGGGTTCTAAAATAGGAATCCCACAAATACCTAAAACATCTATCTCAATATCACAAGTTGCAGAGGCACAACCATCCACTAAAAAATAATATACATCTCCTACTATTAAGCCAGTAAGATTAAGTTCCTTGTTGTCATTATTGTCACAATCATTCGAACTTACGTCACAGTCTACAGGTGTATAACTAGGAGCACAACTAGAATATATGGCTACTTGCACACCATCAAATCCAGGTATCGTACCATCCATACAATTTGTAAATATTACTTCTAAGTTAATATCAGTACACCAAGCAACAAAAGCAAACCAAGTTGGATTTTGAGGAGTACAGATACCATTACACCCTGGGCA